>CAVZTH010000042.1:0-301232 GCA_963778125.1 uncultured Alphaproteobacteria bacterium | reverse complement strand
ATGACGGAGGCCGCGTCTTATGAATGTGGTCCCTGGCGTTCCCTGTCAGATCTCGACGACGCCATCAGCGACATCCCCGCATCTCTGGCCCGCGTCCAGGAGCGGCTATCTGCGACGTTAACCGGCGCCGACTGAAGTTTCTGCGGAGTCGGGCCGCGGCCGCCTGGGCCGGCTTCGCGGGGCGCTTACGAGGGCGGGTGGTGACGATGGTCATGTGGCAGGTATGTATGGCGCGGCAGTTCTGGCAACCTGGGCTGGGCCGAGCGATGAGGCGCTGATGGGCGAGCTGCCGACAGATGTCCATCGCGTGGACGCCGTATGCACTGCGACCGCTGGCAGGAACTCGACCTAGTGGCGAGGTCGCAGCGGGGCAGCGGTATGTGCCGCTGATCGAACTGCCACTGCGGTGCTCGGCATGCGGCAGGACCATTGTGTCGGGCAGGTCGTTATGGCTACTAACTGACCAGGGCTAACGGCAGGCAAAAACCCAATGCAGCCCGCCAGCTCCTGCTACATAGGCAAGAACCCCGGCCGATCCAAGCAAAATGCCGCAGACCAGAACGGCAAGATTTGCGCTGATGCCAATGGGTGGTTGATATTTCTGCATCGGTGTGGTTCCGCGCGAACTGCCAAGGTAGCATAAACGAAAATCGTGCGTCGTCAAGAAAAGGCCGCGACGTGTGCGGCCAGTTGGAACTTCGGATTAGCCGAAGTCCGAGGGGGAGAAACGCCCGTCGCGTAACATGGCGTCCCGATTTGCCCGCAGCGAAATCGTTACCCCGCGCGTAGAGCGGCACCAACCGCGTCGAACACCGGCTTCCAGTCATCTGGCGTCGGTTGTTGGAATGCCCGAACGTTTGTTGCATACTAGGCCGGATCGCCCCATCGATAGCATCCTGCGTGCTCTTCGTGACGTTGCAGAAGCCAAACCTCACCATCCGCCGATGCGAGCGATGCGGCCATGTGGGCCGGCGCGGAGTTGACGCTAATGATCAGCGCTAGATCCTTCATCACACCCGCCGTTGCCAACCAATCGCAATAGTCCAAGGCTTCGTGGCGCAGGTCGACGACAAGGCTTCGTGGCGCAGGTCGACGAACGGCCCGAACTCCGCCCTCGAGCGCGTCGAACAGATGGCCCGAAGGGATTTTGCGCTCCCGCCCGCCATGGCCGACAACGTCGCTGGTGTCGAGAGAGCGTGCGCTCGGGTGTCGGTGGCTCGGCTGGTTAGTTCGCGCGACGGGTCGGTAGAGAAGGCGTTGGCCGAATCGCCAGTGACGGTGCTACAACGCGACGTTGCCGGGCGCTATCTGTCTGTGTCGGAACATGGAAAGGACGAACCAGCACAGATCTCCTTCCAGCGCCGTCGCCCCGAACAGGTCGGATGCGGGATAGTGTCCCATGCGGAGCAATGGCGGGTTGTGGCGCTACTTCAATAGGTTGCGGTTGTGTTCGCGCTGCTGCGGCCTGAGCTTGCGCCACCTGCGACGGTCGGTAGGTTCCGCGCGCACGCGCACATCTAGAGGGTATGGGCTGCGACCATCGCAAACGTCGCAAGTGCGACCTATCGCCAGGCACCGTCGGGCGGGGGTTCGAAGTGAACGCGGACCTTGATGCCGAGGATGCCGCGGCCTCGGATTCCGTGTTCGTCCTTGATGCGGGAGAAGCCGCGTTTTTGGAGTGCGTTTGAGAAGCCCTTGCTGCCGCTGAAATCTTCGCCGCGGCCTTTTGCGAAGCCGCGCCAAGAGGCGAGCAGGCTAGCGATGGTATCTGCCAGGGGTATTCCGTCATGGTCAGTTCGTTCGCAGCATTCTTCGATCCATTGTGTCAGGAGGTCCTGATCATCGAATTATTCTGCGGTGGAAGCGGTTACGACAGCGGGGCGTACCAGGCCGTTAACTGGCATTCGGACTTCAGCTTCTCTTCTAGATCTTTGTCCGGCTTCGGTGGTTTATGCAGGAACGGCCCCATGTTGACGCGGCGCTTTGCGGCGTCGTCGACGTTGCGGAGTTCCGGCTGATGGTTTCCGATGAAGGTCAGTTTGAACTGTGGCATGAATTCGAAGAAGTCCTGACGCATGAAGCGAGCAGATATTCGGTCACCGCTTGCTTGATGCGGACTTCGGCCCACTGCCGGCCTTCCTCGGTTTCGGATGCGCAGACCATGCGCGCGCCCTTGAGCGCGGCGAGGTCGGTTGGGTGTCGTTCGCCTTTACTAGCGATGAAGGTGTCCATAGCGGCGGTAGTGCAGTAATGGCCGAAGATTTTGGCGACAGTGTTCATCCAGACCCCCTTGCCGCTGCCTCCTGGACCGTGAAGAAATAGGAAGGCGTGTTCTTTGATGGATCCTACCGCACGCCCGGTCGAGGAAGGCGAGCCAGACCGCGTGCATGCGCCAGACGGTTGTGCGAAGCTCGTCCACGCTGGCGGTTGATCAGACCCGCATCGCCGTGTCGTGTCCAGCCGCTCTCACCAGCCGCTTGAACTGCCGCACGCTTATCCCAAGCCGCTCCGCCGCGTCACGCTGGCCCAGCATCCTCTCGATCGTTCGCCGGATCAGGTGCGACCGCTCACGCTCTTGCCCACTGGTCACAAGATAACCTTGGTTCACGCAAGCCCCTCATTGGGCAACCAAAAAGGGAAATGCTAACTCTGCAGGAAGGGGACATTCTCGCGTTGCGCTAACACAGACGGATCGACGGTTGCGGCGGGTAAGTGGTGGCTCTACTGTTGCCGCGCGGCTTGTGCGACCGGCTCACGCCGTCTGGAGGCCCCTAGGTCATGCGAAGCGGAATCGCGCCGGTGCTGCTGGCGACGAAAATCCGTCCGCCGCGGATCCCGAACGGTGCCATTGAGCGGCCCCGATTGTTGGCGCTCGCCGATAGCGTGCAGACAAAGACTCTAACGATAGTAAAAGCCGCCGCCGGCTATGGGAAAACTTGTTTTGCGACCGCTCTGGCCGACCGGCTGCGGGAGGGCGTCGGATCAGTCGCGTAGGTGACGCTCGACGCGATGGACGACGAACCTATCCAGTTCCTGTTCAACGTTGCGAGCGTCCTTGGGCGATGTGCAGATCGCGCCCGCTCTGAAACAGCTGATTTCATCCGCGAAATGTCGCTGGCTTCGGCCCGCACGGTCCTGGTTATGCTGATCAACGAAATCGCCGACCGGGACGACGAGGTCTTCCTGTTCCTGGACGACTACCACCTGATTTCGCAGGACCCGATCCATAACGGCATCATGTTCCTGTTGAACAATGCGCCGTCGAATCTCCACTTGGTGATCCTCACCCGTGCCGATCCGCCGCTGCGCGTGGCGAGGCTGCGAGCGCGCGACCAGGTCCTGGAAATCGATGCGAGTGATCTGCGTTTCGACGCGGAAGAGATGCAGCGTTTCCTCGAGCAGGCCAATCCCAGCGGGATGGTCCCGGATGAGTTGCGTGCCCTCACGGCGCGGCTGGAGGGATGGCCGGCGATGTTGCGCGTGGCGGTCTCGACCCATGGCCACAGGCGGATGGGCCGAACCGGGTCGCATACGACGGCGTCCCGCCAAATCGAGGGCTATCTCGAGGAGATGCTGGCCGGACTGCCGGCGAAACTGTCCGATTTTATGATCCGCACTGCGATCCTGGAGCAAATAACGGCACCGCTGTGCGACGCCATGCTTGGGATCGCGAACAGCCGCGATGTTTTGCGCGACATCGAGACGCGCGCCCTACTGCTGATCCCGCTGGACCGGGAGGGCACTTGGTTTCGCTTTCATCCGCTGCTGCGGGATTTTCTTGTCGAGCGGTCGAATTGGCTTCCGGCGGCTGAACGCACGTTGCTGCATTGCCGTGCGGCGCAATGGTGCGCGGAGCGCGAACTGTGGACCGACGCCGTAACACATGCCTTAGCCGCCGGCGACGAGCAGCGCGCTGCTGCCTGGGTGGAGCGCTGCGCCGCGGGTTTGCTCAAACGCGGCGAATTGCTGCCGCTGATGCGATGGCGGCAGGTTCTGCCGGCGAGGCTGATGCGAGGACAAATCAAGGTCCGGCTGGCGATCGCCTGGAGCCTGGCCCTGGTCATACGGTTCGACGACGCGATGAACGAGGTTGCATCGATCGAGGCCGACCCAGTCACGGGCGCGGCAATGGATCCCGACGATATCCGGTACGAATGCCAGGCGATTCGCGCGGTTGCCTTGACGCTCCGTGACGATAGCGCCGCCGCTCGGTCGATCGCCGAAGCAGCGCTGGAACAACCGCCGCGGGGGGCCTCCACTTTCAACGCCTTATCCGATGTGGCATTGTTCTGCTACTGGAAGGCTGGCGACTTCACGCGGTTCCATGCCACCCCGTGGATGCCGTTCTCGTCGGAACAGCGACGGCGGAACGTGTTTGTCGAAGTGTATCGCTGCTGCCTTCACGGGCTGGTCCTGCACGAGCAACTGCGGCTCGCTGCCGCGGAACGGCATTACCGGGATGCGATTCAGTTGGCGGAGCTTTATGTCGGGCCCGATCCGGCGGCCGCGGCGATGCCGGCGAGTGCGCTTGCCGCACTGCGTTACGACCAGGGGCGGTTGGATGAGGCGGAGACGTTACTGATCGATCGTCTTCGGATCGTCGATGAGATCGGCATGCTTGAATGTGTCGCCCAGGCCTATTTTACCCTGGTCGCCATCGCCGCGCGGCGAGATCAGCCGGATCGCGCATTCGCGCTTCTGAATCGCGCCGAAGCGGTTGGACGCGAGCGACGCTGGGTGCGTCTGATGTCGGGCGTCAATCTATGGCGGGTGCGGCTGTTCGCGGCGGCCAGCCAATTCGGCGATGCGGCGGAGTGCTTGGCTGTGCTGGACCGGCTCGCAGAGCAGCATCCGGCCCCGGCGCCGTGCGCCCGGTCAGCCATCCATGACCATGCGGCCGAAGCCCGGGCGTTGTTCGCCCTGGCCGACGGACGAGCTGCCGGTGCCATCCCGTTGCTCGGCCGTCTGCGCGCCGCCGCCCGTTCGGCGGAGCGGCGCGGCGAAGAGCTGCGCCTTTCGATACTGATGGCCAGTGCGCTCGAAGCAGCGGGCGCCAACGAAGAGGCGGTTGATGCCGTGACCGATGCCGTGGTCCTCGCGGCACCTGTCTCGTTGTTGCAACCGTTTCTCGACGCACGCCCCGACGTGTCGCCGGTACTACGCCGGGTCGATCCCGGACGTCTGCCTGGTTGCGAGGCGTTCCTGAAGCAATGCCTCGCCGGCCTCAGCGCGGCACCGCAGGAGCAGGCCTCGGGCTCTGAAACGCCGGGGCTCAGCCCGCGGGAACGGTCCGTCTTGGCTTTGTTGAGCGAGGGGCGATCCAATAAGGACATCGCGCGCGCTCTGAGTATCGCCCCGGAGACCGTGAAGTCCCACGTGAAGAACATTTTCGGGAAGATCGGCGTCGAGCGGCGCGCCCAGGCCGTATCGCGGGCGATGAGTTTCGGGTTGATCAGGACGGTGTAACGGCTTCCGCTTTCACGTCGGCCGAGCCATCCCGCAGAAACGAGTTGATGATCGCCGCCACCTCGTCCGGGCGGGTCAGCAGAAACAGATGCCCGCAATCGACTTCGACGAGCTGGGCGTTGGGCAGCAGGGCGGCGAGGATCCGCCCGTTGATCGGGGGCACGAGGGGGTCGTGCTGGCCGGTTATTATCAGAACCGGCTGGCGGATGCGGTGCAGCCAGTGAATGCTGGTCCAGCCCGAGCCCGCGAGCAGTTGCATGATGTAGCCAGTTCTGCTTGGCGGCGCCGTGCCACGCAACAAAAGTTCTGACAGGTTCGGCTTGTCCCGAAAATCACCGCCGTAGAGATGGCCGGCCGAACGGGTCATGAACTCCGGGTCGATGTAGCGGCGCGGGCTGATCATTTTAAGGATCGCCTCCAGACGTCCCGGGACCATGATGGCGCCGGTCGATGTAGCGGCGAGCACGAGCCTGTTGCACCGCTCCGGGTAGTCCTTGGCAAATTGTTGCGCCAGCGCGCCGCCCCAGCTGACACCCAGGACGTCGACGGAGCCATGAATGTTCTGCTCGTCTAGAACCGAGCCGGCGAGCTTCGCCAGGCCGGAGAACCGATACGGTTTCAGCGTCTTTTTGGAGCCACCAACGCCCGGGATATCGAAGACAACGCTCGGAATACCCACCCGCTGCATGGCCTCGGTAAAGGGCGCAACGAGTTCTATGCTCGCGCCGATGCCGTTGAACACCAGCAAAGGACGGCGCGGTTCACGAACCGACGTGGTTCCGACCCGGATGGAGAAGCCGAGTGCCGAGATCGTGTCGATATGCATGTGCCACCCGATGAATGAAGAACCCTGGCGCCGGATCGCCGTGTCTCGGAATGTGCCGAAACCAATAGAAGACGACCCCATATTCCCGTTTCCTGGATTGCGCTCCATCCCTCGGAAGGGGGATCCGCCCGGCACCGGAGCGTCGGTGGACCCTCCCCCATCTCAAATGGTGCGCTGCACAATATTCGGTGTTGCGACGCGAAGAGTGAGACGCAACCTGAGGCATTGCTGCACTGCAGCATAACTTGATGGCACCGCATTCGCCGCACGATCGCCTGACAGGGATCCCGGCGGAGGCCACCGCGAACATCGTTAAGAAAGGAATCCGACATGACGAAGCAAACCACTATCGACCCGACGGCCGTTGCGAACGCGCCGTTGCCGAACCTTGATACCGTCCAGTCCAAGCTGAATTCGGGCCTGGCGAAGGCGCAGGACGTGACCGACCGCGTGCTGGCCTATGGCCGGGGCAATATCGACGCCACTCTGCAGAGCAACCGCATCTGGGCCAAGGAAACGCGCACGATCCTCGATCGCGTTCTTAGCGCAGTAAAGACGGCCGGCCGCCAGACCGTCGAAACTGGCAAGGCCCTGGCCGCGGCGCGCTCACCGGAGGCGTTTGTCGCGGCGCAGGCAAACGGCGTGCGCGCCGCGCTGGAACTGGCTTCGACCGAGACCCAGTCGCTGGCCGAGACCGCTAGTGGGCTGGCGAAGCAGTCGCTGGCGGTGATCGCTGACCGCGCCGATGCGGCCGGCGCGATCTTCAAGCAGGCCGCTTGAGCCGCCGTAATCTTATTGGAAACGGGCCAGGCGAGAAGTTCGGCCTATTTCCAGATGCTGCTCAACGGCGCGACCTTGACCATGCCTTTGGCCGCCACCACGCCGAATTCCGCCGCATGGCCGCACAGCGCGTTGATCGCCTGTGTGCGCTGGCCAGCATCTCGCGATGTTTGAGGATGATGCCTTCGGCCTGTTGATCAACGGTTTTGACCACAACCGAGCGCACGGTGGGACGCGATGCGGCCTCGCTGATCGCTTCGGCGTCGTTGCGATCGTTCTTGGCCCGCTTGACGAACGGCTTGACGTATTGCGGCGGGATCAGGCGAACGCGATGACCCAGCTTGTTCAACAGCCGACCCAAGTGGTGAGAGCCTCCGCAGGCCTCCAGAACCACCTCGGTTGCATCCTGTTTGGCAAAGAAGCCTTCCACGCTGGCCCGCTTGAGTTCTCGCCGCAGCACCGGGCGGCCCTGCTCATCGACACCATTTAGCGTGAACACGTGCTCGGACGT
Source organism: uncultured Alphaproteobacteria bacterium (assembly GCA_963778125.1). Lineage (GTDB taxonomy): Bacteria > Pseudomonadota > Alphaproteobacteria > Acetobacterales > Acetobacteraceae > Rhodopila. Next base: position 293,649 of record CAVZTH010000042.1, on the reverse strand, counting down.
ATCGATCGCGATGCGCTTAAACGTCATTGGGGCGGCCCTTGGTCTTGTTTGGTGTGATCAACTTTGGCATGAGATGCCGTTGGGCCGTCCACCCCAACGCCCGCCCTTGAACCCAACTCTCCGCCGGTTCCCAAACTGCACGAATTACGATTCGCTGTATCCGCGGCAATTCGCCGCCTGGCAGGCAGTCGACGATTCGCAAAGCCATCTCGCCCTCATCCACCGTACCCGAGTCTTCAACCAGCAGGAATTGTCACGATTGCACCCGGCGCGTTTTCAGTCCTCGAAAGAGCCAGGAGAATCTGCACGATGGTAAAGGCGAGTTTACTGTCGAAGTCGTCTTCGGCAATCCAGAACCAGGTCCGGCGATATTGCACCGAGGTAAAAGCATCCGCTGGTGCCACAGGACCGGAATGGATGATGACCACCGGCCGATGCTCCCGTCCGACGTTACCCACTGTCGGAAGTGTCCGATGCTGCGCGACATCGTCCAGCGGCACATTGATCTGGATGCCGAGTTGCACCAGCACGCCAAGCATGGAACGGCTAAGAACCGCCACCTGCCCGGGTTTCGGGCTGTTACCATAGACGACCTCCGCTTCGGTCACCCCAGGCGGCATGCCTAGCAGTCGCTTTACCTCGCCGGCCGTTGCCAGAAGATCCGGATCTCGTGTAATGGCGACAAAGAAATATACATGACCGTGATCGGAATTACTGGTGCCTGAGCGCGCGGCGTTGTGCTGAAGTCTGATGCTCAGCAGACCCGCGATCTGCAGACGACGGAGATCTTGCAGCAGCAGAAAGAAGTCGGGCGAGCCGGCAGCCCCCGTGTGCGTCAGCGGTACCGCATTGCTAAGTCCATTGATCGACTGCACGCATAGCCGGAACAGGACGTCGATGGGGAAGCCGCCCGTTGCGAGCGACAGCAGTTCGTCCGGGGAGAGGGGCCGAATGAAGCTTTCTGCGAATTGTGCGCCGGAAAGCGGCTGGAATGTGAAGGTCGGGCTCTGCTGGAGCTGTGCCGATGCGCTGCCGCTCAGGAAGTTGCTGGGATTTTCGGCGGGGAAAGCCTCGAAGCCGCCGGTCACGTTGCGCTGGAGCTGGTAACCGGAGATGACCTGTGTCGCTTGAAGAATAATCGGCGTGTCAGCATAGCGTATCCGCACGACATTCAGGAGCGTGTCGCTCTTTTCCGCATCCCCCAATGCTCGGGAATAGCCGAGTTGGTCCTCGTAAAGCCGTGTCGTCCCAAAACCAAAGCATCCGCAAAGGCTCATGCAGCCCGAGAGCATGATGACGCCCCTCCGAAGAGGCCGGGTTGGCCGTGAACGTGCTGCACTCAACACTGCAGCGCGTCCTGACGGGGCCCAACGAAAGGACATCGAGCGACCAGTATCATGAGCGACGAGAAAACTTCTCGGTGTGACTTTCCGTATGTCAAGGCGCCCCCAACGGATTCTCGATCGCAATCAACCCCGTTTGCAGCGCACCAGCAAGAGTTCCGCTTACTTTGGGATTTGCGGATCGCCGCGCCTGATCACAAGCACTGCTTCATGGCAGCTGCCCCGGCTATGCCCGAGGCGAGGTAACCTGCTAAAAAGGGGTTTGCCAGATTGTCGGCGGAGTAAAGCAATTGGACCAATCGTCTCGGTTCGGTGCTGACGGAGATGGCCGCCTCCAGGTCTCGTGGGAAGACGGCGACCGTATCTTCTGCCGAGGCGTGAAGCACGTCGACGGTCAGCGGATCGCCGTCCTGGCCGTGCTGCCCGCCGCCGAGAATCCGACACCGGCCGCCCTCGATCACCTGGCGCACGAATACAGCCTGAAGGACCAGCTGGACAGCGCTTGGGCGGCGCGGCCACTGGCGCTTGAGCGCGATCGCGGTCGGACAATACGGATGCTCGAGGATTCGGGCGGCGAGCCGCTGAACCGGCTGCTCGGCGCGCCCCTGGAGCTGGGGCACTTCTTGCGGCTTGCGATCGGCATCGCAGCCGCGCTGGGCAAGACGCACCAGCGCGGCCTGGTCCACAAGGATGTCAAGCCAGCCAATATTCTGGTGAACCGGGGAACCGGCGAGGTCCGGCTCACCGGGTTCGGTATCGCATCACACCTGCCCCGCGAACGGCAGCCGCCTGAGCCTCCGGAATTCATCGCCGGCACCCTCGCCTACATGGCGCCCGAACAGACCGGACGGATGAACCGTTCAATCGACGCCCGTAGTGATCTCTACGCGCTCGGCGTCACGCTTTATCAGATGCTCACCGGCACCCTGCCGTTTACCGCCTCCGATCCCATTGAGTGGGTCCACTGCCATATCGCGAGAAAGCCGGTACCGCCTGCCGAGCGGATGGCGAATGTGCCGGCCACGGTCTCAGCCATCATCATCAAGCTGCTCACCAAGACGGCCGAGGAACGCTATCAGACATCGGCGGGGGTGGAACGCGATCTGTGGCGCTGCCTTGCCGACTGGGACGCTCGTGGCCGCGTGGACGACTTCCCGCCCGGTGCGCACGACGTGCCGGACCGGCTGCAGATCCCCGAACAACTTTACGGACGGGAGCGCGAGCTCGCGGTCTTGCTCGGCGCCTACGACCGCGTCGTCAAGGGCGGCACGCCGGAGCTAGTGCTGGTCTCCGGCTACTCCGGCATCGGCAAGTCCGCGATGGTCAACGAGTTGCAGAAGGCGCTCGTTCCAACGCTCGGACTTTTTGCATCGGGCAAGTTCGACCAGTACAAGCGCGACCTTCCGTATTCTACCGTGGCACAGGACTTTCACAGCCTGACAAGGCACATTCTGGGACAAACCGACGCCGATCTGGCCGGCTGGCGTGACGCCCTTCGCGACGCGCTCGGCCCGAACGGCGGGCTCATGGTCGATCTCGTCCCCGAGCTGGAGCTGATCATCGGCGACCAGCCGCCGGTTCCAGAGCTGCCGGCGCAGCAGGCACAACGTCACTTTCAGCTGGTATTTCGGCGTTTCATCGACGTCTTCGCACGCCCGGAACATCCGCTGGTGCTGTTCCTCGACGACCTGCAGTGGCTCGACGCGGCAACACTCGACTTACTTGAGGATCTGTTGACGCGGGCGGACCTGCGTCACCTGCTGCTGATCGGCGCCTATCGGGATAACGAGGTCGGCGAAGCACATCCGCTGGTGCGCAAGCGCGACGCGATGAAAAAAGCCGGCGCCAAGATAGATGAGATCACACTTGCGCCCCTCTCCCATGAACACCTCTGTCGGTTGATCGCCGATGCGCTTCGCTGCGGTTTCGAACGTGCCGCGCCGCTGGCGCAACTAATACATGGCAGGACTGCCGGCAACCCGTTCTTCGTTGTACAATTCCTTTGTGCACTCGCCGACGAGGGATTGCTCACGCTCGATCATGACGCTGCGTGCTGGTCTTGGGACCTCGATTGCATTCATACCAAGGGTTACACGGACAACGTTCTGGAGCTTATGGTTGGGAAGCTGACCCGCCTGCCGTCCGAAACGCAGGTGGTGTTGCAGCAGTTGGCCTGTCTCGGCAACACCGCCGAGGTCACCGTCCTGGCGACTGTTATCGGAGCCTCGGTAGAGCAGGTCCGCGCGGCGCTGTGGGCAGCGGTTCGCCTGGAGTTGGTCGAGCGCCTGGTGGACGCATACAGGTTCTTGCACGACCGTATTCAAGAGGCGGCATATTCGCTGATCCCAGAAGCATCGCGTGCCGAGGCGCACCTACGGATCGGCAGGCTGCTTGCGGCACATACGCCGCCGGAAAAGCGCGAGGAGGCGATCTTCGAGATCGTCAATCAGCTCAACCGCGCTGTGCCGCTGATTAGGTCGCGGGGCGAACGTGAGCAGTTGGCCGAGATGAATTTGCTCGCGGGCCGGCGCGCCAAGGCGGCAACCGCTTACGCCTCCGCACTCACCTACCTGACCACAGGCGTCGCCTTGTTGGACAGCAATTGCTGGGAGCGGCGGCACAAGCTGATTTTCGAGCTGGAGCTGAATCGGGCCGAATGCCAGTTCCTGAGCGGCGCACTGACCGAAGCGGAAATGCGGTTGGCGGTGCTTGCGACCCATGCTGCCACGACTATCGAAAGAGCCGCCGTCGCGTGCTTGCGGGTGGATTTATATACCAACCTTGATCAGCTCGCCCGCGCGGTCGCCCTCGGTATCGACTACCTCGGGGATCTGGGCATCAGGTCGTCGCCGCATCCGACAGACGAGGACGTGCGACTGGAATATGAGCGTATCTGGTCGCAACTTGGAGATCGCTCAATCGAGGAGCTCGTAAATCTGCCGTTGATGAGCGACCCGGTGCATCTTGCGACTCTCGCTGTGCTCACCAAGCTCGGGCCCCCTGCCATGGTCACAGATCCGAACCTGGCTTCGGTCGTCATTTGCCAGGCGGTTACTCTTAGCCTCGAACAGGGCCACGGTGACGGCTCGTGCGCCGCCTACGTTCGGCTTGGCATGATCGCCACCTCACGCTTCGGCGACTCCGAGGCCGGATATCGATTTGGCCAGCTTGGATATGAGCTTGTTGATAGGCGGGGTTTTGAGCGCTTTCGGGCCAGGACCTATTTGCTCTTCGGAGCTTCCCTCGTGATATGGACCAAGCACGTCCGGGGCAGCCGCGATCTGGTGCGTCGCGGGTTCGAGGTTTCATACGAGACCGGCGATCTCACTTCCGCTGGGTACGCCTGCTACATGATCGTCACAAATCTTCTCGCGGCAGGCGATCCCCTAGGCGAAGTACAACGCGAAGCCGAGCAGGGTCTCGCATTCGCGCGGAAGGCGCGCTTCGGTATCGTTATTGACGCGATCGCCCCGCAGCTCGGACTGGTTCGGACACTCCGCGGTTTGACCCAGACATTCGGCTCCTTTGATGACGATGAATTTAGCGAGCTGGGCATCGAGGGCCGTTTCGCCGGTAATCCGGATTTGGCGCGTGCGGAGTTCTGGTATTGGATCCGCAATCTGCAGGCGCGCTTCTTTGCCGGCCACTACACGTCGGCCGTCGAGGCCTCGTCGCACGCTCAACGGTTACTCGAGACATCGCTGACAGTCTTCGAGGCGGTGGAATATCACTTTTATAGCGCGCTCGCCCGCGCAGCTTCCTGCGGCTCCGCGCCAGTCCACGAGCAACGACAGCACCTGCACGCTCTCGCCGCGCATTACGAGCAGCTCCGGATCTGGGCGGCGAATTGTCCGGAGAATTTCGACAACCGCGCCGCACTAGTAGGTGCGGAGATCGCCCGGATCGAGGGGCGCGCTCTCGATGCCATGGATCTTTACGAGCGGGCCATCCGCTCGGCTCGCGCCAGCGGCTTCGTCCACAACGAAGCAGTCGCCAATGAGCTTGCCGCTCGCTTCTACACGGCGCGTGGCATCGAAACGGGGCGCGCAACAACGCCAGCGCAGCTCTGAACTTTCTAAACAGAAGCCCGCCAGATCTGGAGGAGGTCAGGGAAGCACTCGGCAGCGTTGTGAATAACGCCGATCGAGCGGGTGAGATCATCGGCCGGATACGTGATCACATCAGGAAAGCGCCTCCGCGAAATGACAGCTTTGACCTTAATCAGGCGATCAACGAGGTGATTGCATTGGCACAAAGTGAAGTGACTAAGCATGGAGTTCTTGGTCCAGACCCGCCTCATGGAAAGGTTACCCCTCGTGGAGGGGGACCGCGTTCAACTGCAACAAGTGGTCTTGAACTTGATTATTAACGCGGTTGAGGCAATGAGCTCAGATGGCGACGGATCACGAGAGTTGTCGATCAGCACCGAACGGAGCCAATCGGGAGAGGTTCTCGTGGCCGTGCGCGACTTAGGGCCAGGGATCGATCCGGATAATACTGGGCGTGTCTTCGAGTCCTTCCACACCACCAAATCAAGTGGTATGGGGATGGGTCTGTCGATCTGTCGGTCAATTGTCGACGCTCACGGGGGCCGGATATGGGTAGAGGCGAACGAGCCTCGAGGCGCCGCCTTTCAGTTTACGCTGCCAACGGTGTAAGCGGAGTTAGGAATTGTCTTCGGACTGTTGCCCCGCTCGAGAGCCTTACTAACACAACGCATGAGGTCGTTCTCGTGAAACGGCTTTTGCAGATAACAAATGACTCCTTCGCTCAGGGCGCGGGTCCGCACAGCATCATCCGGATAGGCCGTAATGAGAATTGTTGGTATCGGGTGGCCTGTCTCGACCAGCCGTTGGTAGAGTTCCAGCCCGGTCATCGAGGGCATGCAGATGTCACCGATCAGGCAGGCCGTCTCGTCGAGACGAGGGAATGCGAGAAAATCGTCCGCCAACGAGAAAACTTCGGCCGTATAGCCCACCGATCTCATAAGCCTTCTGAGGGATTCGCGAACAGGCAGATCATCATCAACGATGGCAATCAACTCTCCATTGGGCACGACGGCCTCCAGCTTTTCGCTTGGCGCTACTAACACACGGCTGCGACAAAAGCCTAGCGTTAGAGCCTCTAAACCTTAGTTTACCCCGCGGGAGCAGGACGGAAGAAAGGGCCTAGTCCCGTCCGTAAAATGGTGGCAGTGTGCCGCCGATCACTGTCAGGCTTCGGAGATGGAAGAGGGTTCCATTTGTTGTCCCTGTTCACCGCAAGTAGAAGCGATGCCTGAAAATAATCCCACCGTCATAGTCATCGACGATGATCGGGAAGTCCGTGAGTCGCTCGGGCGCCTGCTGCGATCGCTCGGCCTTGATGCCCGGCTGTTTGCATCAGTGTCCGACTTCTCCAACTCCGAAAAGCCAAATGGTCCTGCCTGCATGGTGCTAGACGTGAGGTTACCGGGGCGAAGCGGTCTTGAGCTTCAGCGCGAACTCGCCGCGGCGAACATCCACATCCCAATCATCTTCATCACTGGGCACGGCGATATTCCGATGTCGGTGCAAGCGATGAAGGGGGGGCGATTGAGTTCCTGACCAAGCCGTTTCGTGAACAGGACCTCGTCGACGCGGTCTATCTCGGCCTCGCTCGCGCTCGCGCCCAGCACGCGAATGACAGAGCCTTAAGTTCGCTCAAGGAGCGCTTCGAGGCGTTGAGTTCCGCGGGAGCGAGAAATTATGATCCAAGTCGTGAGGGGCCGCCTGAGCAAACAGATTGCTTTTGATTTAGGCATCAGCGAAGTCACGGTGAAGGTCCATCGCAGCAATCTGATGCGGAAGATGAAGGCCACGTCGTTGCCCGAGCTTGGTCGAATGGCGATCAGTCTCAGTCTTTTATCGTAACAGTCGTGGACTCGCCCAAAGGGCGTGACGGTCCTCCTTGGAGCGATGCCCGATTCGATGGCCACGCGGTGCAATCATAAGGACCAGGACTTACGCAGGCATGCCTATGCCCAAGCCGCGCGACCGCTACCGGTGTCAGGACGACGATGACCTGCTCACCCCGATGCGCCAGCCCGCCAATGCGCGGCGACCCTACGCCCAACCTGCGCCGGTCCTCCCGACGTGCTGGAGATCGGCGCTGGATCGGCGCAGTGGTGCCACAGGTCTTTGCGGACCAAACTGCGTCACCAGGACTTGGGGGCTAAACCAAGGTTTATCACTTCTCGCCGTAAGCGCAATGGAGTGACCTGGGGTCCCGCTGCTACGCTAATCTCACGAATTGCCGCACTGCTAGAGCTGGATGTCGAAGATATCACAACGAACTACTTCAAATTTGGACCCGTAGCTCGTCTTGGTCCTCGGTTGAAATCGATCCGGTTACGTAACTCTGGCGAGGCCGAGGCGAGATCATGAATGCCGTCGCCGATCAGTTCGCAGAAACCCTGACCGCAGCGCTCCCGAGCGCGCGGCACGACGGCAACGGTGAGACAGCTCAAAGGAGTGGATAATGGTGACTATAGTCAGCGCAAGCGCGCCGCTATTCCCGCTCATGCTTGTCTACACCGCGATCAGTTTGGGCGTGTTCAGAGGCAAGGTCAGGAGCACGGCGCAGCACTATTAGAATGAGGAAGCGGCAATGAGCCAACTGAACGGCGCATCAGACCACCCCTCTCCCGATCATTCAGCTGTCCGGTTCCGACGGCTGTTGTTCCGGTCCTGGCATCGCGGAACCGGAGAGCGATTTCATTCTTGGCTCATTCGCGGAAACTTGCCTGCCGCGCTTCTCCACTGCCCGGCTCGACCGGTTCGAAGCTTTGCTCGATTGCACCGATCCCGAGTTGTTCGACTGGATGATCGGCGGGATCGCGTCGCCTCCGAAGCACAACAACGACGTATTGCAGATGCTGCGCGATTTCTGCGCCAAACCAAGCCGAACCCTGGAGTAAAACGAAAACTGATACTTAGGAGACTCAGCTGATGGAACGCCCGCTGTCACCCTTCATGTTCCCGGTCTGGTACCGTTTCCAGATCGGATCGGCACTTTCGATCCTTCATCGCCTCACCGGGATCGCCCTGACTGTGGGTTCGGTCCTGCTCACCTGGTGGCTGATTGCCGTCGCCGCCGGCGGGGACACGTTTGCCGCCACGCATGCTTTCATTGCCTCGCCGATCGGCGTGCTGCTGCTGTTCCTGTGGTCGATCGCCTTCTTCTACCACCTCTGCAGCGGCATCCGGCATTTGGCCTGGGACCTCGGCTACGGCTTCGAGATCCGCGACGCGTATCGTAACGGTATCCTCGTCATCGCGGCGACCGCGGTGCTGACCGTCATCGCCTGGCTGTACGTGCTTCTCTAGGAGAAATCCAATGCCCGATACTTCCCTTCCAAATGCGACCGCACTGCGCGATGAAACGGTGCTTCGCCGCGTGCGTCATCTAGGGAGCGCCCGCGAGGGATTGGGGGAATGGCGGGTGCAGCGCCGGACAGCGCTCGCTCTCATCCCGCTTGGTCTTTATTTCGTCGCATCGATGCTGTCGCTCGCCACCTCGGACCAGGTGACGGCCGCCGCCTGGCTCGGCTCGCCCGTGCCGGCGTTCCTGACAATCCTATTCCTGGTGGCACTCTTCGCGCACGCCGTCGTCGGCCTGCGCTCAGTGCTGGACGACTACGTGCACACCCGCGCTCTGCGGTTCGCCGCCGACCTGCTCGTGCGCGCCATCGCCATCATCCTTGGCGGCGCAGGCGTGCTCGCCGTGCTCAAACTTTTCCTCGGTCGGTAAGGAGACATTGAATGCCAAACAGTTATGACATCGTCGACCATTCCTTCGACGTCGTGGTCCTCGGTGCCGGCGGCGCCGGGCTGCGGGCAACGCTGGGGATGGTCGCAGCCGGACTTAGCACCGCGTGCGTGACCAAAGTATTCCCGACGCGCAGCCATACGGTCGCCGCGCAAGGCGGCATCAGCGCAGCGCTCGGCAACATGGCGAAGGATGACTGGCGCTGGCACATGTTCGACACCGTCAGAGGCTCCGACTGGCTCGGCGATCAGGATGCGATCGAGTACATGTGCCGCGAGGCTATTCCCTCCGTCATCGAACTCGAACATCTCGGCGTGCCGTTCAGCCGCACCGAGGCCGGCACGATCTATCAGCGCCGCTTCGGAGGTCACACGACCGACTACGCGAAGGGAGACATGGCTTTTCGTGCCTGTGCTGCCGCGGATCGCACGGGTCACGCGATCCTGCACACGCTTTATCAGCAATGCCTCAAGCATCAGGCACGCTTCTTCATCGAGTATTTCGCCATCGACTTGCTGATGGATGAGGATGGCGTATGCCGTGGCCTGCTGGCCTGGTGCCTGGAGGATGGGTCGATCCACCGGTTCCGAGCGAACATGACCGTGATCGCCACCGGGGGCTGCGGCCGGGTCTATCAATCCTGCACCTCGGCGCACACCTGCACCGGTGACGGCAACGCCATGGTGCTGCGAGCCGGCCTGCCGCTGCAGGATATGGAATTCATCCAGTTCCATCCGACCGGTGTCTACGGCGCGGGCGTCCTGATTACCGAGGGCGCCCGTGGCGAAGGTGGCTATCTGACCAACAGCGAGGGCGAACGGTTCATGCCCAAATACGCCCCGCACGAGAAAGACCTGAGCTCACGCGATGTGGTCAGCCGTGCTGAAGCGATTGAAATCCGCGAAGGACGCGGCGTCGGCGAGAAGAAAGATCACATTCATCTGCATCTCGAACATGTGCCGGCGGACGTGCTCAACGAGCGCCTTCCCGGCATCGTCGAATCCGCACGCATATTCGCAGGCGTCGATCCCCACAAGGAACCGATCCCCGTAATTCCCACGGTGCACTACGTCATGGGCGGAATTCCGACCACCATCAACGCGCAAGTCGTTTCTCCAACAAAAGATGACCCGGACGCTGTCGTGCCAGGTTTGATGGCGATCGGTGAGGCCGCATGCGTATCGGTTCATGGTGCCAACCGGCTCGGCACCAACAGCCTGCTTGACCTTATCGTTTTCGGCCGCGCCGCCGCTTTGCGGGCAGCCGAGATTGTTAAGCCCGGCTCCCGGGTACGTGAGGCGAACGGCCCTTTGCAGGCACGCGCGCTGGACCGTTTCGACAGGATCCGCCACAGCAAGGGCGGCAACAAACCGGGCGAGGTTCGCCCCATGATGCAAGACGCGATGCAGTCTCATTTCAGCGTGTTCCGGCGCGGCGACACGTTGAAGGAGGGACTCGACAAGCTGATAGCTCTGCGCGATCCACTCGAGCAAGTAACAGTCGACGATGGTTCTCTGTTCTGGAATGTCGCGCTGGTTTCGGCGCTCGAACTAGCGAATCTGGCTGATCATGCGGTGGTGATCGCGCATTCCGCCTGTCAGCGGACAGAATCACGTGGTGCACACGCGCGGGAGGATTGCCACGAACGGGATGACAAGAACTGGCTCAAGCACACGGTGGCCTGGAAAGACGAAGATTGGAAGGTCACCTTCGCATACCGCCCGGTCCATCTCCACGCACTTTCGAATGATGGCCCAAGCTTCCCACCCGCGGAACGTACGCATTAAGCAGCACAAGGAGAAACCTGTTATGTCAGAGTTTACCCTTCCAGCGAATTCGAAGGTGGGCAAGGGCAAGGACTGGGCGCTGAGTAAGCCAGCCAGCAATGTCAAGAGCTTGCAGGTCTATCGCTGGAATCCGGCAAAGAATGCCAATCCGGTGATGGACACGTTTCACATCGATCGCGATAACTGCGGGCCGATGGTTCTCGATGCGCTGGTCAAGATCAATGACCAGATTGACCCCTCGCTGTCATTCCGGCGATCGTGCCGGGAAGGTGTATGCGGCTCCTGCGCGATGAACATCGATGGAAAGAACCACTTGGCGTGCCTGACGCCAATGGACAGCCTGAAGAAGGGCACCAGCCGCATCACGCCGCTGCCGCATTTGCCGGTGCTGAAGGACCTCATTCCTGACCTTACTGGCCTCTATGCGCAGTACGAGCTGATCGAACCCTGGCTGCAGAGCGATCAGCCTATCTCGCCCAGGCGCACTGGCACGGGTTCCGTTATCGCCTCGGTGAGATGATCGGGCTCGATCGCACCAGACAACAGGTGCATCTCGCAGCTACGTTGGACGACGAAGGTCACCAGATCACCCCACCACGCTTGGTCGGTCGGTTACGACACGCTGGTGATTGCGATCGGCAGCATAACCAACGATTTCGGTACACCGGGCGTTGCCGAATATGCGGTGCCGCTGGAAACGTAGGCACAAGCCGAGCGCTTCAACCGGCGCCTGGTCAACGCCTGCCTGCGCGCGCAGACGCAGGAAGGGCCGGTGCTTCCCGGCCAACTCCACGTTGCGATTGTTGGTGCGGGCGCGACCGGCACCGAACTGGCCGCAGAACTGCACCGCACCATCCGCGAAGTGGTCGCCTACGGGCTCGATCGGATTGATCCGCATCGCGATGTCCGCATTGTCCTGATCGAGGCCGCGCCGCGCATCCTGAGCGGCCTGCCGGAACGCATATCCAAAGCATCCCATCGCCTGCTCGAGGCGATGGGCGTCGAGGTCCGCACCGGAGCCAGGGTAATGGAGGTGACGGCGTCTTGGCAGCGGGCGTCGGCACTATCCATCTGATTTGAACCACTAGGTGCCCTGCTCCTGACAGGGCGAGCGTGATCCGCCGTCTCGTCGATACATGATATCCAGACATAAACTGCACTGATCGTTGACCTACATCAAAGCCGTGATCGTGGAATCGAGTATAATCGCGACCGTCTGGCAGCAATAGCCAGCTAATCCGAATGGAGGTCCGGTCATGGCTACAGTCCCGATTCCAGTGAAGCCGTCCGCGCTTGCCAAGGTCGACACACCTGACGTTTGGAGCTCGCTCAGGAGCGAGATGGACCGGTTGTTCGACACCTTCACCGGCCGCTTCGGTGTGACTCCATTCCTGTCAACCCGCTTCGGCACATTGCCCGGCGTTCTATCTCCGGCCGTTGCAACATCGATGTCCGCATCATTCGTCGGCGGTCTTTAGCAGACCGACGCGGCAGCCTAGGCCTGTCAGTCCAGGAACCCGAGCGGCGTCTTCAATCGCGCGAAGCGCATAACGTAGGAGGCACAAATGTCGCTAGTCGCTACCGACATCATGACCAGGAAAGTGATGACCGCCCATCCTGACGATACCGTGGCCGCCGTCGCCAGATTGCTCTGCGACCACGGGATCAGCGCCGTTCCCATCTGCGACACGCACGGCGGCGTGCTCGGTATGTTGAGTGAGGGTGATCTCATTCGGCCATTCGGCAAGGAGCCCGCATCCAAGCGCGCTTGGTGGCTCAGTCTGCTGGCCGAGGGCACCGACCTCGCGCCATCCTTCCTCGAATGTATCAAGATGGAAAACCACCCCGCGCGCGACCTGATGGTGACACCGGTGATCACCGCATCGGAAGATACCACCGTGCCCGAACTGGCAGACCTGCTCGGACGCCATCACGTCAAGCGCATACCCATTGTGCGTGACGGCAAACTCGTCGGGATTGTCAGCCGAGCAGATGTCGTGCGTGCGATCGCGCGGACGCCCGACGCGGTTGCGGAATCAATCTGAACCCACCCGGCAGACCGGCCATGTCATCGTCGCCCACTCCGTGCCGTGGCCGGGTTGTTGCTCTGCGTGGACCGGTCATCGACATCACCTTCGATATCGGCCCGTTGCCGCCGATCGAGCAGGCGCTGAGGGTCGAGTGGGACCAGCCGGGCCCGTTGTTTGCCGAGGTGCAGAGCCACCTGGATTACACGACCGTGCGGGCAGTGGCGTTGCAGCCGACAGCAGGCCTCCGCCGCGGCACGCCGGTGCAGGCGACGGGCGGTCCGATTACCATGCCCGTCGGCGATGCCGTGCTGGGGCGGCTGCTCGACGTGACAGGCGAGGTCAAGGATCTCGGGGCGGCGCTACCGGCCGATACCACTCGCTGGCCGATCCACCGCCGGCCACCACCGCTCGCCGCACAAACCGGGACCGGCGCGATTTTCGAAACCGGCATCAAGGTCATCGATCTCCTGGTGCCACTCGCCCAGGGCGGCAAGGCGGCGATGTTCGGTGGCGCCGGCGTCGGCAAGACCGTCCTGGTGATGGAACTGATCCACGCCATGGTCGAGAAATACCATGGCATCTCCGTCTTCGCCGGCATCGGCGAGCGGTCCCGCGAAGGCCATGAACTGCTGTACGACATGCGCGACTCCGGGGTCTTGGGCCGCACGGTCCTGGTCTTCGGCCAGATGAATGAACCGCCGGGCGCACGCTGGCGGGTCGGTTTGAGCGCGGTCACCGTCGCCGAATACTTCCGCGACCAAAAGCACCAGAACGTCCTGCTGCTGATGGACAACGTGTTCCGATTTGTGCAAGCGGGCAGCGAGGTCTCGGGCCTGCTGGGCCGGCTGCCGTCGCGCGTGGGCTACCAGCCGACGCTGGCCACCGAGGTGGCGGCGTTGCAGGAGCGCATCGCGTCGGTGGCCGGCGCCTCGATCACCGCGATCGAGGCTGTCTACGTGCCGGCCGACGATTTCACCGACCCGGCGGTGACCGCCATCTCCAGCCACCTGGAGAGCGCGATCGTGCTGTCCCGCGGCATGGCCGCCGAGGGGATCTATCCGGCGGTCGATCCGCTCGCTTCGTCCTCGGTGCTGCTCGACCCGTTGGTCGTGGGTGGCGAACACTACGCCACCGCGGAACGCGTGCGTGAAACGCTCGCACATTGGCGGGAACTGCGGGACGTCATCGCTTTGCTGGGCACCGAGGAATTGGGTGCCCAGGACCGGCTGATCGTCGCCCGGGCACGCCGCTTGCAACGTTTCCTGACCCAGCCCTTCGCCGTCACCGAGGCCTTTACCGGCGTCACTGGCCGCTCTGTACCGCTAGCCGACACCATCGCCGGCTGTCGCGCGATTCTGGATGGAGAGGCGGACGAGTGGCCCGAAAGCGCGCTCTACATGATCGGCGGCCTTGAGGAGGCGCGGCAAACAGCAACCGCCGGAGCTCCGACAGGCGGGGCAGCGACCGCAGCGGCAAAAGTATCATGAGGCTGTTGATAACCGATCCCACCGCCATCATCGCCGATCATGCCGACGTAGCCAGCGTGCGCGCGGAGGACGAAAGTGGCGGTTTCGGCATTCTCGCCGGGCACGCCGACCTGCTGACGGTGCTGACCGTCTCGGTCGTGTCCTGGCGCCACACGGACGGCAAAGCGGGTTACTGTGCCGTCCGGCGCGGCGTGCTGAGCGTGCATGGTGGCAAGGAAATCGCCATCGCCACCCGGGAGGCGCAACGCGGTGATGACCTCGATGCGCTCGAAGCGACGGTGCTCTCCCGCTTCCGCGCCGAGGCAGAAGCCGAACGGAGCGGCCGGATCGCGGCCATGCGTCTGCAGACCCAGGCGATCCGGCGGATCGTCGAGGCGCTGCGCCCCGAACGACAAATGGGCGTCGGCTCGTGACGGGGGAACCGGATGGGCTGCTCGGGTCAATCCGCCGGCGTCGAACTCGGCACCAGGACTGGGTCAGGCACGGCGAACCGTCCTTCGCGCGCTATCTCGCGCAGGTGGGAGTGCTGGGTTGGGCCATCGTGGTGCCTACCTTGCTCGGGGTCTTCCTCGGGCGTTGGATCGATTTCCGGCTCGGAACGGGCATTTTCTGGACCGGGCCGCTGCTGTTGCTTGGACTGGGTATCGGCTGCTGGTCCGCCTGGCGATGGATGCACGGACAATGATCGCGGATGCCGGGTTCCTCGCTGCCGGGGCTGTCGCGGGCGTGGTTTATTTTGGCCTGCTGCGGTGGAATACGACGCTTTACCTCGGCGGTGAGCGGGTCGCTATAGGCGCTGCGCTGCACATCGTGCGGCTTGGCACACTCGCCGCCCTGCTGATGCTGACGGCAAGATGCGGAGCCTTGCCGCTGCTGTTGACCGCGCTTGGCCTGCTGATCGTCCGCCCTTTGGTGACGCGATGGGTGGCGTCGCCGTCATGATAGAATCCCCCCTCACGCTCAACGTCGTCTTCCACGCCGGTCCGATCGCGGTCACCACGCCAGTGGTCGCAACCTGGGGGATCATGCTGCTGCTGGCCGGTGGAAGCTGGCTGCTGACACGTCGCCTCTCGGTGCATCCCTCTCGCCGTCAGGCCGCGCTGGAGGTCGTGACCGAAGCGATCGAGACCCAGATCCGCGACACCATGCGCGCTGAACCGGCGCCTTTTCTGCCATTGATCGGAACGCTGTTCCTGTTCATCTTCACCGCCAACTGGTCGTCTCTGGTGCCTGGCGTCGAGCCGCCGACGGCACATCTGGAAACTGACGCCGCCCTCGCGCTGATCGTCTTCGTCGCCGTCGTCTGGTTCGGCATCCGGTCCCGCGGCCTGCGCGGCTATGCCGCAACCTTCGCCGAACCGACAATCCTGATGATCCCACTCAATCTGGTCGAGACGATTACGCGCACGTTCTCCCTCGTGGTGCGGCTGTTCGGTAACGTCATGAGCGGCGTCTTCGTGGTCGGCATCGTGTTGTCGCTGGTCGGGTTGCTGGTGCCGGTGCCGCTGATGGCGCTCGATCTCCTCACCGGCGCCGTGCAGGCCTACATCTTCAGCGTGCTGGCCATGGTCTTCATCGCCGGCGTTCTCGGCAATGAACAGAACGAGAAGCCGGCGCCTCAACTCAAAGCGGAGACCAGCACATCATGAACTACATCCAGATCGCCAGCATCCTGGGCGCCGCGCTTGCCGTCTCCTTCGGTGCCATCGGACCAGCCCTCGGCGAGGGGCGAGCCGTGGCCGCCGCGATGGATGCAATCGCACGCCAGCCCGAAGCCGCCAATACGGTGGCACGCACGTTGTTCGTCGGACTGGCCATGATCGAAACGATGGCGATCTACTGCCTGGTCATCGCGCTGCTGTTGTTGTTCGCCAACCCATTCCTTCGCTGATGCATTTCGATTGGTCGACATTGGTCCTGCAGACCATCAACATCCTCGTTCTGCTGTGGCTGCTGCGACGCTTCCTGTTCCGCCCGGTGGTCGCCATCATCGCGGAACGCAAGGACACAGCCGAGAAACTGCTGGCCGACGCCGCGGCCGCGCGCGAGCAAGCGATGGCCACGGCGGCACAGGCGGCGCTGCGCGAGAAGACCTTGGCGGCGGATAGCGAGCATATCCTCGCCGATGCCCACGCGGCCGCCGAGACCGAGCGGGCCAAACTGCTTGAACAAACAGCGCAGGAGGCGGCGCGGGCGCATGATGCGGCACTGGCCAGCCTGGAGCTGGACCGCATCCAGATGCGCCGCGAACTAGAGTTGGAAGCCCGCACCTTGGCAGTGGCGATCGCATCGCGCCTGGTCGGCCGCATGCCGTCCCAGGCACTAAACGCCGCCTCGTTGCAATCGCTCGACACCTGGCTTGGCACGTTGCCGCCACAACAACTGGGCGCACTTGCCCGGGCAAACGAGGCGCTGGAGGTCGTCACGGCAGCCCGTTTGGATGACCACACCCAGACGGCCTGCAGAGATATGCTGCGCCGGTACCTTGGAGGCACGCCGACGCTCCATTTCGGTGTCGACCCGTCGCTGATCGCCGGCGTTGAGCTACGCGGCTCACATGGCACGCTGCGCAACAACTGGCGGGCGGATCTGGATCACATCGCCCAGGAGCTGAGCCGGGATGACGGACAACGCGCCGTGGCTTGAGAACGCGGTCAACCGCGTCGCAACCGCCCAACTGGGGCCGGTGATCGAGGACTTCGGCCGCGTGGAGACCATAGGCGACGGGATCGCGATGATTTCCGGTCTGCCCTCGGTTCGGCTTGATGAGGTGCTGCGGTTCCAAAGGGGGCAATTGGGCTTCGCCCAGACCCTCGACACGGATCTGATCGGCTGTGTCCTGCTCGATGACGCCGAAGCCGTGGAGGCCGGTGACACCGTGCACGGCACCGGGGCGGTGATCCGGACGCCGGTTGGTCCCGGCCTGCTTGGCCGCGTCATCGATCCGCTGGGGCGCCCGCTTGATGGCGGCCCGCCGATCGACGCCGCGGCGCACGACCCGATCGAGGCACCCGCGCCGTCCATCATCGAGCGCGAACTGGTCACCGAGCCGGTGCAGACCGGCATCCTGACGATTGACGGTTTGTTCGCCCTCGGCACGCGGTCAGCGTGAACTGATTATCGGCGACCGCAGCACCGGCAAGACCTCGATCGCGGTCGACACGATCATCAACCAGCGTTCCTCCGACCTGATTTGTATCTACATTGCGATCGGCCAAAAATCCTCATCTGTGGCCCGCGTTATCGATGCCGTGCGAACCCATGGCGCGCCCGAGCGCTGCATCTTTGTCATCGCCGCCGCGACCGCATCGCCAGGGCTGCAATGGATCGCCCCGTTCGCCGGCATGACGATGGCCGAGCATTTCCGCGACCACGGCCAGCACGCGCTGGTGGTAATCGACGATCTGACCAAACATGCGGCGACGCACCGGGAGATCGCGCTGCTCACCCGCCAGCCACCCGGCCGCGAAGCCTACCCCGGCGACGTCTTCTACCTTCATGCTCGGCTCCTCGAACGGGCGGCCAAGCTGTCACAGGAGAAGGGCAGCGGGTCGCTGACGGCTTTGCCGATCGCCGAGACCGATGCCGGGAACCTCAGCGCCTACATCCCGACCAATCTGATCTCCATCACCGACGGCCAGCTTGTACTCAACGCGCGGCTGTTCCAGGAAGGTCAGAAGCCGGCGATCGATATCGGCGTCAGTGTCAGCCGGGTCGGCGGGAAGACGCAGGCGCCCGCACTGCGAGAGGCAACCGGCACCATGCGGCTGGACTACGCGCAATTCCTGGAACTGG
Source organism: uncultured Alphaproteobacteria bacterium (assembly GCA_963778125.1). GTDB lineage: Bacteria > Pseudomonadota > Alphaproteobacteria > Acetobacterales > Acetobacteraceae > Rhodopila. The sequence goes on along the minus strand of CAVZTH010000042.1, from coordinate 275,419 downwards.
AGATGTTTTCACGCTTCGGTGGCGTTCCTGACCCGCGTGTCAAAGCCCAACTGGCACGCGGCGCACGGCTGCGCACCTTGCTCTCCCAACCGCAATATGCACCGTTACGGCTGGCTGACGAAGTGGCGCTGGCGCTGGCGCTCCGCAACAACTTGCTGGATGCCGTGGCGCCCGACAAGATCGCTGCCCTGCGAACCGCGCTGCCGGCCTGGCTCGACGAGCATGCGGGGCCCGCGGTCCGGGCGATCGACCACGAGCGGAAAGTTGGGAGAGGAGGACAACAAGCTTCTTACCGCAGCGTTGCTCACGCTGGCGCAACGATATCAGGACCCGTCGCCTTGACCGAACGGCTGGCCGAAACGACCCGACGTATCGAGAGCCTGCATCAGCTTGAGCAGGTTGTGACCGCAATGCGCGGTATTTCCGCCAGCCGATGCCCAGCAGGCGCGGGTCATGCTGCGCGGGCTGCGGGCCCATGCGTCGGTTGTAGCCGGCGCGATCGGCCAGGCGCTCGCGCTGGTGCCGGACGAGCATGCCGCGGCAGCGAGCAAGCCGCGGCGAACGGCCGTCATCCTGTTCGGCGGCGAGCAAGGCTTCGCGGGCGCCTTCAGCGATCGGATGCTGAACGCAGTGGGGACCTCCTCGGAAGCGGATGATCTGTTTCTGATCGGCACACGCGGGATCGCGCTGGCCACCGAGCGAGGGATCCCGGTGTCGTGGCACGCTGGGATGGTGCCGCACGCCAGCCTCGTCCCCGGGCTGGCCGGTCGGATCGCGGAGGCACTTTATGATTGGTTGTCGGACCTGCAAGGGTGTCAGGTTGGCCTGGTCGTGCCAACCTGGTCGTCGGCTGGCGGGGTAGCACCCGAGCGTCGTTCGTTGCTCCCATTCGACTTTCGCCGGTTTGCTGTCCCGGTATCGAGTCAGCCCCCGTTGATCACCCTGCCGCCCGCGCTGTTGCTGTCGCGCCTCGCGGAGGAATACGTTTTCGCCGAGCTTTGTGAGGCTGCGCTCACCGCATTTGCCGCCGAGAACGAGGCGCGCGTCGCCGCGATGCTGGCAGCGAAGCAGAACCTGGAGCACATGGGAACAGACCTCCGGGCGCTGGAACGACAGATCCGCCAGGATGAGATCACCGCCGAGGTGGTCGAGTTGGCCGGTGGTGCGAACGTCGGTTGGCGATCGCCGTCGCGCCGGCAGTGACAAGCTGGGCACAGTGCGCCGGCGCCGATGAGTGACGCCCATCAATTCCGCCCGGGCGGCGGTCAAGCGACGTCAGATGGAATATCGGGTGCTGTGTGAATGTAAGGCACCCGGTTTGAGGGAGTGGTAGGATCTATCGCCCGCAGGGGGGAGCCGTACCGTTACTGCAAACCGCGGTTGACCCTGGCGGTACGATAATCGTTGTGTTCCTTGCAGGCGGCGGGGGACTGCTGCTGCTGATGCATCCTGCCAAAACTATCAAGGCCGGAATGATTACAAAGATTTTTCGCAACTTCACCCCCCATATTTCTCCTCAACTTTCACTTCATATCTGAGAAGGGACGACCCGCCTAGGGACGCTTTCCCGAGACATGTGAACGTATAACCACTGCTGAACGTATAACCGCTGCGCGGACAGCCTCAGCCTGGGATAGGCCACACGGCCTGGTCACGGTTGCGTCGCGGTGCTCCAACCCCATGGCTGGATCGTCATACCATTCTTTCCAATGGCGCCTGATCGGTCCTGCCACGGAAGTTAATGTCTGGCCATCGTAATTCAGAAGCAACATTCTCAACGCCAAACGACCCGCCAGCCTCACATCCCCTGGACCCCAAGCCTCAGTCGCTGTAGTGGGACGACCACCATGGCCCGCATCGCGACGATCGACCGCAAGACCCTGGAGACCGACATTTCCCTGACCGTCAATCTCGACGGCACCGGGGCGGCGGACATTGCCACAGGGATTGGCTTTCTCGATCACATGCTGACGGCGCTGGCTCGCCATGGGCTGTTCGATCTCAGCGTCCGGGCCGACGGCGACCTGCATATCGACTTCCACCATACAACCGAAGACGTGGGCATCGTTCTCGGTGCGGCCTTTGCTCGGGCGCTCGGCGACAAGCGAGGCATTCGCCGGTTTGGCAATGCGCTGATCCCGATGGATGAGGCGCTGGCTGAGGCGGCGGTCGATATCTCGGGCCGACCCTTTCTGGCCTGGAATGTCGATTTCGAACGTGCAAAGATCGGCGAGATGGACACCGAGTTGTTCGAGGAGTTCTTCCGCGCCTTCGCCTTCAATGCCATGGTGACATTGCACATCACGAGACGGGCCGGCCGGAACGCGCATCACGTTGCCGAAGCCTGTTTCAAGGCGGCCGCCCGTGCGTTGCGGATGGCTGCGGAGGCGGATGTGCGGGTGGGTGACGCGATTCCGTCCACCAAGGGGGCGCTGTGAAGATCTATGACGCGCTGTTGAAGCCCGACTCCGAACCGGTGCTGGTGAGGGAGGGCTTTGCCTGGGGTGCCCTGTTCCTTGGGCCGTTATGGCTGGCTTTGCATCGTGCCTGGATTGCCGCCGCGATCAGTTTGGCTGCTTATGTTCTACTTGCCGCCCTGGCGCCTGGGCCCGCCGACGCGATCCTGGCCGTGGGCCTTGCGTTGATCCTCGGGTTCACCGGCCATGACCTCCGATGCTGGGCAATGGAGCGGCGCGGGTATCTGCTGGCGCACGTCCTTGCCGCCGGCGACCGGGACGACGCATTCGTGCGGCTGCTGAACCTGCGTCCCGATTTGGCGGTGCGCTATCGGCCGGAGCCTACCTGATGCACATCGCCGTCGTCGACTACGGCAGCGGGAACCTGGCATCAGCGTCCCGCGCCCTGGCATTGGCGGCCGAACGGGCTGGTATCGGGGCCACCGTGGCGGTCACCGCTGACCCCGCCGTCGTGGAAGCGGCCGACCGGATCGTTCTGCCGGGGCAGGGCGCGTTCGCCGACTGCGCCGCGGGCCTTGCCGCCGTGCCTGGCATGCGCGACGCGATCGAGACGGCGACGAACCACGGCACGCCGTTCTTGGGCATCTGCGTCGGCATGCAACTGATGGCCGAACGGGGACTGGAGCACACGGTCACCCCAGGCTTCGGCTGGATCAAGGGCGACGTGGCCGAGATGCCAGCGGTTGGTCTGCGGCTGCCGCAGATGGGCTGGAACGGGCTCGATTTCACGCCAGATTCGCACCCGCTGCTGGCGGGCCTGGATCCTGGCGATCACGTGTATTTCGTGCACAGCTATGCGCTGGTTCACGGCGCGCCCGGCGAAACCATCGCGACCACCGAGTATGGCGGCACCGTCCCGGCCATCGTGGTCGCCGGAAACAGGGCGGGCACGCAGTTCCATGTGGAGAAAAGCCAGGACGTCGGCATCCGCCTGCTGGTCAATTTCCTGCGCTGGACGCCCTGACCATGGCAGACTCCCCGCCAGGCGCGGAACCCGAACTGCTGGCCGAGCAACTTAAGCGGTTCAATGATACCGATCTGAACGCGCTGTGCGAGGCGACCGATGCCGCCATCATCGACGGCGGCGGCTTTGGCTGGGTCAATCCGCCTGGCAGGCGGGCGCTGGAGACCTATTTTCGCGGTGTCCTGCTGGTGCCGGAGCGGGAACTGTTCGTTGCCCGCCTGAACGGCGACATCGTGGGCTCCGCCATCCTGGTTCGGCCGCCGCGCAACAACGAGGCGCAGGCCTTCGCGGCGAGCCTGATGCACTCCTATATCGCCCCGTACGCGCGCGGTTACGGTCTCGCCCGGATGCTGACCGGGACGGTAGAGGAGCGTGCCCGCGAGTTGGGTTACCACGTCCTGAACCTCGACGTGCGCGAAACCCAGACGGTGGCGATCAGGATGTACAGAATCGCACGGCTATGTCCGCTGGGGCGAGCATCCCGAATATGCCCTGGTGCGCGGCAAGCCGGTTACTGGGTTGTTCTACTACAAGCGGCTTCGTCCGGCGAAATCGGGCACCGGCCAATGACCGGGCTGACGCTGTATCCTGCGATCGACCTGAAAGACGGTCAGTGCGTCCGCCTGCGCCGTGGCGAGATGGATCAGGCGACGGTTTATGCCGACGATCCGGGTGCTCAGGCGAAAGCGTGGCAGGCGGCCGGGTTTTCCTGGCTGCACGTGGTGGACCTGAACGGCGCCTTCGCCGGCAAGCCGGTGAATGCCGCCGCCGTGCGGTCGATTCTGTCCAATGTCACGATCCCGGTGCAGCTTGGCGGCGGCATCCGGGACCTTGCCGGGATCGCCGCCTGGCTCGACGCCGGCATCCGTCGCGTGATCCTGGGCAGCGCCGCGGCCAAGAACCCGGCCTTGGTGATCGAAGCCTGCAAGGAATTTCCCGGCCGCATCGCCGTCGGTATCGATGCCCGCGACGGATTTGCTGCCACCGAAGGCTGGGCCAAGACCTCCGCCATGGCGGCCACCGACCTCGGGCTGCGCTTCGAGGAGGCCGGTGTATCGGCGATCATCTATACCGATATCGGCCGTGACGGCATGCTGAGCGGCCTCAATCTGGAGCAGACAGTCGCATTGTCTCGGCGGCTGACGACCCCGGTCATTGCCTCCGGTGGGGTGGGCAGCATGGCCCATCTGGCGGCGTTGAAAGACGGCGGCGAAGGAGACGCGAATTGAGGGCGTTATTGTCGGCAGGGCGCTGTATGACGGCCGCGTCGATCCGGGGGAGGCGTTGGCGCTTTTCGCCGCCTGAGAGCCGGATAAGTGCTTACGTCATCCGGTTGTAGCCATCTTTGCATGCCGTGATGTGCATATGTTCTTGCATCCTGGACCGGCGCGCTTTCTAAAGCGTTGCCAATGTTGAAACTCCGCGTGATTCCCTGCCTGGACGTGAAGGACGGTCGCGTCGTCAAAGGGCGTGAATTTCGTCGCGCTGCGCGATGCCGGGGACCCGGTGGAGCAGGCCGCGATGTATGATGCCGCCGGCGCGGACGAACTTTGCTTTCTCGACATCACCGCCAGCCACGAAAACCGCGACACCATCCTGGATGTCGTTTCGCGCACCGCCGCCCGCGTCTTTCTGCCGCTGACGGTCGGCGGCGGCATCCGCTCGGTCGAGGACATGCGCCGTCTGCTGCTGGCCGGCACCGACAAGTGCAGCATCAACTCCGCCGCCGTCGCGCGTCCCGAGCTGGTGCGCGAGGCGGCGACAAAGTTCGGCAGCCAGTGCGTGGTGGTCGCGGTCGATGCCAAACAGACCGCGCCCGGCATGTGGTCGGTGTTCACCCATGGCGGCCGCCGCGACACTGGCATCGACGCGATCGACGTGGTGCCGGCAGGTCGTGTCGCTAGGCGCGGGGGAAATTCTTCTGACCAGCATGGACCGCGACGGCACCGGAACCGGCTTCGACCTTGACCTGCTGCGCGCGGCCTGCGAAGCCGTGCGGGTGCCGGTGATTGCCTCGGGCGGTATCGGGACGCTGCAACATTTCGTCGAGGGCGCGAGGGCAGGGGCCACCGGCTTGCTCGCCGCCAGCGTCTTTCATTTCGGCACATTCACCATAGGCCAGGTCAAGCAGGCGCTGGCCGATGCCGGCCTGCCGGTTCGCCCGCCGCGCAAGGCGGCCTGAGCATGGCGAAATCCACCAAGGGAAAATCCGGTTCCTCGCCGGGAATGAAGGCGTCGCGGAAGCCGTTCGGCAAGTCGAAGAAGGCTGGTGTCGCCGAAAGGTTCGCGGCTTCGAGCGGGTCGGATGCCATTGTCCTTGATCGTCTGTTCGGGGTCGTCGAGAGCCGGCGCGATGCCGATCCCACGATCAGCCATTCGGCGCGCCTGCTGTCGCGCGGGCCGGCCAAGGTCGCGCAGAAATTCGGCGAGGAGGCCGTCGAGTGCCTGATCGAGGCGGTCGCCGGCAACCGTGACGCCCTGATCGCCGAGAGTGCCGACGTGCTGTACCACCTTCTGGTGCTTTGGGTATCCTCCGGAGTCGACGCTTCCGACGTCTGGGCTGAGCTTATTCGCCGGGAAGGGGTCAGCGGGATCGCCGAAAAAGCCGCGCGCGCGAGCACGATGGTGGTCCGCCGCAAGCTGGGCACATCGAAGATCCCGTAAATCCTGGCTGACGACTGGCACATCGCAAGCGCTGGCCATAAGACAGTGTCGAACATTAGTCGGGTTTCGCCCAGGAGATGCTCCCATGCCGGTCAGCGGCCTGCCACCCTATGACAGCCAGAATATTTTCGCGCGGATTCTGCGCGGCGAAATCCCCTGCAAGAAAGTCTATGAGGACGCGTTCGCGCTCGCGTTCCACGACATCGCCCCACAGGCGCCGACTCATATCCTGGTGGTTCCGAAGGGCCCCTACAGCTCGTTCGCCGACTTCAGCGCCGAGGCCAGTCAAGACGAGATCGCCGGCTTCATCCGCGCCGTCGGCAAGATCGCCAAGGATCTGGGTCTTGAGGCGTCGGGCTACCGCCTCCTGGCCAACACGGGCGAGCATTCGGGGCAGGAGGTTCCCCATTTCCACGTCCACCTGTTCGGCGGGCGTCCGCTCGGGCGGATGATTTCGGGATAGACATATCCCGAGGACCTATTGCCAACGCCCGCCGAGACGACCTGACCGATCCGTGATGCCGTGTCTGGCGGTTTCAGCCGGTCTAACCGCTCGCTTGCAACTGTTCCCGCATGTGGCGGGCACGCGCCAGCACCTTGTTCTCGATGTCGCCGACCGTCAATTCGGCGACGGTCGCGTCGACCCATTGGTTGCCCTGCAAGACTTGGCGGTAAATGTTGACCCGGACTCCATCGCTGCGCAGATCGCGGCTCAAAATGTATATCGTTGCCTTGAAGCGCTCTCCGCTGGTGCCTGGAGGGGTGTACCAGTCGGTGATGATGACGCCACCAAACGGATCGGCTGACGCCAGCGGCATGAAGGCGATGGTGTCGAGCGCCCCACGCCAGAGGAATGCGTTGACGCCGATTCCAGCGCTGCTCTGGGCCTGATCCTTGCTCGCACCTTTGCCGACACCGAAGGGGTCCTCGCCGCCGGCCCGCGTGGCTGACGGATCGCCAGGTCCGCCGCTGCCGCCGAAGTTCGCAGGGGTTGGGTTCGGCTTGTCGGCGCTACAACCCGTGAGCGCAAACACGGCATAAAAGGCCGCGGGAAGCAGCAAGGCGGGTAACGGGGGCGCTCGCATAGCGATGGCTGACCTTGTGTTCCAAAACGCTGAAAGAAGACCAGTCTTTAGCCCTGGGTGGGTCTGTCAGCAATCGTTGATTCGGTCAGCATTCCTTGATCCCGGCCCGTCACCTCCGCGGTCGGCCGCATGGCAGATATCGGCGGCGGTCTTGTTGCCCACCGCTTAATCTGCCTGGCCATCACGCCGTTGTATGCTCGGCCGGCGGCAGCGGCGGGGCCGTTGATCGCAAAGTTGAAACCGCCCTAATGCGTCTCTCTTGCTGTTGAAGGGAGGCGCCGACGGCGGACGGGGAGCCAAATGACCTTGACGGATTCGCAGGAACCAGCCGCGTCAGCGCCAACTTGGATGCTCCCGGAATCGCCGTGCAGATCAAGTCAAAGGGAAGTGTAATCACCACTGTCCGGAGTAATGCGAACGAACCACGTCGAAGTATTTGCCATGCCCCACCTCCGTAGATCGCGGCGCCGGGCGTTCAGGCGAACTCCATTGGTTCCGGTGTGCCCTGAGTTGGAACGTCGGGCGAGAGGCTATTGTCGACGATGAGCAGTTCCAGCGGCCATTGTTTGCCCTTGCGCCATTGCCCGGCGACGCATTTGGTCTCGCTGGTGTTGGGAAACGGCCCGGTCCTGAAATTGATTGGCCCAACAATCGACTTGTAATCCGTCGCACGCAGGGCGTCGCGAATTGAACTCGGGATCGTCGATCTTCTGGCTGCGTTTCAGCGTGTCGACGGCGACCTCGATGAGCGAGTGGCGGAAGCCCAGCGCCATGGCGGCCTGCTTGTTGGCGCTCTTTTCGTATTCCGTCGCGTATTCCATCGAGGACTGCCCGGTCAGGCCGGAAGCATACGGGTGATATTTTGACCACCATACCTCGGTGACCATATTGATGGCACGATCGCCATAGGGATAGACGCCCTGCGGGAATTCGCCGACCTTGCCTGCCGTCATGACTTTCGGCTTGAGGCCTTGTTGTGCCGCCTGATTAAGGAACACGGTAAAGTCGGGTCCGGGGATCACGGCCAACACGATCTCCACGTTTCCCGCCTTGAAGGCAGCGATTTCGGGCGAGAAATTGTTTGCCGGCAGGTCGAAGCGGCCGGGATCAACCACCTTAAAACCGTTCTTCACGAGGGCGGGCGGCATCACCTTGGCGAAAGTCAGGCCGTCGTCGTCGTTCGCCCAAAGCACCCCCAGGATCTTGTTGGATGGCACTTTGGACCAGGCTGCCATCATCGCACCAAGCGCTCCACTCCCCGAGAAGAAGAAGTTGAAGGTCCAGTCGAAGCCCTTCTTCGGATCGCCGTGCCGGCCGAAGAAATAGGACTCCAGCGGGTCGTCGTTGGTCACGCACGGCATGCCGTTGAGTTCGCACTGATCGGCGACCGGATTGACGGTTTCGGGCGTTGCGAAGGCGGTGACGAGATGGACCTTATCCTTGAGGATCAGATCCTGGGCCACCTCGGCGGCTCGGTTCGGATTGGACTGGCTGTCCTTGACGACAAACTCCAGCGGATGGACCGTGCCATTGATTTTAATCGAATTGTTGAGCGCTTTCCTGGCGTGGTCGAGGGCGTATGCCATCTCCTCATTGAACAGCGCCAGTGGACCCGTTTGGGGGGCGACCAAGCCGATCTTGATAGCCTCCGGCACGGCGAAAGCCGGCCGCGCGATCGTGGCGACCGCCGCGCCGGCGACGAAACGTTTGAGCACCGTCCGGCGCAGGTACGCCCGTCAAGCGCTTGGTCATCGTGTTTCCCCCGGTCAGCGATTTTTCGCCGTAACCTCTGTCAAACGTAGCGCCTCGGAGGCCTAAAGCGCAAGCGCCGGAGCCCGCTTCTACTACCTATACGAGTTTGACGCTACATGCCCTGGATAAGTCAATTCCTTTGGAAGCTAAAGCTCTGGCGTTTACAACCGCTGTGCAGAGCTTACCTAGGATAACTGACCACGTTCGGCGGCCTTCACGCTCTGCCAGCCGGCTTCCATTTCCTCAAGCGATAGCTCGGACAGGCTCTTCGCTTGTCTCTCAAATGCGCGCTCCATCGCATTGAATCTGCGGGAGAATTTCTCGTTAGCGTGCCGCAGGCACGTTTCCGGGTCCAGGTTCAGCTTGCGGGCCAGGTTGGCCAGCACGAACAGCAGATCGCCGACCTCATCGGTCAGGCGGGTTGGATCGGCATCTGAAAGCTCAGCGCGAAGTTCCTCAATTTCCTCGTCAAGTTTCGCCAGAACTTGCTCGGCGTCTGACCAGTCGAAACCAACCCGAGCAGCGCGGTTGGTCAGCTTGACGGCTCGGGTCAGCGCAGGAAGGGCGACGGGCACCCCAGCCAAGGCGCCGGATTGTTTCCGGGCGGCCCGTTCGGCATATTTTTGCGTCTCCCAGGCAATGGTCTGCGCAGCGGCATCGCGGGTCGCAGCATCGCCAAACACATGAGGATGGCGACGTATCATCTTGTCACTGATGCATTTCGCAATGTCGGCGAAAGCGAACTGTCCGGCTTCTTCGGCCATCCTGGCGTGGTAGACGACCTGGAACAGCAGGTCGCCCAATTCGTCAGGCAGCGCCGCGAAATCACGCTGCGCGATCGCGTCTGCGACCTCGTAGGCTTCCTCGATCGTGTAGGGGGCAATCGTGTCGAAGGTCTGGGTCTTGTCCCAGGGACATCCGGTGGCGGGGTCGCGCAGCGCGGCCATGATGTCCAGCAGGCGACGGAGTTCGGCTTCGGCCGAGGTGGCAGGATCGGGCATACGACGCGGATAGGGGAGCGTCCGGCCGGACGCAAGACGTTTGCACGCGGTCCGCGAACTGTTATCGACGGACACAATGGAAGACGATGACGATGACGCGCCACCCGCGCTGCCCGGCGGCAAGTTCTACATGACGCCGGCAGGTCACGCGCGGCTTCGCGCCGAACTGGCGCAGCGGCGAACCGAGCGGCATCGTACGGTGGAGATCGTGGCGTGGGCGGCGAGCAACGGGGATCGCAGCGAGAACGCCGACTACAAGGAAGGCAAGCGCCGCCTGCGAGAGATCGACCGGCGCCTGCGATTCCTGATGAACAGGATCGCCCATGCCGAGGTCGTCGACCCGGCGGAGCAGGCCCAGCGCGACCGGGTGTTCTTTGGCGCCACAGTAACCTATGCGAACGAACGTGACGAAGAGGTTACCGTGACCATCGTGGGCGTGGATGAGGCCGATATGGGCGCAGGAAAAATCAGTATCGGCTCACCCGTCGCGCTGGCCCTGCTGCGCGCTCGGCAGGGTGACGAGGTGACCGTGCGAACACCACGTGGACCGGAAGTGCTGGAGGTGGTCGAGATCCAGTATCCCACGCGGCAGCTTGGTAATGCCGACCTTACCGAACCGTAACTACGCATACGCCGACCGCACCAGCTATTTCGCGATATCGACGAACGCTGCTCCCGTGAGCCGCACCAGGTCGGCAGGCGTCAGGGCGAACAAGGCGTTTGGTGATCCGGCCGCGGCCCAGATCGTCTCATGTCGCCCGAGGTCCTGATCAAGAAAGGTCAGCGGCGCGCGTATGTGACCGAGCGGGGGCACGCCGCCGACTGCTGCCCCGGTGCTCGCCAACACGAACTCTGGCTCTGCCCGCTTGATCTTCTGCCCAAGCAGAGCCGCGACCTTTTTCTCATCGATGCGATTGGCGCCTGACGCAACGACGAGAACCGGCTGCCCGTCGGCCGCCTGATACATCATCGATTTGGCGATCTGTGCCAAATCGCAGCCAAGCGCGGCGGCCGCTTCAGCCGAGGTGTGCGTGCTTTGCTCGAACTCCAAAACGCGGAACCCATCGCCCAGGATCGACTGGATCCGCATCGCGGCGTCGACTGCTGGCTGACCGCATGTCCACCCTTCCGTTGCCACCAGATGATCATGTACCGACCCGGCCGCGATTGTGCTAGAGCATGATCGCGCCGAGCGGAACGTCCGCGGCGCGTGAATGATGCGACCAAACAAAGAGATAGACTATTTTCGGCCTGCACAGTCAGGGTGAAAATGGTCTAGTCTGTGCCAAATCAATTCTCTGGCGGAAGACACGACCGATGCGCCGCGCTCATTCTCGCCATCCCACACGGCATCTGCTCGCCGGCGCGGATCGCCGTCCACCGAGCGCCGCGCAAGCCACCGGGAAAGGGACTTTGGGCCGCGCTCGGGCCCGGCCTGATCACCGGCGCATCCGACGACGATCCCTCCGGCATCGCCACATACTCCCAGGCCGGGGCGCAGTTCGGCTTCTCGATGTGCTGGGTCATGCTGTTCACCTTCCCGCTGATGGCGGCGATCCAGGAGATCAGCGGGCGGATCGGCCGAGTCACCGGGCAGGGGATCGCCGGCAACATCCGCCACGCACTACTCGAAGCCGCTGTTGCGGGCGATCGTCGCGCTGTTGCTGGTCGCCAACGTCATCAACCTGGGCGCCGACCTCGGGGCCATGGGCGATGCGGTGACCCTGCTGATCGGTGGCTCGCCGCATCGTGTACGTCGTCGGCTTCGCCGTCGGCTGCGCCGCGCTGGAAACGTTTTCCCGCTACGAACGCTACGTCGTCCTGCTGAAATGGAGTTCCGCGTTTCCTGCTGGCCTACGTCGCGACCGCGCTGGTAGTCGATACCCCCTGGGGCCTGGTCGCACGCGATACCTTCATCCCGACGTTCCGGCTGGATACCGACTACGTCGTCGCCATCGTCGCCGTGCTCGGCACCACCATCACGCCGTATTGCTTCTTCTGGCAGTCGTCGCAGGAAGCCGAGGACGAGCGGATCGATCCGCATGCCAAACCGCTGCTCGAGGCGCCCGGAGCAGGCGCAAGCTCCAAATCGGCCGCATCCGGTTGGATACCTATGTCGGGATGGGATATTCCAACCTGATCAGTCTGTTCATCATCATCACGACGGCCGCCACGCTGAACGCGCACGGGATCACCGACATCCAGACCTCGGCCCAGGCAGCAGAGGCGCTGCGGCCGATCGCCGGAGTGTTCACCTTCGCTCTGTTCGCGGCCGGGATCATCGGCATCGGCCTGCTGGCGATCCCGGTGCTGGCCGGGTCCTGCGCCTATGCGCTGGGTGAGGCGCTGGACTGGCCGACCGGCCTGAACCGCCTGCCGCTGGACGCGCGGGCGTTCTACGGCACGATCATCGTCGCGACGCTGATCGGCATCGCCATCAACTTCATCGGTCTGGACCCGGTGAAGGCACTGTTCTGGTCGGCCGTGATCAACGGCGTCGTTGCGGTGCCGCTGATGGTGGTGATCATGATCATGGCGACGGCACCCAAAGTCATGGGCCAGTTCACGCTGTCCCGGGGACTGAGCGCCATGGGGTGGCTGTGCACGGCGGTGATGACAGTGGCCGTGGCAATCATGTTCGCGACCTGGTAGGCGCCTGTGAGTCCTCAGTCCCGCGAAGCATCAGCGCAAGCGCGCAGGCCACCACCAGCCGATCCGAGGGCGCGCACGCAGAACCGGTTCCTCGACAAAAACATGCAGCAGCCAGGCCAGCGGAATCGTCACTGCGATCGAAGCCACAGCGTATGCGGATATCAGGACCAACGGCGACATCGGCGGAAGCACGACAAGATACCGTTCAGCAACGATTAGACCGACCACATGCGTCAGATAGAACGGGTAGCTGATTGCTCCGAGGAACAGCGGCACGCGTGTCCGCAACACGGGAAACTTTCCGCTCGCGACGGCGCCGACCAGGACGGTGGCGCCTGCAATCTCGAACATGCGGGTAATACCGCTGTGCCCAAGCACGATGTTGGTGAAGACAAGGATCACCAGCCCGCTGCCAATGAGCCACCGCGAATGCCAAAAGCATTGATCAACAGACGATATCAACCCACCCAGGAGAAACGCCGGAAAGAACAGTACCACGATATCGCCCCGGAAGAACGGGACCGCCGCCACGGCGATGATCAGACTTAGAACCAGCTTCCATGTGCTTCCCCCGACCAGTCCCCACACCGCGAACAGCGCAAAACTTGCAATCACCTCGACCTGCAGCGACCACAACACGCCGTTCAGGCTATTGCTCAAAAGTAACATATTCCTGACAAGTTCCGGCGCGCGTGCCGCCGTCAGCAGTCCAAGCGGCAGTGCACTGACGATCGCCAAGGGAAACAGCCGATAGATGCGGGAGCAAGCATAATCCGGCAGGCCAGCAAAGAACCGCAGCCTCTTGCGTCGAAACGACTGCCAAAGAACATGTCCGCTGAGCACAAAGAAGACCGTGACAGCCGCGTCGCTTGGCAGCATCGAGGACAACAGGCGCATGCCGATATCCGGCCATGCCATCGAAGGAAAATCGCGCAGACTTGTGCCCCAAAGCGGCAGGCCAGTAACCTGCAGGACGCAATGCCCCAGGGCGACCGACAGGGCGGCGATACCGCGAAGACCATCAAGCCCGTGGTTCCTGCGGTCCCCCTCCAGCGGTTCTCCCACAGTGGTTATGCTACGAGGGTCCGGGCGATCTCGATGATCCGATGCGCCTCCGACCAGAGCCCATAGGACTCCAGCTCTGCCATCGGCGCCCAAACCGCCGCACTGACGTCGGAGGCCGCCACTGGATCCCCCGCCACCCAACGCGCGGCAAAATCGAGGATGGTATAATGGAATCTGACACGGCCATCGTCATCGCGCCGAATCGTGTCGACATGCGCGCAAAAGTGCAGCGGACCGACCTCTAGACCGCATTCCTCCAGCAGTTCACGCCGGGCCGCCTGCTCGCAAGTCTCGCCGAGTTCCTGGGCGCCTCCTGGAAGCGTCCAACTGCCGAGGTTCGGTGGTTTGCTCCGCTGGCACAGCAGCACCAGGTCGTCCTTGATCACCACGATCCCGATCCCGACAATAGGGCGAGCGGGATACTCGCGGTCGGTCATTTCTTTTCGGCTTCAGGTGCAGGTACGGGCGCTGGTTTTACTGGTTCCGGGGCCTTCAGGTCGTCCATCGTCGGCACCAGTGACTTCTCCTTCCAGGAACCGATCTCATACGCCCAGCCATTCAAACGGCCGTTTAGCTTGTCCGCCTCCGGCTTCGCCTTGTCCGACGACGCTGCCGCCGCGAACCGTGCCCAAACTTCCTTGTCAGCGTGAAACACCCGGATCGTCACCGCAAGTCCATCATCGGTGGTGAACACCGCGTGCCCGGCCTCAGTAGCCGGCGCATCCGCGTCCGCCTTCACCGATTGGAGCGTCAATGACTCCAGCCCTCGGGCGACGTCGTCCACCTTGTAGTCTTCCAACTTCGGATGATCGGCGGGCTGTGTCAGGACGAATTTGCCTTCGACCCGCCCGAATGTCAGCGCCTGATCGCCGACCGCGGCGGAAGTGATCCGATCATGGCTGATGTTCATGATATCGCGGTCGAGCCACATCTGTGGGTCGGCATCGGCTTGCAGGCTGCCCTCCGCGAGCCAGGACTGCTTGTCGTCCGGCCGGCGCACATAGATCTCATCCGGCACATTCCCCCGGCTGCGAGCCCGCCGATGCCCGAGGATCACCGCCAGGATCGGCTTCCCCGCGCCATCCGATATCTGCAAAAGATCGCCCGAGGATGTCGCCCCTGTGGGATCGTCAACGCCCAGCCGGCCGAACTGAGCCGGATCGGTCGTCCGAGGCTCTGCGAGGCGCAGCTCCGTCAGCCCCGTCAGCACGCCCCGCAGTTTGGTTTCCTGCACGGGATAGTCGTGCATCGAGGCAAGGCCCCAGCCGCCGTCTGCCCGCTTCTCAATGATCGTTTGCTTGCCCTGATGGGTGATCTCCACCCGGGCGGCGTCCTTCAGCTTTGGCGCCAGATCAGGGAACATCAGTTGCCCCCGCGATACTGCCGTCTGTTCGGCCGGTGTCGTCGCCGTGCCGAAATACCAGCCACCAGCTATCGCGAGAATCCCCAACCCAAGCAGCAGGCCGACCGTCCGCGCCCTCATCGCCGAACCCTCGCGCGCCGCCGCCGTTGCACGATGCCCATCGCGATCGCCAGCACCGTCAGCAGCGCCGGGACCAGAACAATGGTGAAAACCCGCATCTCATCAGCGAGCGTCGAGATATCGCGGTTAAGCTCCAACTGCACCGCCCGAAGCTTCTGCCGTGTCTGCAGCATATCCTGCCGGGCGGCCTCTATCGCGGCGCGCTGGTCCGGGGTGATCACGGCGTCCGGCTTGGCCTTGTCGCCCTCGCCGCCGCCCGAGCGCAGCGTCTTGAGCTGCTTTTGCGTTTCATCCAGATGCGCCTGCAACGCCTGCTGGGTCTGCCGGAATTTCGCCTCCGCATCACTCTGCATCGCCGCCACCAGCGTGAACGGACGGTTGGTGTCGCCGCGCGAGCGCAGCCCGATCAGCGCGTCGCTGCCGGTCAAGGTTCCGACCAGGTTGGCCACGAACGGCCCGTTGTCGGAGAACGGGGTCGCAGTCTGCTGGCCAAAGAAATCCGCCATTCGCACCCAGAACCGGTCGGCCAGAATGTCGGAATCCGCCACCACCACCATGTTCGCCGGCCCGTCGGTCTGCGCTTTATGCGCGGGAAAATTGTCCGGCCGCTTCTGGTCCCCTTGCAACGGCGGCGGCCCGGAGAACGCCGATTTCAGCACCCCGTGCACCCGCGCGGCGATCACCCGAGGCCCGCCCTCCGGCTTGAAACCGGCCAGCACTTTGGCCGGGTCAGGCATCTTGACCTCGTCGACCGGGATCAGGCCGCTGCGGTCGCTGCTGCTCAGAATAGGGGTGAAGTCGATGGACGCGTTTGGGGCCTTCGCCAGGAACCCCGATGACGCCACCGTCACCTGCTGCAAATCGGCCGTCGCCGGGTCGTCGTGATTGATCCCAGTCTCGGATGTTGAACCAGGCGACATAGTTCACCGCCTGCATCCGGTCGCCACCGCCGCCGCACGCGCCACGCGCCGGTCAGATCGCCGACCACCTTGGTGCGGATCGAACTCGATCCCCCAGGCGTCGAACAACTTCTTCAGGTCGGAATGGGTGTCAGTCGGCGGCATCCCGGCCTGCGAGGGCGTCGCCGCCATCGCCTCGCTCCACGGATCGACCATCGCCATCAGCTTGCCGCCGCGCATCACGAACTGGTCGATCGCATACAGCGTCGCGGGCGACAGGTGCTGCGCCTCGGCGACCAGCAATACCTGGATGTCCGGATCGATCACCTGGGCGTCCGTGGCAACGGTCTTCACCGTGTTGGTCTGCCGCAGCAGAACCGCGGAGGCGTACGGCTGGCCACCTTCCCCTGCGTCATCATCATGCCGCGCGGATCGCCCTCCAGCGGCAACGAGGACATCACCCCGATGACCGGCCGCTTCGGATTGGACAGTTCATAGACCAGCTTGGTCAGGTCGTATTCCAGGAACCGCTCGCGTTCGGCCTGGAAGAACGGAATGGTCCGCTCGTCATCCTCCAGGTTCGTGCCCGCGAGGCCGAAATAGACCTGCGTCGCTCCCTGATCCAGCGGCACGGCCTGCAAGCCATATGCCATCGCCCGGTCTTCGGTGTCGCTGAACGGTTCGGGGTCGAAGAACTCCAGCTTTACCTTGCCATGGGAAATCGAAGCATAATCGCGCAACATCTCCCGCACATGATCCGCATAGGTGCCGTAGGCCGGCACCGTGCTTCCCAGTTGGCGGGAGTAGAACAGCCGCAGCGTGACGGGCTCCTTCAGATCGGCCAGGACCTGCCTGGTGCCGGGCGACAAGGTGTAGATTTTCCCCTGTGTCAGGTCGAGTTGCACATTCGCCAGCCGGGCATCGGCGAACATGTTGATGCCGATGGCGATCGCCGCGGCGGCGATGACACCGAGGATGGAAAAGGACAGTCGGCGCATAGCTCAGTCCGCCTTCCGCTGATCGACCAGAACGGTGTTCAGGAACAGGAAGAATCCGATGAACGTCGCGAAATAGATGAGGTCTCGCAGGGCGATGATGCCTCGGGTGAAGTCGTTGAACCGGTCGATCAACGCGATACGCCGGGTGAATTCGCCCAGAGCCGGGACGTTCTGCGCCAGGAAGTCATTGACGATCGGGTTGGAGGCGACGGCGAAGACGAAGCAGATCGCCACGGCCAGCACGAATGCGATCACCTGGTTGCGGGTCACCGCCGACATCGCCGCCCCGACCGACAGGAAAGCGCCGGCCACCAGCAGGCAGCCGATATAGCCCGACGCGATCACGCCATTGTCCGGCGAGCCGAGGATATTGACGGCGATGACGAACGGAAACGTAAGCACCAGCGCGATGGCGCAAAATGCCCAGGCGGCGAGAAATTTCCCCAGCACGGCCTCGCCTTGGGTGATCGGCAGGGTCAACAGAAGTTCGATGGTGCCGAGCCGGCGTTCCTCGGCCCACAGGCGCATGGTGATGGCGGGGATCAGCAGCAGGAAGACCCAGGGGATGAAGGTGAAGAACGGGTTCAGGTCGGCGATACCCCGATCGAAGAACTGGCCGAGGTTGAAAGTCAGCGCCCCTTGCAGGACCAGGAAGATGACAATGAACACGGTGGCGACCGGGGTGGCGAAATAGGCCCGCAGTTCCCTGCCGGCGATGGTCAGGATCCGGCTCATCACGCGGCCTCCGAGGTCAGCATCCGGAACACCTCCTCCAGCCGCCCGGACGGATGCCGCCCTTCCAGTTCGCGTGGTGTCGCATCCGCGACGATGCGTCCGCCGGCGATAACGATTGCTCGCGAGCACACCGCATCCACCTCCTCCAGAATATGCGTCGAAATGATGATTGCTTTGTCCGGCGCCATTCGCTCGATCAAGCCGCGCACCTCGTGCTTCTGGTTTGGGTCCAAACCATCCGTGGGTTCATCCAGCACCAGCACCGGCGGATCGTGCAGCAGCGCCTGCGCGAGACCAACCCGGCGTTTGAAGCCTTTAGACAGCGTCTCGACGGTCTGCAGCCGCACACCTCGTAGTGTGGTCAGCCCTAATGCGTGATCGACGCGATCCGCCAGTTCGGAACCGGTGAACCCGCGAATCCGAGCGCAGAAGCGAAGAAAGCCCACGACCGACATTTCGGGATAGGTCGGCGCACCCTCTGGCAGAAAGCCAAGCACCCGCCGTGCGGCGAGGCCGTCGGTCTGGACGTCGTGACCTTGCACACGGGCGGTCCCGGACGTCGGGGTCATGAAGCCCGCGATGATCCGCATGGTTGTGGATTTCCCGGCGCCGTTTGGCCCAAGGAAGCCGAGGACCTCGCCACGCCTCACGTTGAACGAGACGTGGTCGACGGCGACGAATGAACCGAAGTGTTTGGTCAGACCCTCGATTTCGATGAGAGCCGGCTGGATCGGTGCGTCCTGGACGCGAGTTGTCACGTTGCGTTCCCCTACAGTGCTTGTTGGCGGGCGGACATACCGCAATCGTGAGCCAATGCAACTGGGTTGTGCTCGTGTGACCTGATCTTAACATGACGGAAGGAAATCTTTGCCGCAGCGCCTGGCGATAGAGAATCTTGCCATGGATCGGCTCTATAGGCATCCTCAGCTTTCATCAGACCATGCTGCTGAACCACGATCCGGCCCAAGACGGGCTATCGAACTGAGCTTGTGCCGTGGGTCCAGATGGTAAGTGCCCCGATCGCCCCGATCGCCCGGCACAAGCGGCAAGGCAACCGCTTCACCGTTCGTCCATCCACGCCGCCGAGCGCGGCGACCCAACCGCCGCTGCCACCGCGGCGCGCAATTGCGGCCCAACGAAGCGGGCCTAGACCGGGCGTGCCGGCGTGACTGGCAGTGGGGAAGGCGGGCGACAGGAAAATCAGCTCCGCGCCCGCGCGTTGCGCCCGCTTCAGATCTCGAACGGAATGAGCGGAACTGGTGACCGGGCCGACCGGTCGAAATGGTTCCGGCCAATACCCGCCACGCAGGTGAACGCCGGCCTTCAATGCAGCCGCCAGCCGCCCATCCCCCGC
The DNA here is from genome assembly GCA_963778125.1 of uncultured Alphaproteobacteria bacterium. GTDB lineage: Bacteria > Pseudomonadota > Alphaproteobacteria > Acetobacterales > Acetobacteraceae > Rhodopila. The sequence continues at coordinate 256,290 of CAVZTH010000042.1, read as the reverse complement.
GACGACCAGCGCCAGCCGCCGCTCTCGGCAGATCCGAGCCAGATCCCGGCCGAGTGCCGCCCGTGCCGGATCGTGGTCGTGCCGCAACACCACACCGGCCCTCCCGCGCGGCAGGCCGGCAACGGCGGAGCGTGGGTCAGGCAGGCGCCGATCATCGGTGAACAGCCAGAGGCGGGGCAGGGGGGCAGGCTTCCGCCGCACCCCCCAGGCGAGAAGCTTCAGGTCCAAGATTCACCCGGAGATCCGGAACGGCTCCTACGGCTTCACATAGTGATCCTTGAACCGTGTCCGCAAACTCGTCTTCAGCAGCTTCCCAGTCGCGGTGTGCGGCAACTCCGGCACCACGACCACCTCATCCGGCAGCCACCATTTCGCGACTTTGCCTTCATACAGCGCCAGCACCGAAGCCGGATCGACCGTCTTCCCCGGCGCCGGCGTCACGAGCAGCAGCGGACGCTCGTCCCACTTCGGGTGGGTGGCGGCGATCACCGCGGCCTCGGCGACGTCGGGATGAGATACCGCGATGTTCTCCAGCGTGATGGAACTAATCCATTCGCCCCCGGACTTGATCACGTCCTTGGACCGGTCGGTGATTTCCATGAACCCGTCCGTATCGATGGTGGCGACATCGCCGGTGGCAAACCAGCCGTCTGCGTCCAGGGCGCTGCCCGGTTCATCGCCGTAATAGGCGCTGGCGATCCACGGCCCTTTTACCATAAGGTCACCGAACGCGACGCCGTCCCAGGGCAGTTCCTTCCCCTCGCCATCGACGATCTTCATGTCGATCCCCGGCAGGATGCGCCCCTGCTTCAGCATATGCGCCGCCGCCGCGTCCTTCGAAAGCGCCAGTTGCGCCGTCTTGGGCGCATTGTAGGTGCCGACCGGACTGAGCTCAGTCATCCCCCAGCCATGCTCCACAGCCACGCCGTATTCATCGCGGAACGCCTCGATCAGCAGCGGCGGCGCGGCAGATCCACCGGTCATGATGCGCTTCACGGTTTCCAGGCGTTCCCCGCTGGACCGCAGATACTGCAGCAAACCAAGCCAAACCGTGGGCACGCCGGCAGTGAAAGTAACCTGCTCAGAGTTGAGAATGCTGGCCATGCTGGCGCCGTCCAAATGACGCCCCGGCAGCACCAGCGAGGCCCCGGTCAACGCGGCCGCATAAGGCATGCCCCAGGCATTGACATGGAACATCGGCACGACCGGCAGCACGCGGCTGCTGGCCTTGATGCACAACACGTCGGGCAGCGCGGTCGCATAGGCGTGCAGCCAAGTGGAGCGGTGGCTGTAAAGCACGCCCTTCGGCCGCCCGGTGGTGCCGGAGGTGTAGCAGAGCGCGCTGGCGGTGTTCTCGTCGAATGTAGGCCAGACATAGTCGTCGTCCGCCGCGTCCATGAGCTGATCGTAGCAGGCCAGTGTCATGCCGGGCGCCAGCGTCACCTCAGGCATGTTCTCCGCGGCAGTCAACATGACGACGGTATGCAGGTTTTCCGCTACCTTCGGCGCAATGGCCGTAATCAGGGCGGCAAAACTGGCATCGACGAACAGGACTTTGTCCTGCGCGTGGTTGATGATGTAGGCGATATCGTCCGGGTGCAGCCGTGGATTAATGGTGTGGCAGATCGCCTGCATCCCGGGTGCCGCGTAATACACCTCCAGATGACGGTACCCGTTCCATGCCAGGGTGCCGACCCGGTCGCCGGCCCCAATCCCAAGCCTCTGCAGAACCCGAACGAGCCGGCGAGACCGCCCTTCCACATCGCGCCAGGTGTATCGGTGCGTGGTGTTCTCGTGGGTGCGTGACACGACCTCGCCCGATCCATGATGCCGCGCGGCATGGGTCAGGATCGAGGAGATCATCAATCCTTGGGACTGCATTAGACCGAGCACGAACGTCACCTCTGGTTCATTTGCTCGGCATGATACGGCAACGGAAGTGAAATGCTAGTGGTCCGATCCCGACAGAAGCATCCCACGCGGTCGGGTGAATCGGTCCACAAAATCAAGGACTCGTGGTTCAAATCAGACGGCACTATCCGTCTGATTGAACCACTAGATCATGGATCGCCCCTGGCGGCACGTTCCGGCAAATGATTCATCCTGAAAAACAGAAGGATAGAGCATGGGTCGATGGATGTTCTAATAGATCCCCGGAACCAGCCGCGCGGTGCGGACGCGGTAAGCGTCGTAGTCGACGCCGAAGTGATCGTGCAGCAGTCGTTCTTCCGAGGCCATTCGTGCCACCAGAGGCGGGATCATGAGGGCCGTCAGGATAACGCCTGCCCAGGAGCGGAATGCGAGGCTCCACCCGAGAGTGCCGACCAACAAGCCCAAATAGCTGGGATTCCGGATCTTGCTATAGATGCCGTTCGTTACCAACGTGTGCTCTTCCTGGATCGCCACCAAGCCGCTGAAGCGGTTCCCGAGCACGAAGACCGGCCAGAGGCGCAAGGTCCCGCCGGCCGCGAACAGCGCGACGCCCACCCAGCGTACGGTATCGCCATCGATGCACCAAACACCGTGCCGGTCCGTCCATGCCGGCAGATACGCCTGAAGTAGCGAGGGGATGATCAGGGCGGCTAGCACCCAGCGATTGCCCCGATCCTCTTTCACTCCCCGGCTCAGGTTCCCGCCAGCGAAAAATGCGGCGAGCGCCAAGGCGATCTGTATCACAACCACGGCGGTCAAGGCCGGGTGTGAGAAGAACGCGGCGAAGCCCCCCCACCCCAGCACCGCGAGGCCGAGATAGCCCCCCGTACCAGCCACGAGCAGAAAAATCCGAATGATGGGACTGAGCATTTGCATGACCCCGTGGTCCGTGATGCGATGTTACCCGCAAATCAAGCGAGGGGCGAAATGCGTCAGGTCATGATTGTTACCGGCGGCAGCCAGGGAATCGGCGAGGCCGTAGCCCGGTTGGCGGCAAAGCGCGGCTACGCGGTAGCGTTAACTTACCAGTCGAATAAAACGCTGGCTGATGCGGTGGTCGCTGACATCCACGCCTCTGGGGGCACCGCCATCGCGATCCGTGCCGAGATGGCCGACGAGGCCTCGATTATCGCTCTTTACCGGGCAGTCGATGAGAAACTTGGACCGGTCACCGCCTTGGTCAACAATGCCGGCACACCGGGAACGATGGGCAAGATCGATACCGTGACCACGGAAACGCTGGACACCGTGCTGGCGGTCAACGTCCGCGCGCCGTTTCTGATGATCCGCGAAGCAGTCGCCCGCATGGCCACCGATCGCGGCGGCGCGGGAGGTTCCATCGTCAACATTTCGTCGCGCGCGGCCGAACTCGGAGGCGCCGGCGAATGGATCCACTACGCCGCGTCGAAGGGAGCGGTGGACAGCCTGACGATCGGCGCGTCCAAGGAACTGGCGGCGCGCGGTATCCGTGTGAACGCCGTCAGCCCCGGCCTGATCCAGACTGACCTGCACGCCCGCGCCGGACTGCCGGACCGGTTGACCCGGATGGTCGGCGGCGTGCCGATGGGCCGCGTCGGCAGCACCGACGAAGTTGCAACCGCCGTGCTCTGGCTGCTTTCCCCGGAAGCGTCCTATATTACGGGCGTCATCGTACCGATCTCCGGAGGGCGTTGAATGGACATGAAAACCGCATTGATCGTCGGCGTCGGGCCCGGTCTGAGTGCCTCGCTGGCCCGGCTATTCGCCAAACACGGCCTGCAGGTGGCCCTGGCGTCGCGCGATCCGGACAAGCTGCGGAAACTGGCCGAAGAAACGGCTGGCGCCACCTTCGCGTGTGAGGCCACCGAACCCGAGGAGGTCGCCGCACTTTTCGAGGTGGTGATCGCCACTCAGGGCGTGCCCGACATCGTCGTCTACAACGCCAGTGCCCGGGCGCGCGGCCCGGTGACCGACCTGATCCCCGAGGAAGTCGCACGTGCGATCTCGGTCAGCGCATTCGGCGGCTTCTTGGTGGTGCAGCAAGCCGCGCGGCACATGATCGCCCGCGGGTCGGGGGTGATCCTGCTGACCGGTGCGTCGGCCAGCGTGAAGGGCTACCCGAACTCGTCGTCGTTCGCTATGGGCAAGTTCGCCCTGCGCGGCCTCGCATCCAGCATGGCCCGGGAACTGTCGCCAAAAGGCGTGCACGTCGCGCATTTCGTGATTGATGGCGGCATTCGCAGCTCGAACCGCCCGGACCCGAACGAAAGCCCGGACAGCATGCTGGACCCGGACGCCATCGCGGAGACCTACTGGCAGGTGGCGAACCAGCCAAGGAGTGCGTGGACTTGGGAGGTCGAACTGCGGCCGTGGGTAGAGAAGTTCTAGTTCACTGGTTCCATGAATCTCGAGGGCGAGAATGCGGGATGGGTTCGCCATCCAGCCGTTCGTCACAGGAAGCACCCACCACAACACCCCGATGACCACGACGGTTTAATGGTCCGTTGAGGTAGGGCATCGGATGTACCGAGGTGTCAGTATATACAGTTGTCCTACCTGCACCCAAGGCGGTTATTCAGTGGATACCAACTGCGCTTCCAATACGGACCTGCCATCCACAGCGCTTCCGGGCACTGCGGATGGAGGGCGGACATTCGAACCTGGTTTATGCACCAGCTAGCTCTGTGGGAGGGAGAGACCGCGATGCGCGACATTATGGACGGCACGACCGTCGGCGCTGTCTTCGCCACCACCGTTGCCGCCCATGCCGACCGCCCATTTCTAGCGGTTCCAGCCTGTTCCGGCCGCGACTACCTGCCTGACGGGTTCGAGATCACCTATGGTGCGGCGGCAGCGGAGGTTGACCGACTGGCCACGGCCTATCAGGCCGCCGGATATGGTGCCAGCCATCGCGTTGCCACACTGCTGGAGAACCGGCCCGAATACGTCCTGCATAAGCTGGCGCTGAACACGCTTGGTGTCTGCTGTGTGCCGATCAACCCCGACCATCGCGCGGGTGAGATCGCCTATCTGCTCGACCACTCAGAGCCCGACCTCGTGCTCACCCTGGCCGGACGCACACACCGCATCATGTCGGCGCTGGAGCAGGCCGGCCACCGCCCGCCGGTGGTCGTGGCGGAAGACTTCGATACCGCGCTGGAGCCGCCCTCGCGCCAGGCCGAAGGAACCCAGCCGCGGCCCGAAACCCCAGCCAGTATTCTGTATACATCCGGCACGACCGGGCGGCCGAAGGGTTGCATCCTGTCGCACGGCTATGAAGTCGCAACCGGCGCCTGGTATGCCGCACTCCCCGGCATCGCCCGGCTGCGTCGGGGTCAGGATCGCATCTACAATCCGCTACCGCTGTATCATGCAAACTCCGGCGTGATATCGCTCTTTGGAACGATTCTGAGCGGCAACTGCCAGATCCAGCCAGATCGCTTTCATCCGCTCCGCTGGTGGCGGGAGATCGCCGAGACCCGGGCCACGGTCGTGCACTATCTCGGCATCATCGCCCCGCTGTTGCTGAGCCAGCCGGCGGGAGAACACGAGCGGAGCCACTGCGTCCGCTTCGGCATCGGTGCCGGGATCGAGCCGCAACTTCATCAAGCGTTCGAGCAGCGCTTTGGATTTCCGATGGTCGAGGTCTGGGGAATGACCGAGTTGGCACGCTTGCTCGGCGACTTCGAGGAACCGCGTCAGGTTGGCACCCGCGCCTTCGGCCGCGCGGTGCCTGGCGTCGAGGTCCGCGTGGTGGACGACGGCGGCACCGACGTAACCTTCGGCAATCCGGGCGAAATGCTGATACGCCACTCCGCCGCCGCGCCACGCCGCGGCGCGTTTTCCGGCTACCTCAAGGATGAAGCGGCCACCGAGGTGAGTTGGCAGGACGGCTGGTTTCACACCGGTGATACTGTTTGGCGCGGCGCCGACGGCATGCTGCATTTCGTCGACCGCAAGAAAAACATCATCCGCCGCTCCGGCGAGAACATCGCCGCGGCCGAGGTGGAGGCGATGTTGGTCACCCACCCGGACGTGCAGCAAGCTGCGGTGATGGCGGTGAAGGACGATATCCGGGAGGAGGAGGTATTGGCCTGCGTCGTGCTGAACCGCGACCTGCCCGCGGCAGAGGCCGCGTCGGCGCTGTTCGAGCACTGCTTTGAACGGTTGGCCTATTACAAAGCGCCGGGCTGGATCCACGTGCTGGCAACGCTACCGACCACGGGCACCCAGAAGATCCAGAAGCACAATATCTACCCGAACGGCACTGATCCCCGGACGGCACCCGGCATCATCGACCTACGCGCCCGCAAGAGGCGAGGCTGAGGGTTTACGCTGCCGACCTGGAGCCGCTCGCCTCGGCGATTGCCGGATGGCCTGACGCGTTCGCCTTCTCGCGTGCGTCAGCCCGTATGATACGGCCGCGACGTTGTAGGATAAGTGCCGACGAAATACGGCATCCATTTGCCTCATGAAGGCGAGTAGGCAACACCGGTGTGATCCGCCGCGACACCGAGCGTGCCGAGGATCTCGTTGGGCGATCAGCTTGCGCGCCCCCAAACCCGCTGCCCGCCGTTGCCCGGGCAGTAGCAGCCCGCGCCCGTAGCGACCGGTCGATCCATCGGGCAGACATAAGCGCCCGCATAGCAACTTTGCCCGCCGCCGCCGGGTGCCGGGCTGTAAGCCTGCGGCGGCGCGTAAGTCTGCGGTGGCGCGTAAGTCTGCGGTGGCGCGTAAACGACGGGCGGCGGCGGATAATAGTATGGCGGCGGATAATAATATGGCGCCGCGGCTATCGCACCTAACCCGAGCCCCAACGCTACTCCGGGCCCCCACCAACCATAGCCGCCGTAGCAGCAACCTCCACGGTATCCACCATACCAGCCGCCGTATCCGTAACCGCCGCGGTATCCGTAACCGCCGTGGTAGCCGTAGCCACCGCCGCCGCCATGGCCACCGGCCTGGGCCGGCGCCACGGACACCGCCGCACAAAGAGCAACACCTAAGCCTACCGCGACTGCCGTGTGGGTCATCTTCGCGCCCCTGATTCTGGTCATGTGCAGGATAGCATCATTGGACTGGTTTTGCATCATCACACCGCCGATGAACGCCATGCACATTGGCGCGAACGCTGACAGAACCTGCAGGACGGCATACCGCCACGCTGGCGAATTCGCGCCCTGTTCAAGCGCCGTGCCGATCACTACCAGCTCACCGGTTACGACCTGCAGCCGGGGTTCGAAGTGTTCACCATCCTTGCACCGAACGTGTTACGGTAAGTAACAGTGGCCATTGCAAATGGACACACAAAAGCGCGGACATATTTCAGGATTAAGTGGCAAAGTACAGGCTTCTGGTAAAGACGCGGTCGTTTATTGGAGGCGCAGGTCTTCAAAGACTGGGTGGATGAAACATGCAATCGCTCTCCATCTGGCACTCGTTTATTATTGCCATTCTAATTAGTGCTTGTGTGGCGCGCGCTATCTCGCTTTCTGCCACGGCCATCAATAAGCGCACACAGGATGACCGCAGCGTCAAAGACCACAGCAGCGTCGTGCCGGTTACGGGCACTTCCGGCTTTGGCGGATGGCTTGCCTTGGTGACAGTCGGCGTATTCGTGTCGCCACCCGTGACAATCGTAAAAATGTTAGGAATTAACAGCGGGTTTGAGGACTTCGATTTCCAAGCGTTTTGGTTTATGCTTGATGGAGATATCGGTATTCATCTAACAGTAATATTCATGCAAATTTGCACGGCGGTCTTTATGGTGCTCCGATCGAAGCGATTTGTGTCTGTTTATCTAGTAACGAGTATTTGTATGATTTTGTTGTTGCCTACGGAGATTATTTGGCTCAGCTCGATGCTCTATTGGAAGGAGGGTATGCGCCTGCAAGAGTCGCTTCCGGCATATGCTTCGCCCGAGACTATAGGAAGATGGATTTTCAGCAGCGTCGGGATCGGGGTCTGGATGCTATATGTGATCCGGTCTCGTCGGGTTGCTAACACCTTCGTTCGGTAACTTTCGGGGCCTTCTCTTACCAGGCTGCAATGACCCAAGCTTGACGAAAGGCGGCGATAGAGCTTTGGAGCCGCCCAGCTTAGCTAACGTCCTGGCCGGCCGGGGGTCTGTGGGAGCAGAAGTTGCACGCACAGACCATGGGGAACCCGGTCGATGAGGTGAATTCGCCCATTATGGGACTGCACAACGGTTTCGACGATCGATAATCCCAGCCCCATACTGCCATCTGGGTGACTGCGGCTTGCATCGCCACGAAAAAATGGTTTGAAAACGGCTTTCTTTTGTTCATCAGAGATGCCGGGACCGTCGTCTTCAATCGAGATGACCAGGTCGTCGGCCGTACATTCAAGGCGGGCAGTAATTCGCGTGTCCAACTTGGCGGCGTTATCGACAAGGTTCACCAGGGCGCGCTGAAGCGCTACCGGCCGGCATGACGCACGCGCGTGCAAGGGACCGTCGTAGGCCACTTCAGTTCCGGTATCGCCGAACTCATCGCAGATCGTCTGGATGAGGACCGCAACATCCACCTGCTCAACGGGCTCATGTGCGGCCTCCTCGCGCAGAAATGCCAGTGTGGCGTTGATCATTGCCTCCATACGTCTGATTTCATTTAGCATCTTCCGCCGTGTTTCAATATTCGGTGTGGCCTCGGCGTGCAGGCGGAGGCGGGTCAATGGCGTGCGCAGGTCATGGCCGACGGAAGCCAACATCTGTGTGCGGTCGGCGACGATGCACCGCAGCCGTTCTAAAACCGAGTTGAAGGCGCGGGCGACTTGTCTGACCTCTCGGGCGCCTTCCTCAGCCACGGGAGATGGATCCCGTATGATGCTTACGCCTTCGGTCGCGACTGCAAGCTTTATGAGAGGGATTGTGACTTTGCGAGTTGCCCAAAGGGAGACCAGGCCAATCAGGATCGGAATCAGGGCCAGAGAGGCGACGCCATTGCCTGAAAGCCAAAAAAACGGCGGTCCCCTGCAAAACTCTTCAGCATGTCGAAACTGGAAGTGAATCCAGCTCTCCTCCGCACCCAGCGGATGAACGAAAATATCCATTCCTCCGGTGAGTTGGCCCTGGGGATCTTCGTTCAATATCACCACGTCCTTGCTCGAGGGCCCCAGCTCCGCCCGGAGGGCGTAGTGGACGCCTTGTACCGGAAAGCGCTCCTTCTCCACCTCTATTGGGGCGCCGGCGTTCTCTGTGAAGGTAAAACCGGCTTGCGACGCGGCGATCTTGATCGCTGCGTGGTCGGTTGGCGGCACGGTATCGAGCAGGTGGAGGACGAGCCCAATCTGAGCAGCGGGCCTGATGAATTCGGGGGGCGGTCCGAGCCGCTCCTTGTCAAACGATAGCCATACGATAGCGGAAAGAGCGTGTGCGACCAGCAGTGCAACAATAACGATGCTGGCAATTTGAGCTGTCGCGCCTGCGTTGAAAAGACGCTTCATTGATTTCCCGCGGTGGTTGCGACCGTTGGGGTAAAAATATAGCCGCCATTACGGACCGTAATGATCATCGTGGGATCCTTCGGGTCGACTTCGATCTTGCGACGCAGCCGGCTCACCTGAACGTCGATACTGCGGTCAAACAAGGATGGGGTCCGGCTGTATGCCAGGTCGAGAAGTTGCTCGCGCGATAAGACCTGCCCCGCATGCTGGCAAAAGACAGAGAGAATAGTGAACTCTGCGGTCGTCAACGGCACCTGCAACCCCTCTGGCGAACGGAGCTTTCGAACGGTCAGGTCCAGGCTCCAGCGATGGAATGTGAGGGTATTGGGTTTCCGTTCCGGAACGTCGAGCCAATGGCTCCGCCGCAAGACAGCGCGGACACGGGCCAGGAGCTCGCGCGCGCTGAAGGGCTTCGTCAGATAATCATCCGCTCCAAGCTCTAAGCCCACTACTCGGTCGGCCTCCGAGCCCAGCGCGGTCAGCATGATTACGGGCATCGTCGAAGCGGCCCGTATTCGCGTACAAATGCTCAGACCGCTCTCTCCCGGCAGCATCAGGTCGAGCACAACAAGGTCGATAGGATTTTCCGCCACTAGGCAATCGAACTCCTTGCCATTCGCCGCCACCAAGACGCGGACGCCATGACCACTCAAAAAACGTGAGACCATACCGCTAATTTCGGTATCATCCTCCACGAGAAGCAGCTGAGTATGGGGATTCATGCGGTATCGGTAGCGGATTCCGGCGGCGCGGCCAAATGCAAGATCTCAACATAACCCTGCTAGTCGAGTGATGCCGTAAAGATCGATTCTGTCAAATCGCGCCGGCTTTGGCGCCGATCTGGAAGGGCGCCCGCACGCCCTACTGATCTCCGACTACGCCCCGCTGCGATACGTCCGCAGGAACATCGCGATCGAGGCTTCGACCACCTGATCGATATCAGCCTCCGGCGGATCGGGCAGCATTTCCAGCCTGCGGCGAAGCACCAATCGCGTTTGGCACAGATGGAAAAACTGCTCCGCGGCAAACTCGGGATCCGGGACCGACAATCGCCCCCGCCGCGTCTGCTCGGCCAGCCACCCCGCCATGAAGCCGATCGCGCGCGCCGGGCCGGCTTCGAAGAAACCACGGGCGAGCTCAGGAAATTTCGCTGCCTCCGCAATCACGACGCGATAAATCGCCAGTCCGACATCGGACAACATCATCTGCACCATCCGCTTTCCGATGCTGCGCAGCACCTCCGCCGGATCGCCATCGTAATCCGCGCCTTCGAACACGTTCGCCAGATACTGGCTACATTTCTCCCCGACGTAGGCGGTAAACAGCGCCGCTTTGCTGTCAAAATGATTGTACAGCGTGCCCTTGGACACCCCGGCGACCGCGGCGATCCGAGCCATGCTCGCCCCTTCGTAGCCGTCGGCTGCAAACACCGAGGCAGCGCCGGCCAGGATCTGGATCCGCTTTTCCGGACTAAGCGCGACGTGACTGTCCATCTGCTCACCATCCCGCGCGAGGGCCGTATTGACAACCGGTGTAACCGGCCTACGTGTCCAATTTAGGTGACTGAACGGTTCGGTCAATAGAGAGTGAGCGACCAACCGGCGCCCGATCAGGGAGCGAAGCCCATGGATGACCTGACCCGAGAACTACAACAGCCGGGACACCGAACCCGCTGACGCCCGTTCAGACGCCAAAGCGGAGCGGCCTCAAGCGAATCCTTGGTCTCAGTTTTGGCGCGATCCTGATCCTTGGCCATGATCGTCGGCGGTATTTGGTATTGGCTTAGCACCAGAAACTTCGTGACGACCGACGACGCATTCATCGATGCTTACACGACGCAGGTTGCGCCTCGGGTGGCCGGCCAGGTGACGAAGCTGCTGTTCGCCGACAACGAGCACGTCGCGGCCGGCCAAACGCTACTATTGATCGATCCGCGGGACTTCCAGGCGAAGCTGGACCAGGCAAAGGCGCAGCAGGCAAGCGCCGAGGCTAGCCTCACCCAGGCCCAGGCGCAGGTTTCCGTGCAGCAGGCCAACGTCGATCAGGCCATGGCCAACGTGCGGGTGGCCGAAGCCGACACTGCTGCAGGCTCGCCAGGATTACGATCGTTACCAGAAGATCGCCCCGGGCGCGGTCAGCCGCCAGCAGATCGAGGCGGCCACCGCAACGTTCCACTCCGCCGAGGCGAAGCTGGACGCCAGCCGCCAGATGGTTGGCGGCGCGCAGGCGCAGGTGCGGGCCGCCCAGGCGCAGGTGCTTGCGGCGCAGGCGTCGCTGCAGCAAGCCGCGGCAAACACCCGGACGGCAGAACTGCAACTCTCCTACTGCACGATCGTCGCGCCGGAGGCTGGTATCGTCACCCATCGCACCGTCAGCGCCGGCAACTACGTCAATGCGGGCCAGGCGCTGTTTGCCCTGGTGCAGGATGACCGCTGGGTGACCGCCAATTTCAAGGAAACCCAGCTGGCCGCCATACGCCCGGGCCAGGACGTTGATCTCGTTATCGACGCGGTGCCTTCGATCACCTTCCACGGCAAGGTGGACAGCTTCCAGGCCGGCACCGGCACCGCGTTCAGCGTGCTGCCGGCCGAGAACGCCACGGGCAACTACGTCAAGATCGTGCAGCGCCTGCCGGTCAAGATCGTCTTCGATGACCCGCGATTGAAGGACTACCAGCTCGCACCCGGCATGTCGGTCACCCCGTCCGTGCGGGTGCGCTGACCCGTGGCCGATCCCGCTCTGCCACGCTCCGCCGCTGGCGACCGCAACCCGTGGCTGATCGCGGTGGTGGTGTCGATCGCCACGTTCATGGAGGTGCTCGACACCACGATCGCCAACGTCGCGCTCCGCCATATCGGCGGCAGCCTGGCGGCGGACCAGGACGAGTCGACCTGGATCCTGACCAGCTACCTGGTGTCCAATGCGGTCGTCCTGCCGGTCAGCGGCTGGCTGGCCAACGTCATCGGCCGCAAGCGCTTCTACATGATCTGCGTCGGACTGTTCACCGCCAGTTCGCTGCTCTGCGCGATGTCGACCTCGCTCGGCATGATGCTGATGGCGCGGGTGCTGCAAGGCATCGGCGGCGGCGGCATGGCGCCCACCGAGCAGTCGATGTTCGCCGACACGTTTCCGCCCGAGAAGCGCGCGCAGGCGTTCGCGCTGTATGGCCTGACCGTGGTCAGTGCCCCGGCGATCGGTCCGGTGCTGGGCGGCTGGCTGACCGACAACCTGTCCTGGCACTGGGTCTTTCTGATCAACCTGCCGGTCGGGCTGCTGTCGCTGACCCTGGTCGGGCTGGCTGGTGGTCGAGCCGGAGGTTCTGCAGCAGGAGCGGCAGGCGCTGCTGGCCAAGGGCCTGCACATCGACGTACTCGGGCTGATCCTCGTGTTCGTCGGCTTCGGCACGTTGCAGATCCTGCTGGACCGCTACGAGATCGACGACGGATTTTCCTCCGGGTTCATCTCGACCCTCGGCGTGATCAGCGCCGTCAGCCTGGTAACGCTGGTGTTCTGGGAGCTGGCCCATCCGCAGCCGGTGGTGAATGTCCGACTGCTGGGCTATCGCAGTTTCGGGATCTGCTGCGGGCTGATGTTCCTGGTCGGCTTCCTGCTGATCAGCACCACGCAGCTTCTTCCGCAGCTTGCCCAGTCGCTGCTGGGCTATGACGCCACCACCTCGGGGTTGACCCTGGGCGTCGGCGGGATCGCCACCCTGTTGCTGATGCCGGTTGCGGGCGTCGTGACGGGACGCCTGATCCAGCCGAAATGGCTGGTGCTGATGGCGATCGTGGGAATCGGCCTGTCGATGCTTTCGGCGTCCCAGCTCGACCTCAACATCGGCTTCTGGAACATCTCCACCGCGCGCATCTTGCAGGTGATATGGCTGCCGTTCCTGTTCATCCCGATCAGTGCCGTGTCGTATGTCGGCCTGCCGCCCACGCGCTACAACGAGGCGTCCGCGCTGATCAACCTGATGCGCAACCTGGGCGGCAGCGTCGGAGTGTCCTTCGTCACGACAATGCTGGAAGAGCGGACGCAGTTTCATCACGCGCGTCTGGCGGAACACATCACAGCGTATAACGGCTATAACTGGCCCACGCCGCTTGCGCCGGTCGATGCGATGGTGCAAGTACAGGCGACCATCATGAGCTACCTCGACATCTTTTGGCTGCTCGGACTTTTGGCGCTTGTCGTCGCTCCCGTTGTCCTGTTCCTGCCGCGAGTGTCGAAGGGCGCTGCCATGGCGCATTAGGGGCTACGCGTTTAATCGATTGGCCCTTCGCGTTTGCACTCCCCGCTCGAATGCTGGAACGTCCGTATGATCATCAACGAAACAAAACGAAGATGGGCCCTTTTAGCGGCTCTGGTGAGTGCCACGATGCTGAGTGGTTGCACCTTGGGACCGGACTTCAAGCGGCCTGACTGGGCGTCGCCCGCGTCCTGGTTTGGCGGACCGAAGGAAGCGGTGAAGCCGCCCCGGAGCACACCGGTGGCCGAACCGATCGATGCGGATTGGTGGAGCCTGTTCAAAGATCCCATTCTGACCGGGCTGGAAAAGCGCGTGGCGGCGGAAAACCTCGATGTCAAGACCGCCGCGATCCGGATTGGCCGAATCCCGCGCCCAGCTCGGTGTCGCCCGGGCAGCGCTGTTCCCCACGCTCAACGGGAACGCGTCCTACACGCGTGAGCAGGCCAGCAACAACGGCGTGTTCGGCCTCATACCGAGCGCGGCGGGCGCAAACGGCTGCGAACGGCGCAACCGGCAATTCGACGGGTGGGATACAAGGCGCCGGCCTGAAGCCGTTCGATCTCTATCAGGGCGGCTTCGATTCGTCGTGGGAGGTCGATCTGTGGGGCGGCGTCCGACGTTCCGTCGAATCAGCCACCGCGACCTCCGAAGCGGCCACCGAGACGGAACGCTCGGTCCTGCTGTCCAGCCTGGCCGAGCTCGCCCGCGATTACATCCAGCTTCGCGGCACGCAGGCCCAGCTAGCCATCGCCCGCGAGAACGTTCGCACCGCCCGGCAGAGCCTGAGCCTGACCCAGCAGCGCGCCGCTGGCGGGGTGACCACCGATTTGGACGTGGCCAACGCCTCCGCGCAATTGCGCACGACGCTGGCGCAGATTCCGAGCCTGGAGCAGCAGGAAGCGCAGACGATCAACGCCCTGAGCCTGCTGCTGGGCCAGCCCCCAAACGCCTTGCGGGCCGAACTCGTGACTGCCAGGCCGATCCCGCCGGTGCCGCCCCGCGTTCCCGTCGGGTTGCCATCGGAACTGGCACGGCGCCGCCCCGACATTCGTCAGGCGGAGGCGCAACTTCATGCCGCGACAGCCGATATCGGCGTGGCGGAGGCGAATTTCTATCCGTCGCTCAGCCTTACCGGCAGTTTCGGGTCTGCAGTCGCTGCAGTTTAAAAACGCGTTCAACCTCAATTCGAAGCAGTATGCTCTCGGTCCGGGCCTGACTATCCCGATCTTTCAGGGCGGCCAGTTGCGCTCCACCCTGCAGTTGCGCAAGGCGCAGCAGCAGGAGGCTGCGATCAACTTCCAGAAGACTGTCCTGCAGGCCTGGCACGATGTGGACAACGCGTTGACGGCCTACCGGGCGGAGCAGGCACGGCGGGATGAACTGGTCGGCGCGGTGGCGGAGAATCGGCGCGCCTTGGTTCTTGCGCAGAGCCGATATCAGCAGGGTGTGGCAGACTTCCTGACGGTGCTGGTGGCGCAAACCAACCTTCTTGCCGCCGAGCAGCAGCTTGCCAGCAGCACGACGACGGTGTCTTCCAATCTTGTCGCACTCTACAAGGCGCTGGGCGGCGGTTGGGAGATCGACCTGCCGCAGGAGCGAACGACAGCGGCGAAATAGCATAACTCGGAATACCGGCACGCCGGCTTGTCGTCAGGCGCCGGCCACAACCGGAGCACCCGAGAAATGCTCGATCAGTTTCGGTATGTCACCCGCCGGCACCGCCTTGCTGAACAAATATCCCTGCAGGTGCGTGCAATCCTCCAACGCCAGCAGCACCGCCTGCTCGTTGGTTTCGACCCCTTCGGCCGTGACCGTCATGCCGAATGTTTCGCCAAGGCCGACAATGGCACGGATAATTGCCATTGCGTTCTTGTCGTTCGGTAGATCCTTGATAAAGCTTCGGTCGATCTTGACCTTGTCAAATGGAAAGCTCCGCAAATAGCTCAACGACGAATAGCCAGTGCCGAAATCGTCCATGGATATCTGTACGCCTAGTGCTTTGATCTCGAGCAGAATCCCAAGAATAATGTTGCTGTCGGTTAACAGGACGGATTCGGTGATCTCCAGCTCCAGCCGGTTCGCAGGCAGGCCGCTGGCCGCCAAGGCAGCTTGGATGTAGCCCACGAGGTTCTTGTCCTTGAACTGCGACGGGGACAAGTTCACCGCGATCTTGATATCGCTGTCCCAGGTCGCCGCATCACGGCACGCCCTGCACAGCACCCATTGCCCGATCGCGCCAATCAGCCCGGATGCACTCCGCGATCGGGATGAACGCGTCGGGGAAAATCAATCCTCGCTCAGGGTGGTTCCACCGAACAAGCGCCTCGCAGCTGCACACGCGATGCGACTGGGCGTCGACCAAAGGCTGATAGTACAGAACGAACTCGTCTTCCGCGAGGGCTCGCCGTAGCCCCGCCTCGATCTGCCGCCTGGACTGGAGGGCAACGTTCATCGCGTCTTCGTAGAAGCAGGATATGCCCCCACCGCCGCTCTTCGCCTCATACAGAGCTGTGTCGGCCTTCTTCAACAGCTCATCCGAGATAGCGCCATCGGCCGGCGCCAGCGCCATCCCAATACTCGTGCCGATATGGATCAGGTTACCGTCGATTTCGTAGCTCGCCTTGACCGTCTCGATGATCCGTGACGCGAGGACATCGAGCTCGGACGGCTCGTTCAGGTTCAGCAGGATGATGGCGAATTCGTCGCCGCCCAGACGTGCCACCGTGTCGCCGTCACGGACGCAGGCCCGCAGACGTTCGGCGACCCTCTGAAGCAGGACGTCGCCGACCGGATGGCCAAGCGTGTCGTTAACGAATTTAAATCGGTCGAGGTCGAGACAAAGCACTGCGAACCCGATACTGCGGTCGAGCAGCTTGAGGGCTTGCTGGACGCGGTCGTTGAATAGCGCACGATTCGGCAGGCCGGTTAGCGGATCGTGGTGCGCCAGGAACGCGAGTTGCCTGACATTGGACTGGAAGATCGCCAATGACTGCACGATCGTGCCGAGTTCATCGTCCCGCGCCAAGACCGCAATATCCACCGCCGCATGGCCTTGCGCCACCTTCTCGGTTGCTGTTGCGATCTGATTGACCGACCGGACGGTCGCTCGGGTGAGCAGCGCCGCGATGCCGAACAGTAGCAGCGATCCAGCCACCGAGACCGCCATCAATGACAGGCGTATTGTTTTGGCGAGATGCACCGACACCTCGGCGCGACTTTTCGCAATCGTAACCGCCCGATCCGCGATGTCGCCGATCATCTCAAGGACTTTTGTCGCATTCTGGTCAAATGGCCGAAAGAACTCCACCGCGCTCGGGAAGTCGATCTCCAGCATGGAACCGAAGACGTCGATCGCCTCACCGTAGACCCGGATTTCTTTAACAACCTGCAGGATGTCGTCACGCTCCGCCGTCATGCCTGGATTCCCCGCCTGGGCGGCAAGATCGTCGGCCAAGGACGTAGTCTGCGTGATCAGCCTCCCGATCTCCTGCGTGACACTCAGGTCGGTCGTCTTGCTGGCTTGAAGCGTGGAGAGACGGTACAGGCTGCTGTTGATCTGCTGCAGCCTGGTGGCGCTGTCCGTGAGGCTCACGGCGGTCGACAGGTCGTGCTGGACTACGGCGTCGATCAGCGCCGCCTGTTCGGCCGTTACGAAAATGCCGTTCAGGCCCAGCCCAACCATTGCTGCCATCGCGAGCGCCGGACAAAACGCCATCTTGAGCGCGAACGGCCAGTTCGACACGCGAAGCCGCTTCGTCAGCGGTCGGATCGACACCTTGTCGATCCGCCATTTCGCCAATCGCAGCAATGCCTTCTCCCATGCCGCATTTTCCGCGATCCTTATCGGAGAGAAATATTAAGAAAACGTTGATGGATAATCCGGCACGCCCAGTAACTGCTTATGTTTTATATACCTGCCGCTGATCTTTCTGAGCGTGTTAACTTCAGCTTAAGGATTGGGTCGGCACAACGACGCATGAAGTCGGTCAATCGGGTAGCCGATGCCCCATGCCTGTCCGACACTGTCCACCACGACCCGGCAGCGCGGCAGAAAACTGGGCCTGTGCGGTGAACTTACGAGTATTGACTTTCGCCGCGATCGCCTCGCTTGCCTTGGTGGCCGCAAATTCCACGGTGGCCGCGGCAGACTTCAGCGCCAAGGATGGGCAGGTCCTCGGGCGAACCCTGGGCTTCGTCGGCGACGGGATGAACGGTGTCGTGGTCGTTGGCATCGTGGTGTCAGCAACCGATCCTGCACTCGCGGCGAGACGCCGATGTCATTTGCGGGGTTATCGGCACTGACCTGCCGGCCGGGCGGGTTCGTCTGCAGGTTCGGTTGGTCCCAGTAGAACAACTGGCCGTCATCACCGGCGTGGCCGCCCTCTACGTAACATCCGGCCTGGCCGCCAACATGGAAACAATCTCCAGCACGGCGCAGCGCCTACATGTTCCAACCATTTCGGCGGATATGGCCTGCGTTCAGTCGCGCGGCTGCATCATCGGATTCTCCACGGAACCGACCGTCCAGATCGTCATTGACAAGGGTTCGGCCGAACGCACCGGCGTCCACTTCATGCAGGCGTTTCGCATGCTTGTGCGCGAGAAATAGGATGCCTTCCTGGCGTCCCGCGCGCCCAGCCCACGTCCTGATCCGTATCCGCGCGAAGGGACAAAGCTTGGCATCCCCCTTGGTACATTCGACCGCAACGTGTCTGGCCGCGACATGGCTTGCCTTCCTGCTCAACGCATCGCCGGCATCCGCCCAGTCGGTTGACTACAGCGGCTTCGAACAACTGTTCGGCGAACCGGTCACCACATCGGCCACCGGCAAACCGCAGCGCATCTCAGAGGTGCCTGCGAACATGGAGATCATTACCGCCGACGACATCCGCCGCTCCGGTGCCGACAATATCCCCGACATCTTGCAGTTCGTTGCCGGCATCAGTGTTCGCCGCTATGGCTTCGCCGCCGTTGACGTAGGCATTCGCGGTTACAACGAGACCAGCAATCCAAGGCTTCTGGTGTTGCTGAACGGACAACAGGTCTATCTCGACGACCTCGGCCGCACGCAGTGGTATACACTGCCGGTCACCCTGGAAGAAATCCGCCAGATCGAGATCGTCAAGGGGCCCAACACCGCCTTGTTCGGCTTCAATGCCGTCTCCGGCGTGATCAACATCATCACCTATGATCCATCGCAGGAGAGCCTGAATAGCGCCACGCTGCGCGCCGGCACCCAAGGTTACACCTCGCTCTCGGCCATGGGCACCGGACGTATCGCCGACATCGGCGGCATACGAGTGGCCGCCGACGGGTTTCGTGCCCAGGAATACGCCGCGACAGACGTTTCGTCCGGCGACCTGCCGTATCGCAAATCGCCCCAGCGCGCTGCGTTCAACCTCGATGCGCGCGTTCAGGCTGCGTCCAACGTTCAAGTATTCGCCTCGGCCGCGGCCGTCGACACCCGCATTTGGGAGGCGACATCATCGCCTTATTACGGCACCAACTCCGAGCGCACCAACTGGGCGCGCCTCGGCATGGCCGCCGACACGCGGTTTGGCCTGCTCAGCTTCAGCGCCTACAGAAACGAGTTGCTCTACGTCTTCAACGGCGCCAGCGAGTGGGAAAATATCAACGACACCGTCATCGTCGTGGAAGCCAGCGACCTGGTGAAGCTCGGCACGGACCATACGATACGAATTGGCCTCGACTACCGCAACAACGCGGCCACCTCGGACGCCGTGATTGCTGGCAAGGTCGGCTATCAGGTGTACTCCGCCAGCACGATGTGGGACTGGCAGATCACGCCCACGCTATCGCTGACCAACGCGGGCCGCTTCGACCACTTCACGCTGAACCAGCACGGATACGTGGTCCCGGACGTCGGCTACTCTTCGTCGGCCTACAACAACCGAACAATCGATCAGCCTAGTTTCAACTCCGGCCTGGTCTGGAAGGTGACTGATCTGGACACGCTGCGCCTGCTTGCCGCAAGAGGACTGCAACTGCCCAGCATTTACGATCTAGGGCTCCAGGATCGTCAGCCACCAGGTCCCGACGGCCAAAGTTATCTGTTTCTTGGAAATCCGAACGTCAACGCCGCGTCCATAAATAACGTGGAGGTCGACTGGGACCGGTCGATGCCGGCGTGGCAATCGACTATCCGTACTGCGGTCTTCGCCCAGCGAACCGACAACATCCTGATCAATCCATATGAAACGACGCCCAGCGGAGACGGTGTCCTGCTGGGCGGGGTCGAAGAGCAGCGCGCGGTTGCGCAAAATGTTGGCGACAGTTCCGCAGTCGGAACCGAGATCGAGCTGCGCGGGCATTCACCCGCGGGTTTTCGATGGAACGCCAGCTATTCCTTCATCTCGATCACCGACCACCTGACGATCAACCGGAACGGCATCTACAGCCCGCAAAACTTCCAGCAGGGGACGCCGACCAACGCCGTAGTCCTCGGCGGCGGTTACACTTACGAGAAATGGGAGTTCGATGTCCAAACACGATGGCAGTCATGGTTCGTCGACTATCGTGCCAATCCCAATGACGTCACGCTGCTGCCGGTCAAGGTCAATGACTACTTCCTGGCCGACGCCCGCGTCGGCTACAAGGTGAGCGATAACATTACGCTCGCGCTTTCGGCGCTGCAGTTCAACGCGTCGAGCTTGCAGGTATCGGCGGGACCGCCAATTCAACGGCGCGTCTTCCTCAGCCTGACAATTCATCTTTAAGTTGTTTCGCCGTTCGACTTGGCTGTAGTCGCCGAACGGGAATATCCTACCGCGGCTTGAAAACGACCGCCTGATGGGTTACATGTAACCCGAAATCAGGAGGTTGCAATGGCGACCGTTAAGCCATCACGAGATAAAGTCCGCCGCCACCGCGAGCGGCTGCGGCAGCAGGGGTTACGCCCAGTCCAGATTTGGGTTCCCGATACCCGATCTCCTGGCTTCGCGGAAGAAGCCCGCCGTCAATCGGCGACAGTAGCCGCCAGCGAGCACGCCATGGAAGATCAGGCATTCGTGGATGCCATTTCGGTCGAATGGCGGTGAAGCGCGGGGAGGTCTGGACTGTCTCGGGCGGCGTTAACACAAGCAAAGCCCGCCCGGCGGTGATCCTCCAGTCCGACCAGTTCAGCGAGACGCCCTCGGTGACACTGGTTCCCTGCACGACCGATCCCACAGAAGCACCATTGTTTCGCCTGAACGTTACACCTGATGACGAGAATGGTTTGCGGTCGGCCTGCCGCCTAATGGCGGACAAGATCACGACGGTCCCGAAGGCGAACCTCGGTCAGCGCATCGGGCGACTGAGCGATGACGATCTTACCCGCCTTGCCCGCGCTGCCGTCGTCTTTCTCGGCCTCGCATAAACACCCGGCAAACGACTGGACGGCCGGCCAAGCCCGCGGCCAAACAGGCGTCCGTGCTACCGGCTGTTAACTGAAAATTAGTCTCTTCACGCCATAGTCCGCGCCGCATGTGGGCGCGCGCAACCCTGCTTTGGATCTTCCTGGCACTTACGGGAGGGGTCTGTCTGGCAGGCCGGGCGGTCGCTGAATTGATAACAGCGGTATTCCCGGACGGTGTTCCAGGGTACGACAATGATGAGGGCGTGACGGTGGAAACGCGGCTCCATCCCGAGCAAATGCCGCTTGGCTTGCGGGAAGGGGCATTCGAATTTTTGCCCCAACTCGATGAGAGCTTCGGCTATTCCAGCAACGTTCTTTCCGGACCGTATCGCCGGGGAAGTTGGGAAGTCGGCACGGCGCCGGCGCTGGCCATCTCGTCCGGCTGGTCGCGCGACAGCTTCGGCGCGCTCTTCTCGGTGAACGACACACGGTATCTGTCGCTGCCCAGCCAGGACCAGCACGGATGTGACCGCGGTCGCGGGCGGGCGGCTGGATATCGGCGAAGACAAGCTCACCTTGGCGGCGGCGCACTTGGTGCAGCACGAGGATGAGGCCGCGCTCGATACGATCGCCAGCGAGCGGCCGATCGAGTTCCAGGTCGATGATTTAAGGGCCTCGTACGCGATGACCCAAGGCCGGTGGAGCATCGAGCCTGGCATCCAAGCAACGAACTGGACTTATGACGACGCGTCGATCAACGGGTTGCCGGCCAGCCAGGCCTATCGCGACAGAGTGGTCATACAGGGCGGCGTAACCGCGCGCTACGAACTCGCGCCGCTGCGCAACGTCGTATTCATCGCTCGAGCAATCGAACAGGACTACACGCACACACCGGCCGGCCAGGCGAGTCCGAATTCGACCAGTTATCAGGTGCTGGCCGGCATCGATTACGACGACGATTCGGTCTGGCGCTATCGGCTGCTGATCGGTGGCGAGGCGCGGCAGTTCGCCAGTAAGCTGTATCGCCAGCAGAACACGCTGATCGCCGAGGCTGGGGTCAGTTGGTCGCCCTCCGGATTGACGACGCTCAACGCCACCGTCAGCCGGGAGACCGGAGACGCCGTGCAGGAGGGCGTCTCGGGCCTGACCTACACCACCGCGCGGCTAACCATCGACCATGAGTATTTTCGGGACCTTTTGTTCCGGGCGTCCCTGGGACTGCAGCGGGCCGACTTCTTCCAAGGCGGCTATCAGGTAGGCACGACGGCCGAGGTTGGCGTGACCTGGGTGATGAACCGGTCAGCGCGGTTGTCCCTCACCTACAATCAGACCGACGTGCGTGGCTCCAACACTCCAACCGACACCTTGGTAACAGGGTATAGCCGCGGAATTGGTCTGCTCACCATGAGACTCGGGCTTTGAGGAGCGATCGCAAATGAAGTCGTTGGTCACGCTAGCCGGTCTCGATTTCGACGATCTGGACATCGTGCAGTCGGCCGCCTGGATCGCGGGACGTCCGGCCGACGCGCCGTTCGGCTACGTGGTGACGCCGAACGCCGACCACCTGGTGCGAGTCAGCCGCGATCCACAACTGCGCGCGATTTATCGCGGCGCGGCGTTGTGCCTGCTCGACTCCCGGGTAGTCGGCTGGTTGGCTCGACTGATGGGGATGCCCGCGCCGGCGATCGCCCCGGGAAGCGACCTGACCGCGCACTTGCTCGCGCACCACCTCGCTCCAGGGGAGCGGATCACGATCGTCGGGCTTTCGCCTGTCTGGCTGCCAGCCCTGATCGCCCGTTGTGGGTTGGCGACCCCCGCGCACTACAATCCGCCGATGGGATTCGACCGTGATCCGGTCGCCTTCGCGAACACCATCGCCTTCGTCCGAGCAAATCCGGCGCGATTGGTGTTTCTGGCGGTCGGCTCGCCGCGGCAGGAACATTCTCGCGGCCGCCCTTGCAGCGGCCGGCGACATAACTGGCACAGGGTTGTGTATCGGAGCGAGCTTGGAGTTCCTCTGCGGAGCCTCCCGGCGTGCGCCGCGGATTTTGCAATCGTTGGGCCTGGAGTGGCTGTTCCGCTTTGCCAGCAATCCGCGGAAGCTGTTTCGACGCTACGTAATCAGTAGCCCGGTGGTCATCGCTTTGCTGGTGAAGCAACGGTTCCGGCGACGTTGAGCCGGCACAGGACCTCTCGCACGATACGGTGCCAAGCCGATCCCCGATACGCACGGTCGTTTGAATCCATATAAGATAGCGCGTGTGGTGACATCGGGCGCCTCGAGCGCGGGCCCATCTCGGCGGCCGCCCAGATCGCGCGCAGCGTCTGGATCGGCAGTCCATTGCGCGTGCCTTTCAGCATATATCCGGCAATGCGAGGCAGCAGCGCGAACCAGCCGTGATCCAGTTTCCGCTCGATGTAAATTCTATTGCGTACGAAGTAAAACCATCGAGCGTCGGACCAGCCGACACGCTGTTCAGCACATACCTTGTGGCGGATGACGATGTCGCCGCGGTAGCGGATGTGCCAGCCCAAGGCGATCGCGCGGAGGCAAAAATCGAACTCCTCCCAGCAGAAGAACAATTTTGAATCATAGCCTCCGGCCTGTTGCCAAGCCTCGCGCCGGATCGCATGGCCGGCACCCACATAGGTGACCGTATCGAAACTTTCCCCAGCGTTGGGCAACAGGCCAATTGGATAGCCCCAGGACGACAAGTCATCGTTCCCGCCGGCATAAGTCACGATCCGGCAGCCGATCGCCCCAAGACGCGGCTCGGCGTCCAACACCGCGACCATCTGCGCGACAGTATCGGGGCCGGCAAATTCGGCGTCGTTGTCCAGCGCAATGATTACTCGGCCATGACCAAGGCCGGAGATCAGATTGCGGCCCCCCGCTACGCCAAGATTTCGTTCCGTGGAAAGCAGCGTGACATCGTGACGGCTCTGCACTGTCCGCTCCAGACGCCCGAGCGCCTGGAAGCATGATCCCTGGTCCAGCACGAAAATATGGACCGATACGCCTCTCTGTCCGCTCGCCGAGGCGATCGCGGCCAAGGTCTCCTCAATCCGGTCCAGCGCAAGAATGATGATGTCCGCATCGTAGCGCTCGTTTGGGGGGGCCGCGGCACCGGCAACCAGCCGCGTCCTGCGAGCTGGCGGCGAGCCCACCGCGCCAGCCTCGCCCTGATATTGGCCAACGCGGGCACCGAGCGGGTTCATTCGACAACTCCCAGTGGCGGGATCGCCAGGTAGGCCAGACGCTTGTTCTCTTTGCGGGCGCGGGACACCGCATCCAGGATCAATCCGCAGCTCATCGACAGGGTCGCCAGCAGCACCAGTCCGGTTGACAGCAGCGCCGTCGGCAGGCGTGGCACGAGGCCGGTGTGTTGAAACTCCGCCACCACCGGAATGCCAAGGCTAATTCCCGCAATCAGCAGACCCAGTGCGCTGAAGCTGAAGACATGGAGCGGCCGTTCATGCTGTATCAGCGTGAGTATCGCGCGCAGGATTCGCATCCCATCCTTGAATGTATTTAACTTCGAGGACGTCCCCGCCGCTCGGTTCCGGTAGTGCGCGCGCACCTCTTGCACCGGCATATGCAGGGTCAGAGCATGGATGGTGAATTCCGTCTCGGTCTCGAAACCGGAAGCCAAAGCGGGGAAAGACTTGACGAAGCGGCGGCTGAATACGCGGTAGCCGGACAGCAGGTCGGTGATGGCGTCACCGAACGCCCAGGAAACGATTGAACTCAACACGACATTGCCCAATCGGTGGCCAGGCCTGTAAGCGTCGCGCTTCGCGCCGTAACGGGCCGCGCTGACCATGTCCAACTGCCCGTCGATCAGCATTTTCAACATGCCAGGCGCGACGGCCGGGTCGTAAGTGTCGTCTCCGTCAACCAAGATGTAGACGTCGGCGTCGATGTCAGCGAACATCCGCCGGACAACGTGGCCTTTGCCCTGCAGTCGCTCCCGCCGCACCACCGCGCCGGCCGCCCGCGCCTCGAGGATGGTGTGGTCGGTTGAGTTGTTATCGTAGACGTAAATGATCGCATCGGGCAGAGCACGCGCGAAATCGGCCACGACCTTGCCAATGGCCGCTTCTTCGTTCCGGCATGGGATCAGCACTGCGATAGTCGGCTCGTCCGCGGTCAGGCCAAGCTGCTCCGCGAGTGACTTGTCCGACCGCCAGCGATGCTCGGGATCTTCGCACGCTAGCTTTTCCAGGGTCTCGAACATCGCCCCCGCTTCCGGCTAATAGGCATTGGGCATGCGCAGCACCGTGGCGATGGTACGGCCGATGATTCGCAGGTCCGTACCGAGGCTCCACGTCGCGATGTATTCAAGGTCGCTGTCGATCCGGCGCAGTAACTTTACGACGGTATCGGTTTCGCCTCGCCAACCGCGGATTTGCGCCAGGCCGGTCATGCCGGGTTTGATGCGGTGGCGGGCCGCGTAACGATGGCTGACCGCCTCGAACGGACGGCCGCCGACGCAGGTGCCGGGGGCATGCGGCCGGGGCCCGACCAGAGACATCGAGCCCATTAACACGTTGAGCAGTTGCGGCAACTCGTCGGCCGATGTGTGGCGAAGCCAAGCGCCGATCCGCGTCACACGGGGGTCGTCGCGGGTGGCTTGTGGGCACGATCCCGGGATGACCGGGACGTGGATCATGGTCCGAAATTTCAGCATGACGAACCGGTTGCCGTTCAGGCCGATACGTTCCTGCCGGAACAAGGCGGGTCCCTTGCTGGTGAGAACGATGGCCGCGGCAATCAGCAGCATCGGTAAACCCGCCAGCGCCAAAAACGCCAGAGCCAGGACGATGTCCGACATTCGTTTGACGAAAACATCGCGGGGTTTGGCGGCGCGCCCGCTCATCTCGGCTGATGCGAAGGAAACCGGAGCCAGCGACAGTCTATCGCTGTTGTAAGCGAGGCTCTCAAAATTAGCGGGGCGAAATGCGGACATGCTCTCTGCATCGTTTGGTTTCGATGCGCCTAGCTTCTGCGTCTCTCATTAGAGAACCGTTAACGCCGCAGACCGGTGTACGGCGGCTCTACTTTATTTAGCTGAGCAACGCCGATCGCGCGAACACACAACGAACTCCGCTATAGGTCTCATCGGAAGACCAGTCGGCGGGAGAGGCTGAAATTGGCAAACATCCCGGCAACGGCGCCGGCGGCGGTGGCGATGACCGGCTGGCGCGCCGCCGCGGCTACAAAGGTGATCAGCAGGATATAGGCGCCCCGGTTCAGCACGAAGCCGACGAGGTTGGTCAACATGAACATGGCCCATTGGCGATGGGCCGGCCCCGATCCATTGCCGCGGAAAGTCCAAATCCGGTTGAGCGCCCAGTTACTGGTAGCGGCGAGCACATAAGCGACGAGCCCGGCACCATATAGACCGAGAAAGTGGCGCAGCCCGTAGACCGTAGCTGTGTCGACGAGAAAGCCAACTCCCCCAACGGTTCCAAAGCGAAGGAACTGGACGATGGTGAGGCGTTGGGCTTGAGTAACGGAGAGCCCCAGCAGCAGGCGGTCCAGCACGGTCTGATTCACAAAACCTCGTTCGTCTTATGTTGGAGTTGGTAACGCTAGATGCGCGACAGGCGCAAGGAGTGTTCGTCTTGGCCCGGCCGCGGCCACGGGGGTTGCGAACAATCAGCACGCGCATCTCGCGGTCTGCGCGGACAGGATGGTCATTGACAGGTGATCCGGCCAGGCTTGACACCTCATCCCGTCGGGCGACCCTGAGGCCCCGCATGGGAGACCCAGCGTGATCATCGGTACCGCCGGCCACGTCGATCACGGCAAGACAGCGTTGGTCAAAGCGCTGACGGGCATCGACACCGACCGCCTGGCGGAGGAAAAGCGCCGCGGCATCACGATTGACCTCGGCTACGCCTACGCCGGAGAGCTCGGCTTCGTCGACGTTCCCGGCCATGAGCGTTTCGTGCACACCATGCTCGCTGGCGCCAGCGGCATCGACACCGCCCTGCTAGTCGTGGCGCTGCCCGAGGGCATCCGCCGGCAAACCCGTGAGCACCTTCAGATCCTCTCCCTGCTGGGCATCGATCGCGGAGTCGTGGCACTGACCAAGGCCGACCTCGCGCCGGACCGCATCCCCGATGTGTCCGCAGCGCTGCACACCCTGCTGGCAGAATCCTTGCTTGCCGAGGCGCCGGTGATACCGGTCTCGGCGCTCAGCGGCGAGGGTATTGACGACCTGCGCGCCGCGCTGCTGGCCTCGACAGGACCGCCTCGCGACACAACCGGCTACCCGCGCCTGGCGGTCGACCGGGCATTCACGCTTTCCGGCGCTGGGCTGATCGTCACCGGCACATTGGTGTCGGGGCGCATAGCGGCGGAGGACCGGCTGGTTCTGTCGCCCTCGGGCCTCGAGCTCCGCGTCCGTGGACTGCACGCTCAGAACAGGCCTGCCACCGAGGCCGTCGCCGGCCAACGCGTGGCCCTGAACATAACCGGCCCAAAGCTCTCGAAGGACATGGTAACGCGCGGCGACTGGGTCCTGCACCCGGAAATCCACGCTCCCACCGCCGCCCTCGACGCTCGGATCACGCTGCTGGCGGACGCTCCGAGGGCACTCCGGCAGGACACCCAGGTGCATCTGCATTTGGGGGCAGGGCATGCGATGGCACGGGTCTCGCTGCTGGATCGCGAGTCGCTGGAGCCGGGGGAGGGGGCGCTGATCCGGCTGACATTGCCGCATCCGATTGGCGCTTTGGCGCGAGACAAAATCGTCCTGCGGGATACCGGCGCGACATGTACGATCGGGGGCGGGGTTGTCCTGGACCCGTCTCCGCCACGGCGCGGGCGACGGACCCCACAGCGACTAGCACAACTCCACGCGCTGATCGCCGGAGACCCGGCGGACGCGCTGCGCCGGCTATTAGCGGTCGCGCCGGGTTGGACTGATCAGCCGGCCTTCATGCGCGCCCACAACGTGTTGCAGGCCGATCGGACGGGATTGGTCGCGGCTGTTTCGGCCGCGATGGCAGGGGGGCTGGTCCTGTCGTCCTCCGCGTTTGATGGTGTATGCGCGTCTATCCTGGAAGTGCTCGAGGCGCATCATCGGACCTCACCCGAACTGCCCGGCCTGCAAAAGGATCGGCTGCGATTGGCGCTCCCGGACCGCTTGCCGATAGCGGGGTTGATGGGGATTTTAGAGGCGCTGCTAAGCCAAGGGGTGCTCGCTCAGGATGGCCCCTGGTTCCGGCTGCCTGGCCATCGCATCAGCCTGTCGCCCCAGGACGAGAAGCTATGGCGGGCCGCGCGCCCGTTGATCGCGGCGGTGCGATTCCGTCCACCTAGGACCCGCGATATAGCTCTCGCGCTAAAGGTGCCTGAAGCGGCGGCACGCAGGACGCTGAAGCAGTTGGCGCGGATGGGCCACTTGATCGAGATCTTCCCGGACAACTTCTTCCTGCCTGAGACCTTGGCGGAGATGGCCGCGATCGCTCTCGAAATCGAGGACGCAGACGGATTGTTGACAGCAGCTTCGTTCCGCGACCGGCTGAATAACGGGCGAAAGGTGGCGATCCTGATCTTGGAGTTCTTCGATAAGGTCGGCGTTACGACCCGTTGCGGTGACGTACGGCGGGTGCGGAGGGATCGGGTAGAAATGTTTAGAGCGTGATCACTTGAGGCTGACCCAGTCGGAGTCCGGCCCATGTCGCGAGAGCACCGATCGCCAGGACGATGGCGGGCATGATCACCAGATATAGCCATTCGAATTCGGGCATGAGTGAAGCCTACGGAATGAGGCGCGCCATCAAAATGGCACCGCCGCCGATCAAAACGGCTACAATCGCCGGGTTGACGAACCAAATCACGATCTGATCCCAGGTCATTGCCGCTTTTTCCGCCTACTCGGGTCCGTGATCCAAAGCCAGAGGTTGAGCGGCGTGAGGATGCCGATCCCAATTAGTGGCAACCAGCCAATAGGTCTGTAGGCTCATGGGATAAAGCGCCCGGCCCATATCGCGAGGGCACCGACCACCAGGACGATGGCGGGCATGATCACCAGATATAGCCATTCGAATTCGGTCACGTGCGGAGCCTCCCGAGCGTATACTGCGCGCCAACATGAAGCAGGGCGGCGATGCCGATCCAGACAACAATGCCGACGGCCACTGAGCCTATGCGGATCCCGGTTGGATTGTAAAAGAACACCGCCGCGATCGGTGCGGCCACACCCACAGTGAAACTGGACCCGGCCATGGTGTTTAGCAGGGTCGCCAGCAGCGTGATCCGCGCATTGTGAACGGTGTTCATAGGTGATCCTCCGACAACGGATCACCGATTATTCCGGTCTGCCAGACGACAAATTCCGTCCGGGAGGAAAATCATAGTTTTAGACTGATTTAACAGCGTTACGTGGTAAGTGATAATGCCATCGTTATATTGTGGCTCCCCCACCAAAGCGCCGACAGTACGCATTTTCTGCATGACGTCTTCAGGCGTGCTTTCGGTGGCGTCAATCTCGCTGATGGATACGCATGACTCGCTCCCCCATTGCGCGTAATACCATTTTTCGACTGCCCGTGCGGGTGAAGCTCCGAACGTCGGATGACGGCCACGGCGGCGGCCAGCAGGATTTTGTACTTTCTGCGCATTGTTAGATGCCCTCGGCGATCTCAGGCGCTTGCCTGCTGTGGGACATCATCGGACCACCGGACCACGTAGCGGACGCCAAGGCGGCCCAGGCCGTCGATCACCCGCCCCAGCATCGCGTGATAAGCCGCCATCGAAAGCCCGGCCCCGGCGTACCCTGGCTGGCCCGTGGCGTAGGCTTCTGCCGTCCGGTAGCGGGTCAACTCGACACGCTCCCGGGTGCCCTGCGGCACGCGGGCAGGCGGTTGCAGGATCAGCGTTGCCCGCGCCCAGATCAGATCGTCCAAGTTCCGGAATTTGTCGCCGGCGCCTTTGTTGACCCCGCGAGGCGTCCGGCTTCCCACGGCTCGAGATCGGTGGTGCGAAGCTGCGGCGGCGGTGGCTTCGGCGCTGCACACTGGCTTGCCTGATCGGACGCCCCAGCCAGACCGAAGTCGAACGCCGCGGCAAATTCGCGGCGTGGCCGATGCGTCACGGCGCCGGCCGGCAGATTGAACACCGCCGTTTCGCAAGCTTCGCCGATCGTGACGTTGCTGGTGGGGCACGCCCCGCTAGGCGGCCTGGTTAACGTTCAACCGACCGCTTCGGCGGCGCAGCATGTCCTCGAATGCCCCAAATACCCGGCGCATCTGCGCCTGTTTGTAAGGAAAAAGATCAGGGGGGTCCATCAAATGGACAATTGCGGCGGCGTCAGCCTCGAACAGCAGAAGGCGCCCGTCTACAGTCTCGGCGCAGTCAATCGAGTAATAGTCCAAGTCCAGCCGTTGATGTATCGATTCGAACGCGGTGGCGTGTCGGCGAGCGAAGCCCTGATCGAAGTCGGCCATGGCACTGGCTTCTTCCGCTCGTTTTTCCGCGGACTCGGTCATGCCGGCGTTCAGGTAGTGCACCATCCAATGGCTCGAAATCCCCATGTGGCAGAGGAACGGCTCGCGGTCGATGAAGGCAACGCGGGATTTCCGATACAGCCCATCGGCGTTGGCGTAGTCCTCGAACGAGGCCAGGAAAAAGCGGCTCTCGAAGGATGAGTGCAGATATTTCGCCAGTTCCCCCGGGTCGGCCGCACGCGCCAGGCCGGTGCCGGCGTGAGAGGAAAGTGGTCGGATCAGGCAAGGATACGGGCCGCGTGGCGGCGCGAAACCAGTGATATCGACGCCATATTCGATATGTGCCTCCAGAGCGAGGCGGTCCACAGCGACCGTGCGCGGGCTGCACAAGCCGGGGACGTCCGCGAGCGACCCCGCCAGCGTGTCGCGCTCGAGCGACGGCAAAACGTTGGGGTTGTTCAGCGCGGGGCGCGGCCACCGAGCGAACAGGTCCCGCAGACGATCGAGTTCCGGGGGATCGGCCGCCCCGACCGCGAAAAAAGCGATGTCATGGTCCGGGATCGATACCGGCAACGGTCGTCCGGGTATGACGTAAAGAAGGTCCAGCCGGACATTCAAATAATTGGTCAGGAAATCCAACGGCGTGTTGGTCATCAGGTCGCCGGGGCTGACCAGAGCCAGCAGCCGCAGTGCGCCCTCGGGTGGCGTTCCGACACGGTAGATCTGACCCAACTCCAACGCAGCGCTCTGCAGCAACATCCCTTCCGCTCGGCGGAACGCAAGTTGGGAGGCGATGGATTTATCGTAAAGGTAAGCCGCCGGGTCGTTTTCCGCCCCAATACGCTGCAACAGGGCCTCGTAACCGTTGCCCTGGTAGGCGAACGTGGTGAGGTCCGCAGTGCCTCGGATGGTCGGTGGCACGAGCGTGTCGCTGAGCGTCGGGATGGCTTCATCGAACAACGACATGGTCCCCGGGCTCAGTTGAGGTGCCCAATCTGCCAGCAAAAGGTTAACCAAAGGTTTCTGGTCGTTGGTGCTCCGCCCGCCGCCGTGCCACCATCGTGTCGGAATGAGACAGCGTCAGGAGGACTGCGTCCGTGCCCATCGACTATGAAAAGAAGGACGGGGTCGCATATATCACCCTGAACAACCCTTCGAAGGCCAACATCCTCGACAAGCCCACCTCCGACGCGATCTCGGAGGCCTGGATCGATTTATGGGAAGACCGCGCCATTCGCTGCGCCATCATCACCGGCGCGGGTGACCGGCATTTCTGCGGCGGCCACAATCTGGCACCGCGTCCGGACCTGACCGCGGACGACCGCGAATATCTCCGCACCCAGCGGATCTACTGGCCGCTCGCCGGGACGGTGCATGGGCAGAAGACGGGGGTCGACGGCCGCATGGGCGATCACTATCCGCGAGTCTGGAAGCCGGTCATCGCCGCGATCAATGGTTGGGCCGCCGGGGCCGGGCTGTATCTGCTGCTGACGTCCACCGACATTCGGATCGCCAGCGCCGAGAATGCTCGGTTCAAGTTCTCGCTGCTTACCCAGGGGTGGCTGGGCAACGGACCGGGCGCGAGCATGCTGGTCAAGCAGCTTCGCTATATCGATGCGATGAAGATTCTTCTCACCGACGAACCGTTCGATGCCGCCGAGGCGCTGCGGGTTGGTCTGGTCAATGAGGTCGTCCCCCATGCCGAACTCATGGCGCGCGCGGAGAAGCTCGCGCGCCATATCGTTACTCTACCACCCGCCGCGGTGCGGATGATGAAGGAGTTCGTGGTCCGCTTCGGCAACCTGCCGGATGACCAGGCGTGGCATGTGCAGAACCTGATCAACTCGTTGCTGATCCAGACGACGACGGATGGCGAGGAGGGACGCGCCGCGTTCAATGAGAAGCGTCCGCCGCACTTCACCGGGACGTTGCGCAAGCGCGGCGAACCCTGGCCGGAACCATCCGAGGAGGATGCGCGCCGGCTGGACGAGGCTTATCGCAGCGGGGAGTTCTAGCCCAATACGCCGGCGTCCCGTAATGCCGCAATCTCGACAGCCGGCCCAGCACCCTGCCCAACAGCATCCGTTCGCGTGACATCCTGGTCGCAAGGCCAGCAGTCTCAGCTCGTTCTGAACAACACCATGATAGGCACGCGCGTAATGTCATGTCCCGTCACGCCATCGGCTGGTCAGCCTATCAAGCCGACCAGCCCCAACCACTCTGGGTTACTGCGTCCAGGCGGACGGCGGGACCACCTGATGCGTCGACGGCGTCAGCGTTGCCACCGAAACATGCGGCCAGGTCAGGCCGGCAAAGTTGAGCAACACGAGCTGTGAATACTGAATCTGCGTCGTTCGGACCTTGATGGTAATCGGCGCCGGGATATCGTGTGGTGGCGACACCAGGAAGGTGGGTGTCAATTGGTCGGGACGCGTGGCCGGCGCTTTGATCGTCAGCGGCGGGCTGCCAGCCTCATAAATCGGGATTTGCAGCTGATGCTCGACGGTTTCGACCCAAAAAGTCGCCGTCATGCTGGCGGCAAAGGCATTGGGCTTAGTAACCGCCGCATCACCCTCGAGAAAGGCGATGTTATCGGTGCCGCCGCCAAACTCCGGCGCCGCGGGCGACGTCGAAACCGTGAATACAAATGTCTCGACGATGTTCTGCCCGGCGATAGCCTGCCGAAGAATCGTGTTCGGATCGTCCAAAATCGCCTGGGTAATCGTCCCAGCGGCGATGAAGTTGGAGAGATCTTGCGGAATGCGTGGTGTGTTGGTGCTCTCCGCTGTCTGACTGGCAAATCTAATTAGTTTTGCTGGGTTCCCGATGACAAATGGTGTGATGTCAACCGGCGGGATGGTCGGCGGCCCCTTGATCGATCCGTCGGGAGCCAGTCCCTGGGCATTGATTGTCGTTCCGTGCGGAATAGACGCCATTCGAGTCAGCGACTCGGCGAGCACAGGGACAGTCTCCGTCGCCGGAATATGCATCCACAAACCAGGCTCGAAATGAATGCCGGTCGGTGGGCCGTCCGCCTTACCTGTCGCCGGATTGGTCACGTCATTGATCGCCTGGACGTACGGAACGCCATTGAGGAAAATGTCGTCCTGTGTCTCCAGGCCCCGATTAGGCACATTGCCGAGTGCATTTGAGAATGACAACGTTTCTGTCGTCAGGTTGAGCTCGAGGACATTTTCGTTCGGCGGAGTGGGTATCGGAGGCGCCGGAATCGGATTGGTGAACGTTGTGCCATTTGGCGGCCCGCTGTTCGGCCGGAAAATCGTGTTGAAGCCACGGCCCGCGAAATCGCCATGAAAATTCGACAGGATGCCCAGCGGGGGCGTGGGTGTCGGCATGAGCCGCTTGGGTTCGAGCGGCGGCATAGGCCTGACCTCGTCGAACCGGAAACTGGTCGGAAGAACAATCGTCGGCATACTATCGGACATGCGTTTGGTGCTCCGTTAAGAGTTAAACACGCTGATGTCCCGGACCAAATTTGTTGATTGTCGGGGTTGAGAAAGAGACGTTGCTCAATCACTCCCGTTGAGCAGCGCTAAACAGACTGTTCGGCTGCCGCTTGTTGTAATCTCTGCCTACCAGAACGCATATCATCAGAACCATCGAGAAGCGACATGCCTCTCGAATTGTTTATAGTCGGCGTGATGCCCGTGCGTCCGCGGCTCCTCAACGTCTGCGCCAGGCGGCCCCAGGCTTGGAAACCTGTATTGCCACCATCGGCTCTTGCAGCAGCGGTTCCACGATCGCACCCAGCCGCAGGGACGTGCCAATATCGCCGGACCGCATAACGTGGGCTTTATGACAAGTCGGCGGCGACCTTTTTGGCCGCTGCTATCTGTGCGGGGCGAGCGATGCGGCTCGCGCTGAACTCAGCTTGATGGGGGTGGCCCGCTCACGCCCAAGAAACCGCCACCACCTTGGTCAGTATCGAGGAAATAGGCGTTCGCGTTGTTTGTTGCTATGGTCGCAATGCCAGCGGCGAAATCACTCGGCAAAGGGCGAGGCCAATGATCCTTCATCGTCTTATCGTAGCGGCGACCTCGGGGCTCTGTCTTGCGGTTGCAGGAATCTCTGCTCTGGGTGCGGAGCACAACTTCGATGGCGTTTACACTGGAAAGAGATCGTTGACAAAAGGCGCGGCGGGGCAAAACTGTCCAGCCGAAGATAATGTATCGGTCACCATTCACGGCGAAACGATGACGTTTACGAACAGCGAGTATAAAAACCACACGGAAAATTTTTATCCTGCTCCGGATGGATCATTCGGCTACAATCTTATTGTGCGAGGTGAGATTGTGATTTATAATGGTCGTATAATTGGAGATGTTATTGATGCAGATACCACTAATCCCCCTTGCGGGTATCACTGGCATCTGAAGAAAGAATAATCTGGCTCTGATAGCTTCCTGCCCGCCCTGCCGTGGCATCATCTTCCGCGTTTTTGTCTTTGCGAGTGCCGCAAGAAGCTGCGTCTGAAATTCACGCTCCCCATTGTTCTCGGAGACGATATTTCGAGACATGGGCATTGATCAAGCCACCAGCCTCGAAATCGTCTGTGCACTGACATGTAGCTGCGGCCTATGGAGCGCAACGTTTCCCCGTCCACGTCGCGCCGCCTGACCGCCTCGCGCTGCTGGTGCGGAGTGAGTTTCGGCTTACGCCCGAATTTGACGCCCTTCGCCTTCGCGTCGGCACGGCCTCGCGCCGTGCGTTCCTTGATGCGGCGATGTTCCAGCTTCGCGGCAACGCCAAGGATCGCGAAAACGATCCCGGCAAAGTCGGACGTGGTGTCGAGGAACGGCTCTGCCAGTGACCGTATGCCAGCCCCGGCCCGCTGCACGTCGCGGGCAATGTTGAGAAGGTCGGTCGTATCGCGCGACAGCCGGTCGGCTGTCGTGCCGGTGATGTTCTCGCGATATATCCTCTGGCACCCGGCGGCCTTGAGTTGGGCCCTCGCGCCGGTGAGGTCTTGCTCCTCGGTCGAGACGCGGGCGTAGCCGTAAACCATGCCCCATATATGGAACAGAATTCAGGAACAAAAAAGCAAATGTTATCAGCGCTTTGGGGTTGTTCCATATATCTTAACATTCCGAAACAAGATGAGGAGGCCTACCCCAATACCCCGGCGCTCCGTAATGCCGCAATCTCCATAGCCTGCATTCCCAGCGC
Source organism: uncultured Alphaproteobacteria bacterium (assembly GCA_963778125.1). Taxonomy (GTDB): domain Bacteria; phylum Pseudomonadota; class Alphaproteobacteria; order Acetobacterales; family Acetobacteraceae; genus Rhodopila. Next base: position 220,660 of record CAVZTH010000042.1, on the reverse strand, counting down.
CTGGCCCAACACAGCATCCGTATCGGCGCCCAGACCGGGGGCGGGTCCGGTCACTCGCCTGAACGACGGTCGCCACGGCAGGCCTGGAAGCACTCCGGAACCATGCGCATCCCAGAAACCACGGACACGAAGATGGGGGCAGTCAACAAGATCAATCGACCGCGCGAGAGCAACTGCGGCGTCGGTCGGCGAGCCGCAATCGCCCGATATCGGCGCGCGCACCGGCCCCACACCCAGCCAGTCGTCAGGGCCGTCACACCGACGGACAACCCTAGGCTCGGACACCTGCATGTCCGGCACCTGCTCCTGCAGCAGGGGTTCCGCCATCGTCCAAAGCATCGCTTCGATCATTGAGAAATCGACCCGCGCCACCGCGCCGGTGCGGCGGCGCCAGACGCTGGCCGCGGTGATGAACGCCAGCATAAGCCCGCACATCGGGTCCAGCCACGCCATGCCGACGCGCGGTGGCACTCCGGGATGGCGGTTTAGGCCAGCGAACCCGGCATAGCATTGTAGCAGCGTCCCGTAGGCGACGGCATGCGATTCCGGACCAGTGCGACCGAGCCCAGAGGCTGAGATATAGATCAGATTAGGAGCGACAGCGTGCAGCGCTTCGGCGCCCAGGCCCAGGCGGTCCATCACTCCGGTCGCGAAGTTCTCGACCAGCACATCGGATTTGGCAGCCAGCGCCTTCGCGATCGCAATGGCTTCGGGCTTCTTCAAATCCAGCACAATCGACTTCTTGGCCTGACCCAGGACAGAGTGCAATTCGGACGCCCGCCCCGGATCGCCTGGGCCAGGCGCCTCGATCTTAATGACCTCCGCCCCCATCGCCGCCAGATATCGTGTCGCCGTCGGCCCCGCGATCACCCAACTGAAGTCGAGGACGCGGACACCCGACAACGGCAGCGGACCTTTGGTCGAGGCAAGCGGGTCGCCGCGATAAAGCCGCAACCCGAACGGGGATCCCGGCATGTTAACCGTCCGTCCACTCACCGAGACTGGCCGGAAGAACCCTCGGTGCCGAAGTTGCGCGGACGCCAGATGCTCGCCAGGTTCGAACAGCGGAAAACTAGGAACGTGAGCGGCCTGAGCAGCCTCGGCGATCCAGTGTTTGCGCTTGTCCCGGCTCCAGGCCGCCATCAGCGCGTGCAGCGCGTCCCAATTGGCGACCCGATCCTTCTTGGTTGCGAAACGGGGTTCCTGGCCCCAGCGCAGGCGAGCCCATCGCCTCCAGCCAGGACGCCCATTGGCGGTCCTCGCGCGGCGAAATCGCGACGTAACCGTCGCTTGCCGGCAGAATGCAGACCGTGGCGCCGTTCCCGTCGCCGACGCGCTTGCGTGACCAGCTTTTTCCCGTCTGACCCGCGCGCGACAGTTCCGCGATCGCCAGCGTCGCCAGCGCTTCATGGATCGAGACGTCGACGACCGCGCCGTGGCCCAACAACGCCGCGTGCATGCCGGCGCAGGCTGCGGCGATACCTCCAATGAAAGCCGATTGCTGACCCACCGGGCTCATAGGCGGTTCATCAAGGTCGTCCACCTGGCCGGTGAGCATCCGAGCAATGCCGCTGGCGAAGAACAGAGTGAGGTCGGTGGCTGGTTCCTCGGCGCGCGGTCCAGTCTGGCCAAACGGCGAGATCAGCACGATCGCAGCCGATGGGTTGCGGCGGCGCAGGGTTTCCGCATCGTGGCCGGCGCGCAGGAGGGCCGCGGGGCTGCCCTCGCAGACGATCAGGTCAGCCGCTTCCACTATCCCGGTGGAGGAGGCGCCGTGGTTCAGATAGTCCGCCAACGGCGTTGACCGGTCCGGATCTATCCGGGCCACCTCCGCACCAACATCCGCGAGCAACCGCCCGCAAACCGAGGCAGCGAGACCCGGCCCTACCTGCACCGCGCGAAAACCCTCCAGCACAGCCATACCAATCGTCCCACTGACCCGAGGGAAACGATGCACAGAGATGCAACGCTTTACAAATCCTCGACGCCTGCCGCTCGACGAATACCGTGCCGGTGGAAGCTCGCCCGGCCTACCGTTCCGACGTGATCTGCGCGCAATTCGTCCGGCCGGACACGACACAGTCCTCGATCGCCGCCGCGCGCCACAACTGCTGCATCACGAACAACAACCCCAGGACCAGCAGCACAATCAATCCCAGTCCGACCGCCGCTCGCATCGGGCCGCCTTTCGGTCCATCCTCAGCCATCGCGTCCTTCCTCAACCGCATGGCAGGCAACTTCGACGTCTCCGACCATCATATGCATAGGCTTTTCCACACGGCATCGCTCGGTGGCAAGCGGACAGCGCGGATGAAACGTGCAACCAGACGGAGGCGCAATCGGGCTCGGTAGTTCTCCCCCGACAGGTGCCCGAACGCGGCGACCTGGCTCCAGGTCCGGGATCGCGTCGAGCAGTAAGCGCGTGTAGGGATGGCGGGGCCTGCCAAAGATGCTTTCCGCCGGCCCCTGTTCAACGATGCGGCCCAGATACATCACGCCCAGCCGGTCGGCCATGTGCCGCACAACGGCCAGGTTGTGGCTGATGAACAGGTAGGTCAGGCCCAGCCGATCCTGAAGGTCGCGCATAAGGTTCAGAATTTGTGCTTGTACAGAAACGTCAAGTGAGCTGGTCGGCTCATCACACACCAGGAAATCGGGCTCGCTTGCCAATGCGCGCGCGATCGAAATACGCTGGCGCTGGCCGCCGGAAAATTCGTGTGGGTATTTCTCGACGTCGCGCACCGTCAGCCCCACTTTGGTAAGTAACGATCCGACACGCCCCATGATTTCATTTGGCCGAGTTGCCAGGCGGAAGGCGCGGATGGGTTCGGCGATGATATCCCGTACCCGCCAGCGCGGGTTAAGCGACGCATAAGGATCCTGGAAAACCATATTCATCCGCCGCCGCAGCGCCGGTTGCCCACGCACCGACGACAACACCTGGTTCTCGAACAGCATGTCACCATCACTTGGTTCATAAAGACCGACAGCCAGACGAGCGATGGTGGATTTTCCGCAGCCTGATTCGCCGACCAGCGCAAACGTGGTGCCCGGCATGACGGTGAATGAAACCTCATCCACCGCTCGCAACAATCGCCGCGGTTCGCGGCCAAAGACGCGTTGCAGAAACGGGCGGGAGACATCGAAGTAATGCGAGACCGCGACAGCCTCCAAAGTCTTCTGTTCAAGCATGGTCATGCAACCAGCAGGCCGCGCGGGTCGCTCCTGCATCCAGTAATTCCGGCTGTTCCTTACACCGGGCGAAGGCACGTGGGCACCGAGGATGAAAACGGCAGCCGTCGGGAAGCGCGTCCAATCGAGGCATAGCGCCATCGATCTGCCGCAAGCGATCCACACGGTGCTGCAGTGACGGTATACTGGCCATCAGGCCATCGGTGTAGGGGTGGGCCGGTCGTTGAATCACCGCCGCGACCGGACCGATCTCAACGATGCGGCCGGCATACATGACGGCAACGCGATCAGCTGTCTCGGCGATCACGCCCATGTCGTGAGTGATAAGCATAACAGCGGTGCCGTGATCCCGCGTCAGGTCCTTCAGCAGCGTGATGATCTGTGCCTGGATCGAAACGTCCAGCGCGGTCGTGGGTTCGTCCGCGATGATCAGAACCGGATCGGCGCACAATGCCAGGGCAATCACTATCCGTTGGCGTTGGCCGCCCGAGAACTCGTGCGGGTAGGCGTCGATGCGATCGCTCGCTGCCGGGATGCCAACTCGGTCGAGCCAGCCGGTTGCCTTCCGTCGGGCCTCGGTATTGGAAAGGCGCGCGTGAGTCTGCATCGTCTCGGTCAACTGACGACCGATCGTGTAAAGCGGATTGAGCGTAGTCAGCGGGTCCTGAAAAATGGTGCCGATGCGACGCCCACGGACTTTCCGCAGGGCTTCCGGCGGCAGGTTGTCGATGCGCTGTCCGTCCAGCGTAATTTCACCGCCGGCCACGCGGCCCGGTCGTTCCAGAAGCCCGATGATGGCTGCACCGGTCAAAGACTTTCCGGCACCTGATTCGCCGACAATGCCAAGGATTTCGCCGCTGTCTATACTGAACGAAATTCGGTCTAACGCCCGCAGCACACCCATGCGGGTGGGGAATTCCACGATCAAGTCCCGAACGTCCAGCAACGCCATCAGCGCAGCTTAGGATTGAGTGCGTCACGCAGCCAATCGCCCAGCAGGTTGGTCGTCAATACCATCAAGATCAAGGTCAGGCCTGGAAAGACCGTCACCCACCACTGCCCGGAGAACAGGAAGTCGTTGCCGAACCGGATCAGCGTGCCGAGCGAAGGCTGGGTGGGCGGGAGGCCGACACCGAGAAAGGACAAGGTGGCCTCGGCAATGATCGCAAGCCCAAGTCCCAAAGTACCGATGACCATGACGGGGCCGATGACGTTAGGCAGGACGTGGTTGACCATGATGCGCCAGGGCGGCACGCCGATTACGCGGGCTGCCAGCACGTAGTCCTTGTTCCGCTCAACTAATGTAGAGCCGCGTATGGTGCGGGCAAAGTTCGGCCACAAACTGATACCAATGGCAAAGATGATTACGTCAATCTGCAATGAATCGCGCATGGTGCGGGGCAGAGCTGCGCTGATGACTCCATCGACCAGCAAAGCAGTCAGGATTGACGGAAAAGTCAATTGCACATCCGCCAGTCGCATCAGGACGGTATCGAGGACTCCGCCGACATATCCGGCCAGCAGGCCGAAGGCGATGCCAATCACGATCGCGAATAGAACTGACAGGATGCCGACCATCAAGCTGATGCGCAGGCCGAACATGATGGCGGACAAAACGTCTCGACCCTGGTTGTCGGTGCCCAGCGGGTTGGACCAGTCGGCGTCGCTAAAGCCGATCGGAGGCTTGAAGCTATCCAGCAGCGACAACGACGCGACATCCATCGGATCATGCGGGGCGATCCACGGCGCGAAAGCCGCGGCGGCGACCAGGATCAGGGCGATCACGGCGGACGCAACCGCCGCCGGCGACCGACGGAAACGATGCCCGAAGTCGCTGTTCCAGGCACGCGCGAGCCTCAACGTTGCAGCCTCAGCCGAGGATCGACGGCGTAATACAAAAGATCGACGACCAGGTTGATCAGCACGAAGACCAGGGCGATCAGCAGCAGATACGCGGACATCACCGGGATGTCGGCGACCGCAACGGATTGCACCAGCAGCAGACCCACCCCCGGCCACTGGAACACCGTCTCCGTCACGAGGGAGAACGCGACAATGCCGCCGAACTGCAGCCCTATGACCGTAATGACCGGAACAAGCGTGTTCTTCAATGCATGGCCAAAGTTGATGCTTCGGTCGGTCAGGCCGCGGGCGCGCGCGAACCTGATGTAGTCGGTGCGCAGGACCTCCAGCATCTCGGCTCGGACCAGGCGCATGATCAACGTCATCTGAAACAGTCCCAGGGTCGTCGCCGGCAGGATCAGTGCGCGAATGCCGGCCCAGGAGGTGAAGCCCGTCGTCCACCAGCTTCCAACATGCACAACAGGTCCGCGCCCGAAGCTCGGCAGCCAGCCCAAGGCGACGGAGAAGACCAGGATCAGCAGAATACCCAGCAAGAACGTCGGCAGCGAAACGCCAACCAGGCTGACGATCATGAACACGCGCGTCAGTAGGCTGGTCGGGTGGATACCGGTGTAAACACCCATCGGAACGCCGATCGCGAACGCCAGCACCGACGCCGTGATCGCCAACTCCAGCGTCGCTGGTAGCCGCTCGGCGATCAGTGGGCCGACCGGCTGCGCCAATCGGTAGCTGATGCCGAAATCACCGTGCAGCGCGATCCACAAAAAGCGGCCGTATTGCACAAAGAACGGCTGGTCCAGACCAAGTTGCCGCACCAGCGCGATCCGTTGCGCCTCGGTGTGATCCTGACCGAGCAGGATGTTGACCGGGTCACCGACGAAGTCGAATAGCGCGAAGGCGATGAAGCCGACGACAAGGAGGACAGGGATTGCCTGGAGGAGCCGGGAGCCAATGAGTCCAATCATGCTGACGCCAACTAAGGTGATTTGAAGCCGCGTTGCAAACGGGGGGTTTGCGTGGCAGCAGCCTCGGTGACCAGCCAGTCGCGGAATTGCCGAACCTGGCGGATGCGCAGGCGGTCGGGAAGTGCGACGAACCAATGGCCTTCCTCCGTCGGGACGGGGGGATCGGGCGCGGTTTCCGCCAGGATCCCGGCGGACAGCATGCTGTGGACGAGATTGCGGTCCACCACGGCCGCCCCCATGCCGGCCGTCGCCGCCTGGACCGCCAGCGCCCGGGTTTCAAACGTCAGGGCAGGGGGCGTGTCTGGCCAGCCGAGGGCCGCAGCGACCAATCGCCAGTCTTCGGGCCGGGTACGAGCAGCGAGGCGGGGCAGCGATTCGCTGCCTGCCAGCCGAGGATTCCTCACGACGACCGGCTCATCCCGGAACAGCAGCGTGGCGTTAAGGTCCGGCCAGGGACCTCGGCCCCAACGGATAGCGCAGTCGAACGGTTCTGCCGATAGGTCCACAGGGCGAATCCCGGTGCTGAAAAGCAAGCGAATGTCGGCGTGGAGCGCCTGGAAGCCGGTCAGCCGGGGAACCAGCCATAGGGTGAGAAAACTGGACAGCGCGGAGACACGAACCTCGCCAGCCTCGTGCCGCGCCTCGGTGATTGCGGCTTCGATAGCGTCGAACGCGGCGATCAATCGACGGCCGAGGCGCTCCCCGATTTCCGTGAGGCGGGCGTTCGGGCCGCGTGTCACGAACAGAGTCAGGGCAAGGGATTGTTCGAGTTCTCGCAACATGTGGGAGATCGCGGACGGCGTCACGTTGAGGACACGTGATGCGGCCGCAAGGCTGCCGGTCCGAGCGGTCTCGGCGAACGCACGCAGTGCGCGGAGGGAGGGGCGGGACGTGAGATTTTCTCATGCTTAGGGTCTATCTTCTCACTACCCGTTCAACCGCGATAGCGCCAGAATTCGATGCGGAAGGGGCGCCTATTCTAGCCGGCGCAAACCGCGATCCACAACTTCGCGCCCGGAGGAAGGAACAAATGCTGAAAGCACATTTCGACCAACTCGCGGCCTATAATCGCTGGGCAAACCGGCGGATCTACGCCGACGCCGCCTCGCTGCCGGATGAGGTGCGGAAGCGGCCGGCCGGGCTGTTCTTTGGCAGCGTGCACGGAACGCTGAACCATCTGCTGGTGGCAGACTATATCTGGATGCGGCGGTTCACCGGCGAGGGCCCCCAACCGGAGCGGCTGAACCAGATCCTGCATGAGGATTTTTCCGACCTGCGCGCGGCTCGGGAGCAACAGGATGATCGGATTTTCGACTTTGTGACAGGGTTGGAGGCGTATGACCGGGAGATCTCGTACCAGAACTCCAGCGGCAAGACGTTTCAGCAGGCGTTGGCGCCGGCGCTGACCCATTTCTTCAATCATCAGACGCATCACCGGGGACAGGTGCATGCGGGGCTGACGATCGCGGGGATCCGAGAACCGGCGCCGCTGGATTTGTTGGTGTTGCAGCGGGGTGGTTAAGCCGTCCGTCGGAGCGCGGCCGCTGTGGTCAAGTATTATCTGACTTGCTGGCCGGCGGCTTCGTCACGGCGCTCAACATCAATGATGGGATCATCATGAGCCCGGCTTTCATGGGCCAAATCTCTGGCCGGTGTGACGTCTGTATCTGTTCATGCGTGTGTCTTCCCGGTCAGGCGGTCCATGATTGCCAGAAGAACACCTGAAATGACGAAGGCCATATGGATCCCGACGCTCCACGCGAGGGAGCGATCGCTGAGGCGGTCAATATTCATGAAGCTTCCCAGCACGTGGATCGCGGAAATAGCAACGATCGAGGCCATTAGCTTTAGCTTGAGATCGCTAAAATCGACATGGCCCATCCAACTGGGCTTGTCCTTATGCCCCACCAGGTCCAGTTTCGAGACGAAATTTTCGTAGCCCGCGAACATCACCATCAGCACCAGGCTTCCCATCAGCGCTAAATCAATGAGGGCCAGTACGCCAACCGTTGTCGCGTCGTCCTCGGTCGTTGTGACATGCGACGACAGTTCTACTGCGTGCTGTGCGAATTTGACCACCAGCACAACCAGGCCGGCAGACAATCCTAAATAGATAGGCGCCAGCAGCCATCGACTGCTGAAGATCACCCATTCTATGATGCGTTCGGGAAGATTGTGCCGCGAAGCCGGCGGCTGTGAGGAAATCGGCTGCATTGTCGTCATCGGTCTTTCACCGCCGCCATGGCGGCCTTCTCGCAATTTCTGCTTCGTTCTTGTCCGGCCTGTGCGCCGGCGCGCGGCCAGAAGGTTCAGCATTTCCACCAGCGCCGAGAAGCCCATGGCGGCATAAACGTAACCCCGCGGGAAGTGCACGCCGAAGCCGTCCGCAACCAGCATCATGCCGATCAGTATCAGGAACGAGAGAGCCAGCATCCGGACCGATCCGTGCCGTTCGATGAAGCCGGCCAAAGCGCCGGAAGCCATCAGCATCAGCGCCATCGCGAGCACAATTGCCGCGACCATAACGCCGAAATGGTCGGCGATGCCGACGGCAGTAATCACGCTGTCCAGCGAAAACACCAGATCGAAGAGCATAATCTGGACAATCGTGCCGACGAAGCCAGCCTTGCGGCGGTCTTCCCGCTGATCTTCGTCGTCATGGTCCATACGGAGATGGATTTCCCGCAGTCCCTTTGAACAGCAGGAAGGCGCCTCCGCCTAACAGGACCAGATCTCGCCACGAAAAGTCGAGCGCACCGATCGATAGGACCGGATCGGTCAGATGGACCAGCCAGGCAATCGATCCCAACAATGCGAGCCGGGTCCCGAGCGCAAGCGCCATGCCGATCTTGCGGGCCTGCATCACGCCGTTCGGGGCGCAATCGCCCCGCCAGCAGGGCGATGAACACAAGGTTGTCCACCCCAAGCACGATTTCGAGCGCGGTCAGCGTGAGAAAGCTGGCCCACACATTTTGGTCGAATAACCAGGTCATGCGGGCCTTCCGATCCTTTCCATGTCGACCCGATCAGCGATCACGGCGATGGCCCGTCAGTTGCAGCAGCATCAAGAAAAGATTTATGAAATCCAGATACAGGGTCAGCGCACCCATCAGCGTCGTCTTTGCCAGATCGTCTCCGATACCGCCGGCGTAATAGACTTGCTTGATACGCTGGGTGTCGTAGGCGGTGAGGCCGGTGAACACGAGAACTCCGATGCCCGAGACCGCGAACTGCAATGCACTGGATGCGATGAACATGTTTACGATGCTCGACGAGGACGAGACCGATCAAACCCATCATCAGAAAGGATCCGAGACGCGACAAGTCTCGGCCGGTCGAATAGCCATATAAACTCATAGCCGCGAACGTTGCAGCACTAATAAAGAACACCCGCGCCACACTGGTCCCTGTGTAGACGAGCAGGATGCCGCCTAGCGAAAGCCCCACCAGCGCGGCGTACGCCCAGAACGTTATTTGCGCAGTGGCAAAGCTCATTCGCCCGATGCCAAAGCTCAGGAACATCACCGTCGCCAATGGCGCGAGCATAACCACCCAGATCAGCGGCGTGCCTGCGATCGCCTGGTAAAGGCCAGTCGCGACCGCTGTGTAGGCGACCAGGCCGGTGACGCCCAGGCCGATGGTCATGTAGTTGTAAACAGACAGCATATAGCGCCGCAGTCCGGCATCAACGACGGTGCCACGAGACCCGGCGGCGGGCCGGCTGGTATCGCCGTCGATGTTCATCGGCTGTCCTTTCCGGATGTCCAGCCGTTTGTGGCCGAGCGCGGCGAGGCCCATCCACTGCGGCCGGCGCCGTTCGATCCAGGCCAGCACACGGCCGGTCGCCGTCGCAGCGGAGGAATGTCCTCCGCGAGCAAGACGAGACCAAGCGGCAGCATCCACAGGCCGAAGATAGGGAGAATGGCGAGAAACCTGCCTACTGATCAGCAGTAACCCGGCGGGAATGCGCAGCCAGCGCGCCGATGGTTGCCGCAGCCAGCGAACCGCTCGCTGGATACGTGAAGGCAATCGCCGAACCAGCAGTTCGAGGCGTCGTTCCCGCTCCTCGTCGAAGGTGCTGTGGGTGCCCGAGGCACCTCGTCTGATGTATTTGCGTTCAACATACGGCTCCTGTGTGAGCGTGCTGCTCGCCGAACAGCGCGGATGGGTTGAACTGAGGAGGGATGAACGGAATCGGGCCTGCAGATCAACCCCATCCCGGCACACAACGGCGCGGAACACGGCGATCCGACATCGCGAGGTTGGACACGCAGACTCGCACTCGCCAGAGGGGCCCGGATCAGTCACAAATATCTGGAAGGATAGGCGTATTTATCCAGGGACCTCGGCTGCCGCTGTCGCGGTTGCGATAGGATGATACCCGGTCCAGGATGATCCCGCGGCCACGGATTGCCGCGCCACAAACTGGGAACCGTTATCATGTCTCGCTTCGCCGGCCTCACGCCGCTTCTGGCGCCCCGCTCCATCGCCGTCCTCGGCGCATCCTCCGACCCGACGCGGATCGGTGGCCGGCCGATCGCCTACATGCAGGCGCAGGGATTCGCCGGCGCGCTCTATCCGGTCAATCCGAACCGCGCCGAAATTCAGGGGCTGAAGGCCTATCCCTCGGTCGCCGATCTGCCGGAAACGCCGGACGTGGCGATCGTTGCGGTGCCGGCCGAGCTCGCCGCGCAGGCGATCGAGGACCTGGCCAAGCGCGGCATCAAAGCCGTGGTGATGTTCACCGCCGGCTTCGCCGAAATGGACGACGCCGGCGCCGCCGCGCAGGCCAGCATGGTCGCGACCGCGCGCGCGCACGGCATGCGCATCCTCGGGCCCAACTGCCTGGGCGTGTTCGACGCCCGCCGATCGTACTACGCAACGTTCTCGTCGTCGTTCGACAGCGGCTGGCCGGTGCCGGGGCGCATCGGCATCGCCAGCCAGTCCGGCGCCTACGGCACGCATCTCTACACCCTGGCGCGCAACCGCGGCATCGGCGCGTCGCTCTGCATCATGACCGGCAACGAGGCCGACGTGACGGTCGGCGAATGCATCGGCTGGCTGGCGGAAAACCCCGAAGTCGACGTCATCGCCGTCTACGCCGAGGGCATTCGCGAAGCGCCCGGCCTGATCGCCGCGTTCGAGGCGGCGCGGGCCGCGAAGAAGCCGATCGTGATGCAGAAGGTCGGGCCGCAGCGAACTCGGCGGCAAGGCGGCGAAGTCGCACACCGCCTCGATCGCCGGCGACGATGCGGTGACCGAGGCGGTGATGCGCGAGTTCGGCGTGTTTCGCGCGCGCAACAGCGAGGAGATGCTGGATATCGCGCACACCGCGACGCGGAAGATCTATCCGGTGCGCAACACGCTGGGCGTGATCACGGTGTCCGGCGGCGCCGGCGTGCTGATCAGCGACGTGGCCGAGAGTCTCGGGCTGGCGATGCCGGAAATGCCGCTGGAGGCGCAGCAGAAGCTGCGGGAGCTGGTGCCGTTCTGCGCGCCGCGCAATCCGGTGGATGCGACCGCGCAGGTATCGAACGACGTGACGCTGGTGAAGACGTTCACCGAGTCGATGGTGCGCGACGGCGGCTACACCTCGGTGCTTGGCTTCTTCAGCATGACCGCGTCGTCGCGCCGCTGGCCGGCGATGCGCGAGCAGTTGAACGCGGTGCAAGTCGAAAACCCCGACCGGCTGTACGTGCTTTCGGTCATCGTGCCGGCGGAACGACGCGACGAACTGGAAGCCGATGGCTGGGTCGTGCACGAGGACCCGACGCGCGCGGTGATCGCGATCGACGCGATGGGCCGTTTCGGCGCCGCGTTTGCGGCAAGGCCGGCTGATCCCGCGCCGACTGGTGCCGCCGGTGACGCTGCCGGCGGCAACGCCGTCGGAAGCCGAGGCCAAGCGGCTGCTGGCCGCAGCCGGCATTGCAGTCGGCGCCGGAAGCGGCCTGCGCGACCGCGGATGAAGCGGTGGCGGCAGCGGAACGGTTCGGTTTCCCGGTGGTGATGAAAATCCTGTCGCCGGACATCGTGCACAAATCGGAAATCGGCGGCGTGCTGCTGGACATTGCCGATGCCGCTGCCGTTCGTGCCGGCTTCGCCGCTGCTGCTGGAGCGCGCCAAGACGGCGGCACCCGAACGCCCGCATCGAGGGCGTGCTGGTCGCGAAACAACTGAAGGGCGGCGTCGAGTGCATCCTGGGCATCCACCGCGACCCGGTGTTCGGCCCGATGGCGATGTTCGGCCTGGGCGGCATCTTCGTCGAGGTGCTGAAGGACGTGGTTTTCCATCGCTGTCCGTTCGGCGCCGATGTGGCGGAGGCAATGATCCGCTCGATCAAGGGCGCGCCGCTGCTGCTCGGTGCGCGCGGGCGGAAGACCGGCGGATATGACGGCGCTGGCGGAGATGCTGTCGCGGCTGTCGGCGTTCGCGGTGGCGGCGGGCGATCGGCTGCAGTCGATCGACCTCAACCCGGTCTTCGCGATGCCGGAGGGAGAGGGCGCATTCGCGGTCGACGCGGTGATCGAGGTTGGGTAGCCGTCGTCCGGCATTCTGTGAGCAGACCCGAACGGTGGTTCAGACGGCCTGAGCAGCGCCGAGCGCGGCGACGTTGGCTTGCGAGGTGACCCGGGTTTCGGCTCGCTTGAGGCTGGTGGCGATGCGTTTGTCCGCTGATGCTGCTCGTAGGCTTGGGTCCAGGTCAGGCCAGGCCCTTTGCGGCGATGGCTGTGCCGCGGGTGTTTCGGATCACGTCTATGACCCCTTCGATTTTTGGTTTGGGATTGGGTTTCGGCGGGTTGGCGGCGATGCCCTCGCGGCGGCCTTTTTGAAGTTGGTCGAGACGGCGCTGACGACCTTGGACGACGGTGCCTCGCCTGCAGCACTTGTTTTGCGGCAGGTCTAAGTGGGGAGACACAGGCCCGTGACTTCCTCGCCTCGCCAAGTAACGACGGCGATTGCCGGGCCGCAAATGACGAAAGGAACCGCCACGCCATGACCAATGAGATCGCCAACCCATCCGGCACTCCCGTTCAGCCGGAACGCGGCCTGAAGGATTTCGATGTGTTGTCGTTTGACTGTTATGGCACCCTGATCGATTGGGAAAGCGGGATCCATTCAGCCTTGAAACCGTTACTTTCACGTGTCGGCGTGAATTCTTCGCAGCCAGATGGCGCGGCGCGTGAGGGAAGGGGCCTCGCGCGGACCGGCGTCGCGTTATCCCGGGATGCCGTGCTGGAAGCCTTCGGACGGCTGGAAGCCAGGCAGCAAGAGCAAACACCGGAGATGGTCTATCCGAATATACTTGCGGCGGTGCACGCGACAACTTGCCATCGAATGGGACGTCGCGGCAGATCCTGCCGAACATGCCGCATTCGGTCGATCGATCGCCGACTGGCCGGCGTTCCCAGACACGGTTGAGGCCTTGCGATATCTGAAGCAACATTTCCGGTTGGTGATACTGTCCAATGTCGACCGGTCCAGTTTCGCGGCGACAAACGATCGTCTTGGGGTTGCATTCGATGCGATTTACACTGCGCAGGACATCGGCTCCTACAAACCCGACCAGCGAAACTTCCTTTATCTCGTGGACCGGGTGACAGAGCAGGGCATACCAAAGGACAGAATGCTGCACGTCGCACAGAGCCTGTTCCACGACCACGTGCCGGCACAAGCGCTCGGTATTGCCTCGGCCTGGATCGACCGTCGGCATGATGCCACCGGCTGGGGCGCGACCGCACCGGTTTCACCAGACGTGCGCTACAATTTCCACTTTACCAGCCTCGGAGCGCTGGCAGACGCGCATCGATTGGGCGGATAAGGGCCTAGCAGCCGCCAAATGGTCCCGCCATTGAGCACCGGACTTACGCGACGGAAAAGCGCTATTTTTCAGAGGTATTTTGTGGTGCGAAATTTTAGTTTCGCCCCATGGCAACCTCATCACCACCGCGCTTGATGGATGCGGCTAGAAGGGGGCCTCGTGGAAGCCCTCCTTCGAAAGTGTTCCCGTGCCGATGCGATCGGCCAGATTTGCCGCAAAGTGGGGGTGGGCGAAGCCCGCCGCCTCCACGTTGCGCACGCCATGAGCGTTCTTTGTGTGCCCTTCGGCGAAGGCGATGCGTGCCTTGATTAGCACCGCTGCGCACTCTGGGCAGCTGGGCTTTGAAACACCGATGTAGCGGCGCTTCGCCTTCATGCCATATTCGAGCATGAACTGTAGGATCTGCATCTCCGCATGATAGTTGTTCATGTAGGTGTGTAGGCCGGTGACGAAGAGCGCGCGATCGTAGTCAAAGCGTCTCCCGCATCGGCCGAAGTGTCGGAGAAGATGTCGAAGAGGCCCCGATTGCCCTGGGCAATGGAGTCTCCTCTGTTGATGTTATGCTTGACCGTCGTTTTGGACTGCCAGAGGCTTTCTTGCTTTTGATTGACCGACTTCTTCTGATTGACCAACTTGAGCTGGTCTTTTGTGACGAAAAAATTGTTGGCTGCGATCAGCAGCGTGTCCCCAGCCTCCATGACGGCTACACAGCGTAGCGTTTTATCGGGGGTCTTAAGGTCGACCTTAGAGCCGCCTTTTCCGATTGGAGCTTGCTGCTCCATCATACTGTGACCTTCGTCGAGAATTGCCAGTGCAATCCGATCGAGCCAGTCAAGCCTAGTATGAACGGAAAACGTCGCCATCGTTCGCCTACCCCTTATTCGCCGAGGCAGCCTAACGTGAGCGCGGTTATCCAGCAAACTCTATGCACGGCAGAAATTTGCCCTAGCTGAAGCTGCGGTCGCTCTCCAGGGCCTTGTGGGCGTTCCCAGTAACAATCGCTGCTTAAAACTCTCGCCGCATCCCGGCAATCGACATGCTAACGCTTCCGATGATCCCTCCAACTTTGCAACCGCGCTAACGAAGAAGATGAGGACCAGTCTGACCAGAAGCAAGGCCACGGTAATGCTAACGCTAAATCAGCGGCAAGCCGCAGATATCATGACCAATGACGTGTCGCAGCCAACGCGCACCCCAAAGGGGCCCAACGGCCAACTATCCCCACCGCCACGGGCACGAACCAACGTCATAATTCACGTTATGTTCTTGACATCGCCCGCAACCAACGCTAGAACAAACGCGCAACTGCACACCGGACCGAACCCATGGCTCGCCCACCCAACTCGTTTCTTGAAACGATCATCGCTTTCCTGCTGCCATACTTCTCCGCAGCCTCCAGGGACAAGAACGAAGCCCGGTCCGAAATCCTCGACACCCTGGCCTGCTACGAAACCCGCACCAGAGCGGAAATGCTGATGGCCGCCCACATAATCGCCCTCGGCATGACCACCCTAGACGTCCTCGCCGAGGCCAAAACCGCCGAGATGTCGCAATCAATGCGCCTCCGCTACCGCGGCTGCGCCAACAGCCTCAATCGCTCCACCCTGCGGACCGAACAGGCGCTCGACCAGCGCCTCGGCGACCAACTTCCAGCCGCCCCCGCCGAAATGCAGGAGCCCGTGGACGACATGCGGCAGGCCGAAATAATGGCCGCCATTCAGCAATACAAAGCGAACATCGACTCCCAGCGCCCCCGCGCCCAACCCCGCCACCGCACCGCATCTCGCGCCAGACCAGACCTGGGATCCCCAACTCTGGGCCACCGCAATGATCAACTCGTTGCAGCAGCCCGCCGCTCCGGCCCAACCCTCCCCACAGAGCAAGCATGATCGCGCCGGGCCGAACGTCCCTGGCACCGGAATCGTGCAATAAAACAGTTCAGCCGGCACAGTCAGGTTGAAACTGGTCCTACAGGAATTTCAGCGCCAAGAATCCACCTACGACACCCAAAGCCAATGCGCTGGTCACCAGTGTCAAACGCCGCTCGATAAATACCCGCACCGAGTCGCCAAAAAAATGTAGCAGCGTCGCCACCAGAAAGAACCGCGCGCCTCGCGTCAACGCGCTGGCCGCCATAAACAGTCCGAAATCAAACCGCGCGGCGCCGGCGGCGATGGTAACGATCTTGTAGGGGATCGGCGTCAGACCTTTAATCAGGATAATCCACAGGCCGTATTCCTGGAACTTTGCCTGAAACGCCGCATAGGCCGCTCCATAACCGTACAAGCCCAAAATCGGCTGCGCGACCTGATCGAACACGGCAAAGCCGATCAGATATCCCAGCGCACCGCCCGCGACGCTGGCCACCGTGCAAAGGGCGGCCAATCGCCAGGCGGCCCGCGGCTTCGCCAAAACCATCGGCACGAGCAGCGCGTCCGGCGGGATCGGAAAAAAGCTGGCCTCGGCAAAAGCGACCAGCGCCAGCCACCAGGCGGCGTTGGGGGAGGAGGCCAGCACCATCACGCGCATGTACGATCTTCTAAGCATATCAGGCTCTTTAACAGCGCTCGACGTCCGGGTCACGCACGCCATTCCGCTGACATTCGAACCCACGCACCCCCGCCGATTGAACCCAATCGGCTGGTTCGTCGTTCATGGAGGGCAACCAACTCCAAGGAGGTCCACATTGGCCATAGAACCACAACCTCTCCCGCCGGAACTGCCCGGTCCAGGTCAGGACATACCGCCCGGCCGAGGTGCCGACACCGACCGATCCGGTTCCCTCGCCCAGCCCAATACCTCAAGCGTAGGAAAGCAACAGACCGACCTCGCGCGCGGATGCTTCAATTCATGGCTCGCTGAAATTATCCTGATAGCCTGCTTCGACAAACCTGCTTCAAGCGATGCGGAGGCGCTTGCGCTAGCCTCGGGTAACAACCAAATTTCCCCCATGGCCAGTTCCGAACCCGACTCCGATGACCCTCCGCCGGAAGGCTTCCTGACCGGTCAGTTGCTGATCGCCATGCCCAGCATGGCCGACGAACGCTTCCAGCAGAGCGTGATATACATGTGTGCGCACACGCCCGAGGGGGCGATGGGTTTGGTGTTGAACCGCCCGATCGTGAAACCAACCTTCGATGACCTGCTGAAGCAACTGAGTGTTGAGCCTTTGCCGCCGGTTAGGCAGATCAAGTTGTACGCCGGCGGTCCGGTCGAGAACGCTCGCGGATTCGTCCTTCACACCAGTGACTGGACCGGCGAGGGCAGTCTCAAGGTCGATCACGGCATGGCCCTGACCGCCAGCCTCGACGTGCTGAAGGTGATCGCCGAGGGCGGCGGGCCCCGCGAATGTGTCCTCGCGCTGGGTTACGCTGGCTGGGGTCCGGGTCAGCTCGATCAGGAAATCCAGCAGAATGCCTGGCTGTCTGTCCCGCCGGACGAAACCTTGCTGTTCGATGCCGAGCACGACACGAAATGGCGGCGCGCGTTCGCGAAGCTGCGCATCGATCCGCTGCTGCTGTCCGACACCGCCGGACACGCTTAAAGTTCGGTTCGACCGAAATCGCAGCCGACCTGTTAACGGTTTGGTAGGGTTCTGCGGCTAATACCACTGCGCGCCGACAATCCTTACCGCAGGAGCCGGTCAGTGGCCGCGCCTTTACCCGACATCATCACTATCGAGCGCGGATTGCTGCACGACGGTGGTCTCGACCTGGGCCTCACAGAGCCTAATCGCGTGATCATCGTCCCCGATCACGCGGATACGATCGAGGTTGAGCAGGCGCTTTTGTCGGCCTGACCGAGGTGACGTTCAACGGCTTTCCCTTTCTGCTCTGCTTCCTGCCGTTGGTGCTGTGTGGGTATGCGGTGTTTAGCCGGTTTGGCGCCGGCTGGGCGAAATCCTGGTTGATCCTGGCTTCGCTGGCATTCTACGCCGCCGGTGCCGCGGCCTTCGTTCCGCTGCTGGTGTGCTCCGTCGGCGGCAACTTTATCCTGTTGCGCATAATGCATGGCTCTGTCCGAGCAGGACGGTGGGCGGCAATCGGCGTGGCGGTCAATTTGGCGGTGCTGGGCTGGTTCAAATATCTCGGGCCTGACTCGATAACGCCCCTGGGACTGAGCTTCTTTACCTTCACCCAGATCGGCTGCCTGTTGCACCACGCCGGAGGCGACACGCCGCCACCGAAGGTCAGTGATTATGTACTGTTCGTGGCGTTCTTTCCCGTTTTGCTCGCCGGCCCAATTCTCAACCCGCGCGAGATGTTGCCGCAATTCGCGCGCAACGGATGGCGGCTTACCGCCAACAATCTTGCGGTGGGCAGCGGATTTTTTCTGATCGGTCTGCTGAAGAAGACACTGCTCGCGGATCCACTTTCGGCGGTCGTCTCCGCCGGCTTCACCGATCCCGCTGCATCTGACGCTATTTCCCGCGTGGCAGGCGGCGGCCTCTTATTCGCTGATGCTTTATTTCGATTTCTCCGGGTACACCGACATGGCGATCGGTCTCGCCTGGATGGTCGGGCTGCGGCTGCCGGACAATTTCGACCAGCCCTACCGGGCGCCATCCGTCATCTGGTACTGGCAGCGCTGGCACATGTCGTTGACCCGGTTTCTGATGATCAACGTCCATGCGCCACTCGTGCTGGCGATCCTGCGCTGGCGAAGGGGCCGTGGCCGCCGGATCGACGCGACGGGCGCAGCGGACGGTCGACGGCTTTTTGACGATGATCGCGGCGCCGCTGGTCGCGACGATGGTGCTGGTCGCGTTATGGCATGGCGCGACTTTGCCATTTCTGCTGTTCGGGTTGCTGCATGCTGCATTTCTCGTGCTCAACCACACATGGCGCCTCGTCAGGGCGCCTGTGCTGCCGCAACTCTGCAGTGTCGCGCTGACCTATTTATGCGTTCTGGTCGGCTCCGTTCTGTTTCGTGCCACGACGGTCGCCGACGCTACGGCGATGCTCGGCGGTATGGCCGGCCTGCGGGGAGTAGGTCTCGTTCAACCCGACATCCACGTCCTGATCGATGTCGCATGGCTGCTTTCCCTATATGCCATCGTCTGGCTGGCACCATCCACGCGGCAGTGGATGCAGCCCGACCCATCTTCCCGTCTCGCCTGGTCAGCATCCCCACAATGGGCACTGGTCATGGGATGCGCCGCCACGCTTGGGCTTCTCGCGGCCGGCGGCACCTCCGAATTCCTGTATTTCCGGTTCTAGTGCGCTACCTGACTGCGCTCGCGCTTTCGGCGATCCTCAGTTTCGCCCTGGTCTGGGCCTGGGTCTTGGCCATGCCCATGGCCTTTATGGACGCTGAATATCCATCATGGCGCGCCAAGGAGATCCTCCTGGACCGATGCGACCTAGGCGACGGGGTCATTTTAGGGGATTCTCGAGCAGCGGCGGATATTCTGCCCGAGCGAATGCCGTTTCGCATGACCAACCTCGCCGTCGGGGGAGGAGAGGCGATCGAGGCGCTGGCGGCGCTGACCCGTGTGCTGCAATGCCCCTCGCTCCCCAAGCTGGTCATCATTTCGCTCGACCCCGGCCACTTCGCCCGCCCGGACTTATTCTGGGAGCGGAGCGTCCGCTACGACTTCATGTCCGCGGCGGATATTTCGAACCTGCGCGAGGCGTCCCGTGAGATCGGCGATCCCTCGGTATACGAGGCGCGTCACGCCGAGGGTCTGCCGCCATGGCTTCGCGACTGGCTGTATCGTGTCCATTTCCCGCCGTTGTATTTTGCCAGCCTGGCGCACGGCCGGGTATTCCTCCGCTGGACAGTCAATCAGCAAACCCTGATGGAGACCCTGTTTTCTCGTGGGCATTACTATTTTGGTACTGAAATGGGATCGCACAGTGTCGCCGTTGAGGGACATCTGGCTGCCTTCGCCCCTTTGCCAATTCTGGATTTTTACTTCGACAGGCTGCTAGCTGAACTCGACCGGCGCGGCATCGACGTCCGTTTCATCGCCATGCCGGTGAGCCAGGCGACATGGGACCAAGTACGGCCCGAGGTGAGTGACCAGTTCGCGGCCTATCTGGCGGCTTACGAACGGCGGTACCCGCATTTCCACGTCGCTGCTGACATTATGCCACATTGGCCGGACCGCTTCTTCGGCGACATGTTCTGCCACTTGAACCCGGAAGGGGCCGAACGCTTCAGCGCGGATCTCGCTCAGCGACTGCAGGACGCGCCACCCAGAACGCAGAATGAGGCACAGAAAGGATGGTTGAGGGACACCGGCCCGGATGCCTCGGCCAAAGTCGTCCCCATTTCGAAGCGGGGATCGTAGGGGAGCAGGGTGCATGCCAGCACGATGGGCGACGGTGCTCCATGCCGCTTCGCGACCATCCGCGCGCCCGCGCACATCACATCGTCCGGTGACTTTTGCAGGATCCCCCAGCAGGCGGTGGTGATTTCCGGCACATCGCATTCCGGCTCCATTTCCGGAAACAGCATCAGCCGCACCGGGTCGAATGCATCAACCGCGATCCCGTGTTCGCCGAACAGCCTCGCGAACCCAGAGCGCAATTGGCCCTCGCTCTCGCCGGTAAAGCGTCGGCCGGCAACGTCCAGTTTGAAACTGTTCGACGCCAGCCAGATCAGACCGTCCAGGGTCGGCGCCCAGGTTCGCCGGCCACGCTCCTGCTCGTGAATGACGGGGTCATAATGATCGACCGACACGCGAATAGTCAGCCGATCCCCGTAACGCTCCCGCAATGCCAGCATTTCCGCCCGCAGTTTGCGCAGCGGCTTCATCGCGTTCGTCAATACCAGCGCGTCCAGGCCCCGCGACAACACGCAATCCAGCATCTCGATGATGTCGGGATTCATGAACGGCTCCCCGCCGGTGAACCCGATCAGTTTCGCCGGCAGCCGGTCGCGGGCGATTTCGTCCAGATAGGTCTCGACCTCGGCCGCGCTCAGGTAGGCGAGCCGGTCGTTGCGGGGTGACGATTCGATGTAGCAGTTCCGGCACGTCAGGTTGCACAGCGTGCCGGTGTTGAACCACAGCGTCTCCAGCGCCCGCAGTGCGACGGTCGCCCGCGTTTCCCCCTGGGCCGTGACGAACGGATCCCGGAACTTCGCGGGGTTAATAACGCGGGTTATCTGGTCCAAACGCTATCTCCCTCACGTCATCCCGCACGATGACGGAGCGCTACCCGCGTGGTCAATGGAGGAGCGATCCTGCCGCCGGTTCATATCCTTTATGACCTCAGCGACCGGTCGATGGCTGCACCAATTATTTCATG
Organism: uncultured Alphaproteobacteria bacterium; assembly: GCA_963778125.1. Lineage (GTDB taxonomy): Bacteria > Pseudomonadota > Alphaproteobacteria > Acetobacterales > Acetobacteraceae > Rhodopila. The sequence continues at coordinate 199,565 of CAVZTH010000042.1, read as the reverse complement.
CTGTCGCCAATCGGCTTCGCGCGCTTTTACGACTGCGCCCAGCATCGCGTGGGCCTGGTTCAGCCTCTCCCGGGCCGGCGGTCTGATGTGGGGTTCAGCCGCCGCTCCAAAAAACGACCACGCCGAATGGATCTTCGGCGTGGCCCGCGACTGCGCAAAGCCGCTTCCCTCACATTCGGGATGACCTGAAACGCGACTGATCAATTACTTGTTGGCGGAGGTCTGTCCCGGAGCTATGTGACGCGTCCCTGCGAAGCAGGGCGGTCCGACTGCCGTTGAATCAATGCTGCCGTCGGGCATCCGCTGGCCAGTAATTGTGCCCGCTGGCCCATCGCCGCTCATCGTCGACACAGTAAGAGTGAATTTACCATCGGGCTGCCCGGTGCCCTTAGCGAAGCTGACGCCACTACCGTCCGTGTACCAGATCGGACCGGTGAGTTTGACGGTCTTGTCGGGCTGCACCATCCGGTCGATGTGCCAGGTCAGCCCCGGGCAGTGCTGGCCACCATAGTCATGCTCCTCGAAATAATAGTGCATGAATCCCGCAGGCGCCCCCTGCGCGAAACTCGAGGCGATCGGCGCGCAAACCATCGCCGACGAAACGAAAAATAAGCCGAACTTCTTTACGCAATTCATCATAACCCCCCATTTTGCCTACGACAGTAGACAGACTTCCCGCCCAAACCCGGACTCTGCGACCGGTCGCGTGACCCATGCGCACGTTTCGACTCTATGAGTCGGAATCGCTGAGGCGCTATGCCCTTTTGGCAAATAATTGAAAAGCCATACAGAGATGGCTGCGCGCTCAAGCCTGCGTGAGGTTACCCTGTCAGAGATGGGGCGACGGCTGAGCTCACCGAGGCCCCATTCCGTCCGAACTTTCGTCAACGAGCGGGCGTGAAGCGCTAGGCCGACTGTGGACCATAGTCTCGCGCGGTTCACTCGGACAAGCCCGCGCGCCATTGCGAGAAAAATGGAGGACAAGACGGTCAACGCGTCCTTGCTGCCGTCGGCGTCGCCTTTCTCGAAGTCACCCTCGACCTGGGCCATACGGTTGGTGACATGTGCCAGGCAGACAACCGGCACCTGCCGAGCCCGGGCGAAGGCGTAAAGCGCTGCAGCCTCCATTTCCACGGCGAGCAAACCTTCGGCCGCCGCGGCCGCGATTGCCTCCGCGGTCTCACGAAAGGGCGCATCGGTTGTCCAGACCGCACCAGGCAAGATGCTCATGCCGGTCGAGGCGAGGGCGCGAGCCGCAAGAGCGGCCAGCTCTGGGTCGGCATGGGCGAAGCGTTGGTCGGGCGACATATAGTGATAGCTGGTGCCTTCGTCGCGGAGCGCTTTTTCGATCAGCACGAAGAAGGCTTGCTCCGGCAGGTCCATGGCGATTCGTCCAGCCGAAGTCACGCTGAGCAAAAGCCGGCAGCCTGAGGCAAACAATTGCTCAGCGACCAGCACCGCGAACGGCGCACCGACCGCGCAACCGATTATGCCCGCCGTCGCGCCGCCCAGATCGAAAGTCAGCATCTCGGTGTGATAGCAGGCCCAGCCGCTGAACGGCTGGCCGCGACCATCGGCGCGTAGCTGCCGGACTATATCGCCGTCCGGATCGAGGATGCAGAGTTCCGGCACCGGCAGATTCGGCAACTGGCGCTGACGCCGTGCCTCCCGCAACAGATTCTCAGGCAGAAAGAGTGCCGGTTCGGCATGATGCTTATGGTCGAGAATCGGCGGCAGGGCCTTCCCCTCGGGTGGCCGATTGTCCATGCGTGCGGTCAGCCAAAAAGGGCAGGAAGACGACGGCGATAACCAAGCACAGCATCAATTCCAAGGCTGCGCCCTGGCGGCTCCAGCACGAAAATGCATTGGATGATCACGAGAAAGCCATAGGTCCAGGGCCACTCTCCGGGCGCGGAGTAAAGACCAAGCCAGAGATTAAGTGCCATTGCAAGGCCGAGTCCGGCGCCAACGCGGGTCAACAAGCCGAGCATGAGAGAGACCGCGATAGACACTTCGATGGCGTAGACGAGCGGCCCGAATAGGGTGATGTTCGGCAGGACAAAATCCTGCACCAACTGCCCCTGCAAAGGGATCGCCGCGTGATCCACCAGTTGCTTCATCCAGTAGATCAGGCCGTCGTAGTTCGGCGGAATTTTCCACAGCGATTGCTGCCACCACATGGTGCCCATCACCAGGCGAAGCAGCCACATACCCACATGGCCCAGCGTTCGCTGCGCGGGACTTTCGCGCCAGGCGAAGGCCGCCGCCGCACAGCTTCCCAGCAGCAACAGCCAAAATATCACGGTCACGGCGCTCGGGTTGGACAGGAACGTTACTGCATCCTGTAAGGGGTTCGGCCTCAAGGCTCACTCCTTCAAAAACACGGCGGCGTAATGATAAGGCGGTACGTCGATCAGCCGCACAAATTTCAAGCCGCTAGGTTCGACGGCCTTGATTGTGGTTTCCGGCGATAGCCTCAACTCATCGGCGGGTCCACGCGGTTCGCCCAAAATTCTGGTCTCCTCGCGCGGGCGCCGATGCCAGTTGACGATCGCGAAGTGGCCGCCAAGCTTCAGCGCCGCGCGCACCGCATACGCCAAGCGTGGCCGATCGGAAACCCCATGAAAGGCATTCGCCATGAATACGAAGTCAGCCGGGAACTGAACCAGCGCCGGAAGCGCATTGGCATCGCCTGCCACATAGTCGCAATTTGCGATCTCGGTTTCGGCGAGCCGCCGACGCGCTGCTTCCAGGAGGTCCGGGTCGATCTCGATCGCGACGACATGACGCGCGATCTCGGCGATTGGCCCGGTGAACCAGCCATCACCGGAGCACAGATCGATTACCTCCATCCCTGGCTTGACTCCAACGGCGGCTAGGACCCCGGCAGGATCGGGCCAGAGCGCTTCCCACCACCCGCCGGTTGGCATTTCCGTGCCTTGAAAAAAGCCGGGAAATGCGAGGGTCATTTCCTCTTCCGTGTGTGTCGGATTGTGCCGGGCACCGCGGACCACCGGTCGGGAGCATCGGGGCCGTCGCGTTCATGGTCGCTGCCCGCAACTAGCCGAACCAGCGCCGAATGTAAGCACGATCCGCCAGCCCCTCACAACCAGCCGAAGCAAAATCCAGCTTACGCGCATTTAAACCGTCTTCGTGTGCGGGGCTTCATAGTGGTGACCATGCCGCTCCCGAGTGTCAGCCTCAGCCGTGCTTACTGCTCAGGATCTGACGGTTGCGGGGGAGGGCGTGGGATGGCAGAACCGCCTGCGTGGCAAGAAGCCATCGAAATCAGAAGAAAAGGTTGAGCCTGACCTGAGCCGTCCCGGACTTACGCCTTGGCGGCGTTGTGTGCAGCCTCGAGGACGTCGCGTGCGGACGTCGTACCCGCTACGTGCTCCGTATCCTCGGCTCCGAGGTCCATCCATCCTGCATTCACGGCCTCAAACATTTCTTCGGCAGGTCCGGTGCGGCCCTTCGGGATGCCGAATTGCTCGAACGCTTCCGCCCACCTTGCACGCGGGACTGCGAAGGCTTTAACGTCGAGATTCAGGACTTCACCCAATTGCTCCGCTACTTCACCGCGGTGACCATCGAACCAAGCTCGACGACACGTCGCCCCGACCACGCCGGCCCGGTCAAAAGGGTTGCGACCTCCGCGCCGATGTCGATCGTCGCGACCATGGTCGATTTCCGGTTTGTCGGATTGTAATAGACCGGTAGCGTTCCGCCCTGGGCGACCTGCAAGCCGTAGAGGAAGTTTTCAAAGAAGCCGCCTGCGCGCACAAATGCGATTGGGGATGTCAGGTTGCGAAAACCTTGCTCCAGAAGCGACAAGGCCGTGATCATCCCGAGCCCGCTGGTCCGGTTCGCACCCATCGACGAAAGCGCTACCACCCGCGGTGGCGCTGCCTTGGTGAGCGCCTCGACATAGTTTGCAATCACACCCTTGGCTTCCTTGTAATCGGGCGAGGGGGCCCAGACAGAAGGCAACATGACGAACGCGCCTTCGACCCCTTTGAGCGCTTGCTCGATGGCTGCCGAAATCATTCCAATCGCCGTCTACCAATTCCACACCCTGGTTCGCCCAGCTTGACGCCTTCTCGCGATTGCGGACTAGCGCGCGTACTTCTTGCCTTGTGCCAACAGATGTTCTGCGGTTGCACCGCCCACTTTTCCGGTAATTCCCATCACCAAAAACATGGATTTTCTCCTGATCTATAGGGACAGAACAATGCCCCTGTTGGTTCAACGGATGAGCGGCAGAATGGCCCGGATTTGGGGATCGCGCGCGTAGAGGCCGCCCCATGTCATCGCACCCAAAAGCAGGGAAATGATTTCAGGCGGCGACCCCAACTCACCAATGCGGACATGGGCGCAGATGGCACCTCCCAGAAAGCCCGTCACCAGGATCGCGCCGAGGACGGAGGTGGCTGTAATGGCGTAAAGGATGGCGCAGGCGAGTATGATCAGACCCACGACACGGGTCAGGTCCATCGCGAACCCGGTTTCCTGCAACACGCTCGCGATCTGTGCCGGCGCGAAAAGCTGAATAGTGCCGTCTGCCACCAGAGCGATAACGACAATCGCGCTCATTATTCGGCCGGCCCAAAGGCTGTTATGCAAGGTCATAGCTTCAGGCACGTGATGCAGGTTCATAGTTTCGGACACTTGTTACCTCCGATGGGGGGGATCCCCATATTCAGGAGCTTACTGTGTCTCCTAGGTATGATAAACACCGATGAAAAGAACTCACTGTTCTCTCTTCGGTGAACAATGCCAAGGCCCGAAAATGCAGAATCTCGAACCCATCCTCATTTTCATAACGGTAGCGGAAATGGGGAGCTTCACCCGCGCGGCCGATAGCCTGGGCATCCAAAAGGGGAGGGCCTCAACGGCGGTCCGGAAGCTGGAAGAAGATGTCGGTGTCAGGCTTCTGCACCGGACGACGCGCAGCGTGCAGTTGACGGAGGACGGACGCGCATTTCATGGCCGCGCCCGCGATCTGCTTGCTGAAGTTGATGATCTGCACTCAATGTTCGCAAGCGATCGAGTGGCACTTCGCGGGCGCTTACGGGTCGATCTTCCGACCGAGGTGGCGCGCACAACGATCGTGCCGGCCTTGCCGGATTTCATGGCGACTTACCCCGAGTTGGAGCTGGAGGTGTCGAGTACGGATCGGCAAGTTGATCTGGTTCAAGAGGGGTTTGACTGCGTATTGCGACTTGGTCCCATCGGGGATGAGACGCTGATTGCCCACCGGCTGGGCCTGTTGCGCATGGTCAACGCTGCCAGTCCCGCCTATCTGGCGCGCTATGGCGTCCCTCGATCGCTAGAAGATCTTCAGCGTCAGGAACATCGGACAATTCATTTTTCGACGATGCTGGGCGCAAGACCCATTGGATGGGAATATCCGGACGGCGACAACTACGCGACGCTTCAGTTGCCAGGTGCGCTACACGTCAACAGCGCGCAGACTTACGAAGCCGCTGCCCTCGCCGGCCTTGGCCTGATTCAGGCGCCACTGTTGGGGATTGGCCGATACTTGGAGAGTGGAGCGCTTGTGGAGATCATACCCGATTCTCGTCGCCGGGCGCCCGCCGTGTCCCTGGTCGTAGCACATCGGAGCAATCTGTCGCGCCGAGTCCGCGCATTCATGAAATGGATCGAAGATGTGCTGACGCCGTATCTGGAATAGCGAGACGAACATCTTCGTCCGGCCCTCGAAATCAACATTCTGACGATCCCCTACCTCAACCGGCCACCGTCGTGACCATCGCTGTGCCGTTGTGGTAGGTGCTTCCTGTGCCGAAGTGGTGCATGCCGACCCCATCTCTTCATAGGTTCGGCTTTATGGAAACGGCGTACCTTCATGTTCGCCGTTTCAAGCTGCAGGCACAGAAATTCCTTGCTTGGCCTTCAAGCTGTTCAGCATTGCCGCCACTGAGCAAGGCAGGAGGCACGATCATGTAACGACGGTTGATCATGCTCTGATGCGCGGGTTGGTTACCGCCGGACCCTGATGCGTCGCGGAGCTTCCTCGGTCTAGTGGCCAGCGTCGGATGGATCCGGCTGATAGTACACTCGAGGGTTCTCCTGGCCGTGACCGTGCCCCCAACCTTGCTCAGCATTGGATGTTGCAGTTGCGTGTGGCGACTCCCTTGGAGTGCAACGTTACCGGTCTTCTTCCTTCAGGAAGCCGCGGACTGTACCTCTTTAGCAATCGCCCAGATAAAGCCCGCCAGTTCACGAGCAATCGCCGCGGTGATCACCGTCGGCAGTTTTCCGGCCCGGGCGAGCGCGCGATAGCGTCGGCACAACCGTTCCTGAGCCTTCCAGGCAATATCGCGGATCGGCCGGGCCAGACGTTCCTGCCGCAACAGCTGCTCTCGGCTGATCCGCGCAGGAAAGCGATAGCTCCATGCCGCCTCGATGAGCATTCGTCGTGCCGCGCCGTTACCAGCCTTGGTGATCCCGCCCTGGCGGCGTGTGCGGCCGCTGGAATGCTCCGACGGCACCAGGCCGAGATACGCCATGAGCTGGCGAGGGTTGGTGAAGCGGGTGATATCGCCGAGTTCAGCCATTAACGTGGCCGCGGCAACCAGACCGACGCCGCGCAGCGCTTGCAGCGCTTGCACCACCGGTGCAAGAGACCACTCTGGCAACGCGGCTTCGATATCTGCCTCCAGGCGATCGCGTCGGGCCGTCGCCGCCTCGATCGCCGCGATACAATCCTCCAGCACGATATGATGCACCGCTTGGTCGAACTTCAGGCTGGCCAGCCAGCGCCGGTGCAACAACGTCCACGCCGGGCGGTGATAGTGCTGACCGTGGCGCAGCAGGAAGCCGGACAATTGCTGGCGGGATTGACGAAGGCTGCGGACCGCCGCCTGGCGCGCACGGACGAGATCACGGATCGCCTCGTGCGCCTGATCGGGCACCCAGACAGGGGTCAGTTCACCAGCGCGGTGCAGCTTGGCGAGGTTGATCGCATCGCGTCGATCCGTTTTGATCCGCTCGCCTGGCTTGCGAGGGATCAGCGATGGAGCGACCACGGCACAATCATGCCCAATCGCGCTGAGTTGTCGTTGGATGCCATAGCCGCACGGTCCGGCCTCGTAGCAAAACCGTAGCTCCCTTCCTCTACCGGCCACCCGCTCGGTCAACGCCGTCAAGGCGGCAGGTGTATTGGCGATCTTTCCGTGCTCGCGCACCTCTCCCCGCAACCCCGCTTCGGCCGCCGCGACCGCAATGGTATCCTTATGCACGTCAAGGCCGACATAGATGATACACTGTCCCATGACCCGTCTCCTATGCATGAGGCTCGGCGCCGGACCATCCAGCGCAATCCTCGAAAGCCTGCATACTGTGAGACGGGTCGCCCCGGTCTCAGGCGAACATCTGGTCTAGTATGCGCATCCGTTGGCGACGATGGCTGGCGAGGTCTTGGCACCTGTCGCGGTGGCACTACCGGCGGCATGGGCTCGTCCTGGCCGGCCGGCCGTCTGATCATGTCTGGTACTTCGCATACGGCTCCAACATGCACGAAGGGACGTTCGTCGAGCGGCGCAGGATCAGGCCGCTCGAATCGCGTGCTGGCCGAATCCCCGGTTATCGCTTGCGCTTCAATCTCGAGGGCCGACCGAAGGGCAGGGCGGCGCCCGCCAACATCTGCCCCGATGCGGATCGGGAAGTATGGGGCGTCCTGTACAAGATCACACGTCGCGACCTGCTGCGGCTGGATTCGACCGAAGGGGTGCCTGGTCGCGGGTACCGCCCGACGTTGCTGGTCGCGGAAGACCTGGACAGAAAGCCGGTGCCGGCGATCGCGTATGTTGCTATCGGCAAGGAGATCGATGGCAATCCTTCACACCGCTATATTTCTCTGCTGCGAGAAGGGGCGCGACATCATGGGCTACCCGAACACTGGTTACAATTCCTCGATGGGGTGAGCCATTCGGAATGAGGCCGGAACACCGGACGTGTCTCGCAGGTGGGGCAGTTGGGGTTGCGTGATAGCCGCATCACCGGGCATGCTGCCGCAATGCCAGACCGACCTTTCCGAGCCGTGGATGAGTTGATCCGCCGCGTGCAACGGGTTGCAGCCGACAGACCGGACCCGGTGCATGTCCTGGCTCAGATGATTAGCATAGTCGGCGAGAGCGACGCGGACCCGTACGCGGTGCTGGGCGTGCTGGTCGAGGGCGCGGTCCATACGCTCGCTCAATATTTTCCGCCTGAAAGGCAGGCGGAGACGGCTGTGATGCTGATAGAATTGCTGGCGGACCGTCTGAGAGCGAGTGGAATCACGGCTGAAGATTGATGGCTCCGGCGGCTCGGATGCACCCATTCTTTTTAAGCTGACCTGCGACCGCCCGTAGCCCGGCGACCAGCGCAATAGGCTCGCGAGCACCCAACAAGCAGGTCGGCTGATCACGCAACTATGAGGCTCAGCTTGGGCGAGGTTGTGGCACTGATGGCTTCTGCCACGCCGGGATATAGTGATGCGATTCGGTCGATTAGTGTTCGGTTTTGTATTGACTATTATGGCGTTACCAGTATGGGCAAAGGAATACAACGCCGCCGCATCGACGATCGCCGCGGCCAATGATTTGCGGCGGCTTCCCGCTAGTTCTGTCATTCCGCCGATTCGGCAGGAAAGTTCGCTGAAGCACGACCAAATCCTGTGCCTGGCGTTGGCCATGTACCATGAAGCACGGGGCGAATCGGAAGCCGAGCGTCTTGCTGTTGCGGAGGTGGTCTACAACCGCGCGGTGCATACCGATTTGACCATTTGCGGCACGATCTGGGCGGACAACGGCAGCCAGTTCCAGTGGGTGAGGTCGTCAGACACCATTGTCCCGCGCGAGTTAGCCGTTTGGCAGGCGGTTCAATTCAGTGCGTTACGGTTTGCTCGCCACCGGCCCACCGACAGCACGCATGGAGCAACGAATTTCTACAATCCGCTTCTTTGTTCTCCCGAGTGGGCTCACGACGGTCAGGTGACTGTCTCACTACGTCAAGTTTTCCTGAGGATCGATGGGAAGTATACTCGATCAACGGGCAAGGCGTCCGGGACTGATCCGATTTCGCAGATCGACCGAATGGGCCGGTTGCCTCCGACACGCTCGTATGGCGGCGGCCGATCATAAAGTCACTGCGTTGTAGGTTCGGTTGATAGCCATTTCGGTCCTGCCGGCGATGGCGATGACGGTCAAAGCGATCCGCTGCGGGCAGGGCAGGGACGTTGGGTCAACCGCCGTAACCATTCGGATGAGATTTCCGCCACGCAAACGCCGACCCGACGATGTCGTCCAGATCGTCGTGTTCGGGGCACCAACCGGCCTGTTGCGCCCGTAAAGACGAGGCCACCAGCACCGCGGCGTCGCCCGCGCGCCGGCTGACTATTCGATATGGCACTTTCAACCCGGACACGCGCTCGACCGCTGCGATCACCTGGCGGACCGAGTGACCAGCGCCATTTCCCAGGTTCCAGACCACGGGGCCCTTGTTCAAGGCCTCCAGCGCCAGCAGATGGGCCGACGCCAGGTCCGAAACGTGCACGTAATCGCGTATGCAGGTGCCATCCGCCGTCGGGTAGTCGTCGCCGAACACGTCCAGCGCCGCGCGCCGGCCCAACGCGGCATCGATCACCAGCGGGATAAGATGTGATTCCGGCCGGTGGTCCTCACCCAAACGGCCGGCGGGATCGGCACCGGCTGCGTTGAAGTATCGCAAGCAGGCATACCGAAGGCCATGCACCTGGCCCGCCCAGCGCAAAGCGCGTTCGATCATCCACTTGCTGTCGCCATAGGCCGATTGTGGGTCGATCGGGGTGTCTTCCGGTATCGGTGCATCGCTATTCAGGTTGAACAGGGCGGCAGTGGAGGACAGTACGAACTGTTCCACCCCGTGCCGCACGCAAGCATCGATCAGCCTAATCCCGTTGGCGGCGTTCTCCAGCAGGTAGCGCATCGGCATGCGCATACTCTCGCCCACCTGCGACAGTGAGGCGAAGTGGAAGACGGCGTCCCACGGGCCATCGGCCAGCACAGCGTCGAGCGTGTCAGCCGCCGCGAGATCCGCAATGACCAGCGGTGCAGCCGACGGCACCGCTGCTGCGTGTCCGGTTTGCAGATTGTCGAGAACTGTGACGCGGTGGCCCCGGTCCAACAGGGTGGCCACCAGATGGCTGCCGACATAGCCGGCCCCGCCGGTGACCAGGAAACGCTGCGGCATCAGAATTTATCCTTTAAAATACGCCTTGTAGCGACGATGATAAACTCCAGCATCAGCGTGGCCGGAGCGAAGATGCACGCGCGGGTCGACCCTTGTCAGCACAGTTCCGATAATTTTGACGTGCGCATCATGCAGCATCTCCACCGAATGCATTAAGGTCTTCGTCTGGGTGGAGCGCCACCGGACACATAACAACGTGGCATCGGCCAGAGCGGCGGCGACTCGGGCCTCAGTCATGGCTTCAACCGGCGGTGCGTCCAGCAGGATCAGATCGAAATCTTCCCGAACCTCGACCAGGAGCCGCCGGATCTCCTCGGACAGGAACAGACCCAGCACGTCAGCGCCCGGAGCACCGCCGGCGATGAATTTCATGCCGGTCAACGGGTCGCTCTGGAGCACCTCGCGCCATTTGAAGTCGCCTCGCAAGACTTCCGCCAGGCCGGGGGAAGGGCTGCCGTTCAGCCGATGCTGAAAGGTTCCTTGACGTAGATCGCATTCGATCAACAGGACGCGCTCGCCGCCGAGCTGTGCCGAGCGACCCAGCGCGAGGGTCAGCAGGGATTTGCCCTCGGCCGGACGGGCGGCGGTGATGGCGATGACCTGCGGGTGGTCGATGTCCAGCGACACGCCGGCTCGCAGCGACCGGATTTGTTCGGCAAAAGCGGTCAACGGGCGACGAACGACGTAGTCGTGGATTTTTAGATGTCCCAACTCGCGCTTGCCCAATTGCGGGATCAGGGCGAGGCATGGCACGCCGGTCAAACGCCGGACTTCCTCGCCACTGAGCAGCGTTGCATCGATTAGCCGCAGCACGTGGACCAGCACAAGCCCCAGGAACACGGCGGCCGCGATGGACGCCGCCATGGTCGGCATGGTGCGCGGAAAGGTCGGGTGTTCGGGCGGGATCGCCTCGGATATCTCGTGCGCCTCGGACGATTCGACGGCGGCCTGCTGCGCGGTCTGCTGGATGCGCTCCAGGACCCCCTGCAGTTGCCCGCGGGCGGCATCGAGGTCACGGGTCATGGCATTCAGCGGGATCTGCGCCTTGTCGGCACTTTGTGCCGCCGCTTTCGCCCGGGCCAGCAGCCCTTCCAGCGTCGTTACCTGCTCCGAGGCAGCGTGCTGATCCGCGTCGGTCGAAGCGACGACGCGGGCGATCTCGGCTTTCAATGCACGCTCCCCGTCGGCGAACTGGCGGTTGAGGCTTTGCACTTCGGGGTGGGCGCTGCCCAGCCTGCTGCGCTGGGCCTGCATTTGGCCGGCGAGCTGTTCCAACTGCGCTCGCAGCTGAACCACTGACGGAGCAACGCTGGCCTGCGCCTCGGCCCCCGCCTTGCCGCGCGCCGCATCAAGACGCGCGTTCGCGGCGGCAAGTTCCGACTGCGCCTTGACCAGATCCTCGGCGAGGTGGGTGATCTCCTCGTTGCCGGTGGCGGCATGCATCCCCTGGCTCATGGCATGCTCGCCGCGATAGGTGGATATCCGCTCCTCGCTTTGGTGCACCTGGCTTCTGAGGTCGCGAGCCTCCTTCTGCAGAAGCTCGGTGGCGGTGTCGACGAGGCGGTGCTTCGCGGCGTACTGATCCTTGATATAGACATCCATCGCGTTGTTCACCGCGGCCGCGGCCTGCAGCGGGTCGGCGCAGACGAACGTGACTTCGATGACGTGGGAGAAACGAACCGGCGCGGCGTGTAGCCTGTCCTTCACCACAAGCAGCGTCCGGTCGCGCGCCGGGTCCTGCACCGGCCCATAGACCGGATCATCGGGTGGCGCCTCGGTTTCCATGCCGAGAAGCTCGCGCAGCCCCGATAGGAGGCGGTGGGGAAAATCCGCCGGCCGAAGAGCTGCATTGAATTCGGGACTATCGAAAAGATTGCCGCGCTCCGCGACTCGTTGGGCGATATGCAGGCTCTGCAGGATTTCAGCTTGGCTGGCCATCATCCCATCGGTCGTGGGGTCCTGGCGGACGATACTCTCCAGCTCCCGCAGCTTGTAGGCGCTGGGTTCGTAGATCAGCGAACCGGTCGCGGTATAGAGAGGGGTGACCTGCTGCAGCGTTAGCCAGGTGCACAAGGGGACGAGCACGATAACGGCGATCAGCGTCATCCGCCGTTGGCGGATGGCCGAAATAAATCCCGACAGGCCTTCCCGCGACGATTCGCGCGGTTGATCGGGAGCCAGGTGCCGCGGTCCCAAATCCGGGACCGGCGCTGCTCCCGGGCTGTTGGCGGGCTTCTCGAGCATCCGCGTATGTCGGCCCTTTTGGCTCGTGCGCAGGGGTTATCCCGGGTGGGATGAAGGTGAGCACCGTCGTAGGCGCTAATCCTTAAAAATTCGCTAACGCAACTCGGCAATGCGCTCCTTGTAGCCGGTGGGCGCGCCTGCGGCAGGCGTGACTAGAGATCTATAAAACCCGGGAGGGGTTAACTGGTCGTTAAGGAACTTCCCTGTATGCAAGCTTAGCTAGAAGTACCGACTGAATGCTTGGAACCCCAAAACAGGGTCTCGCCTCTTTGCGACTAGTTCTGTGTTTTCTACTGAGTCTTTGCGCGGCCGCGTGTGCCCCTGGGCATGGGCTGCCGGAGCTTCCGCCAACGGCGCCGGGCGCCTACCGACTTGGACCCGGCGACGTTGTGCGGCTGATCACATTCGGAGAGGATTCGCTCACCGGCGAGTTCCGTGTCAGCGACAGCGGGACGATCTCGCTTCCACTGATCGGCAGTGTGCGGGCATCCGGGCTGTCTCCGGATGCGCTGGCGACGCGGGTCAGCGAGGCTCTGCTGCACGCAAATCTGTTGCGTTCGCCATCGGTTTCGGCCGAGGTGATCACCTATCGGCCAATTTTCGTATTGGGCGAGGTGAGCAAACCGGGCCAATATCCTTATCAGCCTGGCATGACTGTAGTAACGGCGGCGGCGGTGGCGGGCGGCTTCACCTATCGGGCGGTCCAAAGCTATGCTTCGGTGGTGCGGACCCAGGACGGTGGCGCCGTCGAGGGGACAGCAAGCCGGCAGACCTTAATCCAGCCGGGCGACGTCATCACGGTGTTCGAGCGCAGATTTTGAAGTTTTGTCTGGTTGCGGTTTTCCTGGCGATGATGGTCGTGGCGGCGGTGGCGCAACAAAGTGGGCCGGCTTCGGGTCCGTTGCTTATCATCGGTGGCCCGAGTACCGGGGGCTGCATCGCGGGCGCCGTCAGCCTGCCGCCCGAAGGCCCCGGATTTCAGACCATCCATCTAGATCGCAGCGCTTTTTGGGGTGCGCCGCAGACGATCGCCCACCTGGAGCAACTTGGGCGTGAGGCGGCCGATGCCGGCCTACCGACGCTGCTGATCGAGGATATCTCCCGGGCGCGCGGCGGACCGATGCCGGGCGGCCATGTCAGTCATCAGATCGGTCTCGATGCCGATGTCGGCCTGGATATGCGGCCGCGTCAGCCGTTAACGGCATCGGAGCGCGCTTCGGTTGAGCCGCGGAGCGTGGTGCGGCCGGACGGACGCGACGTTGATCCGGCGGTATGGTCGCCTCGCGTCATGGCGTTGCTGCAGATGGCGGCCGGATTGCCGGAGGTCGACCGGATTTTGGTCAATCCCGCGATCAAGCGGCAGCTTTGCCGCGAGGTGACCGGGGATCGGTCGTGGCTGCACCTGATCCGACCGTGGTATGGGCACGCGGCGCATATGCATATCCGGTTTCGTTGCCCGGCCGATCAGGCAGAGTGTGTGCAGGCGCCTCCGCCGCCGCCCGGCGATGGATGCGATGGCACGCTGCAGTGGTGGTTCGATCAGTTGAACAATCCGGCCAAGCCCGCTGCACCTTACCATCCGCCGCCTGTGCCGGCGGCCTGCAGGTCGATTTTGGGCGAACCGTGAGGGTATTCCTCCATACATACCGGCAGGGTATCCAACGTCTTAAGATGAAATGAAAGTCCAAACTGGGTCTTTCGCTTTGCGTTTACTTCGATCAATCGGCGTGAACATACATATAGGTGCTTCCCGGCACGCCGCCGGACGTCGCGGTCGTGCCGTAGCTCACAGTTAGTTTGCCATCGTTCATATCGGCGCTGGTAAAGCCAACCAACGTCAGCGACGCGGTGGGCACGCCAGCAGCTGTGGCATGTAATGTCAGACCCGTGTAGCTGGTGGCTCCCTGTCCATCCGCCCATGACAGGGTGAAGTCACTCGGCGTCACGCCCCATATCGTTGCCGCGTCGCCCGAGTGAAAGCCACTGACTGTACTCCAAATAGCGGCTGTAGCATTGCGGTCGTCGACGAAGAAGGTGTCATTCGCAATGCCGCCGACTAGAAAGTTCGACCCCGTAGAACCATCCACCACGTTGGTGCCGCCGACATGGCTAAGGTCGATCGCGTCGTTGCCGGAGCCGGTATGAATGAAGATGTCGGGTGCCGTCGCCGCGATATCCAAGCTATCGGATGTTGTCGTGATGTATTCCCACTGAAGTCCAGCGACCGGTCCAACGTAAGGTGTTTTAGCAAAAGTACTGGCCATTCCTGTAGTTGTATCGGTCATTGCGAATTCGGTCGCTGCGGTGGCAATAACTGATGTTGTGCTGTCCGTGGCGCGTGCCCCAGCACCGTCGACATCGCTGATAGTAAACCCTGTGGTGAGCGTCTGGCCCGGCAAGATCGTGCTGGCCGTCGGGGTGAACACGAGGCCATTTAGCGCGGTGGTGACCGCGGCGGCGGTGCCGGTGTCGGTGTAGACTCCGCTGGCGGCGTCATAAGCGCCGCCCGCCAGGTTCGACAGGGCGCCGTTCGCCGCCGCGGACAGCGTGACCGTTACTGTCTCGGTCTGACCGGCATTCGGATCCGCGATGCTCACCTGGGAGAACGGCGCGATGGTCGTCTGATCGGTCACCGCCTGGCCCGTGACGGTGCCGGAGATCGTCGGGGGGGTTATATAGGTAATCGCGACGCTCGGTGGCGACGTTGAAAGGGCCTGCGGACCGGCAGTGAGCACAAAGTTGTTTAGCGTATAGTCGCCCAGGAAATCTAACGCGATTGCGGTCCCGGCCTCTTGAAGTGTCAATGTGCCGCCGGTCGTCGAACCATTGTAGGTGACGCCGGTGATCGCACCCAGTCCCAGACCTTTCAATAGGATCGTGTCGCTGACTTTGAAAGGCTGCGTCCGGCCAAAACCCAACTCGTCGAGACCGCTGGTGCCCTTGAAGCCTGAGACCAGGCCGCCGAACCGATTTGGGTTGTTAATAATAAGTTCCCCATTCCAGCCGGCGAAGGATACCGTCTGCTCGAACGGCGATGTGGTAGCGATTTCCAAGGTTCCGTCGGATTCCACGGATTCCGTCGATGTTTCGTCGTGGGGGGCGGGGAGCTCCCCGACAGGATCGCGACACTGCCGGTACCGCCGATCGGCCCGTTAAGCGTGACAGTGCTGCCGCCGCTTACCGCGAGAATGCCGTCATTGGTGACCGGTCCGATGACGGTTCCGCTGACGCCAACAGTTCCACTAAGGACAACAGTTCCGCCTTGCTCGATTGTCAGACCGGGAGTCGAAAGCGTACCGCCCTCCAGCTGCACGACGCCATAAACGGTCAACGGATTGATGTTCGCGAAGACCATGTTCCGCAGGGTCAAAGTGCCAGAGGGTGCGATAGTTTGCAGAGTTTGGGTGATGAGAGTCCCGCTGCCTCCCACGCCGGTCGATGTCTCGAACGAGTCGGCGTCCAGGGTGATGCTCGCCGCGTCGGTTACAATGACCCCGCCGACATTGAGGTCCAGCAGGCCACCGGCCTGGACCTCGTAGGTTCCCTGGCTGAGCGTGCCATTGGATAAATTGGCGAAGGTGCCGGATCCCGATGTCGTATCGACCATCAGCGTTCCGGGGCCTGCGATCAGCGTGCCGTTGTTCCGCAGCCCGGGGACGTCCAACGTCAATCCCTCGCCAATGATCTCTCCATTATTGACGAAATCATTCGCGACGTTGATCTGGCCGGATCCTTGGATATCCGACCCGTTGGCATTCTCCAAGTTGCCCACGGCCAAGGAACCAGCGATATCCAATTCGGTGTGCACGCCCAAGGTGAAGCCCGCCGCGATCGATAGCGAGGTGTCGAGCGAGAGGGACGCGTCAACGATCGTCAGAGAATTGAGGACATAGGGGCTCCCCGACATCGTGATGGAAAAGAGGTATGGCGTGCCGTTCGAGGTGATTTCAGGGATCACTGCATCGGCATTGGCCGAGTCCGGAACAACCTGGGGAAGCCAATCCGCGGGTGTAGCCCAGTTGGCAGAAGAGCCGAGGGCGGTCGGGTCCCACGTATAAGTTGTCATATTGGCAGGATTGGATCAGGCATTTTGTTGGTATCCCTCCGTAACGTGTCGTCACGCTTGGCGCGTGTCGGCGGATGCTGGCCCAATCGGCCGACCGCAACGGCTGCAATCAGGCGGGGTCATTCGGTTAGAACCCGACAGGTGATTTCGGCGGGATGTCGCCCCTGGGGTGCGGCACGACAAACGCGGGCAGTGGTTTTTGGTGAACGCGACATAAGACCCTTGCCGGGCCGCTCCGCCCATTTTGGAAGCGTCCGTAGTGGTCCTCGGGTCGCCGCCGGAGAGGATTGTTTCGCCGCCGGAGACATTGCCAACTGCATCGGGGGGTCCTCCGACCCCAGATTAGCGGGCAGATGTTACCGGAGAGTTAACGAGCCTGCGGTCGCGTTCCGCTGGATTGACGACTAACGTAACGTCAGACAGCGCTTCGGGAGGCCAGGGGGACGCCCGATCAAAACGAGACCTGCGCCGGGCTTAGGCGGAACGCGTTAAGCGGTTCTTGCGCGTAGGGCCTCGGTCCTCGCAGCATGACTGCCGCTCGATCGAGGTCTCGCACAAGGGCCTCTAGCATCGGCATGTCTGCCGGCTTCGGACGCAGGCCTGAAGCTTTTACGCGGGCCTCGAACTTGCTGTCGGTCATCGCGAATTCTCCGCCAGGCCGATATGCCCATTCGCCCTGACTGAGCGGGCTGAAATGGGGTCCTTCTCGTTGTTTAATCTCATTGGGTTCACGAACCGTCGGCGTGCTGTTCAGCCATACCCAGACGATCATGCTCTAAAGCAGTTGACATCGTCGGTCGCTTGCTCCGCCACGTGGTCGCCATCTCGTAGGCGTGTCCGGCCCTGAAAACCGTTGGCTCGGCGAACGGTTTTCCGACAATCTGCATACTGACCGGCAGGCCGCCGGCGCCGTAACCGGTGCAAATGCTGAGGGCCGGCAGCCCGGTCAGGTTGAACGGCATGGTGAAATTCGGCTTCTCCAGCATCCCCCATTTCGGCACCTCGTCGATCTTCGGTGCCTCGGCTGGGGCGGATGCGGTGATCAGGAGATCGAGGTCGGCCATGGCATTGGCCATCTCCAGGCACAACACGCGCCGCCGGCGCAAGGCCTGGATGTAGTCCGCGGCTCGCAGGACCGCGCCGAATGCGAGGCGGTCGCGCAAAAGCTCGCCATAGTCGTTGAAGCGCGACTTCAGCCACGGTTCGTGGACCGCGTAGGCCTCGGCGATGAGGATCAGCCAGCCCGGGGCGTTGTAGTCCATCATCGGCGACAGCGTGACGTCGCGGATTTCGGCGCCTTGGGCGCGAAAGATACCGAGCGCGTCCTCGATACCCTGTTTTGTCGCTGGGCTGACGGGATTATCCACCTCGTGGAAGTGGCGGATGACGCCGATACGGAGGCCTTTGGCGCCCTTCTCCAGATCGGCTGTGAAGTTCGGCACCGGGCGATCGGCGCTGGCTGGATCGAGCGGATCGTGGCCCGCCATCGCCTGTAGCAGCAAGGCACAATCGAGCACTGTCCAGGCCATCGGGCCGGTATGGTCCAGCGTCTGCGACAAGGGCAGGACGCCGCGGCGACTTGATAGTCCGTAGGTCGGCTTGATCCCGGCGAGCCCACAAAGCGCCGAGGGCACACGGATTGAGCCGCCAGTATCTGACCCGGTGCCACCCAGCACCAGCCCGGCCGCGACAGCGGCGCCGGTCCCGGACGACGATCCAGCGGTGAAGTGAGCAGGGTTCCACGGATTGCGTGCCGGCGGCCAGGGCAGATCGAACGAGGGGCCACCGATCGCGAACTCATGGGTCGCGAGCTTGCCCATCAGAATGGTTCCGGCGTCGGCCCATTTGCTGACGACGACCGAATCTTCATCCGGGATGTTATGCTCCAACAACCTCGAATGGCCGGTGGTTCGGATACCGGCGGTGTTGTAAATGTCCTTGTGTCCAATCGGGATCCCGTCGAGCGGTCCTCTTGTCTTTGCCGACATCATCCGAGTTTCTGCTGCCTTGGCATCGGCCATGGCGCGTTCTTCGGTGACCAGCAGGAAGCTATGCAGCGTGGGATCGAGGCTGTCCGATGCGGTCCAGGCAGATACGTGTCAGTTCCACCGGCGAAAGCTGCTTGGTCGCGATCAGTTTCGCGGCTTCGGCGATGGTGAGAAAGGCTTCCATCACTTCACCTCGGGGTCGAACATGACAGCGGGTTCGGCTTCGCGCGGCATTGGCGGGGTGGCGCGGGCGATCAGCGCCTGGAACATCGGATACGCCTCGAACAGCGCGGTTTTCTGCGGTTCGGTGAGTATGAGACCGGTCTGATCCAGCAACGTGCCAAATTCGTCTCTGTCCATTATCTCCGCCTAATGCCAGCTCTCTCACAGTCATGGCCGAGCGTGGCTCGCCGACAGATTTCAAGAGCCGGTTTCATTGCTCTGACCCATGCTGCGTTGCAGCAATCCTACCGACCTGTAGCATAGCCGTGGCCTCTGTCCAGGGTCTGTTGAACGATTTATGAGCGGTTGCATCGATTGGGCTCACTTACAAGCGTCTCGAAGGCCGATCAGTGCGATCTTAAGGCAGTCCTGGGGCGGTGAATGCATCCAGCTTCGGGATGACAGCAGCAAACCGGCCTGGTGGATGACGTCTTTCGCCTCTGGGGCAGGTGTAGGTTGATGAGAGGCGGATAAATCGTGATGCTCGTCTGGCCAATCGCCGGACACCCCTATGCTCGACCAAATTATCGTCACGATGATCGACATCAGTCTGGTGCTGTTCGGCGGGGTGGTGGTTGTGTTGCTCTATGCCGCCAACGAGATCGGCTTCCGCATCGGACTTTGGCGTGCTCGGTACCGTCCGGCGCATGATCGTGATCTAACCGGTATTGGGACCATTACCGCCGGCATGCTGGGCCTGCTGGCGTTCACGCTCAGTCTAACAATCAACATCGCGCAGAACCGATTCGAGTTTCGCCGTGGCCTTATTGTGCAGGAGGCCAACGCGATCGAAGCCGCTTGGCTGCGCTCGAAGCTGATCACGGGTGAACAAGGGCCGGCGATCGCCGCGCTGATCGAGGCATTTGCCAAGGTGCAGCTGGCTTATGTCAGTTCAGACACATTTGACGTCGAACCCGAGCTGATTTCGCGGAAGGAGGCGTTGCAGAGGCAGATCTGGCAGGCGATGGAGACCATCACTCGCGAGCAGCTGTCAAACAGCACGTCCACGTTGGCGGGCGCGCTAATCGAGATGTTCAATGCGGCGCAGACGGAGCGCTTCGCATTCGAGAGCCGGGTGCCGGCCAATATGTCTTGGATGCTGATGGCCGGCTCTCTGCTGGCGATCGGCGCGATGGGTTACCACTCCGGCGTGTCGCAATCCCGGCAGATCGTGCTGACCTCGCTGCTCCTGGTAATGTGGGCGGGCGGGATGGCGCTGGTTGCCGATCTCAATCGCCCGCGTATCGGCACGGTAAGGGTAGACCCGGCGCCGCTGGCTTGGACGATCCGGGGCTTTGATCAGCAGCGATGAGCTAGCGTTTGGCTTGAGGATACTCCGACGCGCTCCAGACGATCAGCTGCCCCAAGTCCGCTGCGCAGTCTGGACGGTCCTCAGCAAATGAAACTCAGACCTTGCGCCAGCCTGGCTGGCTCGGATCGGTCAGATGATAATGAATTGGTCCGATGCCGGAGATGGCAATTATGGCTGGTCCCTCCGCATCCCTCTTTACCCCGTCGTAATGTGGCGTGCGTGCGACCCGACGGACAAAGCCCCCGGCGGTGACCGGCACGGTCCTCTCGGGTGCGAAGTCCTCGCCGCTTGCGACCCACCAGGTCCCGGACAGCACGACGCAGAGCCGATCGGTTTCGTAGAAGTGCGGCGCACTCATATAGCCGGGATGCCATCGGATCAGCACGAAATACTGTCCGGGCTCGCCCAGATTGCCATGCATCGGCGCCTGCTCTGCTGTACCATCCGGGAAGTTGTAGAGCTGCTTCCACGGGATCGCATCGGCCTGCACCACCTGCGTCATAGAAGCGTCAACGCCTGCTGCCTCAACCGACTTGCCCCGCAACGATGTGGCTGCCGTCGCGAGCAAGGATGCGACCAGCATGTTGCGGCGCGGGATCATGTCCATCGTCGTACGCCCTCCAACGTGTGTTAGAAAAATTCTGAGCCGAAACCGGTCAGCTGCGCCAGCCCCCCTGGTCCATGAGGCACAGGCCCATGTCTCGCGTCGGGTGATTGGCTGAGGCATTGCGGTGCGCCCAGCTCCGATCGAGCGCGGCGATAGGGTCAGCCGGTCGTAGAGCCGATCAAATTATTGCTCAACAGCAACGCTTTCGTCCGCATCCAGGGTAAAGGCGGCGGCCATCAGCGCGCGCGTGTAGGGATGCTGCGGCCGGGCAAGCATCTCCTCGGCCGGCCCTTGCTCGACCACCCGGCCGTGGCGCAGCACCACGATGCGATGCGCCAGCGCGCGCACCACCCGCAGATCGTGACTGATGAACAGATAGCCGAGCCTGATGGTCGCGCTTGCAGCTGCTGCAGCAGATCGACGATCTGCGCCTGCACCGACATGTCGAGCGCGCTGGTCGGTTCGTCCAGCACCACGAAGCGGGGTTTCAGCACCATCGCGCGCGCGATCGCGATGCGCTGCCGCTGGCCGCCGCTGAACTCGTGCGGGTAGCGGTCGCCGATATCGGTCGCGAGACCGACCTCCTCCAGCGCCGCCGCCACGCGCATGCCGCGCTCCGGGCGCGTCAGCGAGGGCTCATGCACGGTCAGGCCCTCGGCGACGATCTCCGCCACCGTCAGCCGCGGCGACAGGCTGCCGAACGGATCCTGGAAGACGATCTGCATGTCGCGCGCGCAGCTCGCCGCAGTCGCTTCTGGTCGAGTTTGGCCAGATCCTCGCCCGTCGAAGCGGATGTCAGCCGCTCGCCGGCACCAGCCGCAGCAGCGCATAGCCCATGGTGGACTTGCCGGAACCGCTCTCGCCGACCAGCCCGACGGTCTCGCCCTCGTGCACCACCACATCGACGCCATCGACGGCGCGCACGTGCCCCACCGTCCGGCGCAGCACGCCGCGGCGGATCGGGAAATGCACGCTGCACATCGGTCCCGTGCGATCAGCGTCGGCGCGGCCGGGCGCAACGGCAGCGGCCGGCCGCGCGGTTCGGCGGCCAGCAGCATCCATGTGTAAGGATGGAGCGGGGCGTCGAACACCTCCGCCACCGGGCCGGCCTCCACCATGCACCCCGTCCTTCATCACGCAGACCCGGTCGGCGTAGCGCCGCACGATCGCCAGGTCGTGGCTGATCAGCAGCAGCGCCAGGCCGCGCGCCGCTTTTTCCGCCGCCAGCAGCTTCAGGATCTGCGCCTGGATGGTGACGTCGAGCGCCGTCGTCGGCTCGTCGGCGATCAGCAACGGCGGGATCGTTGGCCAGCGCCATCGCGATCATCACCCGCTGCCGCTGGCCGCCGGAGAGCTGATGCGGGAACGCGTCGAGCCGGTGCGCCGCGTCGGGAAAGCCGACCTCGTTGAGCAGTTCGATGACGCGCGCGCGAGCGCCTCGCGGGTGACGCGCCGGTGCAGCCGCACCGCCTCGGCGATCTGCTTGCCGATCCGCGTCAGCGGATTGAGGCTGGTCATCGGCTCCTGGAACACCATGCCGGCGACGCCGCCGCGCAGCCGGCGCAGCAGCCCGTCGCCGGCGCCGATGACGCTCTGCCCATCCACCACGACGCGGCCGGCGCAGGCAGCGCCCGGCGGCAGCAGCTGCAGCAGCGACAGCGCGGTCAGCGACTTGCCGGAGCCGCTCTCGCCGACCAGCGCCAGCGTCTCGCCGCGGTCCAGCGTGAAGCTGACACTGTCCGACCACGGCGCGGCCGCCGAAGGCGACGGTCAGGTCCTCGACCGTAACCAGGCTCATCTGGGCGAACCGATCCAGCGGCGTCTTGCGCGGATCGAACGCGTCGCGCACCGCCTCGCCGATGAACACCAGCAACGTCAGCAGCCCGCCCAGCACGACGAACGCGGTGATGCCCAGCCACGGCGCCTGCAGGTTGTTCTTGCCCTGCGACACCAGTTCACCCAGCGACGGCGATCCCGGCGGCAGGCCGAAGCCGAGGAAATCCAGGCTGGCCAGGATGGTCACCGAGCCGGACAGGGTGAACGGCAGGAAGGTCAGCGTCGCCACCATGGCGTTGGGCAGGATATGCCGCCACATCACCGCCATGTCGGACACGCCCAGCGCCTTGGCCGCGCGCACATAGTCCAGGTTGCGGCCGCGCAGGAATTCGGCCCGCACCACGCCGGTCAGGTTCATCCAACTGAACAGCAGCAGGAACACCAGCAGGATCCAGAAGCTCGGTGTGATGATGCTGGCGAGGATGATCAGCAGATAGAGCTGCGGCATGCCGGACCAGATCTCGATGAAGCGCTGGAACAGCAGATCCACCAGGCCGCCGCGATAGCCCTGGATGGCGCCGGCGGCGATGCCGATCGACCGAGGAAATCGCCGTCAGCGTGAAGCCGAACAGCACCGAAATGCGAAATCCGTAGATCACGCGCGCCAGCACGTCGCGCGCCTGGTCATCGGTGCCCAGCAGGTTCTTGCCAGTCCGGCGGCGAGGGCGCCGGCGTCGGCAGCTGCTTCACCACCGTGTTGTAGGTGTAGCGGATCGCCGGCCAGATCATCCAGCCGTGGGCGTTGATCGCCGCCTGCACGTCGGGATCGGTGTAGTCCGCCTCGGTCGGCATGAAGCTCGTCGCCGAAGGTGTCCTCGCTGTAGTCCTGCAGCACCGGGACATACCAGTGCCCATCGTAGCGGATGAGCAGCGGGCGGTCGTTGGCGAGGAACTCCGCGAACAAGGTCAGACCGAACAGCGCCAGGAAGATCCACAGCGACCAGTAGCCGCGCCTGTGGGCGCGGAAGATCGCCAGGCGCCGGCGCGTCAGCGGCGAGAGATGCACTATTGCCTGGCCTCGAAATCGATGCGCGGATCGACCACAGTGTACAACAGGTCGCCGACGATCTGCATCAGCAGGCCGAGCAAGGTGAACATGTAGAGGGTGCCGAACATCACCGGATAGTCGCGCTGGATCGCCGATTCGAAGCCCAGCAACCCGAGGCCATCGAGCGAAAAGATGATCTCGACCAGCAATGCCGAGGAAAACAGGATGCCGATGAACGCCGACGGAAACCCCGCGATGATCAGCAGCATCGCGTTGCGGAACACATGGCGATACAGGATGCGCTGCTCGCTGGCGCCCTTGGCGCGCGCGGTGATGACGTATTGCTTGCGGATTTCCTCCAGGAAGCAGTTCTTGGTCAGCACCGTCAGCCCGGCGAAGCCGCCGACCACGAGCGCCACGGTCGGCAGCACCATGTGCCAGAGATAATCCGCGATGCGCGCCGGCAAGCTCCAGTTTTCGGTGCCCATGCTGTGCAGCCCGCGCAACGGAAACCATTGCACGAAGCTGCCGCCGGCGAACAGCACGACCAGCAGGATGGCGAACAGGAATCCCGGCACGGCGTAGCCGATCAGCACCGCCGCACTGCTGACCACGTCGAAGCGGCTGCCGTCGCGCACCGCCTTGGCGATGCCGAGCGGGATCGAGACGAAATACACCAGCAGCGTCGACCACAGACCGAGCGAGATCGAGACCGGCATCTTCTCCTTGATCAGTTGCAGCACCGGCTTGTCGCGAAAAAAGCTGCGGCCGAAATCGAAGGTCAGGTAGCCGCGCAGCATCAGCACGAACCGTTCCGGGGCAGGCTTGTCGAAGCCGAACATCTTCTTGATGTCGGCGACCACGTGCGGGTCCAGGCCGCGGGCGCCGCGATAGCTGCCATTTCCGGCCGGCATCGCCTCGGCCGCACCGGCGCCGGTCATGCGCCCGGTCACGCCGGCGCCGTGCCCTTTCAGCTCGGCGATCATCTGCTCCACCGGGCCGCCGGGGGCGAACTGCACGACCACGAAGTTGATGGCGATGATGCCGAACAGTGTCGGGATCACCAGCAACAGGCGGCGGATCAGGTAGGCGCCCATCAGCGTGATGCGCCGTAGGCAAGGCGAGGGCTCCGCCCCTCGACCCCGCCAAGGGCCGGCGGCCCTTGGAACCCGTATTGGGTGGGTGGTCTGGAGGGGGCAACCGAGGCGGTTGATGGGTCTGAGGTGCCCCCTCCTGGCCACCCACCCATTAATGGGATCGAAGGGGCCGTCGGCCCTTTCGCGGGTCCAGGGCAGAGCCCTCGCCTTCCTGCCACGCATCATGGCCCGTTGCGCCGGGCGGCGTCGTTGGCGGCGGCTTTCACCGGGTCGAGCCACCAACTGTCGAACGCGAGGCCGGTGCGCACCGGCTTGTCCGGACGGCCGAAGCGGTCCCAGTAGGCGACCCGCACGGATTGCAGATACCAGTGCGGCACCACGTACCAGCCTTGCAGCAACACCCGGTCGAGGGCATGGGCCGCGACCACGAGATGGGCGCGATCCGGGGCGAACACGACCTGATGCACGAGGTCGTCGATCACCGGGTTGCAGACGCCCATCAGGTTGTAGCCGCCCTCCGGCTTGACGCTGTCGCAGGTCCAGTAGCCGGTCTGCTCGTTGCCGGGGCTTTCGGTCTGGTCGATCGCGACGACGATCATGTCGTAGTCGTAGGTGTCGGCCAGCCGCTGGAACTGGGCCGGATCGACGGTGCGCACCCGAGCGTCGATGCCCAGTCGCGCCAGCCATTGCACGTAGGGCAGCGCGACGCGCTCGAATGCCGGCTGATCCAGCAGGATCTCGAAGCTGAACGGCTGGCCCTTCGGCATCGACCAGCTTGCGGTCGCGCACTTTCCACCCGGCCTGCTCCAGCAGCGCCAGCGCGCCACGCAATGCCTCGCGATTGTTGCCGGATCCGTCGGTTACCGGCAGTTCGAACGGCTTGGTGAAGAGGTCTGGCGGCAGTTGGTCGCGATATTTGTTCAGCAACGCCAGTTCGGCGCCCTTCGGGATGCCGCTGGAGGCGAGGTCGCTGTTGCTGAAATAGCTGTGGGTGCGGGTGTAGGCGCCATAGAACAGGTTGGCATTGGCCCACTCGAAATCGAACGCCATCGCCAGCGCGTGCCGCACCCGGACATCCTTGAACAGCGGCCGGCGGGTGTTCATGCCGAAGCCTTGCATGCCGGTCGGCATGTGGTGGGGCAGCAATTCCTTCTTCACCAGCCCCTTCTGGACGGCGGGGAAGTCGTAGGCTGTGGCCCACTCCTTGGCGATGTTCTCCTCACGGAAATCGATCTGGCCGGCCTTGAACGCCTCCAGCGCCACGGTCGCGTCGCGGAAATACTCGGTGCGCCTGGTGTCGAAATTGAACAGCCCCTGCATCACCGGCAGGTCCTTCGACCAGACGTCGGGAACGCGGTCCATCGACAGGGTGCGGCCGAACTCGAAACGGCCGACCCGGTAGGCGCCGGAACCGAGCGGCGGGTCGGTCAGCGGCTTGTCGAAGTCGCGGCCGGCCCACCAATGCTTCGGCAGGACCGGCATTTGGCCGAGGATCAGCGGCAGTTCGCGGTTGAGATTGGACTTGAAGTGGAACACCACCCGGCGCGGGCCCTCGACCGTTACCGAGGCGACGTCGGCATAGTACTGCCGGTAGAACGGGCGGCCTTTTTCGCGCAGGGTTTCGAAGGTCCAGGCGACGTCCTCGGCAGTGACCGGTGTGCCGTCGTTGAACTTCGCCTCGGGCCGCAGTTCGAAGGCGACACCCATGCGGTCGGCCGGCAACTCGATCACATTCGCGAGGAGGCCGTACTCGGTCTCGGCCTCGTCGACATTGGGCATCATCAGGGTGTCCCAGACGCGGAACACGTCGGAGGCCGCGGTGCCACGGACGATGAACGGGTTGAAGCTGTCGAAGGTGCCGACGTCGCTGACCGCGACCTCACCGCCTTTGGGCGCGTCCGGGTTCACATAGGGGAAATACTTGAAGTCCGGCGGCAGGGACGGGGCGCCCAGTAGCGAAATGCCGTAGGTGCGTTGCGGTGCCTCCGTAGCGGTCGCAGGCGGGGGGTTGGCTTGCGTGGGGGCGGCTGGTGCCTGGGCATTGCCCGCGCTAATCCCGGCCAGCAGCCAAACAGCTATCCCGGCTTTCCAACTGACGCGCATTCGGCGACTCCTGCGTTTCCACCCTTAGACGCCCCCTGTTTAGTCACCGGGGCGGCACAGGGCCAGGGGCCAGGTTGTGAAAACGAAGCAACAGTGGGGCGGTTCTTTTACCCTTGTCGGGGAACGCCGAACGTTGCGGTCATGCCGACGGGCTTCGCCGCGGCAGGGAGCGGTTTGGGCGCGGCCGCGCGAGCGGGGCAGGGACGTTGGCCGGACGGTTGCCAATACCTCTAACCCCGATGCTGCCGCCGCGGTTTAGCCTCGACCCCGACATTGACCAGCCGGCTGCGGGAACCGAAGCGCCACAGCCGGAGGAAGTGGCGGCCGGCGTTTCCGGCTTCGATCAATAAAGTATGTCGCAGCAGCCAAAGACCCAATATCCAAGCTGCGATGCCGAGCGCGACCGCTACGACTATGGCGGAAAGCGGAGTGTAGACTGACCAATCATTGACGATCATGAGGAGGGCGGCGGGCGTGCAGGCCGCGATTGTCAGGACCCCGCTCTGGAAATAGATCGGTGCAAAGTCGGAGGTTCGTGTTCGGGTCATGCGATGGAGGTCGTTCTTGCAAAGGAGGACCATGGCCAAAGCGTCCCCGATTCGCGACACGGCGGCCCATAGAAGGCCGCCCGTGCACCCCAATGCGAACAACGGCAATCCAATGCAAGTTCGCTTTAGTTCATATCGAAAAAATAGGCCTGTCTTACCCGAAACGACGTAGATTTCTCCTGCCATGGTTACTGATGTCATAATGAGCGCGGATAATGACAGCAAAGAAAGCAGAACCGCGGCGTCGGTCCAGTTCGGGCCATATATGTTCAGGATGACCGGGCCTGCGAGCACGGCCATGCCCGCGAAGGCGGGCCAGAGCAAGGCGGTGATCATGGCGACGATCCTCAGGTAGCTCTCGCGAAGAGGCATGGATCGGCGACGTCGCTCGGAGAAATCCACGAAAACGATGCGCGCTATGATCAGATGAAAATTCTCCCATAGCAGGCCATTCAATCCTGAGGCGCGTGAATAGAGTCCAAGCTCGCTCATTCCCACCAGTCGCCCAAGAAGGAGGTCCGAAAGCTTACCCGCGATGTTGCCGACCACGCTGGCGGCAAACATTTGCAGCCCGAACCGGGTGATGCGGCGCCAATCCTTGAGACCCAGCCTCAGGCTGACATACCGACTGGCCCAGAACGTTCAGGCAAATCACGCCGCACAACGTACCGGCGAGACTGCCCCACGCGATGCTCATGTAACTGAACCCATGGACCGCCAGAGAAATGGTGACTGTCGTCGAAACGGTAACCTTCGCGAGGTTTACCATTGCCAGGACCCGAAAGGCGCCAATCCGCTCGAGAGATGCTGCTGGCAGTAATTCAAATATACCGAATAATGGAGATAGCGCCAGGAGAAGAAGAACATGCTGGACGCCGGTGTCGCCGAGGATAGTGTCGCCTGCACTGCCGAGCGCCACAATGGCTGCGGCGGTGACGATTGCAAGGATCGCGTTGATGGTGAAGCTGGTTGCCAGAGCCTCCGGGTTAAGTTCCGGCTCACGAATGAGAAATACGTTCAGGCCCATCGAGCGTATTACACCGAGGATGCCTACGATCGCGGAGGCCACCGCGTATATGCCCATCTCGTAGGGGGTTAGCAACCGAGCCATCGCCACCGAGCCCCCGAATTGGAGGAGGAAGAGACCGCCTTGGGAGAGCATCATCCAAGCGAGGCTTTGACGGACCGAGAACTCCATTGGTAACGAACCCCGGGATAATCGAGTGCGGCGAGCTAGCATACTTCCCTATGATATCGCAACGGAACCAGTTATAATCCGGGCTTACTTTCGTCGAAACCATATGCTATCAACAACATGGTGGGTCAAAATGCCGGTTAGCCGTGGATATTGGACTCAGAAGCGGCCGGAGATGGCGGAATTCCTCCCTGTGAGAAGGGCGCGGGTTCTGGAGATCGGTTGTGCCGAGGGAGAGTTCCTATCGGCGCTTGAAGGCGTCAAGGAAGCGTGGGGGATTGAGCCCTCACCAGCCGCGGAAGTTGCTCGAGGGCGTTTGCACCGGGTTATTCGATCCACTTTTGAAGGAGCCGAACCGGAGTTGCCGTTGGGGTATTTCGACGTCGTCGTGTGCAACGACGTGATTGAGCACATGCCGGACCATGATGGTTTTTTTGCAAAAATAAGCAAGTATATTGCGCCGGGCGGAGTGATCGTGGGCTCCGTCCCCAATGTGCGATTTTATAACAACATTTTCCAGATGTTAGTGGAGAAAGATTGGCATTATACCCAGGATGGCATCCTTGACCGGACGCATCTACGCTTTTTTACACAAAAAAGCCTAAGCAAATGCCTGCGGCGGAATGGTTTCACCATGAATAAGTTGCAAGGATTGACGATTAATATCCATCGTGGACACGCCTGGCGCGAGCTCTGGTATTACTGTGCCTCGAGAGTGCTCATTGCTTTAACATTGGGTTACTTTGCGGATATACGATTTCTCCAGTTTGGGTTCCAAGCGTCACCAAATGGAGCCGCAGCTGGCACCTCTGACCTGTAAGCTGGTCGGTTGAGGCGTCAGCACGATGAGCCTTTTGGCCCAACTCATGACTGAACCATGGCCGCAGCCCATACTATAGGGACGAGGCGGAGTTCCCGCGTCTAAACTAAGTCTCCTGTCCGCCTGATTGCTTATTACCTGCCCCAGTTCCATGCTATCCCGGAGAACGACGCCTAGTAGGGCAGGGGGTTTACTGAATGGACCAACGTAACAAAGGCGCTTCCCCGTTTCAGAGGACATTATCAACCTCACCTGCCGGGTGAATTGGGCTTTTACGACCTTCGTCAGTCACGGATCCTTAAACGGCAAGCTGAACTCGTCCGCGGCTATGGTCTGGAAGGGTTGTGCTTTCACCACTATTGGTTTGGCGGCAAAACGCTGCTCGATACCTCCGATCCGGCTCCTGCTCGATCATCCGGAGATTGATCTACCTTTCTGCATCAACTGGGCGAATGAGGACTGGTCTCGCCGCTGGGACGGCAGCGATCAAGAAGTACTAATCGGCCAGGCTCATTCCTCCGCGGACGACCTTGCTTTCGCCGTATCGCTTGAGCCGCTATTCCGCGACCCACGCTATATCCGGATCAACGGCCGTCCGTTGCTGATGGTATACCGGCCTAAGATCTTGCCAAGCGCGCGGGAGACGGTCCGACGGTGGCGGGCGCATTTTCGGGCCGTTGGACTGGGCGATCCCTACATCGTCATGGCACAGGTTTATGGCGATTACGACCCTCG
The DNA here is from genome assembly GCA_963778125.1 of uncultured Alphaproteobacteria bacterium. Classification (GTDB taxonomy): domain Bacteria; phylum Pseudomonadota; class Alphaproteobacteria; order Acetobacterales; family Acetobacteraceae; genus Rhodopila. The sequence goes on along the minus strand of CAVZTH010000042.1, from coordinate 169,568 downwards.
CCCCTATGGCATGGACGCCGCCGCCGGCTTTCCTCCACACAACACCGGCATTGACGATGTCAACATTCGCGACACGCTGATCCACTTTGATCCCGAGTATAAAGGGCAGGCGGTCGACTATGCTGATCTGTCCGCCGGCGCCTTAGCGAACCGACCTTCGGCTTTTCGGCTCTTCCCCGGCGTCTGCCCGAGTTGGGATAATGAAGCACGCCGCCCCGGCAAAGGCCTCTCCATTGTCGGTGCTACGCCCGCTGCTTACCATTCCTGGCTAACCGCGGCCTGTGAAATTACCTTTGCGGTTCCGGACGCCAGCGAGCGGATTGTCTTTATCAACGCCTGGAACGAGTGGGCCGAGGGCGCACATTTGGAACCGGATCGGCACCTTGGTTACGCTTATCTGGTTGAAACGGCTCGGGTGATGGCCGAATTATCCGGTTCTTCCCGTTGAAGCGTGGCAGACGATTATCCCGCCGTCTGAGCCGGAAGCGCTTCGCCGGGGTTGCCCGCTGAGGATGCTTCCGAAGGTGATTGTCCGGAATCTTGCATTCCAGGGTGCCAAAATGGCTGAAGCGACTGCGCGGCTGCTGAGAAAATTTGTCAGAACGCTGTAATGCTGTCGGGCCCGGAGGGGCCGAGCCAATGTGCGCGGCGCTCGGCCCTTGCTGGGTCTGCAGCTTGACGCCGGTGTAACACATCCGCATCCTTGCCCAGACGGGCTCGCACGACGACCATCGGCCTAATGACCGGAAATCGGCCGATCCCGCCACATTCGCGTTACGAGAAATTCGCCTGAACCGGGAGCGAGCAGCGATATGCAAGATGATGACCTCCGGGCGTCGGGTAATATCGAGGACCGGCGTGGGATGCGCGGCGCTACGCGCGGCGGCCTGGGTATTGGCGTTATTCTGGTTCTGACGCTTGTGGGATGGGCCACCGGCATCGATCCTCGATTACTGATCGGCGGCGCCGAGATGGTCAGCCAATCGAACTACGCCGCCGCAAAGCTCCGCACCGCCCCGCCAGGGCACGCCTACCGATGCGATCGGAAATTTTGTCGCGAGGATACTTGGTGAGACGGAAGACGTCTGGACCGAGATCCTTCCGCAACAAGGTGGCCGCCAATATGAGAAGCCGATCTTGGTGCTGTTTTCCGGGGCGACCAACTCCGGCTGCGGCACGGCGCAATCCGCGATGGGACCGTTCTACTGTCCGCTGGACCACAAGCTCTACCTCGATACGTCCTTTTTTGACGATATGAGGCAGCGACTTGGCGGTGGCGGTGACTTCGCCTATGCCTACGTCATCGCACATGAAGTGGGCCACCACGTGCAAAACCTGATCGGCCTGTTGCCGAAAATTCAGAACGCCAAAGAACGAGCGGATGCGAAAACGTCGAATAATCTCTCTGTCCGAACTGAGTTGATGGCGGATTGTCTGGCGGGCGTATGGGCGTTACCATATGAACCGACGCCACGGTAATATCGATGATTCCGACATTCGCCAGGCGGTGGCCACGGCGTCCGCAATCGGTGATGACCGGCTGGCTCGCACGACAGGGCGGGGCACGGTTGTGCCGGACAGCTTCACGCATGGGTCGTCAGCGCAACGAATCCAGTGGCTGTCCGTGGGTCTGCAAAGCGGCACCCTGCAGGCTTGTAATACGTTCAAGTAAGTCGCGGAACTCTCGGCGCTGCAACTGTCGATATTCCCGACAGCGACGGGGAGGACGCTCTCGTTGCGCAAGCGCGACGCGGCGGGACCGATCATGCCAAAAATTGCTCGAGGCTTACGTGCGGTATGTGATGCCAGGAGATTGGCGCCTTTGAGAAGGAGAGACACGTGAGGAAGCTCGTCACGATCGGTGTCTGCGCCGTCATCCTCGGCACAGCATCCTCCTGCACTACGTGCTGGACAACGCCAGGGAACGCGAAGGATGACCAGGGCGGCATCCGAGCCGGCTCTAACACTGTCGGTTTCGGGAATTGCGCTGGAGGCGCCAACTATTATTGTCAGCCCGGGGTATGTCAGTCCACAGGCCTATTCGATCCGGATTATGGCGTTTGTCTTGGCGGGTACAAAAACGCAGCGGGCGCAGCGGCGAATTGAGACTAAATGGCGTCCTGCCGAGCGGCACCACAGCGTAACGTTCTGCGTCGCCGAAGCTGGGACGGGCATTTTTCGATGTAACGATCGGCACGCCAGTGTGATTTAACGGCACCGCCCGGGTCAACTCGACGGGCGCGTCCGTTTGAACCGACATGGCGGTTGTAGCTACAGAACGCGTGTCATGGCCCGCACCAAACTCAAGGCGGCAATCCGCACCTTGATCGTCGCATAATCCCGCGATCCGCGCGGGGCATCTACCGGCGGGTGGCGACCGTCGCGGCGCACGACCGCCGGATTTGCCCCTGAGCGCGTATTCGCACCCGAGTTTCGCAACGGCTAAGGCGTCGCTCGCTGCGAAAGTTATGAACACTGGTCAAAAAAGGTTAATTCCGGGAAGCCCGAAAAGAGTTTTAGCCGTGGTAATGGGCTGGCTCCTTGGCAGGTCGGGGTGACATGACACGCCCCGGCTGCACGCATCGCATCCCACGCCTAGTGCAGTTCTTCGATTTTCGCCGCGGTCATCCAAGGCTGCGACGGTCTCGATCGTGAGCTGGCCATCCGCCAGGTCGATCATCATACGAAGGCGGGTCATGACCGCTCGTCTGACTTACCGCCTCCATGCGTTCCGACGGCAGTGTGCCTCAGTGACATTTCTATCGGGGACGCGAGTGACGTTTCTATCGGGGGTTTACGCACGATGACCGCATAATGGATATTATGTTAAGTGACGGCCGTTGCTTTTTAACCCTTCCCGCGGCAACTGGGTTGATCCCGGCACCAGTCATTAACCGCCGCCACTGCACGGGCAAGCCGCCGGGACCCACCCTGCGACACAATGGGTCACTGGATATGCAGCACCATGCCGTCGTAGCCTGCCTCGATACCGGTCGGCAGATTGGCTTGCATCCAGGCCCAGTCCATCTCTGTTCCCATATGGGTCAGCACGGTACGGCGTGGTCTTAATCGCTCGACCCAGCGCAGAACGATGCTCCAGATTGGCGTGCGTCCAGTGCACGTCGCGGCGCAGGAAACAGTCCACCACCCAGGTGTCCAGGCCCTTCAGCGCCTCCAACGCCGTTTCATCCAAGGCCACGACATCCGTGGAGTAGCCGAAATCGCCGATCCGTAGACCGAGCGTCTCGACCTTGCCGTGGTTTTGGGCGAAGACGCGGACCGACAGGCCAAGGGCCTCGACGATGTCGCCGGGCTTGATGGGTTTTGCTTCTAAAACAGGGCGATAGAAGTGCGGGGGATCCCAGGGTCTGAAGGCGTAGGCGAAGCGATGCGTCATCTCAGCCAATGTGTCGGCGGTGGCGAACGCCGGCAGAGGCCGGTTTGCGATCCGGTTCAGGATGCGGACATCATCCAGGCCGGTGATGTGGTCGGCATGAGCGTGGGTAAACAGGATGGCGTCTACGCCCGGAATACGACAGTCCAGCAGTTGGGTGCGCATATCAGGTGAGGTATCCACCAGAAGTCGTTGATTTTCCGGTGTTTCTATAACGATGGACGAGCGCGTGCGGCGGTTCTTCGGTTCGGCCGGATCGCAATCGCCCCAATCGCCGCTACCGTCGGCACCACCGATCATCGGCACACCGGCCGAAGCCCCGGTTCCCAGCAAAGTCACTTTCATGCGGCGGTTTTTCGGAACAGGCGGCGGAAATTGGAGGTTGTCAGATCCGCGAGCGCCTCTGGTGTCAGGCCACGGAGTTCGGCCAAGACTTTGGCGGTGTGGGCCACCCAGGCAGGCTCGTTGCGCTTGCCGCGGAATGGCACCGGGGCAAGATAAGGCGCGTCGGTTTCCACCAGCAAGCGGTCAAGCGGCACGTCCTTGGCGATCTCGCGGAGCTCCGCTGAACGGGGGAAGGTGAGAATGCCGGAAAAGCTGATGTAGCCGCCCATCTCCAGAGCGGCTTCAGCAAGTCGGCGCGTGGAGCTGAAGCAGTGGAGGAGGAAATCGAAATTTCCTCCAATATCGCGTTCTTGCTGCAAAATCAGTGCAATATCGTCGTCTGCGTCGCGGGCGTGGATGCAAAGGGGCACGCCAGCGAGGCGGGCGCCGCGGATGTGGGACCGAAAACTGTTGGCCTGAATGTCACGGGGCGATTTGTTGTAGAAATAGTCGAGGCCGGATTTGCCGATGCCTATGACGCGAGGATGGCGGGTCATTTCCGCGAGGGTTTCGGGGATCGGGACCGGTGCCTCGGCGGCGTGGTGCGGGTGGACGCCGATCGTGCACCAGAGGTTCGCGAACGCCTCGGTCATCGGCGGCAGGCGCTCGGATTGGGCTAGCGTCGTGCCGATGGTCACCATCTCATGCACGCCGGCGGCAGCGGCGCGTGACAGGATTTCGGGAAATTCCATCGGTGTGTAGTAGTCGAGGTGGCAGTGGCTATCCACAAGCATCAGGCGGCTGGCTCCACGTAGCGGGGAAAGACGCCTTGAGGCGGCGGCAGGGTCTGGCCGTGCTTTATAGGGATCGGCCAGCCCGGCGAAGCTCGGGCATCCGGAGCAACCCCGAGTTGGTCGAGCATCCGGGCCATGCTGCCCGGCATGACGGGCTGCAGCAGCGTGGCGACAACGCGGATGGTGTCGATCAGCACGCGCAGGACCTCCCCCATTCGGGTCTTATCGGTCTTGTTCAGCGCCCAGGGCGCTTGGCGATCGATGTAGCCGTTGGCGGCACGGATGACCTTCCAAACTTCCTCCAGGCCTTCGTGGAAGGTCTGGCGGTCGAAGTTGGCTCGCATCAGGTCGGGCAGCGCCGCGGCCGCTTGCAGAAGGGCGGTGTCCTCCTCGGTCGGGGCACCGACGCGCAGGGAGGACGCCGGCGCAGTTGCGGGCGATGAGGGATAGCGAGCGTTGGGCGAGATTGCCCAGATCGTTGGCGAGATCCACGTTGATGCGGCTGATGATCGCGGCGTGACTCAGTGAGCCATCGGCGCCGAACGGTTTTTCACGCAGCAGGAAGTAGCGGATCTGATCGAGTCCGAAGATTTCCGCGAGTTTGCGCGGCTCGACGACGTTGCCCAGGGATTTGGACATCTTCTCGCCGTCCATCAGCCACCAGCCGTTGGAGGTCACGCGGCGTGGTAACGGCAGGCCGGCGGCCATGAGGAAAGCGGGCCAATAGACGGCGTGGAAGCGGATGATATCCTTGCCGACGAAATGCACGTCAGCCGGCCAGTAGCGCCAGCGCGGCGCGGTTTCATCCGGGAAGCCGCAGCCGGTGACGTAGTTGTTGAGCGCGTCGAGCCAGACATACATCACGTGACCGGGGGCATCGGGCACCGGGATACCCCAGTTGAACGTCGTGCGGCTGATCGACAGGTCGTTCAGGCCGCCTTTGACGAAGCTGGTGACTTCGTTTCGACGTGAGGATGGAGCGATAAATTCTGGATTTTCCTGATAATGTTTCAGGAGTCGATCCTGGAAGGCGGACAGGCGGAAGAAGTAGGAGGGCTCGCGGACCCATTCCACCGGGGCGCCGCTGGGGGCGACGCGGGTGCCGTCCTCGCGCGTGGTCAGTTCGGATTCGTCATAGAAGGCTTCGTCGCGGACGGCATACCAGCCTTCGTATTGCCCGAGGTAGATGTCGCCGTTGCGCTCGATCCGGCGCCAGAGTTCGGCGCAGGACACCTTGTGGCGCTGCTCCGTGGTGCGGATCCAGTCGTCGTAGGAAACACCCATGGCGTCGGTCATGGCACGGAAGTCGGCGGAGATTCCGTCGGTGAAAGTCTGCGGATCGACGCCGGCGGCGGCAGCGGCTTGTTCGACTTTCTGGCCGTGCTCGTCCGTGCCGGTCAGGAAGAAGACGTCGTAGCCGTCCAGACGCTTGAAGCGCGCCATCGCGTCGGCGGCGATCGAGGTGTAAGCGTGGCCGATATGGGGCGCACCGTTCACGTAATAGATCGGGGTCGTGACATAGACGGTTTTGTTCATGGGTCTTCTTCAGTTGGTGCCGCTTCAGGCAGAGCCAGTGAGCATCCCGACTCCGGCAACGATCGCCTGACGTTTGTCTAGAGCGAAGCGCTCGGTCTCATCCTGCAGCCGGGTGAGGCCCTGCCATAGCTCGCCCCAAGCATCAAGCGGACGCAATGCAACAAGGCGTTCTTGCTCGGGATCCCCCCTGCCCCGGACCGACTCCCTGACAGCGCCGGCCACGCCCGCGCGAACAAGGTCCATGAAAGTCGAGAAACCAGTCTCACTGCGGCCGAGGAAATCGGCGATCTCGTAGCCACGAGAGGTTGGGACGTCAGGCAGTTCGGACAGTAGCTTGTCCACAAGCATGGCAATTTTCAGGCCCTCATCCTCGGTCAGCATGAGGGCGCGACCGGGGGAGCCTTCGGCCAGCGTGAGCAGGCGGCCGCGTTCTTCGACATCGAGTTGCGGGAGATAAAGCGCCATTAGTTGGGCCATGGGCTCGTCTGCCAGTGAAGTCAGCCGCAAACGGCGGCAGCGGCTGCGGATGGTGGGGAGCAGGCGCCCGGGGGCGGCGCAGGCCAGCAGCAGGATAGCGCGTGGCGGGGGTTCCTCGAGGATCTTCAGCAGGGCATTGGCGGAAGCCTGGTTGAGTTCCTCGGCACCGTCGACGACGACGACGCGCCAACCGCCCTCGGCTGGGGTGAGGGACATAAAGCTGGTGATCCGTCGCACATCCTCGACGGCGATCTGGGTCTTCATGCGCTTGGTCTTCTCGTTGAAGACGCGCTCGATGGTCAGCAGGTCGGCGTGGGAGTTGGCGGCGACGCGGCGAAAGACGGGGTTGGAGGGGTCAAGGAACAGGGAGTCCTGGGCCGGGCGTCCAGCAAGCAGACGGCGGGCGAAGCGATAGGCCAGGGTGGCCTTGCCGACGCCCTCCGGGCCGGTGATCAGCCAGGCGTGGTGCAGCCGCTCTGCGCGGATGGCGTCCAGGATAGTCGTTTCGGCCTCCTGGTGGCCGAGCAGCGTTGGGTTGGCGCGTGGCTCTGGGGCGGACATGAAAGGGTTATAGCGGAGGTTCGGGGGCACGTCATGACAGATGGTTGCGGCTGATTGCTCCGCCGCCGACGTCACTCGGAATGTCATGGCGCGACCCCTGGGGCGACCTCGCGGCTTGACAGGTTGAGAGTTGTTTGCGACGATTGGTTGAAACAAAAATGCCAAGGGCCGGATCAGCCGGATATCGAGGGCTCTTCCGCTTCGTGGATGCAAGGCGTTCACTACAAAAGGGGGAAAAGCAATGGGCAGTTACTTGAGCGAGCGCGAGCTCGCGCAACTTTCACCAGCAGAATCGGCGGCCTTTAATTCGCCGGTACCGACGCAGATGGTATCGAACGGCGAGTTCAATCCGCTGCCGCAGTCCGCGGATCAGCGCAAGGTCGAGGGCCGCATCAAGGACCTAGCCGACGAAACCGGACGCAAGCTTGGCTTGGATCGGCGCCAGTTCCTGCGTACCACTTGTGGCATGGCGGCCGCTTTCGTGGCCATGAACGAAGTATACGGACAAGTATTCAAGGTCGACGCAGCGGAGGCGAAAGAACCGGATGCAGCCAACGCCCGAGCATCCAGCTTGTCGGGGCAGTTCATTTTTGATGATCAAACTCACTTTGTCCGCGACGACTATAGCTGGGAAGGTCTGACGGGGCTCGCGCAATATGCCGCCGCGAACTGGTATCCGGACCTCAAGAAAGAGCCGATCGGCATGGGGATCGATCGGTACAAGTTCCAGAACTATGTGAAGGAAATCTTCTTCGACAGCGATACGAAGATCGCTCTGTTGAGCGGCGCGCCTTTCGACGACCCAGAGAAATGGTTCCTGACCAACGACCAGATCAAGCAGGGTGCCGCGGACGTGAACAGTGTCGCCGGATCGAAGCGGTTGCTGTTCCATTCGCTGTTTACGCCGAGACAACCCGGCTGGATGGAGGAGGTCGACAGGGTGATCGAGGTGGTCAGGCCAACCAGTTGGAAGGGCTACACGATCGGCGACCCGCTGTCGCCGCAGACAACGAAATATCCGTTCCGGCTCGACGATGAAAAGGTCATGTATCCGTTCTACGAAAAGGTCGTCCGGTCCGGGATCACCAATATCTGCATCCATAAGGGCCTGTTGCCAAAAGATTATGAAACGTCGATCCCAGGTGGTGCCTGGAAGTACGCCACGGTGGACGATGTGCCGAAGGCGGCGAAGGACTGGCCGCAGATCAACTTCATCATGTATCATTCCGCGCTGCAGCCGTTCATGGAGAACACGAACGACGTCCTCGCCGAATTCGAACGGACCGGCGAGATCAAATGGATCACCGACCTCGCCGCGATCCCGCAGAAATACGGCGTTAACAACGTGTACTCGGATATCGGCACCAGCTTCGCGGTCTCGGCGACGGCTAACCCACGGTTCTGCGCCGCCATGATGGGAGCGCTGATCAAGGGCCTCGGACATGACCACATCTTCTGGGGAACCGACTCGGTCTGGTATGGTTCGCCGCAGTGGCAGATCGAGGCGTTCCGGCGTCTGGAGATCCCCGAGGACATGCAGAAGAAGCACGGCTTTGCCCCGTTGGGCGCAGCCGACGGCCCGGTGAAGGGCGCGATCCTTGGTTACAATGGCGCGCGGCACTATCACCTGGATCTCCACGCTGCCGCCAATGAATTGCCGCTGGACGGCATTTCGAAGATGAAGGCCGCTTATCTCGACAATGGCGGCGGACGCAGCAATGCGGCCTACGGTTATGTTGTGAAGCCAGCCTGACGGCCTCGGGCAACGGGGTCAGCGTATGGAAGCGTTGACCCCGATGCGCCGGAGACCATGCAATTTGTAGAAAGAGGGCTCCCCATAATCGGCGGTTTAGGCTCGACGATCGGCCTGATTCGCTCGGAAATCGTTCGTCGCGGCTGAATCGAGTTCAAATCGCGCCTAACTACCGGTCGTTGTTGAGTGTGGGTTGTCTTGCTCAGGATCATCTCCGAACAAGTCATTCAGCGTCACCGGGCACACCACTGGTAGTGGAAGCGGCAGCTGCCCATCCATCGTTTCAGGCAGGGCGTGCAGCGCCTTGGCGTAAAGATCCGCTACGTCGATCTTTTGACGCATGGACGGTGCAAATGCGTCCGCGGCGTTGATGCGCGCTACTCGAGCCTCGGAGCGCCAATGCGGGACATCGCGTGAAAGCGGCCAGGCTTCTGCCTTGAGGTTGTGCAGCAGCGCCTGAAGCAGCTGCGAGCGGCAGGCCCGCAGGCTATTCCGTCCCACGTCCGCCACCTCCTCGATGATATTGGACCAATCCAGATCCGTGTCGTTGATCCGCTCTCCGGCGGCGTGTCGACGCAGGAGCGCGGCTTGGTGCTCCGACCATTCGAGGATGTCCCTATCGTATAAGTCGCTCATGCCGCCCTCTGCCCGCCTCGACGTCTTGGCAGCGGCCGGTGCTCAAGGTCTCGAGCCGCAACCCGAACGCCGTGCTTAGCAAGCGCCTCGGCGATGATGCGTCGCTGCGTCGTGCCATCGTTGAGGGCACGAGCTGCCAGCGCTTCCAAGGTCGCTTCTGTCATCCTGACCGAAAGCATCGCTGCCTTGTCGCCACCTTCAACACTGACAGTTGCGGGAGGCTTCTGAGGTGCTGCCGATCCGGCGACGCGCCGTATCTCACCCGGGTTGATGGGTGGAGCATTCCGAGTACTTTTCAATCCTTTCAAAGCACTGGTCCTTTCGTCTGACTCTTTCGTATTTACGCTTGGCGTATTGCTATGCCGGGCTGGCAGCCCCACGCGTGATGGAATATCGCGCCCGGGCTGTCCTCCGTCCTGCAATACGTATAGCGTAAATACGTATTGCGTCCAGCGTATTTCCGACATGGGGTCGCTTTGAGGCGTTGCTATCGAACCACCGCCAATACGATCTCCACGGCGATCATTACCAGGATGATGATCTCCAAGACCTCCGACCGGCTGGCATGGGCCTCGTCATACAGCGCGGTGTAGGTGTCGCGGATAATCGACAGCTTGCGGTCAACCGCCGCGCTTACGGTGGGAACACGGTAAAGATCCAGGGCGGCGGCGTAGATGCGGGCGAGGTAGACGTCCTCAGTCACCTGCAGTGCGTTATCCACTTTCTCGGTCAATTCCGTTACTTCGGCGACCATGGTGTACAAGCGCCGGGCCAGGTCGGCGAAGCGGCGGGCGCCAGGCAAGGCCCAGCGGCGCCGTGTCGCCTCGACCAAGTCGTACATCCGTGGCAGCTCGGCGTCCAATAGCTCGTCGTAGTAACGCATTTCCAGCAACTGGGCGTTCGCAACCTCCAGCACGTCGATCACGTCGGCGTCGCCGCGGGGTTCATAGATGAAGGCGCGATCCCAGGTGAGCACGACGAGATCGTCGGTGTAATATGAATAGCGATGGCGCAGCAGGTCGCGCGTCGCACCCTCCGATAGCGGGCGCTGCTCACCGGACAGCATGGGGACGAGATCGATACGATCGGTGAGCGCCTCAGCGGTCACCGGCTCGCTGAAGGTGTTGGCGATGCCGACGAGGTAATCCTCTTCGAGGGTCAATGGGGTGGGTCGGATCAGGGCATCGCCGACGCCTTGCCGCACGCGGTTCAGGAGCTGGGTCCATAGCGCGGTGGCCGGGTCCAGGCCGACGGCGCGATCCACTGCATTGACCCGCTGGGCGAACGCGGCCCACGGCAGGTCGGCGACCGGCACTCGCAGGGCGATGCTGACCACGCCGAACTCATACAACCGAGCGGTAACGGTGGCCTGCGCGGATCCGACCGGGAGGGGGAGTGTGATGGTGCCGAGGCCGATCGCGACCGGCGGCACGCCGAAAGCGACCGCCTTGGCGGGCGTCGTGGTCAGCCGCCCGCGGGAGCTTCCGGTGCGGACGGTGCGTGCCCACGTTTCCTCGGCCTTGGCGAGATCGATGGCGAAGGCGACGTCGAACAGCCGGTAGACGAGGATGGCGCCGGTGGCGACGTCGAGGGTGGGCATCGTGCGTGGCTACCCCGTTTGCTCCCCCAGGAATCGCCTTGCGCTTTCAGGATCGATCAGCGCGTGCACCTGAAATGTCGCGGGGATGATGTCGGCCCACGCGTTGAGGTGGGCGTGCAAGGTCTCATTGGATGGGACGTCGAAGAGGACCACGGCGCCGCGGCCAACCTTGGCGTGGACTGAACGCACCTCGCCCTTGTCGATCAGGGGCTGGATCCAGGTCCAGTAGCTTTGCCGCGCGGCGGTTACGCTGGACGGGCGTTCGGGGCGGGGTTCGCTGATCACCAGAAACAGCATGCTGTGTCCTCCTTCTGAAGGGGTTTGAAGCCCCGCTCCGCTCTGCGTCAGGCGCGAATGGCGGGGGGGCGGCGCAGCGCCCAAAAGGCGATGCTTCCGGCGACATAGAACACGATGGACAGGGTGAAGGCGACCCGGTAGCTGCCGGTGGTGTCGAATACGAACCCGGCCAGCCAGGAGCCGCCGGCGGCGCCGAGGCCGGTGCCGATGGTGATGACGCCGAGGATCGCACCGAGGTTCGGGCCGGGAAACAGATCGGCGGTCTTGGCGGTGATCGCGGGTCCCCTCGCGCCCCAGGTCAGGCCGAAGAAACAGGCGTGCAGCCACAGCAGCAGGTGCTGATCGGGCGAGGTGATCATCAGCGCGAACACCACCCCGATGATCGAGGTGCCGTAGGTGACGATCGCGGAGATTTCGCGCCCGACATAGTCGGACAGGGTTCCGGTGATGATCACGCCGGGCAGCGACAGAAACGCGCCCATGCCGAGCACGCCGGCGGCATAGAGCTTGTCGAACCCGATGTCGACGGCGAACGCCAACTGGTGCAACGCGACCAGGAAACTGCCCAGGCCGGTGAACATGTACACCGCGAACAACAGCCAGAAATGCGGCGTGCGGATCGCCTGGCGGACGGTCCAGCCCTCCCTGTCCGTGACGCGGCGACGCGCCCCCTGCCCTATCCCGCGGAACAGTGACGCCAGCGGCAGCAGGATCACCGCCATGAAGACGCCCTGTGCGAGATACGCCCCGCGCCAGCCCAGGCCGGAGATCATCAGCGTGGCGACCGGAGCGGAGAACGCTCGGGCGAAGCCGTTCGCCGACTGGACGACCGAGACCGCCATGCCTCGGTTGCGCACGAAATACCGTGACAGTAGCGGCACGAAGACGACCAGGCCGAGGCAGTTCGCTCCGAGCGTCATGATCACGCCGTAGAGCAGGACGATGTGCCAGAGTTGGGTCGCCCAGGCGTTGGCCAGGAGGCCGGCGGTCAGCAGGGCTCCGCCCATCAGGATCAGGCGCGAAGGTCCTAATCGGTCGACCAACCAGCCGACCAGCGGCGAGCTGACCCCGTTGACGATCTGCGACACCGAATAGGCGAGCGAGACCTGGGCCCGGCTCCAGCCGAATACCTCGATGAAGGTAACCAGGAAGACGGTGTAGGCGTGCATGAAGGCGGCACCGACGGAAAAGGTGCCGAACGCGGCGGCCAGCAGGAGCCAGAGACGAGGCTGGAGAGCGGTTTGAGGTCGGTCATGGGGCGATCCTGTCTCGACCGCGACGCGTTGCCCAGCCCCGCGGCGGTTGCCTTGGAGACGATCCGGGTGGCACGCTGGCGGAAACCAGGAGAAACGGAGCGTCCAGATGCTGATCCACAGCCACTCGCAATGGGGACCAGCCGACCAGATCGGCGCCGGCAATCTGCTGACGGTGGAAAAGCGGCTGGCCGCGCTTGGGCTCGGTTCGTCAGGGGCGCATCTACGATGTCGAGCCACGAGATCTTCATGGGCGCGCCCTATATGGCGCCGAACCAGACGCCGTTCCTGATGTCGATCTTCGGGTCCTGGCGCGACACGATCAAGCGGCGGCGCAAGATGGGGGCGACCAACGACGCCGGCACCAATCTGGAGCGGATCGAAATGACCGCGCATGTCGGGACGCATATCGACGCGCTGGGGCATTTTTCCAAAGGCGACATGCTCTACAACGGCAATGCCGCTGCGGATGTGGTGACCGACTGGGGGCTGGACCGGCTGGGGATCGAGCACGCGCCGCCGATGATCACACGTGGCGGTGCTGTTCGATGTGGGCGGGGCCTCGCATCTGCCGCCTGGGCAGACTGTTACGCCGGACGATCTGAAGCGGGCTGCGGATACTGGGGGATTTGCTGTCGAACCGGGCGACATCGCGCTGATCCGGACGGGTTGGGGTCGGTTTTTCGGTGTTGATAACGCAAAGTATCTGGAGGGGGAGCCGGGGATCGACGTGCCTGCGGCGAAATGGCTGGTTGATCAGGGGGTGGTTGCGATCGGCGCGGACAATATGGCGGTTGAGGTGCTGCCTAACCCCGACAAAAGCCTGATGATGCCGGTCCACCAGTTCGCTCTGGCGGAGTGTGGGGTTTATCTTATTGAAAACCTGGCGCTGGAGGAACTGACGGCGGCGCGTATCTACGCTGCTTGCTTTATTCTGCTGGCGACGAAGATTCGCGGTGCGACGGGGGCGCCGGTGCGGCCGATTGTGATGGTGTGAATGTGGGGGCGCTGGCCCGACTGAGGCTCAGGCCCTTAGGGCGCCATGTTGCTTCAGCGCGCTGCTTCAATGCGCTACGGCCATTTCCATGCTATCCTCTGCTTCGGAGAAGCAGCGATACGATGAGTACCGACGAACACTACGGCAACGGCTGAACGCGTGATCGCCCTCCTGCGCGCGCACGAGGCGGAACTGCGCCGCGCCGGTATCCGTCACCTGTCACTGTATGGCTCTGTTGCCCGTGGCGAAGCCATGGCCGATAGCGACGTGGATCTCGTCGTTGAGCTGGACCCGGAGGCCCGCATCGGGCTGTTCGCACTCGGAGCGTTGGAGCGGCGCCTGACCGAGTTAGTTGGCCGGCCGGTGGATCTGCTGCCGGAGCCAATTCAGAGGCCGCGCCTGCGGGCCAGCATAGACCGGGATCGCCAGCGTGCCTTCTAAGCATGACCCGGCCGACACCCTGGCCGACATCATCGAGAACGCTGAGCGGATCGAGAACTATCTGGCTTGCCGGCAGCGGATTGGTACGTGATGCGATCGGTGCGGGTCAACGGCTCCAGCAACCGCGCATCCCCTCCATCCATCTGCATCCCCTCTTATCCGCCTTGAAGCTGCCTTCTCGCCCGTTCCGACTTCTGACGGGCTGGTTCCCGAACTGGTACAAAAGCAACCAATCAGCCGCCTCGGATCGGGGCAACCGAGACCGGCTGGCCACAAAGCGGGGCCCGTTTCTTCCTTGGATCGGTGGGGCAGTTCGGGGTGGAGGGCACGCTTTTTAAGGCGGATGAAGGGGATGATGGGGATGAAGGGGATTCTTGCGATCACGCCTGTGCGGTCACGCGGCGGATTTCACAGGGGCTTGCCTGCGCTCGGAGGTAGTTTCGGCATTGCCGGAGGTGCAAGACCGACGGCCCCGCTCCACACGGATATGCTTTGCAGGCCTAGGCAGCGCCCGGCCTTCCTTTACCACCGCCATGGTCCCAGCTAGCGTTCATACGGAAAGCAACGTCAGACCGTGACGGCACCGTCGGGCAGGGAAGGGATACATTATGCGATTGAAGCCTATGAAAATCTTGTTGCACGTCCTCGTGGGCGGGCTGTTGACGACGTTCGATCGCGCACGCGGCCGATACGGTTCGCGGTGTGACCGATACCGAAATCACCATCGGCACCATCACCGATCTGTCCGGTGTGACCGCCGTTCAGGGCGTCAACAACAGCGATGCTGTGCGCATGGCGTTCGATGAGGCCAATGAAAAGGGCGGGGTGAACGGGCGAAGGATCAAATACGTCGTCGAGGATAATCAGTATCAGGTGCCTCGGGCCGTGCAGGCGATGAACAAACTGCTGAACAGCGACAATGTCTTTATGACGATCGACGACGGCGGCACGCCGATGAACGATGCCAACATGCCGAACTCAGTTTGCCAAAAATGTGCCGAACATGTTTCCGCTGACGGCCGCGCGCTCGATGTACGAGCCCTACAACAGGCTGAAGTTCGGCCAGTTCGCGTCGTACTACGATCAAATGCGCGCCGCGGTGAAATACTTCGCCGAAAACAAGGGCCGCAAGGCGTTCTGCGTCACCTATCAGGATTCGGACTTCGGGAAGGACGTCCTCGCCGGCGTCGTGGCAGAGACTGCAGGCACTCGGGCTCAAGGTTGTCGATACGACTGCGCACCGGCCGACCGATACGGATTTCAACGCGCCGATGACCAAGCTGCATGATGCCGGCTGCGATATCATCATGATGGGCACGATTGTGCGGGACACCAACATCATCATTCAGACGGTTCGCAAGATGAGCTGGAATGTGGTCCTCGTTGGACAGTTCGCGTCTTATGACACGGCGGTGGCCACGCTTCCCGGCGGCGCGACTGAGGGTTTTTACTGCATGACCCCGGCGCTGTACGCTTATCCGGACGATCCGCGCCCGGAGGTGCAGGATTTCGCGAAGCGCTACAAGGCGCGCTATGGCCGGGATCCAAACTTCCATGGCGAGGTCGGCTATACCGCCGCGCAAGTGGTTCTGACCGGTTTGGCAAATGCCGGCAAGAACTTGACCGTGGACAGCTTCATCAAGGGGATGGAGAGCATCCACGACTACAAGGATATTTTTGGGTCGGAACTATCGTTTGGACCGGATCAACACCATGGCTCTACCCGCTCGTTCCTGACGGTGGTCAAGGATGGCCGCTGGGTGCCGGTGGAGCAGTCGGCGCTGGGTTACTGATGGGGGGAATGCCGCGGGGAGGGCCGTGGATGGTCGGCCTACGCCGACCATGACGGGCGGGGGGAGCCCAGCTGTGTCCATACCGCTGTCATGATGGCGGTGTGGACGGATTGAATGTCTCCAGACGCGTCGAGCAGCACGCAACGCTTTGGTTCCGCCGCGGCGATCTCGCGAAAACCCTGCCGGACGCGGGCGTGGAAGGCCGCATCCAGGCGCTCGTATCGGTCCGCGTCGCCGCCACGCGCTCGCCTTCGGTCATTGGCGACCGGCTCCGGAACATCGAGGACCAGTGTCAGGTCCGGGGCCATTCCCAGTAGTCGGATCTGTTCGGCGATAAAAGTTCGGTCGGCACCTTGGCCGTAGCCCTGATACGCCAGCGTCGAGTCAAAGAAACGGTCGCAGATGACCCATGTGCCAGCGTCAAGTGCGGGTTGGATGGTCTTCGCCACATGCTCCGCCCGGGCGGCGAAATGCAAGAGGGTTTCGGCCCGCGCGGACCAGTCGATCGAGCCGCCGAGCAGGACGCCTCTCAGCAGTTCCGCACCCGGCGAGCCGCCGGGTTCGCGTGTCCGCAGGATGGGGATACCTCGTTTCGCCAGCGCTTCGGCCAACAAGGCGGACTGGGTAGTCTTGCCGGCCCCCTCCCCGCCTTCCAGTGTAATGAACCGGCCGAGAGGAGGCTGACGGCTCACGTACCGGTCACATATTTCGACAGCACCGCGATAGCGCGGCCGGGCAAGCCAAGCAGAGGCACGTCCGCAGCCGCCATCAGGGGCACGTCAAGATGAGGAACGCCGTCGCCGGTCACGGTTAGCTTGCCCAGCGTGTCGCCTCTGGCAACCGGGGCGGTTATCGGCGAATCGTAAGCGACCTTGACCGATGCCTTTTGGCGCCAGTTGCGCGGCATCGTAACGATCACATTGCGACCGGCCACGAGTGACACGGAGCGCTCGGCGCCGAGCCAGACGGGAACCTGTTCGATGACGTCGCCGGCGCTGAATAGCGTGACGTCCTCGAAATTGAAGAACGCCCAGTCCATCAGGCGCTCCGACTCTTCCGCGCGCTCGTGCATCGAGTTCATGCCGTTTAGAACCAAGATCACGCGGCGGCCGTTGCGCTTTGAACTTGCGACAAGTCCGAAGCCGCCGGCGTCGGTATGGCCGGTTTTCAAACCGTCCGCTGTCCCCTTCTGGACCATCGGGTTGCGGTTGCCTTGTTCGATCCCGTTATAGCGGAAGGACTTCTCAGCATCGTAATGATAATAGTCCGGGAAGTCCTGAATGATCCGGCCGGCGAGCGTGGCTATATCGCGTGGGCTCATATGCTGTTCAGGGTCCGGCCAGCCGGTGCAATTCTTGAAAAATGAGTTCGTTAAACCGAGCTCTTTGGCTTTTGCATTCATTTTTTCGGCAAACTGCTCTTCCGAGCCGCCGATTGCTTCCGCCAGAACGATTGCCGCATCGTTGCCGGATTGCACGACGACACCGCGGATCAGGTCTTCGACCTTCACCGTCGTGCCGATTTGCACGAACATCTTCGAGCCTTGCATGCGCCAGGCTTTCTCGGTCACTGGCAACTCGTCTTCGAGCTTTAGCTTGCCCTGCTTGAGCTGGTCATAGACGAGATACAACGTCATCAGCTTGGTCATCGACGATGGCGGCATTTCGTCGTCCGCCTGCTTCTCCAGAAGCGCGGCGCCGGTGTCGTAGTCCTCGATGTAGGCCCACCTGGCGGCGGTATCGATGGAACCCACCGGGGTCTCGGCGGGGCTGCCGGTGGGGGCGGCGGCGTCCTTGCCCTTGCGGGCGAGCGGGACGCTTTTGCTGCGCCAGCGCGGGTCCCGCCCCGAACACAATTGCAGACGCCAGCAAGCTAAGACGACGGGTCAGCATCTCGATGGTACCTCCTAATCCACCACGATTCTTGCGTCCGGTATGCCTGACGCCAGGGCTCGATCCAACACGGCGTCCGCGGCGGCGACATCTGGCAGCGGACCAATCTGGACGAGGAAGCGACGGCTGCGGCCTTTGAGCACAGGCAGGATCTGCGCGCCGGCCCAGCCCATCTTTGCACGTTGAACGGAAGCGTATTGATAACTGTCGAAGGTATCCAAACGCACCATCAACTTGCCACTGTGCGGCGGCGCATGGGTGACCGTTTCAGGTAACCGCATGGGCGGCGCGGGTGTTGGCGCTCGGTCCGGGGCCGCGACGGCGGGCGCCGGCAAGGGACGGCCCTGGCCCTGGCGGACGCCGGGGAGCGGCGTCAACTCCGTGACCTCGACGGCGCCGCGTGGGGCCGCGATCAAGGCCAGAGAGGGCGCGCCGGGTACTGCCTCGGCCGCGGCGTGGCTTTCGTTTGGCAGCACACGCAAGCGCACGCGGGCGATGCCACTCGGTGGCATGCCCAGCAGGCTCGCGGTGCGGCTGGTGACTTCTACCAGGCGGTGGGGATCGCCGGAGCCTCGGTCGTTGAGCCGGACGGTGACTTCGCGGCCGTTCTCGAGATTGGTGAGGCGGGCAATGGCGGGAAGCTGGATCGTGGGGTGAGCGGCGGCGAGCGCTGTCTGGTCGAACAGTTCTCCGTCCGTGGTCAGGCTCTGGGGCGGGTGTTGGGCGATCGAGGCGATGCCGGTTTCGTCCAGGTCGAAGGACTCCCGTGGGTAGAGCCAGACGCTGCCTGCCTTGTAGGGGTCCCCGAGAACGTAATGCGGATCGGGTTTCGGCAGTACGGGCGGCGTGCACGCGGTCGCCAGAATGGCAAGAGCGGCCCGCCGTGCCATGACCACGCCCATTCTCGTCGTCGTGGCCGGGCGGGCAGTGATCATTTGCCCTTCGTTGTGCGATGGCCATGACACGCCCGGCCCTAACGATAGGGGCAGGGGCGTCATGTCACCACCTGGTCGCCGATCAGGCCGACGGCGATCGCATAGAAGTCGGAGGGGTTATATCGCCTTATCGCGGCGAAGTTGCCGAAGACGACGAAGGCGTCGCCCCCTGCCCCGTCCGGCACGATCAATCCGGCCTGTGTATCGGCCGGTGCGGCCCAGCGGCCGCTGACCGGGCCGGACGCCGGCTCGTGCCCACTCGGAAAGCGGGCGCTTGGCATCCCGGCCCATGGCGTCGGTGTTGGGCGGCACAGTGACCGCCTGACCCCAGGTCTCGTTGGCGCGCCAGCCTGACTGCGCCAGGTAATTGGCGATCGATCCCAGCACATCCGCCTTGCTGGTCCAGATGTCGCGGCGGCCGTTGCCCTCGAAATCGACGGCGTAGCGCAGATAGCTGGTGGGCATGAACTGCGGCTGGCCCATGGCTCCGGCATAAGAGCCGGTCATCGCGCCCGGAGCGACATCGCCGTGGTCGAGGATTTTCAGGGCGGCCATCAACTCGCCGCGGAAGAAGCTGGCGCGGCGGCCCTCCCAGGCCAGCGTGCTCAGGGCCTCGACCACCCGGAAGTCGCCGGTGCCGGAGCCGAAGCTGGATTCCAGACCCCAGATGCCGGCAATGACGCCGGAGCCGACGCCGTAGTGTTGCTCGACCCGCTGGAACAAGGCGCGGTTGGCGGCGAACGCCTCGCGGCCATCGGTTATTCGTTTGTCGGTAATGACCACGCCGCGGTAGCGGGCCCAGGTCCAGGTGGACTCGGGCTGGTGGCGGTCGCGATCCAACACCTTCTGGTTTGGTACTACGCCGGCGAAAGCGCTGTCGAGAGTGGCCGGCCTGATTCCGTTCCGGCGGGCTTCGGCCCGGACGCTATCAACAAAACTGGCGAAACTGTCCCCCGAGGCGGCAAAGCCCCGTGCGGAGAGAGCTATGGGAATCGCGCTGGCCAGGAAAAGTCGGCGGGTCGGCATGGCGCGCTTCCTGCCACGCTGGCCCGCGCCGGAGCAATCTGATTCAGCGTGTCCGCGTTCGCTTTGGAGCGTGGTTAGCGCGAACGGGTTGCGGGTCGCCGGGATTGGCGCGCGTCCACCCCTTTTGGACCCGATCAGGCGTATGGCAATCGTTGAACGACGCCTATCATGGCGAATATATTCGTTACCATAACAAATAAACCAGACGACACTTTCCGAGTGGGCTTGCGGCCTTCATCAGCAAACCGGACAGTCGGGGCCGAGCACGCAATCCCGCGGTGGGTACCGGGCGATTGGCGGGATCGAGGACGCGGGCGTCGGGAGGGGACAAAAGATGAAATTCGGCTTCTGCATCATGGCGGATATCGACGAGATCGGGTTTTTTCCGTTCATTGAAGGTCTGGGTTACGACTCTGCGTGGGTCGCCGACAGCCAGATGATGTATTCCGACGTCTACGTGGTCTGTGCGATGGCTGCGCGGGAGACGAAGCGACTGCGCATCGGGCCTGGCACGGCGATCTGCGGCACTCGGATTCCGCCAGTGCAGGTAGCGGCAATGGCGACGCTGAATCGGATGGCGCCGGGACGGGTGTTCCTGGGGATCGGCACCGGAAATACCGCGATGCGGACGATGGGCCAGAAGCCGATGAAGATCGCGGCGTTTGGCGAGTACTTGCGGGTGATGCGCGGATTGCTGGATGGCGAGGTGGTGGATTACGCGTTCGAAGGGCGGACGCGGCCGGTGAAGATGCTGCGGCATGAAACGCGGTTCATGAACCTGCAGCCTCGTATTCCGGTTTATGTATCCGGTTTTGGACCTCGAGCGATGGCGTTGGCGGGTGAGTATGGGGATGGACTGGTGTTCGCCATCCCACCGCGTGGGTTGCCGGTGCAGGACGCGCTGGCACATGTGCGGCAAGGAGCGGCGAGGAACGGGCGCGACATGAGCCGGTTTCAGGAACGCGACACTGACGAACGTTGTGGTGTTGCAACCGGGGGAGGCGGCGGACTCCGATCGAGTGAAGCGAACGGTCGGGCCGAATGTGATGGCGAGCGTTTATTACTTCTACGACATGGTTCAGGAGACGGGGATGGAGCCCCCGGCCTTCCTGCGGCGCATCTGGAAGCCGTATTGCGCCCTGGTTGAACAGACTCCCCCGGAACACCGGCATTTTCGAACGCACGAGTTCCACTACACCGATTTGCATCCGGGCGAGGCGGAGTTGATCGATGAGACGTTGATACGGGAGATGTGTCTGGTCGGCACGCCGGATGAGTTGATCGGAGGGATCCGGGGGCTGGAGCAGGACGGATTGCAGGAGATGGTATTTGGCGTCGGAAACGAAACCAAGTGGCGTTTGGCGGAGGACTTCGCGCGGACGGTCATGGCGCGGCTTTAATTAAGCGCGCCGATGCTGGATTTTCCCCATTTTATGTATTGCGTCTTTCAGCGATGGCCGCCGGCTGCCGATAGCGCGCCGACGGCCGTCGCTCAGGATCGCTACTCTAACGGGGAAACCAGGACCGTTGACCCTCCAGACGCGAAGTTCGGCACGTCGGCGCTGATTTTTTTCCATTCCGGGCTCCCTAGTGCAGTCTTTAAGGCCTCTGCACTCTGGAACCATATCTCGGTGATCCGATAGAACGGGGGCGCCTTGCCGTCAGGTCCCGGCATCGGTTTGCCAAGCTCGATACGGACTGGGCCCGGGGCGGCGTAGACCATCGGCATGTGAGTCTCGGCGTAGTACTTCTCGAATGCCTCCGGATCTTTGGGCATGCCATACAGCGCGGTAATCTTGACCATCCCTTTCCCGCTGAGTTCGGTGGCCTCGGCCGCCTTGCTCAGCAGTGCTCCGCTCGCAGCTACGAGGCTAAGTGCCAGTCCCGCCCGCCGTCCGATCGCGTTGTCGTTTTGGATTTTTTCATGTGCCCCTCAGATATTGTTGGTGGTCATTCGAGGATTATGCGTCGCCGAAACCACCGTATCCCCCACTCCGCTGGTTCTCCTCGTCGAGATACTGGACCACTTCGGCGACGGCAAGCTCGGCCGGCCGTCGCGGGTTGGCGTAAGTATGTAACTTTCCGCACGAGGTAGCTGATGAAGATCCTATCGGTTCTCGGCATCACCCTGGCTCTCGCGCTCACCTCGACGCCTCTGCGTGCCGACCCGAGCTATGGACCGGAGCTAGAGGGTTTCGCTTATCCTTGGCCGGTGGAGCGCTACCGCTTCACCTCGCAGCGTGACGAGCTCGACATGGCCTACATGGACGTGAAACCGGCGCACCCGAACGGACAGGTGGCGCTGCTGCTCCATGGGAAGAACTTCTGCGCGGCCACGTGGCAGGGCACCATCACGGTCCTGACTGAGGCAGGCTATCGGGTGATCGCGCCGGACCAGATCGGGTTCTGCAAATCGAGCAAGCCCGCTCGCTACCAGTACAGTTTTCAGCAACTCGCGGGGAACACCCATGCGCTGCTGGACTCGCTCGGGATCGGCAAGGCTACGGTGATGGGACATTCCACCGGGGGCATGTTGGCGGTCCGATATGGGCTGATGTATCCGGCCGATGTCGACCGCCTGGTGCTGGTCGATCCGGTTGGGCTGGAAGACTGGAAGGCCAAGGGCGTTCCCTGGCCGAGCGTGGATGCCTGGTATCGCCAGGAGCTGCAAACATCGGCGGAGCGGATACGTCAGTACGAGCAGAAGACGTATTACGCGGGCACATGGCGGCCGGACTACGACAAATGGGTGCAGATGCTGGCGGGGCTGAACCGAGGTCCCGGGCATCAGATCGTGGCCTGGAACTCCGCGTTGATCTACGACATGCTTTATACTCAGCCGGTGGTCTATGAACTGGGCGGCCTCCATATGCCGGTGCTGCTGGTGATTGGGGACAAGGACACCACGGCGATCGGCAAAAATTTTGCTCCGGCCGCGGTCCAGGCTGCCCTCGGCAATTATCCGGCGCTTGGCAAGGCGGCTGCAGCGCAAATACCGCACTCGAAGCTGGTAGAGTTTCCAGATCTGGGTCACGCGCCCCAGATTCAGGCGCCCGATGCGTTCCACGCGGCGGTGCTCGACTTCCTGCAACACCCGGAGCCGAGCGAAGATTGACGCAGCGGGGCGGCATCCGTATAAGGCGCGCGCTCGACGGGTCGCTGCTGCAGGCGCACCCGCCGGTATGCTTTGCAAGTGAACGGGCGGCAGATCGCCGTTCAATTGATTTCGGAGAATTGTCGTGAAGCGCACCTATCAACCGTCCAAGCTGGTCCGCAAGCGCAGGCACGGATTTCGCGCCCGCATGGAGACCGTTGGCGGTCGCAAGGTGCTGGCCAACCGCCGCGCCAAGGGCCGTAAGAAGTTGTCCGCCTGAGGCGCGAGCCGCAGATGTGCCAAAAACTGCAGCCTCGAGCACACCCCGGGTTGTTGGGAAGGCTGATCCCGCGACGCTCCGTGGCGGGACGTTGGATCGTCTGAGGCGACGGCCCGAGTTTCTGCGCGTGGCGTCCGGCGGCAAGAAGGCCGCAGTGGGCGGCGTCGTTCTACAGGCCCTGGCCCGCGGCGATGTGCTTCCGGTACGGCTGGGGTTTACCGTGACCAAGAAGGTCGGGAACGCGGTTGTTCGGAACCGGACACGCCGGCGGCTGAAGGAGGCGGCGCGGCTGGTGTTGGCGCAACGGCCGGTGATCGGCGCCGACGTGGTGCTGATCGGACGGGACAGCACGCGCAAACGGAATTTCATCGCTCTGCAAAATGATATCAGGCGCGCGCTGGAAAGAACCGGCCTATGACACAAGCGGCTCAGCTTGGGATTGGCTCGGTCCGCGTCTATCAGTGGACGGTGCGGCCGTTTATCGGGTCGCATTGCCGCTTCTGGCCAAGCTGCAGCGAATACGCGGTAGAGGCGCTGCGGATGCATGGCGCCGTGCGAGGCTCGGCGATGGCGGCGAAGCGTATCTTGCGCTGCAATCCCTGGCATGAAGGTGGTGTCGATCCCGTGCCCCGCTTTGAAGGGAATGGGGTCGACCGGAATATGGGGCATTGATGGACCAAAAACGGCTTTTCCTGGCGATCGCGGTATCGCTGGCGATCTTGCTGGGCTTTCAGATGCTGGTCGCGCCGCATCTGCCGAAACCGCCGCCGCCGCAGATCGCTCTTTCGCCCGAGCATCCGGCCACGACGCCGCTGGAGAGTTCACCGGGGGCCGCGGTGCCCCCCGCGCCCGCTGCCGAACCGCGAGCGGTTCCCCGCGTGAAGATCGAGGCGCCTCGCGTCGAGGGGTCCATCGATCTGCGCGGTGCCAAGCTCGATGACCTGGTCCTGAAGGATTACCACGAGGAGATCAGCCCCACTTCGCCGTTGGTTCGCTTGCTGGAGCCGCGATCGGAAGATCATCCCTACTACATTCAATATGGCTGGACGGCGCCGGCGGGCGTGTCCGCAAAACTTCCGGATAATGACACGACCTGGACTGCGTCGTCGGACACGCTGACGCCGGGCAAGCCGGTCACGCTGTCCTGGGACAACGGCGCCGGGCTGACGTTCCAGATCGGCCTGACGGTCGATGACGAGTACATGTTCTCGGTCAACCAGACGGTGAAGAATACCACCGGCCAACCGGTCAGCCTGTTTCCGTGGTCGCGCATCCGCCGCGACTACAAGCCTGAGGTCGCGGGGTATTACGTGCTGTTCGAGGGTCTGCTGGGCGTCGTCGATGGCAGGCTGCAGGAGACGTCATATGACAAGGCGAAGTCGGAGGGCGACAAGAAGGGTGGCCTAGCCTACGAGGCAGACGCCACCGGCGGGTGGGGAGGCATTACCGACAAATACTGGCTGACCTCGCTGATCCCGGACCAGGCGCTGCCGTCCAAAATCAATTTCCGCCATACGGACGATCACGGCGACCACTACCAGGTGGATTACATTAGTGCCGATCCTCTGACCGCGCCGGCCAACGGCGACGTGGCGACGCTCAGCCATGTGTTCGCGGGCGCCAAAGTGGTGACGCTGCTGGACCGCTATGAGAGCGAGTTTCACATTCCGAGCTTCGACAAGGCGGTGGACTTCGGGTGGTTCTATTTCCTGACCAAGCCGATCTTCTTCGCGCTGGATTACCTCAACGGGCTGCTTGGCAATTTTGGCCTGGCCATCATGGTGTTCACGGTCTTCGTGAAGGCGCTGTTTTTCCCGCTGGCCAACTACTCCTACCGCTCCATGAGCAAAATGAAGCTGCTCGCGCCGAAGATGACGGCGCTGCGGGAGCGGCTGAAGGACGACCCGCAGAAGATGCAGTCCGAGATGATGGGGCTGTACCGGCAGGAGAAGGTGAACCCGGCGTCAGGGTGCCTGCCGATGGTGGTGCAGATTCCGGTGTTCTTCTCGCTGTACAAGGTGATCTTCGTCACGATCGAGATGCGGCAGGCGCCGTTCTTCGGCTGGATCCACGATTTGTCGCAGGTTGACCCGACCAACGTGTTCAACCTGTTCGGGCTGCTTCCATTCAACCCGGCGGCGTATGTTCCGCTGCTGCATCTGGGGGCGTGGCCGCTGATCATGGGCTTCACGATGTTCCTGCAGCAAAAGATGAACCCGCCGCCGCCTGACCCGGTGCAGGCCAGACTGTTCCAGTTCATGCCTATCATCTTCACCTTCATGATGGCGAAGTTCCCGGCCGGCCTTGATCATCTATTGGAGCTGGAACAACACGCTGTCGGTGGCGCAACAATGGCTGATCCAAAGACGCACGCGACTGGCGAAACCCAGCCTGGCCCGCACCTGATCTCCGCAGACCTGACGCCAGACCAACAGGCCGCGGCTTTGGAGACCGGACGCTTGCTGTTCGCGGGCGCGTGTGAATTCTTTTTCGGCGCACAGAAGCTGGATCAATTGCCGCCTTTGCGGGGCGCGGAAGTGGCCTTCGCCGGGCGGTCGAATGTCGGCAAATCCTCGCTGCTGAACGCGCTCACCGGACGGAACACGCTGGCGCGCGTTTCATCCGAACCTGGCCGCACGCGGCAGTTAAATTTCTTCAACCTTGGGTGGACGGCTAACACTGGTCGACATGCCAGGTTATGGTTACGCCCGAGCATCTAAAGACATCAAGGCGGACTGGCAGGGAATGATGTTCGACTACCTGCGCGGCCGTCCTACGCTGCGGCGGGTCATGCTGCTGCTTGATTCGCGGATCGAGGTAAAGCAGGCCGACTACGACGTGATGGATTTGCTCGACCGGGCGGCGGTGACATTTCAGGTCGCGCTGACGAAGACGGACGGCCTTAAGCCCCCTGCCCTGGCGCGCAAGATTCAGGAGGCGGAGGCGCTCGCTCGCTCGCATGCTGCGGCATTCCCGCGCATACTCTCCACCAGCAGCGAAACCGGCGACGGCATTGCCGCGCTTAGGGCAGAACTGGCGTCGCTGGCGGACTAGCATTTCCGGATCCGAAGTTCGCCGTGACAGCGAATCCGAGAGAAGTGGCACGCTGGCAGTTGTCCCGGCTGCTCCAGCTTTTGAGGGGATAGCACCATGGCCAAACGCACTAACATCCCTCCTCCGGCGTCGGAGCCGGATGCGGTCGATGAAGGCCTGCTCGAGTTGGCGGAGATGCTGCTGAGCGACTTCTTTTTCGATCCTGATAACGAGCAGGTCTACAAGCGGGTATTGGCGGAAAACCGATCGTCGGGGACAGAAGGGGCGCTGCTGGACGAGGACATAATCGAGCTGCCGGATGCCACCTGCACATTGCGGATCGAGGCTCTGCGAACGTTAACCCGGTTTCGGATACGGATTGCTCATCCGGCGTTCACGGCGACGGTGGAAGGCGCCTGGAGCTTCGAGAATGAGGAGCTCAGCCAAGTCCGGTTCACCCGAGCGGGTGATCCGGAGATGATAGAAAGCGCCGTGGACGCCTTGATCGAGGCCCTAGATGGCGGCGACGTGGAGGATGAAGAATTCGCTGAATTTCTTGAGGCACTCGAAGACGATGACGACGAGGTTCCGCTCATTGGCGACGATCCGACGGAACCGCCCGAGGCGACGGCGCTCGACCGTAATCGGCTGAAGGCGATCGCCAAGCGCGTCGCACGTGGTCGAGACACAGAGATCAACATGGAAGACCGCGGCTGGCTGGAGCAGACGCCGCAGATCCTGCCGGTGATCACCGAGTCGCTGATCGCCTCGGCCAGCGCCCCCAAACGCGATCAGGCGCTGGTCCTTGCTTACCAGACCCTACTGGCCGCGCAGCTGGAATTTGTCCGATATCGACAGGACCGTGGGTGGGACTGGGCCAACGACATGCTGGACGCGTTTCAGCAACGGCTCCTTGCGATCGGAAAGGCCGGTGTGATCCCCCGGGAAGATTGGTTCATGATGTGCTCGGCGATGAACGAAGCGCGCGTGCCAATCGACGACGATCTGCAGATCGCTTTGGCCGATGCGGGCTTCAGTCCTGAGGCGATGGACGGGCCGCCCGAAGAGATGATTCGGATGGTGCGACACTTCATGGACGAGTTGGCGAACATGGTATCGTCGCCGTTCGAAGTTGTTACCGCGCTGAAAGGGTCCGGAGCGGTTTTGCCAGCGATGCTACGAAGCTTCATGGCCACCGAACTCGCGCTTTCGCCGCACCAGATTTTGCGCGACGCGGTGCCGTTGCTGCTCTTGGATGATGATTTCTCAGTCCGGGTGGCGGCGGCCGGGGCGTTAGAGCAGACAGCGCATCCAGACACCCTCTCGCCTGATACGCTGCGGCGGGCCATCATCGTTCGCAACTGGATTCCTGCTTCCGACCGTCCACCGCTTGACGCCGCCATCCGGAAGGCTCGCCTTGCTGGCGTCGAAATCGGGGCGTGGCCAACGCCGAGCCACGATCTGGAGATTTACGCCACAACCGTTGACGGATCGGGGGCGCAGAGCATTCTGGCGGCGAGCCGCGTGGCTAAGAAGGGACTTTTTGCGGGCGTTCTCTTGCGCCATGGGGTTGGCGTAGTGGATGGCTGGGCTGATCTGGATCTTGCACGCGGTAAGATCAACAAGATGCTGCGCGAGGCTCAGATGGCGGCCCCGACAGTGCGTGTCGACAAGGGGTTTCTAGATACGATGGTGCAACATGCCATCGGTTGGTCGGTCGACCATGGTGGCGTACCGCCATCTTCGCTGCTGGAGATCGCTGAGGTTCTGGGCGGGGCTGAATGGAAGGACCGGAGGATCGATGTGAAGGCGGAAGCCGGCCGGCTATTCGAGGGGCTGGATGGGACGGACCGCGCACTCGGTCGGACCGAGGCAGGCTTCACTCGGGGTTTGGAATGGATGGCGACCGACGATGTGTTCAGTTCGTGGTTCGAGGACGGCCCGCTGGTTCAAAAGACGTTGGCGAAGTTGCCGCGCACAGACCGGATGGGGATGATCGGGTTGGTGATGACCGAGATCCTGCCCGCCAAGCGCGCGGAATGGGCCGAGCGGTTCCTGGTTTTGGCATTATGGTATCAGGCGGCGGCGGAGGCCAAACAGCGGGCCAGGGCGCCCGATCTGGTGCTGGTCGCCCATGCGCTGGCGGGTGACCACCCGCTGGGAGAGATCCCGATGATGGCCGTGATCGCCGCGAATACTGTTCGGGCCATGCTGTTGGGGGGCTGGTAGGCGGGCTCGAACTTTAGGCGAGATCGCTATCTCCGAGCCGCGTCACGGCACTTGCGCGCCCGCGACAGCAAAACGCTGACCTTTTCATGGTTGAGCTTGATCGACATTTCTCCGTTGGTCGTTCTGACAGCGATATGGTCGGCAGGAAGCAACAGATCATCAGCCGCCTGATCGGTAGCGAATGCGACGGCGTTGCCGTGGCCAACTGCCTCGATCACCGCAGACGCGCCGCGATTGCTCAACCATTCGTCGCCTAACTGTATCGCCACTGGCATTCTCCAATTGTCCGGAAACTGCCAGTCCCAGTTGATGGCGGTAATCAGAACCTTGCCGGGATCGCTCCACTCGAATGTGACGCTACCGCTGTTATCGTAGAACATCAGCGAGCAGCTCATGTCGGTATCGTCTTGATGTTCCGTGACCTGTCCGCCGGGCGTTTCCCACCAAACGGTATCTTTCGCGGCCATTACGAGCAACGAGCTTGAAAGCAGCATCGGAATGATCAAACGGTGACCTCGCAGGATTTATCTAATAGCTGCGGGCAACCTATAGGCGGAGCGCAATGCGTCAACCTCGTGCGAGCGCCGAACACACCATTTGGTCGAGGTGTGACGAATCTTTATGGTAGGACCGTGGTTTTGGGCTACGCGGGATCGCGCGGACGGCCGCGCGATCCCAGTGTTTCAAATCACGCTCGGCATCGCATCGGTGAAACCGGTCACCGCGCTGAATTGGCCATCCGGCGCGATGGTGGCGTAATCGGTGCCGGCGAAGAACAGGGGTGCGTCGGACGCGCCGCCTGCTTGCCAACTGAACCGGACACGGTCGTGGTGCACGTCGATGCCGCTCGACAGCCGGAATTGATAACCCAGAAACATCTGCTGCACTGCCGCGATCATTGCGTCGATCGCGTCGTGGCCGGTGCTTTCGCGGTGTGAATTGAGGTAGGTGCCGGCCTCCGTCCAGGCATTGGCGATGACGTCTCGCCTTGTGCCGGCGTCGGTTTCGTTCCAGGCTGCGATGTAATTGGCGATGGTCGTATTGATCCCACTCATGGTCGTTCTCCTATGCCGCGACCTGGATGGCCCCTGCCACCGGCCGCGTAGACAGAAAATCCGATGCGCTGGATCGAAGTCGATTACGTGGGAGATAAATGACCTTTGAGGTAATGGCGCAGGTGCAGTCACCGCCTTATTGTCCGCGTCATGTCACATGCAACGTTGCAATTTGGGTCGTTGCTGAAGGAGTGACGGCAACGGCGCCGGGTCAGTCAACTCGATTTGGCGTGCCAGGGCGAGGTGTCCACGCGGCATCTAAGTTTTCTTGAGACCGGACGGGCGCAGCCGAGCCGGGAGATGGTGCTGCATCTGGCGGAGCAATTGGAGGTTCCATTGCGTGACCGCAACACGTTGCTAACCGCTGCCGGTTTTGCCCCAATTTACCGCGAGCGTCCGCTCGGCGACCCAGGTTTGCGACCGGCGCTAAAGGCGGTCGAGGCGGTCATTCAGGGGCACATGCCGTATCCTGCGCTCGCGGTGGATCGGCATTGGACACTGGTTTCAGCGAATGATGCGCTGCCCGGCCTGCTTGCGGGCGTGGATGCGTTGCTGCTGAAGCCTCCGGTAAATGTCATGCGGGTGGCGTTGCATCCATCCGGTCTGGCGCCGCGGACGATCAACCTGGCGCAGTGGCGCGCCCATCTGCTGGAGCGGCTCCGCCGGCAGGCGGAGGCGAGCGCGGATCCGGTGCTGCTGGCGTTGTTGGAGGAATTGCGGGGATATCCGGCGCCGCGCGGCGCCCGGGCGGTGGCGGAGACACCGGATTATGGCGCCATGGTAGTGCCGTTCGAGCTGGCGACGGACGCTGGGACGATGACGTTCCTCAGCACGACGACGGTGTTCGGCACGCCGGTTGATATCACGCTGTCCGAGCTGGCGCTGGAGTGCTTTTACCCGGCAAATGAGCTGACGGCTGAGATGCTGAGGCGGCACTCGACGAGCGCCGCCACGGGGTGAGTTATGCAGCAAGTCAGTTGCGCGCCGCCCTGCCCGTGACGGAAATCAGTGCAGAAGGTTGAGTGCGTTGCTGCCGTCATCGACAAAGTAGCCACCATCCACGTCAGTCTGGTCGATTTACGGCGCACTGGCGACCTGCGGTTTCGGTGTGGCTGTTTCTATCGCCGCCTGTAGCTCCGGATACAGGGCGCCAAGCGCGAGCAAAACTCCGTTTGTCCAGCCAAAGCCGATCTGCGTCGCATACTCTCCCCCGCCGCCCTCATTGCCGTCTGGCGAAAGGACATCATATTTCTCAACGAGCTTCGCTTCGTTCCGATAGACGGCGATATTCTCGCCGACCCAGCGAGTTGCCACCTGGTGAGCAATGTCAGCGAAGCCATAATTCCGCAGGCCGGTCACTGCAATCCACTGTAGTGGTGCCCATCCGTTTGGCTGGTCCCACTGCTGGCCGCTATTGACCAGGGTCGTGGCTATTCCTCCGATCTGCAGCAGCTTTGTGTTGGTTGTCTCGGCCACCATATCGGCTTGTTCGGAGGAAGCGACGTTCAGAAACAGAGGATAAAGCGTCGCGGCGGTCACGTTGCGCGTGGTCCGGCCTTTGCGCCAGAGGTAGTCGGTGAAGACGCCATCCTCCGCATCCCACATAAAACGTTCGATCGCCTTGATGCGGCTCTCGGCTCGCTGCGCATATTTCGCCGCGAGTTTCGTGGTTTCCAGCCAGCTTGTATCCCTTGGATAATGTCCGTTCGAGATGGACAAGCAGACTGTTGAGATCGGGCGGTAACAAGGCAAGTGTCCGTATCGTTGCCAGGCTTTTTCCGTCTCCGAGCCAACGCGAGCTAAAATCCCAGCCCGACTCGGCGGCCGCACGCAAATCCCGCCAGACTTCCGGAGCAGGGCGACTCTGACTGCGATGCGGTCTGCACGTCCTCGGCGTAAGACTTGTCGCGAGGTGCCTGTCCGTTCATCCCAGTAGCGGTTCAGAACGGTGCCATCCAGAAGACGCACTACATGACGATTTGCCCGACCCGGTAAAATGTCCGTCTCGCCTTCCATCCAATAGTTGTATTCCGACTTGCAGAGCCTTAAGATACTTGACGTATGTGGGATCTCCCGTCGGTGTGCGCGATTAGCTCGACGATTAGGGAAAAAAACGGGGGCTGCGACCGGCTCAGATAATAGCTGCGGTTACCGTTCGGAACATGACCATATTGGCCGATCTCGAAGGCAAAATCAGCCAGCATATCGACGGCTAGATCATGATTGCCCGCCTGCTCGAGTCCCAACATGGTGAAATAGGAATCCCAATAATACATCTTCGCGGAACCGGCCGCCGGGAACGACGTATGGATATGGAAGCGGCAACAACGTTGAATAGGGCTGGCACAGACGTCGCCGATTGCCTGAGCATCGGCCAAAGGCTATCGACGTAGTTGAGGAGAGTTTGCCCTGCGGCCGCGGGATTAATTGTCGGGCCGGCAGGATCCGGGCCGGAAAAGTATTGGTTGACGAAATCTCGCGAGAGTGAAACCAGGTGTTTGCTTGGCAACGGCGTAGTCGACCAGAACCTGTGCCGGGGAAGCGGCCGGGATCATATCCGGAAAGGTCTTGCTGTCCGAGAAAATTGAGCCGAGCTCCACGGCGCGATACAGCGGGCCATAGGTGATGGAAGGTGGCACGGGATAATCGGGACCGACGGATTGTGCGCTTCGCGCATGTGACAGGCACAGCGAAAGCACCCAGCGTGGCGAGTGTCCTAAGCATCCAACTCCATTCCTTTGAGCGGCTGACGCTGCGCCAACCCGGGAGGGGAGGGCCGCCCCGAGTAGAATGGATTTGGCAGGGATACAAGGTGGTGTAATGCCGCCGATGCCAGCCTGACGCGAAGGCTGATTATCGAAATCAAACGTAATGATCGACAGCAGGGAGGGATGGCACTGAACCCAAAGCAACTCTTGCTTGGTTGCGTCTGCAACAGCCAAACATCGAGATGGAGTTTGGAGTTCGACAACAGTGCATGGGCGGTTTTTGTACGTCTAACGGCATCGGAAAACCTTCACCAAAGCGGCCGTGTGCACAACTCAAGCAGATGGGGTGGATTAGGGTAATCGTGCGCGGCTTTGCGCCACGGCCGGTTCGCAACGTCGAGCACCCTATGGACTTCGGAGGCGCGTCTTTATTCCGTGAGTGTGTGAGCTTTCAGATATTTTCCTGGGGCGGTATTTGACCCGGGGCCACCTGGCCTCGAAAGTCCATCTCACCACAACACGGCGGGAGAGTGCCATGCCGGCACGCACGGGCGCGCAATATCTCGCCGGCCTGCGGCAACGACAGACCGAGGTTTGGCTGCGCGGCGAACGCGTCAGCGACGTGACCACCCATCCCGGCCTGGCCGGCGGCGCCCGGGCGATCGCGTCGCTGTATGACCTGCAATCCGATCCGGCGCACCGCGAGGAGATGACCTTCACCTGTCCCGACAGCGGCGAACCGGCTGGGTCTGTCGTTCATCATCCCCCGCACGCAAGACGATCTGGTGCGGCGGCGCGAGATGATGCTGGCCTGGGCGCGCACGACGTGCGGCATGATGGGCCGGTCGCCCGACTTCATGAACGTGACATTCGCCTGCTGGGCTGGGGCGGCGGATTACTTCGGGCGCGGCAGAGCCGGAATTCGCCGACAACATGCGGCGGTATTACCGGTATATCGCCGAGAACGACCTTGTGCTGACGCATGCGCTGATCAACCTGCAGCGCAGCCGCCACGTCAGCGGAATGTTCAACCTGCAGGAAGGCACCGCGCTTCAGGTGGTGAAGGAGACCTCCGCCGGCCTGGTCGTCCGGGGTGCGCGGGTGCTGGCGACGCTCGGGCCGCTGGCCGATGAGATCGCGGTCTATTCGCCGCGGCTGGCGCAGCATCTGGACCACTACAGCCCGTTCGCGCTGAGCTTCGCCATCCCCTGCGACACGCCGGGTCTGCGCTTCCTCTGCCGCGACAGTTTCGACGAGGGAAAGTCGCATTTCGACCATCCGCTGGGGTCGCGCTTCGAGGAAATGGACAGCATCGTGTTCTTTGACGACGTGCTGGTGCCGTGGGAGCGCGTGTTCATCCATGGCGATGTCGGGTTGCTGAACGGAACGGCGTCGGTCACCCATTCGTCCGCCCATACCTCGCATCAGGGGTGTGCGAAGAACCTGGCGAAATGCGAGCTGGTGCTGGGCGTCGCGCTGCTGATCACCGAGACGCTCGGCAACGCGCATCTGCCGCATTCCGAGGAACGGATCGGCGAATTGGTGATGTACACCGAACTGATGCGCGCCTGCATGCGCGCGGCCGAGGCGGATGCCGAACTGGACGAATGGGGGGTCATGTGCCCGGCGCCGCTGCCGGCCGAGACCACGCGCAACCTGTTCATGACCGCCTATCCGCGGATGGTGGAAATCCTGCAGTTGCTCGGTTCGTCCAGCCTGATGATCCTGCCGACCGAGGCGGACATGAAGGGCCCGCTGGCGGGGCACATCGAACAGTATCTGGCAACGGACGGCAGCAGTGCCCGAGACCGGGTCAAGCTGTTCCATCTGGCGTGGGATATCGCGTGCAGTTCGTTCGGCAGCCGGCAGGTGTTGTATGAACGTTTCTTCGCCAGCGATCCGTTGACCCGAGCGCGAGCATTGGCTGTCGATGTTTCCGAAGAAGCAGGTCACGGACCGGGTGCTGGATTTTCTAGGACGGGATTGAGCCCCGTCGTCAGGCTCAGATCCAGACGTCCTCCTGCTGGACCAGTTTTTCCAGAAATCGCAGCACGTCGCTGCCGGTCGTGACCCGAGGGCCGGAGAAGATGCTGGTATCGGCAAGATGCTCAAACAACTCCGCGGAACCCGGCAGCGTCTGGCTGCAGAAGCCCATTGGCCAATCCGGAAAGCTGCGCTGAGGCGTGGGCGTGAAACTCAGAACGGTGACATCGGTGTGGCGGTGGTCGGCCGCGACACGCTCAAAGGTGCGTTCCACTATTTCCCGCCGGCCCTCCAGAACCTGGGTGAAACCCCCTCCGGTGAACAACAAGGCCCCGGTGAGATTATCGTCCTTGTTGCGCCAGCGGGCTGTGGACACGATGGCGCGGAGTTCTCGCTGCAGGCCCGCTTCAGTTACAGCGTCGGGCACAGCCTGAGCGATCACCTCGCGACTACGGTAGATAAGCCGGTAAAGCGACCCCGGTGTGGCTGCCTTTCTCATGGTGCCTGGCATTCGCAGTTCGTTCTAGAAATGGTGTTATCGGGTGCGGCATGAGGCTGCAGCACTTCCACAGCACGGGCATTACTTGCCGTTGCTCCGTCGAACCATCGCCAGCTTTGACCACCAGAAGATTTCGCCTGGTTCAAGGCGAGATCCGCGTGACGCATCAGGTCATCTGGCGACGGGCCGTGGTCCGGAAAGCGTGCGATACCGATACTGGCGCCAATCGTGACGCGATGGCCTTCGACCAGAAACGGCTGCGCCAGTGTGCCGATCACGCGCGCGGCCAGCGTCTCGGCACGGTCGCCGTTCGGGACCAGCAGGGCGAACTCGTCGCCGCCTAGCCGTGCCAGCAAGTCGTCGTCGCGCTTTTCGCGGCGCAGGCGCTGCGCGACCAGACACAGCAGCGCATCGCCCACCGGATGGCCGAGCGTCTCGTTTATGGGACGGAAACGGTCAAGGTCGATCAGCAGCACGGCCTGATGTGTTTCGGCGGTCGCGCAGTCGATCGCCTGCCGCAACATCTGATTGAAGTGGCGGCGGTTGCTCAGTCCGGTCAGAGAATCGAGCCAGGCGTCTCCCGGAGAGTGCGTTATTGCGTTGCCGGCCGCCGTAACCTTGCCGTCGTCAAAAATGAGCATCCAACGGCCTGCGCCGAGTCCATGGATCTGGATCGCGATGTGCCATGCCCGTCCCAGGGACAGGCGCAGACACCCGTCGGGTTCGGTCCGGTCGCCGGCCTCGATGTGGGTGAGCGCGAACGTGGCAATCCGATCGCGCTGCGGCTGCGTGAAGTTTCGGATCCGTGCCAACATCTCGGCAAGGCTTGGTCTTTCGGCAGCCATCCGCGGCGGGCACCCGAATAGAACGCTCGCTTGTTCGTTCCAGAAGGACAGAATTGCATTTGCGTCGATCACTGCCACTGCCAGCGGCAGGCGCGCCAGGACCTTGCGCGCCAGGCTGTTGCCGGTTCGATCCCGGCGGAGGGCCACTGCCTTTACCGGCCGGGAGCGGGAGATTTCGCTCGCCACCTCGTTCGGTGCCTGTGTGTCCCAGGGTTCACGCACCACGGATTCCTGCTCTTGAAACGCTTTCATCAGAACAAGCTATCCGCGGAGCGTTACCGAACAGTTAATTTGAGCGTTTTTCTGCAAGCCTTGGCCGATTTGCCGCGAGACCGGCGGTCTGGCTCTTCACTTGAACCGGTTGCCTTGACCATTCGGGTCACGCAGCCCTACACGCGCGTAATGAGCGAAACACACTCCCACGCGATCGATATCGCCGCGGCGACCGAACAGGCGCATGTCCTGGCACAGGCCCTGCCCTTTCTTCGTCGCTACGCCGGCGCGACCGTAGTGGTGAAATATGGCGGCCATGCGATGGGCGATGAGCATCTGGCCCAGCGGTTCGGCAGCGATATCGCGCTGCTGAAGCAGGTCGGCATCAATCCGGTGGTGGTCCACGGTGGCGGCCCGCAGATCAATGCGATGCTCAAGCGGCTGGCGATTCAGTCTACCTTCGTCGACGGGCTGCGCGTCACCGACGCAGCGATGGTGGAAGTGGTGGAGATGGTGCTGGCCGGCACCGTGAACAAATACGTCGCCGGACTGATAACCCGTGCCGGCGCGATGGCCGTGGGCATTTGCGGGAAGGACGGCGGGATGATCCGTGCCCGCAAGCTGCGACGCACGATACAGGATCCGGGCAGCCACATCGAGCAGGCGCTCGACCTCGGCTTCGTGGGCGAGCCTGCCGCCATCGATGCGCGCGTGATCCATGCACTGACCGGTGGCGGCCTGGTGCCGGTGATCGCGCCAATCGGCGTCGATGCCGACGGCCAAACCTATAACATCAACGCCGATACGGTGGCGGCGGCCGTGGCGGGCGAGCTGAACGCCACGCGGTTGCTCATGCTCACCGATGTGCCGGGTGTGCTCGACAAGGACAAGAGGCTGATCCCGTCGCTTACGCTGATCGAAGTGGAACAACGGATCGCCGACGGCACGATCACCGGCGGCATGATTCCAAAGGTCGAAAACTGCGTTGAGGCGGTCCGCCAAGGCGTGAAGGGAGCGGTCATCCTGGACGGCCGGGTGCCGCACGCTTGCCTTCTCGAGCTGTTTACTGAAGCAGGACCTGGAACTCTGATCAAGCGCTAGTGGTTCAAATCAGACGGATAGTGCCGTCTATTTTGAACCACTAGGCTCTGATTTCGTGGGCCGATTCACCCGACCGCATGGATGCTTCTGTCGGGACCGGACCACCAGCACGTCCGGAACCGTCACAGTTGCCGAGGCATCCAGGTCTGCGTTTCGGTTTCGGAGGCGCCCAAAAAGGAAAGCTGCCAGCGCATTTCGTCCTCCGAGAGGGGGAAGCCTCCGACCCTCCCCGGCCGCAGGGTTTGCGCGGCGGCTAGGTGGCCCAGCATCGTCTGCAATACGACCGCTGTTTGTGGGGAGAGACCTGCCTTCCAAGCCAGGCTGACGATGGCCTTGGCGCTGCGCAGATCACAGGCCCGTTCCACCACCGGCAGCGCGACGCCGGCCTTCGTAGCCAGCATCGCTTTCGCCGAGATCATCTCATTGGTTCGTAATGCATCCACGATCGCATAGTCATCGAGGCGGCCGGACTGTTTCAGCTTCTCTGCATGTGCAAGGGCGATTCTCGGGTCCAATTCAGTCTTGACGTTGTCACCCGGTCGGCCGGAGGATGCGCCCGCGGGAGCCTGTGCGGCCAGTGCGGCACGCAACGCCTCTCCGACCTTGGGATCCAGGTCGGCGCGTGCCGCCAATGTTTCCAGCAAGTGGCCGGTGACGATCTCAGCCAACATGCGTTGGGCGCGTGGCGACAACTTAGGCCGGTGAACCAGCGGCTCCTGCCAGTCGGTATGGTGCTCCGACTGGGCGGCCAGGGCGTCAAGCGTCGCTTCCCGGATCTGTGCGGTTTGATTGCACAACAGCGCCCTGATCGCCACCGGATCCGCGACTTCCACGATAGCATCGGAGACCGCCGGCCCGATCCGCGGCCGGCTGGCAACAGCAAGGATCGTAGAGGGCGGCGGACCGGATGCGATCAGCGTCGCCAGATCTTCCTGCGTCAGCATTGGCGAAAACAGGATCACCGGTTCGCAGACCATGACTGCTGGATCCTGGGCCAGTCGCAGGACGATATCGCGTGGGCCCTCCGGCATGTCGCGTACCGCTTCAGCGATGCTTACCCGTACTCGCAGCGCCGCATCGGCGACCATGGCCGTCAGGTTGGCGACTGCATCCTTTTGCACGCGCTGGCGCGTCTCATCTGGGACTGTCGCGGTCAGAGGGGCCAATTTACGGCCTATGATCGCGCGCACTCGAGCATCCGTATCAGCCTCGAGGATGGCGATAACCTGCTCCGGCAGCGCGGGGTTCAGGGCCAGGCTAGCCCGCACGGTTACAGACGGATCGGTCGCGAGCGAGCGCAATATCTCTGGACTGGTGGTTTTGCTGGCGCCCAGGCGAACGCGGTTGGCTTCGTCCGCGTCCATCAGTCACTGTCCGACAGCGAGACATGCCAATGGTGGCGGCCATTGCGCTTGACCTCGTACATTGCCATGTCGGCGCGCCGGGTCAGATCCGCGATCAACTCATGACTTCCTGCTCGCCGGGTTGCGATCCCGATCGACACGCCAAGGTGTGGAAATGCCTCCGGCAGTGGCGCCTGCAGTTCAATGGGCGCCGCCTTGCAAAGGCTGTCGGCGCGCTCCGCCGCGATGAGGTGGTCCGCGCCACTTAGCCAGACAGCGAACTCGTCGCCGCCCAAACGGCCGATCAGATCGCCCGGGCGGACCAACCTGCGCAGGAGGTCGGCGAGTTGCACGAGCACCTTGTCGCCCTCGGCGTGGCCCAGACGGTCGTTGACAGCCTTGAAGGCATCGAGATCCACGAACATGAGCGATCCAGCCGCGTTCCCCCGGTCCAGCCGCGCGATATGGCGCTGCACCTCATCCAGGAAAGCCCGCCGGTTGAGCAGGCCGGTCAGTGGATCAGTGGTCGCCTTGTGGACCATCTCACGGGCAACCGCTTCATAGTCGAGGATCATACGGACAAGGTTGACCGAGGATTCCGCCAGAAGCTTGTCGTCCTGATCCCACGGCCGCGTCGTGGCGTTGCGCCATATTGCCAGGCCGGCATTCGGACCGAAGCGGGTCCGGCAGGCGACCGCAAGCAAGAACTGCCCGTCGAGGGTGACGGCATGGCACGCTTCGGATGTTTCCTTGACTACCAGCTCCGCAGCGGTCGAGAGCACCGCGGATGCCCCTGGTCCACATTCATGCAGGACCTCGATCGGGAGTGCTTCGGCCGGGCGGCCGATCACCGCGGCCCCTTCGGCACCCAGCGCACGGATCAGGGCCCAGAGCGCCGCGTCCATCATGGCATCGGCACCGGCCTCCTGCCCGACACGCGCCAGGATATGGCCCAACACCTCGGCCCGGCGTAGGCGGCCCGCAATCTGCGAGGTCTGACTGTCATCATCGGTCATGTCGATGCCGACGCCGCGGGCGCCGACGATTACGCCTTGCTCATCACGCAATGGGACGGTTGAAATGGTCATCAACGCAAGCCCGCCGTCGAAGCAGCGAATCCAGGCACGGCGGCGGCGCACCTCCATGGTCGGGCGGAACGGGTTGAAGAGGGTGCCGGCATCGTCATCGGCGACCAGGCGGTCAGAAGGCTCACCAATCAGCGATCCCGGGGGCCAGCCAAGGACCGCTTCGGGTATCATGAAGACGAAGCAGCCGGCGGCGTCGGTCTCGAATGCCAGGTCTGCCGCAAGGCCGACGAAATGCTGCCAGCGATGACGGCTCGCGAACAAGGCGTCGCGGAGAACGCCCTGCAAGGGGGCTCCGGACGCCGCGGCAGGGGACGGAAATTCAAGTGCGTCGGTCATGGGTCATGGGTCGCGCGTCTCGGGAGGAGGCATTTCGCTAACAAAGCCACGAATGGATTAACGAAAGGTTGCCGGCGCCGATTAAATTGTGGCGGAGAGCTGCGGGACGTTCCCTTCTCTGTGGGACGAGCGCCGCGCCGGACGGCCGAGGGCTTGGTGATCAGATCATGAACAACGCTCATGTTCCCGCCGTCGTCGAGCGGTGGCCGGGTAACGTTGGAGCTTATGCCAAGCCTCGAGCAGTCCCAAGGTCGCCGCCCGCGGGCCGGCTCACTCGTTTTGCCGCAGCGTCGCGATCATCCGCGCTGACGGCGGTAGCGGCCGATCAGTGCATTGGTAGAGGCATCGTGCGCCAGCTTCGGCTCCGCGCCGCGATCGAGTTCGGGAATGATCCGGCTGGCCAGCACCTTGCCGAGCTCAACGCCCCACTGGTCGAAGCTGTCGATCGCCCAGATCGCGCCTTGGGTGAAAACGCTGTGCTCATACAGCGCCACCAAGCTGCCGAGCGTCGCGGGATCGAGCCGGTCGGCGAGGATCATGTTGGTCGGCCGGTTCCCCTCGGTGACACGGAACGGCGTCTGGAAATCGGGCGACCCTTCTGCCTTCAGTTCCTGCTCGGTTTTGCCGAACCCTAGCGCCTCGGCCTGCGCGAACAGATTGGCCATCAGCAGATCGTGCTGTTCGGTCAGCGGGCTGAGCGGCTTGCAGAAGCCAATCATGTCGCACGGGACGAGCTTGGTGCCCTGGTGCAGCAGTTGGTAGAAGGAGTGCTGACCGTCGGTGCCCGGCTCGCCCCAGATGATCGGGCCCGGTCTCGTAGTTCACGACATGTCCGTCGAGATCGACGTGCTTGCCGTTGCTCTCCATCTGCAGCTGCTGGAGATAGGCCGGAAAGCGCGCAAGATGAGCGGAATACGGCATC
Source organism: uncultured Alphaproteobacteria bacterium (assembly GCA_963778125.1). GTDB lineage: Bacteria > Pseudomonadota > Alphaproteobacteria > Acetobacterales > Acetobacteraceae > Rhodopila. The sequence goes on along the minus strand of CAVZTH010000042.1, from coordinate 129,130 downwards.
ACCCCGATGGTCTGCGCGCCGAAGAAGTTGTTGTACCAGACGGTCAGGAGACCCAGCAGCAGAGGTAAATTGCGGGCTGGCGGCGCGGTGCGGAAGTGCTCGTCCATGGCATGGAATCCAGCCAGCATGCCGCGGAAATTGTCTGGGCCCGAGCGCGATCATCGTGGACAGGCCGATCGCGCTGTCCATGGAATAGCGGCCGCCGACCCAGTCCCAGAAGCCGAACGTGTTGGCCGGGTCGATGCCGAACTTCGTGACCCCGGCTATATTCGTGGAGACGGCGGCGAAGTGCTTCGCGACCGCAGCGTCGGAGCCAAGCTTTCCGACCAGCCAGGCGCGTGCCGTCGCGGCGTTCGTCATCGTCTCCAACGTCGTGAAGGTCTTCGATGAGACGATGAACAGCGTCTCCTCCGCATCCAGGTCGTGGGTGGCCTCGGAGAAGTCAGCACCATCGACGTTGGCGACGAAGCGGAAGGTCATCGAGCGATCGCTGAATGGGCGCAGCGCGCGGTAAGCCATCTCCGGTCCCAGATAGGACCCGCCGATGCCGATGTTCACAACGGTGCGGATACGCTTGCCGGTGTGACCGGTGAATACGCCGCTGCGTATCCTGGTGGCGAAGTCCGCCATCGCGTCCAGCACCTTGTGGACGTCGGCGCACCACGTCCGCGCCGTCGACCTCGATCCGGCTGCCACGTGGCGCGCGCAGTGCGACGTGCAGGACCGCCCGGCGTTCGGTGGTGTTGATCTTCTCACCGGCAAACATCGCCTCGCGCCGCTTCGCCACGCCGCGTTCGTCCGCGAGTTGCAGCAACAGCCGTATCGTCTCGTCGGTGATGCGGTTCTTCGAATAATCCAGGAAAAGACCCGCGCCCTCCGCCGAGAACCGTTCTGCCCGGCCGGGATCGTCGGCGAACAGCTTTCGCAGATGTGCCTGCTTGATCTCTCCATGATGCGATGTCAGCGCCGTCCAAGCCGGCGTGGCGGTGAGAGCGGTCATCTGGGTTCTCCGATGTTCGGACCATGACCCGGCAGGTCGCTGTTGGCCGGATGTCTGAACAATGCCCTTATTCGGCGGCTTTGTTCAGCCCCTTGCTGCCTGTTTAAGCCCATAGATGGCGGCCCCGAGCAGGGCGGCGTTGATCATGATAACGTGAACCGGCATCGCGCTCAGCAGGCTGGCCAAGCGTCCCTTGGCGGTGAAGGCCCGCATGAACGCGCCGTCCTGAAGCTGCGGCACCAGCCGGGGCGGCATGCCGCCGGCCAGATAGACCCCGCCTGTCGCCATCACCTTCAGCGCGAGATTGCCGGCCTCGGCGCCCCAGACGTCGATCATGATGCGCAGCGTCTGCGCCGCGAGCGGGTTGTTGTCGGGGTCTTTGAGGCCGGCATCGACGATGTGTGGCGTGCGGTCGTGGGCGCCCTGCAACGTGGCGGCGAAGTCCGGGCTCTCCGATGACGGGTCGCGCGAGCGCACGATAATCATAAACGTTCGGCAGGCCGGACCCGGCACAGACCCGTTCGTAGGCCGCATGGCGGAACCGTTCGGTCAGGAATGCCCAGAGCCCGGCCTGGATCTGGTTGGTCGGCGCGAAATCCGCGTGGCCGCCTTCCGACGCGCAGGCGATGTATTCCTGTCCGCCCCAGATCAGAAACGCCTCGCCGAGACCGGTGCCCGGGGCCAGCACGGCGATCGGGGCCTGGTTCTCCGCTTGGCCGCCATTGATCTCGATCGTTTCGTCCGGCAGTAGATGTGGCACCGCGATGAGCGATGGCCCGCAGGTCGTTCAGCAGAATGACGTTTTGCAGACCGAGGTCGCGACATAGCGCCTGCTTCCTCCAGGTCCCATGGCAAGTTGGTCAGATGCGCGCGCCCATCGATCACCGGCCCGGCGACGTCGAAACAGGCGGATGTGGCCTGGCCGCCGGCATCCGCCAGGAACGCCTCGACGATCGGCTGCAATCCTTTGAAGTCTGCACTGTGGAATTCCTGTTCGGCGACGAATTTGCGAGGTCCAGCGTCCGGCGACACGAGTGCCAGCCGCGTCTTAGTGCCGCCGATATCGCCCGCGATCAGCATCAGATTGCCTCCGCCCAAATTGCTGGATCCGTTGCAGCAAATGTCTCTATTTTCCCGGAGCATGGTAATATATCGATATCATGCGATATCGCAAAACACTGCGACCGGCGTTGCTGGACGTCATCGTCAGTACACCCCCTGCACCTGGAGAAATCGCCGCGCCAGCGCGCCATAAAGCGGTCGCCGGCAGACCAGCCGTGATACGGCGAACGACAGGAAAGACGTTGCCATGAGCGGGATCATCAGGCTCTGGTTGGCCGTCATTTCCATCACGATGACCGCAGAAGTGATCGGCGCCTGCACGACACCGGAGAAATAGGCCGTCATGCCTAGCAGGATCATCGCCCCGACCGGTGCACCTTGGACCAACGGCGCCAGGACCGAACCAAGTGCCGCGCCGATCGACAAGGATGGGGCAAAGATGCCGCCTGGGATGCCGCTGACATAGGAAACCACCGTGGCCGCTAGTTTCAACAGGGCGTAGACCGCGGGCAGCGTGGAGTGCCCCTCGACCATGCCGCGCGCCTGGGCATATCCGGTGCCGTAGGTTTGGCCTCCGGACAACGAACCGATGATCGCCAGCAGCAATCCGCACAGCGCAGCGAACCCCCACGGATAGCGGATGACCATCCTGCCGGCCCAGCCTGGCAAGCCGCGCGCGGCGACAATCAGCGCCTTGCTGAATAGTCCGCCTGCCAGGCCGCCTGCTACGCTGCACACGATGACGGCTAGCCAGGCGACGTTGTTCGCCAACACGGCGGAGGTCTGGCCGAAATAGGTATAGTTGCCGACCAGCCCGAGCGTGGTCGCGCCGGCCACCACCACGGCGGTGAAAACGGTGCCGGAGGTGCGTGCCTCGAACGAGTGGCTCAGTTCCTCGATGGCGAACACGATCCCGGCCAACGGCGTATTGAAGGCGGCGGCAATTCCCGCGGCTCCTCCAGCCAGCACCAACGCCCGGCGCAGTTCCAGACGCGGCAACCGCAGCAATTTGCCGAGCGCGTGCATGATGGACGCACCGACCTGGACTGTGGGGCCTTCGCGCCCGATGGATGCTCCCGAGGCAAGTCCGAGAAGGGTCAGCCCGACCTTGCCGGCCGCGATGCGGAGGGAGAGGACTCGATCGACCATGGCCTCGTCATGCATGTGCAACGCCGCGATGGTCTGCGGGATGCCGCTGCCCTGCGCACCTGGGAAGACGTATCGCGTGAGCAGGAAGGCGATCGTCAGCCCCGCCGGGGCGATGAGGTATGGAAGCCAGGCATGGCCAGCGGCGAAATGGAGGAAGAGTCCGCCGGCCCAGTCCGACGCCTTGGCGAACCCGACGGCCACTGTTGCAACCAGCACCGCGCCGACCCAGAAAACCACCCGGCGCCACCACAGTCGCGGTGACACCAGCGGCATCCTGCCAACCCGGCGCAGACGCATCAGGCGTCCGCTGCGTCCGATGTCCATGGCGGTCCTTACGTGTCGATTGCATGATCAACCCGCTTCGGACGTTCCGTTCGGGCGCTATCATACTTTAGCCAAGAAGGCCCACCGTACCATTCGATTGCTCCCGCGGCGAGATATGGGTTGCAATCCCGGATAAGTGTTCCTCGGACGAGACTAACGCTCCGCGCAACGACATGGCAGCGCGAACCAAGCGGCCCCGGGGCGGGGGGTAACGCGATACAACGAGAATCCCGCGGTTCCGGGTCGATCGGCTACTCCAACCTGTTCGACTTGATCCCACATCTCGGCATCGGGACGGCGGCGGGAATCCTCTACAAGCAGGCCCACCTGGCCGTCGATTTGCGCTCGACGAAGGTCGATCAGCCGCCATCGTGCCCCCCCTCCGACAAGTTTGACCGCGGGAGGCATCCACCAGGCCAGTTCACTATCCAGCGCATATCCATCGGCTGCCACGAAATCCGCACCCGTGGCCACTCGGGATGCCTCGATCTGGGCGGCCAAATGGTCCCAACCCGCGAGGCGCAGGGCGATGGGGTCGAGACGCGGGGGCAGCGGGATCAGGCTGGTGGCCGCCTGCACATACGCCAGCGCGGTGATCGCGAACCCAAGCGCAGAAGCGCCGATCCACCAGCGGGGAGGCAGCGCCATCGCTCCGGCGGCGACCGTCAGGGCGGGATAGATGATCGCCGGCCAGTTGCCTTGCACCCTGTCGCCGGTTGCGTGCTGGAGGAACACCACGATCGGCGGCAGCGACAGTGCGACAAGCAGCGACCACCGCGGATCGCGGCGCCCCCAGGATCGGCGCGTCGCGGCAACCAGGCCGGCCATGCACAGCACCCAGACCAACGGCGTCGCCAGGCCGATTTGGCCGCCAACCAGTTCGGCCAGAAAGCCGATCGCCCGAGCCGGGCGCCAATCATCGACCCGGCCGCTTTGTTTGGCGAACCCGGCCCAGCCATGCGCGGCGTTCCAGCACAGCACCGGCGCGAATGATGCCAGCCCGATCGCGCACGCGGCCCAGGGTTGCCAGCGGCTCAGCCAGGGCCGGACGGCGGGCACCAGCAAGACCCAAAGGCCGACTCCGACCCAGAGGAACAATGCCGTGTATTTGCTGTCCAGCGCCAATCCGCCGGCCAATCCGGCAGCGAGCCACCACACGCCGGCCCCGCCAGCGGCGACGCGCGCCACGGCCCAGAATGAAGCTGTCCAAAAGAACAGCAGCGGCGAATCCGGGGTCATGATGACCGTTCCGACGCCCAGCAGCAGCGAGGCGTTCAGCAGCACTGCCGCGACCAAACCTGCTTTACGGCCGGGAAACAGCACGTTGGCGGCGTCGAACAGCATCCAGGACGCGAGCGCGGCCGCTAGCGGACCCAGCAGGCGCACGCCCAGTGCAGACTGTCCCAGCAGCAGGGTCCCTGCCCTGATCCACAACGCCACCATCGGCGGATGGTCCAGGTAGCCGGTGGCCAGCGCGTGCGACCAGATCCAGTAGTAGGTCTCATCGGGGGCCAGCGGCACCATCGCCGCTACCACCAGCCGGACCAGAGTGACCGCCGCGAGCGCGACGGCAAATGGCCTCACCGCGAACGCCAGACCAAGGTCGCGGAAACCGCATAGTTCCAGACCACGCCGATCATCGCGCCGATGCCGCCGGCGACGGTCCACGTGGTGTGCTGATCATACAAGACCTTGGCGATGCCGACATTGGCGACCCCGCCAACGCCGCACACGACCATGAACAGCAGCAGCCCGCGCCACAGCCGGGGGCCCCTCAGCCGCTGGTCGCGGTAGGTGATCACATTGTTGAGCTGGAAGTTGAACACCATCGCGACCACGGTCGCAATCGCCTGTTCGGCTTCGAACCCCAGTATCGTGGTGTGCCGCAGCAAGGCGAGGACGGCTAAGTGAACCACGATGCCCAGCGCGCCGACCAAGCCGAAAGAGAAGAAGCGAAGGGGCAGCAGGCCGCCGAAGACCTTGTCCAGCAGCAGCCCTACGAACTGGATCGCCACCAGCGCGTCCATCTTGCTCTCGCCGGCGGCACGTTCGCGGAACCGGGCGGGAATCTCCAGGACCCGCAGTGGCGCGGGACTGCTGAGCACGAGATCGAGCAGGATCTTGAAGCCTTGCCCGTTCAGACCGCGAGCGAGATCCTCGAACAGCGGGCGCGGCAGCATGAAGAAGCCGCTCATCGGGTCGGTCAGGCGCACCGGAAGGAAGGCCTGTGCCAGCCAGATGCCGCCGTCCGACAGAACATGGCGGAAGGGGCTGGGCAGGCCGGCACTGTCGCCGCCCTCGACGTGCCGGCTGGCAACGGCGATGTCGTAGCCGCCGGCCTGGAGTGCGCGGAGCATCACCGGCAGACGGGTCTCGTCGTGCTGCAGGTCGCCGTCGATCACCGCGACATAGTCGGCGGAGGATGACAGCGCGCCCTCGATCACCGCCGAGGCCAGGCCTCGCCGGCCAATCCGGCGGATGCATCGCACCCGCGGATCGTGCTGGGCGATGCGGCGCACCTCGCGGGCGGTGCCGTCAGGACTGTTGTCGTCGACGTAGATCACTTCCCAGGCGATTCCAGCGAGCGCCGCATCCAGCTTGGCGACCATCGGCGCCACGTTTGGGGATTCGTTGAACGACGGAACGATAACGCTCAGGATGGGCGCGCGTTTGGCCGCGTGTGCTTCAGCTTGCCTCGCTTGAGTGGTCACATCGGCCATGGGCTTCCGAATTCGTGTCCGCGCGCCAAAAGGGGCGGAATACAAGATGCGCGTGTTAGGTCAAGAGGACCGTAGGCTATGCAACTATGAATTGAATCCGATCCTTCGGATAATGTCATTACTTTCTCATGATCAGGATGGTGTTTAAACAACTGACGTCTTATCGAACCTGAGCGACCCGAGTAAGCATAGTAAATCGTTCCTGAGTCAAAATCAATTAGAACGGCACACCGGACAGGTTCCGGCTGGTACGGATCGTTTGGAGTGTCTGCACTCGGCTGACGGTGCCCAAGCCGGTCAGTTTCTGCGTCAACTGGTTTTCATGAGCGGTATCGCGCGCCACGAGCTTCAGCAGGAAATCTCCGCCGCCTCGGATCATGTGGCACTCACGCACCTCGGACCAGGCTCCGACAAGCTGCTCAAATGCGGTGAGCACGGCTTCTTTTTGGCTTTCCAGCCCGACAATGGCGAAAAAAGTGATTTCCCACCCGAGCAGCTGAGGATCGGTGTCGGCGTGGTAGCCGCGGATGACGCCGGCTTCCTCCAGCGCGCGGACCCGCCGCAGGCATGGCGGGGCTGAGATGCCGGCCCGTTTGGAGAGGTCGACATTGGTCATTCGCCCGTCCTCCTGCAGGGCAGCGAGAATGCGGCGATCGATTGCGTCGAGCAGGACAGGCGCGTCTGAGTTTGGCGGCTTCATGATTAGTTTTTGATCATTACTTTTGGACGGACGTTTCCGGGCCGCGGCTTGGTCAACAATCTATTGCGTATTGGGAGGCCCGCAAGGTGAAAATTTCAACAATAGTCAATACTACGAGGGTATCCAGGATATTTGTCGGCTGCGGCGGGTTCGGATGATTCCCTCTTCCCAACGCCGGTCCATCCGATCACCTTGTCGGCATGACTTCCCTTGTTCGAGGCTTTGCCCGGGTGCTCGCAGCGATCGGGGCTGTTGTGCTGCTGCTGGCGGCGCTGGTCGTCGGCGCGGTGTGGCTGACGATGCCGGGAACGGAGCAGACAGCTTCGATCTCCGGGCTGTCCGGTGTGGTCGATGTTCGCTACGACGCCGACTGGGTGCCGCGAATACGTGCCGGATCGGAGACTGATGCGGCCTCGGCTCTGGGTTTCCTTCATGCGCGCGACCGAATGTTCCAGATGGAGTTGATGCGGCGGGCGGCCTCCGGCCGACTGTCGGAAATCGCCGGGCCGGCGACGCTGCCGATCGACCGGATGATGCGCACGCTGGGGCTTCGGCAGCGCGCCGTGGCGGATTTCGCAACATTGCCGCCGGATACCCAGACGATGTTGGAGGCTTATGCGCGCGGCGTGAACGCCTGGATCGATCTGAAGGGGCGCTTCGCCGCGCCGGAATTTCTGGTGCTGGGTTCACCCGAGAAGTGGGAGGCGACGGACTGCCTGCTTTGGGCGAAGACGATGGGATTGTGGCTGTCGATGAACTGGCGGCAGGAACTCGCCAGGCAGGCTGTGGCCGGCCGCGTTCCGGCGGCGATGCTCGATCAACTATGGCCGTCCCAGACGGGAGTGCCGGCACCGGATGCAATGAATGCATCGTCAACCCGGTTTGCCGAGGCCGCGTCGCGGCTTTTAGCGGTGCTGCCGCAGTTTCCGGGGGCTTATACGTTGCCCCGGAGCGCGTCGAACGAATGGGCGGTCGATGGACGCCACTCGGTGACGGGCAAGCCGCTGCTGGCCGGTGATCCGCATCTGGCGTTCAGCTTTCCCGGTATCTGGTATTTGGCCCGGATCGACATGCCGGGGCGGGTTCTGGCCGGCGCGACCGCGCCCGGGGTGCCATTCCTGGTGCTTGGTCACAACGGGAAAATCGCCTGGACTTTCACCACCACGGGCGCAGATGTGCAGGACATCTTCATAGAGACGCCGGCTGGTCCAGGAGAATACCAAACCCCCAGCGGCCCAAAGCCATTTGAGTTGCGGGAGGAGCGGATCAAGGTTCGCGGTCAGGACGACGTGGTCCTGACGGTGCGGGCAACGCGGCACGGGCCGGTGATCAGCGATCTGGACCATCCTGATGGACCGATCATGGCGGTGGCAATGGGCAACCTTCAGCCGGCCGACACGGCGGCCTCGGGGCTGCTGGCGCTGAACCGGGCGGGATCAGTGCAGGACGCAGGAACCGCGGCGACGGCGATCAGTTCGCCGGTGCAGAATCTTCTGGTGGCGGATGCGAAGACCATCGGCTTGTTCGTCACCGGCCGGGTGCCGATCCGCAAGGCCGGCGATGGGTCCGCGCCGGTCCCAGGCGATGGATCGCATGACTGGACCGGATGGGCCTCCGGCGAGCAGTTACCGCACATCGTCTCACCGGAAAGCGGTCGTATCGTGAATGCCAACGAGCCGGTGTGGCAGCCAGATTTTCCAATCTTCATGGGCCACGACACGTTCGGTGCCTGGCGGGCGAACCGGATCCGGGCGTTGCTCGGTCAGTCGGATCGGCAGACGCTCGCGGACTTCGCCGCGATGCAGGTCGATGTCGTCGACACGTTCGCCAAACAGGTGTTGCCGGCTTTGGTGGCGGTTCCGGGGATCACCGGCACGGCGGAAAAGGCGCTCGGTCTGCTGCGAGGCTGGGACGGATCGGCTGCGATGGACGTCGCCCGCGCCGCTGATCTTCAACGCCTGGATGGAGGCGTTCTACAACGCCGTGCTGCACCATGCCGGTCTGACGGCCGGCGTGGGTGCGCCGGTTTCCGACTTCGTGGCGTCTGTGCTGTCCCCGGCGGGAGCACATTGGTGTGACGGCGATTGTGGACCGATGCTGAGGGATTCGTTGGGCGATGCCGTGCGCGAGCTAAGCAAGCGCTTCGGCGACGATCCGGCGACGTGGCGATGGGGCGAGGCGCATCAGGCGATTTTCCCCCATCCGATGCTTCGCAATGTTCCCGTCCTGGGAAAGCTCACCACAATCAGCGTGCCGAGCCCGGGCGACGACAACACGCTCGACCGCGGGGGCACCAACACGGCGTTTCAGTCGGTGCATGGCGCGGCCTATCGCGGCGTTTATGATCTGTCTGACCTGGACCGCAGCCTGTTCATGGTGACCCCTGGGCAATCAGGAAACATGTTCAGCAGCCATGCAAGAGATTTTGTTATGCGCTGGCGTGACGGTGCTACGATAACTCTGGGGCCGACGGCGGCCAGCATCGGCGGGACGGTTCACTTGATACCATGAGATTGGCACCATGAGCTTCGGCAGCCCCTACCTGGACGACGGCATCCTGACCGGCGGTGTCATGTCGCGGCGCTGCATGGCCTGGGTGGTCGACTTTTTCCTGATTGCGATGCTGGTCTGGGTGCTGTGGTGGATGATGGTGATGTTCGGGCTGCTGACCTTCGGCCTGGGGTTCGGCGTCATGAGCATCCTGCCGTTCGTGCCGTTCTGCTACCAATTCTTCTCGTTGCTCAGCGCGGGAAGCGCCACGCCGGGGCAGCGGATGATGGGCCTGATCGTGCGGCGGAACGATGATCTGGGGCCGCCGACGGCGTTGCAGGCCTTGCTCGCGGTGCTGCTGTTCTATCTGACGATGGCCACGTCTGGACTGCTTCTGGTGGTGGCGTTGTTCACCATCCGGCATCGGACGTTGCACGACCTCGTGAGCGGATTGGTCGTGGTGCGGGCGGAGGCGTTGACCGCGCCAGGCGGAGGCTGGAACATGTACGGTGGAGCGTCTGCCCCATGACAATGTACAAACCGCCGCGCCGGCCGCAGTTCTTTTACACGACGGCCCCCCTGCCCTGCCCCTATCTGGCGGGACGCACCGAACGCAAGGTGGTGACGGAAATCGTCGGGCCGGACGCGGAGGCACTGCACGACCGGCTGTCTCGGGCGGGGTTCCGGCGCAGCCACAATATCGCCTACGCGCCCGTATGCCCGTCGTGCCAGGCCTGCATTCCGATCCGTATCCCGGTGGACACCTTCCAGCCGGACCGGACGCTGCGGAAGATCGCTCGGGCGAATGCGGGTTTGGAGGGGTATCGCGTCCCGGCTCGCGCCACCGCCGAACAGTTCCAGTTATTCCAGCGCTACCAGCATGGTGCGCCACGGCGACGGCGATATGGCGAGCATGAGTTTCTACGACTATCGCGCGATGGTCGAGGATACGCCGGTCGAGACGTTCATCATCGAGTTCCGCGACGACCAGGACCGGCTGGTGTCCGCCTGTCTGGCTGATCGGCTCGGTGATGGGCTGTCCGCGGTCTACAGCTTTTTTGCTCCGGGGATGGAAAAGCGGTCGCTTGGGACCCACGCGGTACTTTGGCTGATCGAACGCGCCCGGGCGTTAGGATTGCCTTATGTTTACCTGGGCTACTGGGTGCCGGAGAGCCGGAAGATGGCGTATAAAGCCCGGTTCAGACCGAGCGAAGTGCTGATGAACGGGACGTGGCGGGTGCTCACGGACGTTGAGATCGCCAGCGGGGACGCAGCCCAAGTTGCAATGGTGACGGAATCGGCGGGTTGACCGGCGTCGCTCGTGCCTGATCCTGACTGGCTGATCTGGGCACGCGAGATCGAGGCGCTAGCGCAGACCGGCCTGGCGTTCAGCACAGACCCCTACGACCTGGAACGCTATGCCGCGCTGCGGCGTCTGGCCGCTCGGATCATGTCGGAGCATACCGGTGCGTGCCTGGAGCGCATCGAGGGGTTGTTCGACGGCGAAACTGGCTACGCGACCCCGAAAGTCGGCGTTCGTGGCGCGGTGTTTGACGCGGCCGGGCGTATCCTGATGGTGCGCGAGGTGGTCGACGGGAACCGCTGGACCTTGCCGGGCGGCTGGGCGGACGTGAATCAGACTCCGGCCCAATCGGTGGTGCGGGAAGTGTTCGAGGAGTCCAGGCTACCGGGTCCGCGCGGTCAAGCTGGCCGCGGTGTGGGACCGCGCGCGACAGGCGCAGCCGCCGATGGCTTTCTCGGTGATACGGATGTTTTTCGTGTGCGCGCTGGAGGGGGGAGAGGCGGCGACCAGTTTGGAAACGAGCGAGGTCGGGTGGTTTGCCGAGAACGACATCCCCGCTGATTTGTCTTTGCGCCGGACGCTGCCGGGTCACATCAGCCGGATGTTCGCGCATTGGCGGGATCCGGAGTTGGCGACTGAGTTCGATTGATTTGATCTCGGAGGCTGCACAATACTTCGCCAGAGTGGCGTTTCGTTCCTTTCATGCCGACGAGGCAACGAATAAGCACCGCCCTTCGCTGGGAGGTCCCCGGGGTGGCCGGCGACGGCGCGCTAAAGCAGACTCTGATACCGGCGGGCACAGACGCTGACTGGTATAAGCCAAAAGTTCTGCACATCCCATGTGAACACGGTGCGCCGGTTCTGTCGTCCTTGGGCCTTTCCAGTTCCGACAGGGGGACCGGTTGGCCGCGATTTGAACCTGCCTCACCAAGCTGCATGTTGGTATATCCTGCAGCGTTTGGGTCACCACTGCATCCGTCATGGGTCAAGCCATATCACCCCCGACTAAGCCGGCCACAACTACACTTTAGGCGGCAACTTGCCTGACACAGGGGGCCTTGCGTTGAGTAAAGCTGCCCGCACCGTGGCTTCCATCGGGCTCCAGGCAAACCAGGACTGGAATGATCTGATATCGGCGGGTATCCCGTCCAGACGCACGTCGCCTCGACGCACCGCCTCGGCAAAGGGCATGTGGCCCAACCAGACGCGATAAAACGCCGCGATGTCGGCGGCAACGATCACATCGATATCGAATCCAGGATTCTGGAGACAGACTGACGCCCCGGCTGACGAACTCGATAACAAACCAAAAATGCTCCTTCGATGGCGCACCCCGAAACTCGAACTCAATCACGATGCGCGGCCTGGGCATCCGATCCAAACAGACGCGCCGTCGCATCCACCACAGCAGGACACCAGGATCAAGTTCGTTCCGTCGCGGATCGCCAAAGGCCCAGCGCGCGCCCCAGGTACCAAGCAGATCGATCAGTTGCTGCAGCTCTCGCCCAGCCACCGTTACTCGGTAGTCGACGCGCAGTCCGGGCGAGGCGGTGCGCCGTTCCACCACACCGGCGTCTACAAGTCGGCGCAGCCGCTCGGCTAGAAGCGTGCGCGAGATGCCGGGAAGGCCACGCTCGAGGTCATTGAAATGCGTAATATCGGCAAGCAGTTCACGGATGATGAGCACTGTCCAACGATCGGCGAGAAGCTCCGCCGCTCTGGCGACCGGACAATATTGGCCGTAAAGATGCACGGCACCCCCGGTAATTTGCTCTGGTTCGGCCAGCAGTCCGATTTCTGAACTAGCCAACTTCTCCCAGGGCATCACACTCTCGGGTCAACGTCAATCGGTAGTGTTGCCCGCGGCGGAGAGTTAGAAGACTAGAAGCCTGCTCGCACGTTAGCGGCAAGGACACTGGCCGTTGTGCATTGCGGGTGGTCATCAGGAAAATAAACAACGACTTCATCCGAAAGGATAATGTTATGCAGAGGCGAATGTTATGATGAAGAAGCCGCTGACGTCTCGACGCTCGACCTCTTATCCAATCTACAGCAAGACGATAATTGACGCTCCTGCGGGCGTCTTGATCAGGGGCGTGCCGATCCACCCCGCCAAACCATAGTCGGGGCAGGAAATCCTCCAGTTAATTTGCGTGTGGAGTCAACAACAACAGAGAGGTGTGTGATGGGCTTACAAGCACGGCTATTCCTTGGTCTGGCCTCCACGGCCATGGTCTTCTTCCAGCTTCCCTATCCCGCCGTCTTTGCGGCGCCGGCCGGGGGCGATGCCGTCATTCTCTGGAACGCAAACGCAGGCGTGGCTGCCACAAAGGCATGTATCGCTCCGTTCGACGATCCGTTCCACGAATCGCGCATCTACGCGATGATGCACATCGCCATCCATGATGCGTTGAACGCAATCGACCGCCGGTTTCAGCCCTACGTGTTCGACAAGAAAACGGAACCAGGAACTTCTCCGGATGCCGCGGTGGCGGCAGCGGGACGGGATGTTCTGGTTCCGCTCATCGGCCAACTGCCTCCTGAATTAGTCAAGAAGGAGTGCATTGATGCCGGTGTTGCCAGCGCCGAAGCTGCCTATATCGCTGCCCTTGCCGCCATCCCCGACACGCCAGCCAAGAAACAGGGTATCGCCCTGGGACAGGCCTCGGCGGCAGCGATCCTCAAGGCGAGGGCTGATGACCACGCCGTGGGGCCATTCCTGAATAAGAACTGCCCCCCGCCCGAGCCTGGAAAGTATCAATGCACGCCGGGGTTCCCATTTATCGCTTTTGAGACATGGGAAAAGGTGACCCCCTTCGCGCTTGAGAATAATGCACAGTTCCGACCTGGGCCGCCCTACGCAGTGACCGACAAAAACTTCACGACTGACCTGGATGAAGTGAAATCGCTTGGCGGTGATGGCACCAAGACACCCAGTGCCCGCACAGCCGACCAGACCCAAATTGCCCTGTTCTGGCTGGAAAGTTCCCCGCTTAAATGGAGCCGCATTGCCAGGACCGTCGCGACCAACAAGGGACTGAACCAGTGGGAGAACGCGCGGCTGTTCGCCCTGCTCCATATGGCACTGGCGGACGGTTATGTCGCTATGGTGGCGTCCAAGAGCCATTACAACTTCTGGCGCCCGGTCACCGCTATTCGGAGCGGCGGTGATCCCACCTGGACACCATTGCGACAGACACCTCCGGACCGAGAGTACCCTTCGGGTCACGCCATGGAAGGCGGAGCGGGGGCTGAGGTGCTGAAACAGGTCATCGGCACTGACCAGATCAGCTTTCAGGATTGCGGATTGGCGCTTCCTGCCGGGAGCACCTGTGACGATGCGACGCCGGTGCTCCGTTCATATACCAGCTTCACCCAGGCGGCGACCGAGAACGCGTATTCGCGCGTCCTCGTTGGGTTCCACTTCCGCAACGCGACCAACGAAGGCACCGCGTACGGTCGAAAGATTGGCGAGCGTGCGGCCGCTCTCCGCCTGCGGCCTGTGCAGTAAGTTGTCCGCGAGGCTTTCTCCATCTCCTACCGACTTGGCTCGCCGGGGCGGCTAAATACAGGCAAGGGGCTGGTGCGCGTCGCCGGCCCTTCTTGCTTGATCGTCGGATCGGAACAAGACGGCGGAGACTGGACGCTCCTTACACACTGTCGTGCGTCGGCTCGCCCGCGTCGCGGCGGCGGAGCGCTTCCTTGACCTGGTGGGGTGTCAGCTTCGGCGGTCGCCCCATCCTGACGCCGCTGGCTCGGCGCGAGCGCACCCTTCACCCGTCCGCACTCGGATTGCTTCCCAGGTCGGCTGCGAATCAAGGGCATAGCGCCGTTCCAGTACATCTGCACAATCGTCACTTGACACACCGTTACGATACCGCACTTCTTATTGTGCATCGCGGCAAATCTCCACCCGCAGCCGGGCAGAACCGTCCAGCGAGGGAATGATCCGCAAGGGAACGCTGGAAGGTACGCGATCACCTTCTTCGCCTCAGTCCAGAGGATCGACAGCGCTGATTCCTGGGTTCCGTGGGCGACGACTTTATCGCGGCCCATAGCGACACCCTCCTTGCGCCGCGTGATCGTTCTGGGCTGCTTCATGCGCGGTGCATTGTGCGCCATCGGCGAATTGCATCAACAGGTAACCGACCGGACCGGAGAGATCGCGATCACCGTCGAACCGTCTTTCCAGGGCTGCGGCCTCGGAACCGAGATACTGCGACGATTGGTTTTGATGGAACGAAATCGCGGGATAGGGACGCTGCACTGCTTCTGTCTGCTTGACAATAGGCGGGCTCAGAAGATCGCACACAAGCTCGGCGGCGCGCTCCAATGTATATACAATTGAAGCCGACATCATCCAGCCCTGGCCGAGCTGTTGGTCGTTGTTCGATGAGGCGCTTGCCGATGGTCAGGCTGTGTTGCACGCGTGGCGGGGCAATCCGGATCGGGTATGAAATCAGATTGGCCTTCCGGGTCAGTTGACAAGTCCAGGACCAACCACCCGCGCCCGGCTTCCTCCGACCATTCCGCACTTGATTTCTGCACGGAAAATCCTTCGTGTTTTCAACGCAATTTTTATTACATAATCTTTGCAGAGTGTGTGAAAAGTCCAAACTCGCCAATCGCGGTGCACTCTTCCGGCCGCGGAGGCTTTCTTCGAGGCAATAATCGTTCCTAATCGAGGGCTGCCGGATCCGAATGCAGCTCGGCATTAGGCTCGCACGGTCTGTTTGAGTTTCGCCTTCCTCTGTTCGTTGTTTTCCGCCATTTCGACGATCCAGAATTTACACTTTATTAAAATTTTAGGTTTACCAGCCGCAAGCACCAGAAACCAAAAGGTCGCCTATGAAATCGCTTTCGTCATTGGTGGCATTCATCGGATTGATGGTTTCCGTGAGAACCTGACCGGAAACGCTGGCGCAATGACATATCGTTGGGGGTTGGCTGCTGGCAACTGCGGAGTTGACCGGCCTCGCGAGGGACGATTCGCTGGCTCTGCAACAAGACCGAGCGATTCGCGATGTCCTGGAACGAGACCGATCGAGAGAAATATGCGGTGATCCGCGAACGCTACGCCACCGACCTGTCCGACGAGGAATTCGCCCTTGTCGCGCCGCTGCTGCCCTCGCCAAGCCGGCTGGCGCAAGCCCACCGATCCCGCGGCCATCCTCAACGCGCTGTTCTACTTGGTCCGCGCCGGCTGTCCCTGGCGCTTGCTACCGAAATCCTTTCCCCCCTTCAGCACCGTCCAGAACCGCTTCTACGCGTGGCGCGACAGTGGCCGTTGGGAGCAGATCGTCTAGCGTTCTGGTCATGCCGCGCGCGACGCCGAGGGTAAGCGTGCCGCACCAACCGTGGCGATCGTCGACAGCCAGTCGGTCAAGACCACCGAAGCGGGTGGCGAACGCGGCTATGACGCGGCAAAAGACAAAGGGACGCAAACGCCATCTGGCAGTCGATACGCTCGGTCTACCGATCAAGTGCCAGATTACGGCGCCGATGTTCAGGACCGCGATGCCCTGCCTCCCTGCTTGCCGCGGTCAGTCGGAAAAGTCCCTGGGTCACGCTAGCTTTGTCGATGGCGCCTACGCCGGCGGCGAGACCGAGCGGGCGGCATTCGAGGCCAGCCGGATCCGCATCAGCGTGGTCAGGCGCACCGATCGATCCGTCAAAGGCTTCATCGTTCTGCCGAAACGCTGGATCGTCGAACGCACCTTCGGCTGGCTGAACAGGGCTCGCCGTCTTGCGAAGGACTTCGAGACCCTCGTCGAATGCTCACAAGCTTGGTTCATGCTGGCGATCGCCTCATTGCTCGTCAGGCGGATCGCACGCGATTATCGGCAGATTACCTGATTTCGAGTCAGGGTCTGAGCGCCCACGCCCAGCGCGTCGACACGACACCAATCTGCAGCAAAGGGGCGATTGTTACGGGCGCTCGACACGCCCCAGCCTGTCACGGAAAGCGTGACGCCCAGCCCCAAACTACGTCCCAAGCATCGGTCCATAAGTCGGCAGTCTCTGGCGTTGTCCGAAGCGCTAAAATCCAGTCCGAATGCGCCTCCTGTCCCTTGGTGGCCACCTGCTATCCGACATAGTTTCAATATAATATCGGCTTCATCGGCTCCATTAAGCAACCTCCACCACCCGCTTGCATGAGGCGGCCCGCAAGATCGCTGCGTCTCCATTACGGGGAAACTCGTGTCTGAGGATGGGGCACCATCCCTCAAAACAGGACACTCACAGTCACCCGAGCGGATAGCGGCTCCAGCGGGTGATAAGTCGCCCCAAACTGGATCGGCGCGGTCGGGCTGACCCGATATTGGTAGGCGTATTGCGATGCCGGCGCCGTCGTGTTGAAAAAGTTGAAGACGCTAACCTGAACCTTCACGCGCTCGGTGACCTTGTAGCCAACGTTCCAGTTCACCTCTTTGTATCCGGGCGTAGTAAGCGAATTGTCATCCACCAGCGGCTGAGGACCGAGCCAGCGCAATTCGATTCCGCCAAACCAGGGGCCGAGATTGTCCACGATGGCACCGAATGAGCCGATGAAGTTCGGCGCGTTGGGAATGTAAAGTCCACCCAGGCCGTAGGCCGCCGGATTATTGGTGTCATAGCGGCTATGGGTGAAATTGACATCGGCGTTCAACTCCAACCACGGGACCGGCTTCACCTGAGCCGATATCTCGATACCCAGCAGATTTGCCGGCGGGCCAGCGTTGTCGACCCCGTTGTCGGCGTCGTAGGTCAGAAACGAATCGAAGTGCTCCCTGAACACAGCCGCGGTCAGGTTGGTATAGGGAACGATGTCGCTTCGGACGCCGATTTCCTCGCTGGTGATTTTGGTCAGCAAAGGCGTCCCTTGGTTCTGATTGGTGACACCCAGAGCGGGCACGGTGCCCAGAGCGCCGCGCAGGTCGTTGCTGTGAAAACCTTGACCCGCGCTGATATAGAATTCGGTTTTATCAAAGGGCCCAAATATCAGACTACCCTTTGGTTGCAGCACGGCCTGGCTGACACTGCCGGTGAACCCGGTGACCAAGCTCTGGTCTTGCCCGTTCTGGTAATCTTCGCGCAGGCCCGTGACGGTACGGAACCAGGACGACCAATGCGTCGTGGTGCCCACCCAGACCCCAATGTCGGCGAGCGCGACGTTGTCGGCATTGCAGATATAAAGCCCGCCGCCGAATGGGCTGTCCGGACAGGCCGGCAGCACGATTCGGTTCTGGTCGTGGCGGCGGTCGATGTATTCATTATCATGGCGGCCCATCAGGCCGAATTCGGTCTCGGTCTCGAAACCGGCTATCGTATCGAAGCGCTTGTATACCGTTTGGGCGCCGAACGTGGTGCGCGTCTCGTCCTGCTGCTCCTGGTCGCCGTGGATCGGATCGACGAGAAAGTGAGTGAAGTCATTCCACAATGTCAGCCGAGAGCGAATGGCATAAGCGCTGGTTGTCACGCTCCAGTTGCCGCCGCTGACGTAGTAATGACCGGACAGGCTAAAGCGCTCCGCAAAGTTGCCGTCTGAGGGATCGAGTGTGCCAAAACGGCCGATCAGTCCCTGCTGGTAGGCACTGACCGGCTGATCCGTGGTGAAGTTTCCCGAACCGTGATAGGCCATCGCCGTCAGGTCAAAGCCGTCCGTCTGATCGCCGTGCGAGTAGCGAACCGTTCCATTGTAGCTGTTGAAGTCATCCGGATGCGACCACGGACCATCAAGGTGCCCAAAGGCGAATGCGCCAAGAACCCGGTCGCCATTTTGCAGATGTGCGGTCCCGCCTAGGAAGATCCGGTCATCGCGCAGGGTGCCGGCACTGACCGATATCTGATTGGGAATCTCGTCCGCCGAGCCGAATATGCGCGGATCCCAGGGCACCGAAGTCACCGATGGCCGGGAAGAATGGTCCCTTCGTGTAGTCAAGTCCATTGGTCAGTTCCGGCATCAGAAAGTGAATGTCGGTATAGCCCTGGCCGTGCGCGTGGGTCGGTTCGTTGACGGGCATGTCGTCGACGAAGGTCGCGAAATCCGTCCCGTGATCCAAGTTGAAACCGCGGATGAAAAACTGGTTCGCCTTGCCCTCGCCGGAATGGACCGTCACAACCAGGCCAGGCACGGTCTCCAGGATTTGTCCGACACGATAGATCGGCCGGAGATCCAACTCCTTCTTCGTAACCGTTCCCTGCCCGGCCGTGGTCGCTTCGCCGAGGAGGTCGAGCCGGGATTGCACTACATCAACTGTGATCGGCTGCGTATCCGGTTCGGTCGCATCCGGGGACGATGTTGCGGCTTGGGTGGTGACTGGCGGATGGTCAGCCGCCCGCGGCATGTCAGGCGTGGAAATCGACAACGACAGGCCTGCAACGAGAGGGCGAACCCGACGTTTCAGATCGCGGGCGCGCGAGTGGAACTCTTGCGCGGCTCTCGCACGGTTGATGCATGGCATCCCCCCCATCATTATGATTTATTTTATGAGATATCATACACACCTTGATATCGAACGCTATGTGGGTCGAGCTTTTCCGCCGATTGTTGCCGGGTAACATGGGCGTGATGCACTCAGGCCAATGCTATCGCTCGCAGCGGCTTCGCAGGACAATCTAGGAAAACCCCACGTCATAAGGGAGTTCACGGCATGGAACGACTTACGATCAGTATGTCTGACGAGTTTGCTTCAGAATTGGCCCTGTTCATGGCCACCAATCGCTACGACAACCGGTCTGAGGCGGTCCGCGATCTCGCGCGGCAAGGTCTGCGGCAGGCACATCTTTATGACGGTGTGGCCGGCGAATGCGTCGCGACGCTATCCTATGTGTTCAACCACCACACACGTGAATTGGCGAAACGGCTGACGGACACTCACCACGCGCACCACGAACTACAGGTCGCGACGATGCACGTTCATCTCGATCATCAAAGCTGTCTTGAACTGGCGGTGCTTCGCGGCGACGCCTCTGCGGTGCGCGAATTTTCCCAGGCCGTGATCGCTGAGCGCGGGGTAACGCACGGGCAGGTCAGCTTTATTCCCGTTATGATCGAGACCGAGGCGCACCCTGACCACGCCGACGGACATGCCCTCGGTCACCTTCACATTCACCCAAAAAACTAA
The DNA here is from genome assembly GCA_963778125.1 of uncultured Alphaproteobacteria bacterium. GTDB lineage: Bacteria > Pseudomonadota > Alphaproteobacteria > Acetobacterales > Acetobacteraceae > Rhodopila. The sequence goes on along the minus strand of CAVZTH010000042.1, from coordinate 109,275 downwards.
ACGACCCCGCCCTAACGTGGGCAAGCATGCCCGCAGGCTCGCCCGGCCCCCCTACTGCCCCTACCCGAAGCTTCCACTCCCCTGCCCCAGCCCCAACCAGTCGTCGCTCTGCATTTCATCCAGCCGTGAGGCCGTCCGCTCGAACATGCCCGCGTTCTCGCCGCGCTGATAAAGTTGATCCGGCAACGCATCGGCCGAAGCGATCAGCTTCACCCGCTGATCGTATAGCGTGTCCACCAATACAATAAACCGCCGTGCCTGATCGTAATTGTCCGGCGACAACCGGGGAATTCCCTCCAATATCACGGTATGAAAATGCGTGGCGATCGCCAGATAGTCTCCGGCGCCCAGCGCGGTGTTGCACAGGCTGTCGAAGTCGAAGCGAGCGACCCCGTCGGAGGCCTGAGGAACAACGAGGTCGCGTCCCATTACCGTGAGGGTCACGGGTCTGACGGCCGAACCGCCGGTCAATCGCCGGAAGGCCTTGTCCAATTCCAGGCTCGACATTTCGTCGGCTGGCACCTGCCAGGTGCGCAGACCCCGCATCCGCTCGCGCCGGTAATCGCGCGCGGCGTTCATGACCAGAAGCTCAAGCCGCTGCTTAATCAGTGCGATGAACGGCAGGAAGGCGTCATGTCCGGGCTGGCCTTTGAACAGATCGTCCGGGGCAGTATTGGACGTCGTCACCACGACCACGCCGCGATCGAACAGCGCCTGAAACAATCGGCCGAGGATCATTGCGTCGACAATGTCGTTGACCTGAAACTCGTCGAAACACAGCAGCGCCGCGTCGGCCGCGATTTGGTCGGCTAGCGGCGGGATCGGATCGGAACCGTCCGGGTGGGCCTTCTTGTACGCGTGGAACCGGATATGGACGTCTTGCATGAAACGATGGAAATGGATGCGCTGCTTGCGAGAGACCTGCGCGGCGTCGAAAAACAGGTCCATCAGCATGGATTTGCCGCGCCCGACCGCACCCACGAGATACAGCCCGGTCGGAACATATTCCTCGGCATGGCGTCGGCGCATCAACCGAGCCAGCAGGCCCCCACCGGTCGCCGGAACCGGCTCGGGGTCGTAATCACGCAGCCTTTCCCACAAGTCCTGCAGGCGCTCAACCGCCGCCGCTTGCGCCGGGTCGGCCGCCAGCGAACCCGTAGCGATCAGGTCCTGGTAGGCTGGCAGCGGTCCGGTCAGTAGCGATGGGTGGGCTTGGTTATCCATGGGGCGCAGTGGAGATAGCGTGTCCGGACGCCAAAGCCTAGACTTCTCGGTCTCATGACGACAGCAACCCTGCCCTCGATTCTCCCGGCCGTGATCGACCTCGTGCAACAGGCCGGTGTCTGGCTTGCCGCCGAGTTCAGCAGGCCCGACGGTCCGCGGTCCAGCAACAACGACACCGCGCCGATCGACACCGAGATCGAATTGTTTCTGCGGGAGCGTCTGACGGGGTTGCTGCCGGCCCGCTTCGTCGGTGAGGAAGAGGGTGTTCTGGCCGCAGAGGCGAACGGCTATTGCTGGGTTGTCGATCCGCATGACGGCACCCGCGCGTTCCTGGAAGGACGGCGCGGGAGTGCCATCTCCGTCGGGCTGCTACGCCATGGTGTCCCGGTTCTGGGTGTGGTGTTTGCCCCGATCAGCCCGGATCGCGGTCCTGACCTGATCGCCTGGGCCGAGGGCAGCGCTATCACGCGCAACGGCGTCCCCCTGGTGATCGACCTGAGCCACCGCGAGCTAGCCCCTACAGACGTCGTGTTCCTCAACCATGGCGCCGGCCAGCGGCCCGTCTGGAACAGCACGGCCTGCACCTTCGCCCGTTTCATGCCGCTGCCGTCGATCGCATACCGGCTGGCCAGAGTCGCGGTCGGGGATGGCATCGCCACCGTCACGCTGCGCCCGGTCAATGCGCACGACATCGTCGCCGGACACGCGCTTCTGACCGCTGCCGGCGGTGTCCTGGTGGCCGAGGACGGCATGGAGGTGACCTACGGGGAGGATGGAGCCAGCCGCCCTTTTGCCTGCTTCGGCGGGGCGCCAGCCGCGGTGGCAGCCCTGCGTGCGCAGACATGGCGCGGCAGCAGCGAACCGCGGCGAGAGCCAATGGTCACGCTGGGATGGCCTCGGGTGGCGGAAGGCCAGCGGTTCGACCGTGCGTTGGGCTGCATGTTGGGGATGGTGATCGGCGACAGCCTGGGGTCGCAGGTGGAATTCCAGACCGCCGAGACGATCCGAGCAACTTATCCCGGCGGGGTGCGCGATCTGGGGGTAAGCCCGGTGTGGCATACATTGGCGGGGCAGCCGACCGACAACTCCGAATTGGGGTTGGCATTGGCGCGTAGCCTGGTGCGGATGCGCCGGTACGACCCTGAAGACGCAGCTTCCGCCTACGCACGTTGGTACGCCAGCAAGCCGTTCGATTGCGGTCACACCATCGGCATAGCGTTCGCCGCTGCGGCATCGGCGGCGGGTGACAAGGCTCGGGCTGCTCGGAGCACAGCCGACCGGGGCAGCCAAAGCAACGGATCGCTGATGCGCATCGCGCCGATCGGCGTGTGGGCCGGCGATCCGGACCAGGCCGCGGCAACCGCCAGTGAGGACTCCGCGCTGTCTCATCCGCATCCGGTCTGCCGCTCGAGCTGTGCCTGCTTCGCCGCAGCCATTACGGCCGCTCTATTGGGGGCAGACCGGCGAGAGATGATGGAAACCGCGCTCCGGGTCGCTGATGCGTCCGGACCCGAGGCCGCTCCGGTTGCCGCCGCGCTACGTCGGGCTGCCGCTGGCGTTGCTCCCACTGAGTTTCAGCACCAAATGGGCTGGGTGCTCATCGCCTTGCAGAATGCGTTTTTTCATCTGGCTGCGGGCACGGCGGTGGAGCCCGCGCTGATCGCAACCGTGGGTCACGGCGGCGATACCGATACCAACGCAGCGATCGCGGGTGCCCTGCTTGGGGCGGCCGATGGACGGGCGTCGCTGCCGGTCAGATGGGTGCTGCCGGTGCTAACCTGCCGCCCCGATGCCCGTCTGCATCCGGCGCGGCCTAGACCCGATGAATATTGGCCGGATGACCTCCTCGACCTGACCGAGGCTTTGCTGCTATGCCGCGCGCCGTCATGATCGAACTTGATTACGCCAAGCTGGCCGCGACGCCGGTTTCCACTGATCCATTCCCGCACGTCGTAGTTCCAGAGTTTGTGCCGCCGGCCAGCCTGAAGGCCGTGCTCGCCGACCTTCCACCGCTTGGCAGACGCGGTTCATTTCCGGTTGATTCCGTCAAGCTCGGTCCCCACGCCGCGGCGTTGATGGAGGCGATGGAAGATCTGCCGCTGCGTGCCGCGATCGAGCGGCTGTTCGGGCTTGACCTCCGCGGCTCACCAACCATGGTGACGCTGCGTGGCTGGACCAGTGAGCGGGATGGGCGGATCCACTGTGACTCGCTGGCGAAGCGGGTGACGGTGCTGCTGTATTTGAATCCGGAGACTGATGCCTGGAGCCGGCGGGACGGCTGCCTGCGGCTGCTGCGGGGTCCTACCGACCTGGAGGATTTCGCTGTCGAGGTGCCGCCGGTGAACGGAACACTGCTGGTGTTTCCCAACGGGCCGACGACATGGCACGGGCACCGGCAGTTCGTGGGACAGCGCTACAGCGTGCAGCTCAATTATATGACGACGGACGACAAGGCGCGGAGTGAACTGCGCCGGCACCGGCTTTCCGCGTTCGTCAAGCGGCTAACTCGGGCGGCTTGAGGCTAGGTCCAGGGCTAACGCCGGCACGGAAGCGTCACCTGTCCGGCGATGACCGAGCAGCGCTGCGGGGTTTGCGAGGTGCCTTCTTGCCGCGGCCCGCGGCGACGGCCGCCTCGACCGCTTGGCGCGCCCAATCTTGGAAATTTTCAGGGTCGTCCAGCAATTCGGGCGGACATCGCCAATAGGATTGGATCGTATGCACGCCGTGCTTGGTATCGTAGCTGAACGGGGCCTCTCCAGCGGCCTCATACGCCGCACGATTGGCGTCGTTCACCTTCAGGAACAGTTCATCTCGGGCGATCAGGCCGAACATCATCCCGCCGTGGAACAATCCGACACCGCCGAACATCCGGCGCGCTGAAATCGGCCCGAGCGGGGCGAGTAGTTCCAGCAGATATGCGGTTAGGTTGTCATGGTCGCGCATGGCATCCATCATACATCGATCGGCAACGGCGCCAGAGCATGCCCGCCATCAATCCGGCGCCGGTCGTCAGATCGGGATCGCCAACCGGACTGTCCACAGGATCACGAAGATGGCTCCGCACCCCTCGCCTGTCCCAACCTTCGATACTGGCCTGATGGGCCGGTTGCGCGACCGAGCGGTCCTTCTCACCCCAGCCGAAATGGGCCAGGCCGACCAGGCGGCGGCACGCCATGGTCACCCCGGCCCCGAGCTGATGGAGGCTGCCGGCCGCGCCGTCGCGCGCGCAATTCAGCGTAACGTTGGGCGCTGCCGGGTGCTCGTGCTGGCCGGCCCGGGCAACAACGGCGGTGACGGTTACATCGCTGCGCGCCTACTGGCTCAGGATGGTTGGCCGGTGCGTCTGGCCGCGCTCGCCCCGCCGCGGGAGGGATCCGACGCCGCCGGTGCGGCTCGCCTCTGGTCCGGCCCGATGGTCGCGTTTTCGCCTGAGGAAGTCCGTCGATCGGACGTAGTGGTCGATGCGGTGTTCGGCGCCGGGCTGACCCGGCCCGTTGATGGTTTGGCCGCCGAAACGCTGAAGGCCGCCAGACGCGTTGTTGCCGTCGACGTTCCCTCCGGCCTCGATGGAGCGACCGGCTTGCCGCTGGGGTATGTCCCCACAGCCGAACTGACGGTCACCTTCTTCCGGCTGAAACCTGGCCACCTGCTGCTGCCGGGCCGCGACCTGTGCGGACGGATCGAACTGGCCGATATCGGCATCCCGGACGGCGTGCTGGATGGGATCGCACCCCGAGCCTTCGCCAACCTGCCGACCCTGTGGCGGCTGCCCGCCCTGACCGCCGAAGCCCACAAATACACGCGGGGGCATGTCACCGTCGTCGGCGGCGCCACCATGACCGGCGCCGCTCGCCTGGCCGCCGAAGCCGCTCGGCGAGCGGGAGCCGGCATGGTCACGATCGCGGCTCGTGGCTCGGCCGAAATCTATCGTTCAGGCGAGCCGGGGCTGCTGGTCAGCGAAGCGGACATCGGCACGCTGCTGCATGACGACCGGCGAAAAGTCTGGGTTTGCGGGCCGGGGCTGGGTCCGGAGGAAGCGCGAACCGTCTTCCCGGCCCTGGTGTCGGCGAACCGGATGGTGGTCGGCGACGCGGACGTGTTCTCGGCATTCACCGGAGAGCCGGAGGCGTTGCGCGGCGCGGCGGTGCTGACGCCGCACGCCGGAGAATTCGCGCGGGTCTTCGGCGCGCCGGCCAACGATCGGTTATCCGCCGCGAGGGACGCCGCGGCGCGGACGGGTGCCGTCGTGCTGCTGAAAGGCGCCGACACCATCATCGCCGCGCCAGACGGCCGGGCGGCGGTCAATTTTACCGCCCCGCCCTGGCTTGCGACCGCGGGTGCGGGTGATGTGCTGTCCGGTATCATCGCGGGGCTTCTCGCGCAGGGCATGCCGGCCTGGGAGGCGGCGGCGGCTGGTGCTTACCTGCATGGTCGGGCGGCGGTGCTTGCCGGGCGCGGGCTTGTGGTCGAAGACCTGCTGCCAGCACTTATTCGTGTACTCGTCACAGAAGTCTGAGGCGACACTTTTCCGCCACACCAGCTATGCTGTGCCCGCCGTCGTTCGAATGAGGCCTGCATGAGCGAAGCTGTTTCCACCGGGTTGCTCGACCGTGCCATCCGGCGAATCACCGGCGTATGGCGCGACATGGCGTCCAGCGTCTCCGGGGAGGGCGACGAGACCCTTGAAGCGCAGATGCAGGCTTGCCTGGCCGGGCGTGGCGGCGAGGTCAGCGCACGCAACCGGGCGGCCAAGCTGGCGCAGACCTACCTGACCCAGGACGAGGCCGGCCGAAAGGATTTTCTGCGGACATTGGCGGCATTCGATTCAGATCCCGATGCCGTCGCCCACGCATATGCAAAGGTTCAGGCGGCCTCGGACGTGGCGGAACGGGCGACCGCGAAGGCGGCGCTGCGCCGGGCACTGGAACCGCCTCGGCTGAAGTTGCTGACGCAGTTCACGTCGATACCGGATGGGCGGAAATTCCTGGTCGACCTGCGCGGGTCGCTGCTGAAGGTGCGCGGGATCCGACAAGCTGCTAACAGCGCTGGATGCGGATATGCGCGGGCTGCTCGCGGCGTGGTTCGATATCGGGTTTCTGGAGCTGCAGCGGATCGACTGGAACAGCTCCGCCGCGCTGCTGGAAAAGCTGGTCGACTATGAGGCCGTGCATGCGATCCGCTCGTGGCGTGACCTGAAGAACCGGCTGGATTCCGACCGCAGGTGCTACGCGTTCTTCCATCCCCGGATGCCGGGCGAACCGCTGATCTTCGTGGAGGTCGCGCTGGTGAAGGGCCTGGCCGGCAGCGTGCAGGCTCTGCTGGATGAGAAAGCACCGGTGCAGGATCCGGCCCATGCGGATACCGCGATTTTCTACTCGATCAGCAACTGCCAGGCGGGGTTGGCGGGGATCAGTTTCGGCAACTTCCTGATCAAGCGCGTGGTCGAGGAACTGTCGGGCGAATTCCGCAATCTCAAGACGTTTGCCACGTTGTCGCCGATCCCGGGGTTCCGCCGCTGGCTGGACCCGTTATTGGCAAGAGACGAACCGGGGATGCTGAGCGACGACGAGGCGTCCGGTCTGACGACCGCGTTTCCGGCCGACACGGGATGCGCCGCGCTGGCTGGCATCATCGGCAAGCGCCATTGGTGGCGGGACGGCGCCCTGCGCAAAGCGGCCGAGCCTGTGCTGATCCGGCTGGCCGCGCGGTATCTGTTGGGCGAGGCAACCGGCAAGCGGGCAAAAGATCCGGTGGCGCATTTCCATCTGTCGAACGGCGCGCGCGTGGAGCGGCTGAATATGGCTGGAGACACGTCCGACAAGGGCGCCAAGGAAAGCGCTACCCTGATGGTCAACTACCTTTATGACCCGGGAAAGATCGAGGACTGGCACGAGGATTATGCCGGCGAGGGGAAGCGCAACGCCTCGACGGCGGTGCGGAAGCTGGCTCGGGGGTGGAGCTGATTTCCTAGCTGCGCCGTCAGCGGTTAGCTCGCGCCTGGCGTCGGTCGAGCAGCAACGCGTGCGCTCGGTCACAGCGAGCCAGACGTAGGTCGGCGAACCGAACGACATGCACTCCCAACAGGCAGCCCGCCGCCGGGTGCCGCTCCGGATGTTCGCAGCTCGGTCCTGACGCGCCCGCACCGGCGTCTAACGCGGGCCCATATCTATCCTTCACTCGCAATTCGGATCAGATTTTATCAGCACGGCGACAGTTTGCTAGCGTTGAGATCATTTCATATTCGGTGATCTGATTGTGATTGTTCGGAGGACGTGCCTCACCACGTCGTGACCTGACAAGTCGTTCAATCGGCGGCAAAACAAACAGGCTCTTGTATACGATTGCAGTAGTCTTCCTAAGTCGAGTTTCTATGACACCACCAGACGATTGGCGATTTGGTTGGCGGAACCGTCGGTAGGAGAATGACGATGACCATAGTAAACATGGGAACGTTGGTCACCGGAGATAAAGGCGGCATATCCTCGCATTATCTTGCTACTTCACAAATTGACGACTATTCGGCGTATTTGAATGCCGGAATAACCTACTATCTTTATGTGAGTGATTCCAGTACTGGACCGCTCAATCTCGATTTGGCGAATGCCTACGGAGTGGTTGATTTAGGCGTATCGCAACCGGGACAATACAGCACCTATACACCGACCGTGAGCGGCGAATATGCTCTGGCCGTAAGTGGTTATGCGGGAGATGCTGATACTTATACCCTCTCGGGCGGCATCAATAAGAATGTCGCAACATTCGTCGGCGGAGATATCTTTTCTGATGCTCTTGCTCCATTGCAACAGGATTTTTACTCAGCAAATCTACTTGCTGGAACGACCTATTATATTGATTTGACCAATGCCAGTGAACCGTTTAGTGTGTCGATTGCTGGGCCAACGGGTGCGAACAACATTACCAACACTTTGCAGCAAGGACAACAGACCAGCTACACCCCGGCCGTGAGTGGACAATACTCTTTAGCGATCGAGGGTTATGAGGGAAATGCTGGTGCTTATACTGTGACAGGCGGTAGTGCGTCGGTCAATCTGACTGACGTCACGACCGGCATCACCACAACTCCCTTCATGACTCCATACGATGGGCCGGTCGCCGGATTGACCAGCGATTTCATTCTCGTCACCTGGCATAACGTCAACATCACCGCAACCGCACCAAACGTTTTCATCAGTCTGGACGGCGGAACGGGTGAAGACGCCATCGCGGTCAACCTTCTGAACGGCAACAACGTGCTGAACGGCTCGACCGGCAGCAGTTTCCTCTATGGTGGTACCGGCAACGACACCTTTTTCGTTGATGATCGTCACGCCACAGCGGACATTTGGAGCACGGTCGTCGGATTCCATTCCGGCGACAACGCGACGGTCTGGGGCATTACACCGGCTGCTTTCAATCTGTCGTGGGTCAATGGACAAGGCGCATCCGGCTATTCCGGGCTGACTATGCACGCCTCCGCTTCTGGCGAACCAACCGCATCGCTGACCTTATCCGGGTTTTCCAGTGCCGATTTGAGCAATCGGCGTCTCACTGTCAGCTACGGTACCACGCCAAATCTGCCGAATTTGCCCGGGAGCAACTATATGCTGATCCATTGTAACTGAATTCCGTAGGAGTTGCGCGTTAGCGAAATTGGGAGGGAGCCGCTGAACCGTGTAACTACTGAGTTTGCTTGCTTCAATCTAACCAGACATCGGGTCAGAACTCTCTAGCCCGGTGTCATCCGTACTCCCGGATTCCGCGCGGCGGACGTGTACGGATTGGTTGACCAAACATGATGGTAACTAACGAGCGAAGTCGCGGGTGTGCCCGTGATGATGATCGCGGATAAACCATAGGACCATCCCGTGCCGGACGGCTCGACTCAGTCGCGCATCATAGCTCCGGCGGCGTTTGCGGTTCCCCGCATCGGAAACTTCCGGCTATTCAGCAGCGGCCATGAGGGGCGGTGCCTCGATGTAGCCTTGCGCCAATCGTCGCCCGGTCTCACGCAGCAGTTTCTTGTCCAACTCCGGCGTTTTTGCCGGTGGGACCTGCACCACCGTGTCGTTGCAATAGGTCGGGATGACGACGCCGCTGTCGCGCGACAGGCCAACCGGCTGCCCGCCCGCCTTGACCGCTCGGATATCCCGCCGGAGCTGGTTGCGGAACATCGTGATCCCGCGATCAGTCGTGCCGAGATGTTCCATGCCATGCACCGCGACCGGGCGCTGCGACACCTGGGCCTCAAAGTCTTGCGGCCGGCGTTGGCTTTCTTCGTATGTGTCAGCGGCAAGCTGACCGGGAAGCATGATGCTGCGGTCCGCCCACCAATCCGGCGTGACGACCCCCTCGGTCTCGCTGACGTGGCGGAATTCGATCAGCATCGTATTGGTATCGTCGAGCGGCACGATCCAGCGGCTCATCATCGGGCCGCTGAATGGATGCGCCTCCTGACCGTTTTCCCAGATCGGCGCGACCTGCTGCAGAGTGGGCAACACGTTCTCGACCATCCGAGCCCAGATATTGTTCCCCACGCGCCTGGTCGCGATGTAGATGATCCCGACCGGCGTCTCGGCAAACTCCAGTTCCGGCAACACGCCGAATTCGTCGGTGAAGACGGCTCCGCTGACGATCGTATGCAGGAACGCGGTGTGGATCGCGTCCATCGTATTCTCGAGGATCTGCAGCCAGTTGCACGGGTAGTAATACTTCTGGCCGGGGATCATCCGATAGCCCGGACGATTGAAGCTGTCATAGATGGGAAATGCCGGCATCTGTTCCGGCGGCCCCATATAGCCGAAGATCATGCCGTGGGTCTCGTGCACCGGATAGGCGCCGTGGCAGAGCCGATCCTTCAGCGTGCTGGTCGCCGGCTCGCCTGGTGTCTCAAGGATCGTGCCATCCACGTCGAACAGCCAGCCGTGGTAGCAGCAGCGTATCCCCTTGGCGCCGACCAGGCCGAACTCGAGCGACGTGCCGCGGTGCGGGCAATGGCGCTCCAGCAGGCCGACCGCGCCGCTGCCGTCGCGAAACACCACCAACTCCTCGCCGAGGATTTTGACCGCCAGCGGCAGGTCTTTGAGGTCATCCGCGTAGCAGATCGGCTGCCAGAACCGGCGCATATACTCGCCACAGGGCGTGTCCGGGCCAACATGAGTCAGCTCGGTATCCTCCTGTGGAACGTGCCGGTGATGGTAGCCGCTATAACGTTGCTTTAAGAACGGAGCCCTGGTCGCCATGGCAAGCCTCCTGCCCCTGGGGTCGTTTCCGACCGTGTTTTTCGGTTCTCACAGTCTACAGCTTGATATTGGACGCAGCGAGCCGGGGACGACAAGGATTGAGGAAGGGGGAAAAGTCAAACAACCGAGAACACTGCCGGCGATTGGCGGCTGCATTTGGCCGGGGCCAGTGCTATGACCTTCCCTCCGGCCAGCGAGAGCGGTGTATCGTCTGCCGAAGTCGCTTCACGAAAACCGCAGCACGGCTTCCAATCGCATCCATTCCGCCGGCGCATGCGGGATCCCAAATCGGAGCCAATCGGGCCTGTCCAGGAACGGCCGTGTCAGAATGCCCGCCCGGCAGAGCCGGTCGAACAATGCCGGTGATTGGTTCATCCGAACCAACCGGAACAACGGGGTAGCCCCGGCAATTTCCAAATCCGCGGACTGCAATAATCGATCCAGCCGGCTTGCCTCCTCGCGCAATCGTAGCGCAGTCGCAGCGAGCCACGTCTCGTCTGCCAGCGCTCGCCGGCCGATCTCGATCGCGGGACCGGATACCGGCCATGGACCCAGCGCCGCCCGCACGCGCGCGCAATCATCCATCGACGCAACGGCAAAACCGAGGCGAACCCCAGCAAGTCCGTAAGCTTTGCCGAGCGAGCGCAAGACGATGGCGCCCGGCGAGGGCAAATGAGGGATCAGGCTCTCCTGCCGCCCCAACAGATCCATAAATGCTTCGTCGATGATCAGCCGGCCGCCGCGACAGGCCAGCACGCCCGCTATCTCGGCCATGTCTTCCGGCGCGAACTTACGGCCATCCGGGTTGTTCGGATTCACGACCAAACCGACATCGAATGCGGCGAGATCCGGCGGTGACCTCACGGTGACAACGTCAGCTCCGGACGCGCGCCAGCTTGTCTCATGCTCCCGGTAGGTGAAGCCCAGCACTCCGACCCGCCGCGCCGGAAAGATTTGGGGCAGCCATTGGATCAGCGACTGTGTGCCGGCCGCGGCAACGACGCCGACCGAGTGCGATGCGCCATAGGCAACTCTCGCCGCGCTCTCTAGAGCCTCAAGCGCCGCTGCATCTGGCAACCGGGTCCAGGCGTCCGGCGGAATACCGTTGACCGGATATGGGTCCGCGTTGATGCCGGTCGAAAGATCGATCCAGGGCTCAGGCGCTTCCGGAAACAGGCGCCGCGCGGCATTGATATTGCCGCCGTGATACCGTAGCGCGAGCGCCTCTTCCGGATCCGGTTGCCGCGAATCCATGCACCACCTTTCCAACGTCGAACTGGCGCTGGCCGCCCTGGTTCTGGAGACGGCGATCGGCTACCCGGGCCCGATCTACCGCGCGATCGGCCATCCTGTCACCTGGCTAGGCGCACTGGTGGGCTGGCTTGAAGCCCGGCTCAACCGGCCCTCCGAGCCAGAGTGGCAGCGCCGGGCATTCGGCATCCTGACCCTTGTTGTGCTGCTGTCCGTCTCGGCGTTCGGCGCGTTCGCCTTCGATCGGGCTTTGCCCGACGGGCCTGTCGGCTCGGGCATTCTGATCCTCGCGGCCAGCAGCCTTTTGGCCCAGCGCAGTCTTCACCAACATGTCCGCGCAGTCGCGGAAGCGTTGGAAACCCAAGGTTTGCAAGCCGGCCGCGCAGCTGTGGCGATGATCGTCGGCCGCAATCCCGACCGTCTGGACGAGGAGGGCGTTGCTCGCGCTGCGATCGAGAGCCTGGCTGAGAACTTCTCCGACGGCGTCGTTGCCCCTGCCTTCTGGCTGATCGTCGGAGGCTTGCCATGCGCCATGTGCTACAAAGCCACGAACACCGCGGACTCGATGATCGGGCACCAGACGCCGCGTTACCACGCGTTCGGCTGGGCAGCCGCCCGATTGGATGATGTCATCAATCTTCCCGCCTCCCGCCTGTCCGCGCTGTTTCTCATTTTGGCGGCCGCCGCGATCGGTGCTTCGCCGCGAGGCGCCTTGCAGGCAGTTTGGCGAGACGCGCGCGGCCACCGCTCACCGAACGCCGGATGGCCCGAAGCCGCCATGGCCGGTGCGTTAGGTCTGCGGCTGGCCGGTCCGAGAGTTTACGGCGACACGCTTATCGACGACGCATTCATCGGCGATGGCCGCCGGGAAGCAACGGCCGCCGACATAATCCAGGCATTGCGTTTATACCGCGCGGCTTGCGCGGCTCAGTGGCTGGTGTTGCTTGTAATTGTCCTTACCGGGCGAGCCTGAGCAGGTGATCCAGATCGATATCCAAGGCCAGGTGATCGGCGAGCGCATCGAGAACGCGATCGATGTCCACCTCGTAGGAGAATCCACCGGCCTTGGCGCCAAACCAGGACAGCAGCGAGGCACGCGCCCTGTCACCGGCAAACAACCCGTGCACGTACGTGCCGTGAACGCGACCATCGGCCGAAGCTGCTCCATCCAGTCGCCCATCGGCAAAGCGGAGCAAGGGCCGGTCACAGTCAGGCCCGCCGGTTTGGCCGATGTGCATCTCATAGCCGCGGAACGGCTCGCCGTCAGCGATCGAGATTCCGCTTACCTCGACGAGCGTCTTGTCCCGCGTCAGCGACGTTTGGATATCAAGCAGGCCCAAACCCGGGGCAGTTCCCGGCGGGCCCTCGATGCCATCCGGATCGGCAACAAGATGTCCTAGCATCTGGTACCCGCCGCAGAGACCCAGAACATATCCGCCTCGGCGAATATGAGCGCGCAAATCGATATCCCAGCCATTGGTCCTGAAATCCTTCAGGTCCGCGATTGTGGCCTTTGAGCCGGGCAGGATTACCAAATCGGTCTCCCTGGGCAACGCGCGGCCGGGTTCGACCATCACCACCCGGAGCGACGGCTCCAGCCGGAGCGGGTCCAGATCGTCAAAATTCGCAATGTGCGCCAAACGGGGGACAGCGATGGTGAACTGTCCTGAGCTACGGGTCTGCCAGCTTTCCAGCGCGACGGCATCTTCAGCGGGAAGCCGGGCGGCATCACGAAAATAGCGGACCAGTCCCAAACCGAGCCACCCTGTGCGGTCGGCAATGAAGTCCATGGCCGGTCTGAACAGCGATGGATCACCGCGAAACTTGTTGACCAGAAACCCCGTCACCAAAGCCCCGTCGAGCTGATCGAGGATTGCCGATGTGCCGACGATCTGCGCGATGACCCCGCCTCGATCGATGTCGCCGACCAGTATGACCGGCACATCCGCCGGACGGGCGAAGCCCATGTTGGCGATATCATTGGCTCGCAGGTTTATCTCCGCCGCGCTTCCGGCGCCCTCCACCAACACGATGTCCGCTTCGGCCCTCAGGCGCTCGAAGCTGTCGAGTATGCCGGGCAGCAGCCCAGGCTTCATCGACTGGAAGTCTCTGGCTGTGGCGTTGCCGATTACTTTTCCCTGGACGACGACCTGCGCACCGACATCGCTCTGTGGTTTGAGCAGCACCGGGTTCATGTGGACCGAGGCGGCGACGCGGCAGGCCCGAGCTTGCAGCGCCTGCGCCCGGCCGATCTCGCCACCATCGGCGGTGACCGCCGCATTGTTGGACATGTTCTGCGGCTTGAACGGGCGAACCCGCATCCCCCGGTTGGTCAGCGCCCGGCACAACCCCGCGACGATCACCGACTTGCCGACGTCAGATCCAGTTCCCTGAAACATCAGCGCTTTCGCCGGAGCGCGCATCATCCCGGCCCCCGGGGAAACCGAGACCAACGTTCTACGAGCATCAAAATTCGATGCCCGGCTGCGCCTTTACACCGGCTGCGAAATGATGCTTCACCACCCCCATCTCCGTAACGAGGTCGGCGATCGCGATCAGTTCCGGCTTCGCGTTTCGGCCGGTCACGACGACATTCAGATCGTCCCGACGTTGACCAAGCGCCGCCAGAACCTCCGGCAACGGCAGGTAATCGTAACGCAATGCGATATTCAGTTCATCCAGCACCAGCAGGCGGATCGAGGGATCATCCATCAGCTTTCGCGCCGTACCCCACGCCCGGCCCGCGGCCGCGATGTCGCGCTGGCGATCCTGGGTCTCCCAGGTAAATCCCTCCCCCATCGTGTGCCATTCAACCAGGTCCGAGAACCGTTCCAATGCCGTTCGCTCACCGGTATGCCAGGCGCCCTTGATGAACTGGACAACCCCGACGCGCCACCCATGTCCGAGCGCGCGCAACACCAGCCCGAACGAGGCCGTGGATTTGCCTTTTCCCGACCCCGTGTTGATCATGAGCAGCCCCTTGGACGCGATCGTCTTGGAAGCAACTTCCGCATCCTGAACCTGCTTACGCCGGGCCATTTTTTCTGCATGCCGGCGATCGGCGTCATCAGCTTCGGTCATCTGTTCCGTTCCAGTTTTGCAGACCCGGGTCAAGGCAGCGCCGCCCGGCGAACATACGAGGCTCGGCCGACGGACGTCGATCCGTCCCGAGAGACCCATTTGAGCGATCCGTTTGACACCCGATCGCACCAGCAGCATACAGACACCATGTTTCGAAGGTCCCTCCAGCCGGAGGGTTAAACGGGAATGCGGACGGCGCGTGCAAACCGCGTCGAGACCGCAGCTGCCCCCGCAACTGTATGTGGATATCCGAGCGCCAACTGAGCCACTGGAATTTGGTCGCCTAACGGTGACCCTCTGGGAAGGCGGTGCAAGGAGATGACCCACAAGCCAGGATACCGGCCAACGAAACAGTGCTGACGCGACGGGCGGGGTGCCCCGGAGCGGTGCGAACAGCGGCGGATCCGGCACTCCGGATTCGCTGCAGTACCCACCGAGGTCCGGAGGTGGGCATGCGTCAAACAATGACGAAGATACCGGTTACGATCGTCACCGGCTTCCTGGGTGCCGGCAAGACGACGCTCATCCGCCACGTGCTGGAAAACGCCGCGGGGCGCCGCCTCGCCCTTATCATCAATGAATTCGGCGACGTCGGCGTCGACGGGACGATCCTCAAAACCTGCGGCATCGATAATTGTCCTGACGAGAATATCGTCGAGCTGGCCAACGGCTGTCTGTGCTGCACGGTCGCGGACGATTTCATTCCGGCCATGGAGGCCTTGCTGGCGCGCTCGCCGCAACCCGACCACATCATCATCGAAACCTCCGGACTGGCCCTGCCGAAGCCATTGGTGAAAGCGTTCGACTGGCCGGAAATCCGCACCCAACTGACCGTCGACGGCGTCATCGCGGTGGTTGACGGCGCCGCCGTCGCCGAAGGCCGGTTCGCCGACGACCCCGCGAAACTGGCCGCGCAGCGCGAAGCGGACGGTTCGATCGATCACGAAAACCCGCTCGAAGAGGTCTTCGAAGACCAACTGTTGTGCGCCGACATCGTCGTGCTGAACAAGGCCGACCTGTTACCCGCCGAAACCACGCAGCGCGTTGCCGCGGAGATCCGGGCGAGAGTCCCGCGTCCGGTCAACTGGTCGAAACCCGGGAGGGACGCATCGATCCCGCCGTCCTCCTCGGACTAGCCGCCTCGGTAGAGGATGATCTCGCGCAACGACCATCCCACCACGACGCCGAAGACGGCCACGATCACGACGACTTCGAGAGCTTCGTCATTGATATTCCCGCGACATCCGATCCGGCCGGCCTGCTCACGCGCCTCTCCGCCATCGCTGAACAGTTCGCGGTGTTGCGAATGAAGGGTTTCGTCGAGGTAGCCGGAAAGCCGATGAGGCTGCTTGTTCAGGGCGTCGGGCAGCGCTTCCGGCAGCAATTCGACGCCGCTTGGGCAGCCGGCGAGGTGCGGCGCAGCCGGCTTGTCGTGATCGGTCAAAAGGGCCTCGACCGGGACGCCATTATCGCTTCGCTCGCGGGCTAAGGTCCAAACGATGCATCTGCTGCGCGTCGAATCCCGCTCGATCGATGGTTCAGCTGAACCCGTGGACCTCGGACAGAGCCCGGCGGATATCGTCGCGCTGTCCTTCGCCGACACCGACCTCGCGGTTCTGGCTGCCGCCTGGGAGGCCGAACAAGACACGTTGCCCAGCCTGCGCCTGGCAAACCTCACCGCTCTGCGGCACCCCTATTCGGTTGACCTATACGCGGAGAAAGTCCTGTCCAAGGCGCGCTTCGTGCTGGTCCGCCTGCTCGGCGGCAGGGATTATTGGCGCTACGGGGTCGACGAACTCGCGGTACTCGCTCGCTCATCCGGCTGCCATCTCGCCATCGTGCCGGGCGATCACCGCGGAGATACGCGTCTAGATGAGGCTTCGACGCTGCACCCAAAGGTGCTGCGGCAGATCGGATCTTATTTCGCCGCCGGCGGAGTCGGGAATATCGGCGCCTGCTTACGCTTCATCACAGGCCATTTGTCCCCGCAGACCCCAGCGCCTATCGCCGCTCCAACCTACGCGTTCGGCTTCTTCGCCCCGGCGACGATCCGCGGCACGACTGGCGCGCCCTCAGCGCTGATCGTCTTCTACCGAACCTGGATGCTGGCCGCGGATACCGAGCCTGTGGAGGTGCTGGCACGCGAACTGGCCGATCGAGGCTTTGAGGTGACGGCCGCATATGTGACAAGCCTGAAGGACCCCGCCGCCATTGTGCCGCTCAGCTCTCACATTCGGAGAGAACGGCCGGACATCATTCTCAACCTTACCGCGTTTTCCGCCCGGTCCGATTCCGGCGAATCGGTGCTGGATCAGGCGAACGCGCCGGTCCTGCAATTGCCCCTGAGCGGCGGCAGTCATCGGCAATGGGTTGACTCACCGCGCGGTCTTGGACCGGCTGATCTCGCGATGAATGTCGTGCTGCCCGAACTGGACGGCCGCATCATCGCGGGGGCGATTTCCTTCAAGGGTGAAACACGCCGTTACGCCGCGCTGGAGTTCACCCGGCTTGTTCACCAGCCGGATTTAGCCGGGGTTTCCTACGCGGCCGATCTGGCGCTCGGCTGGGTCCGGCTCGCCAACACACCGCGCTTGGAGCGGCGCCTCGCCTGCATCCTATCCAACTATCCGGCGAAAGCCGGGCGGACCGGTTATGCCGTCGGCCTCGACACGCCACGCAGTGTCGTCGCGATCGCCAGACGACTCGCGCAGGAGGGGTACGCGGCTAGCCTCCTGCTCGACGAAGCTGGCTTCATTACGGCCTTGTCCACCGATCCGACTACCCCCGCCCTAAGCCTCGCGGATTACGGGCGCCTCCTGGCAACGCTCCCCGTCCCGTTCGTGAGCCGGCTCCACGCGGCATGGGGTGAGCCGGCCACCGACGATGCGATCCGCGATGGATGGTTCTGTTTCCGCATCACGCGTGCCGGCAATCTCTTGATCGGCGTGCAGCCGGATCGTGGCCACACCGCCTTCCGCAGCACCGACTATCACGATGCGTTACTGCCGCCGCGGCACAGTTACGTCGCGTTCTATCTTTGGCTGCGCATGGTCGAGCAGGTCCACGCGGTTATCCATTGCGGCACGCACGGAACGCTCGAATGGCTTCCTGGGAAGGCCACGGCGCTATCCGACAGCTGCGCCCCGCGCGCTGTTCTTGGACCGATGCCGTTGATCTACCCGTTCATCGTCAACAATCCCGGCGAGGCCGCGCAAGCCAAACGGCGCGTTGCGGCGGTGACAATCGGGCATCTCACGCCGCCACTGATGGCAGCCGGCACACATGGCGCGACAGCCGAGTTGGAACAGTTGCTCGACGAATATTCCGAGGCGCAGACGCTTGACCCGCGCCGCGCCACCCGGCTCGCAGAACTGATAATGGCGCACGCGCGGACGACGGGCCTCGCAGCCGAGTCCGGCGTCGCGCCCGGAGACGATGCGCAGGCGGCGCTGATCAAGCTCGACGCGTGGCTATGCGATATCAAAGACATGCGGATTGGCGATGGGCTGCATGTATTCGGACAACAGCCTGACCGCCGCGATGAGGCGCTCGACGAGAAGCTGACCGCTTCACTGTGCCGAGGCGGAAATGCGCGGCCTCCTCACCGCCCTGGACGGCCAGTTCGTCCCGCCCGGCCCTGGGGGTGCGCCTGGCCGAGGGCGTATCGATGTCCTGCCCACCGGGCGCAATCTCTACAGCATCGATCCGCGCGCCGTCCCGACGCGAACGGCCTGGGAGATTGGCCAGCGCACCGCCGAAGCCTTGCTGGTGCGCCATGCCCAGGACCACGGTGAATGGCCGCGCCGGATCGTGCTCGACATTTGGGGTAGTTCCACGATGCGGACCGGCGGCGACGACCTCGCGCAGGCCCTTGCCCTGCTCGGCGTGAAGCCCCGGTGGGACTTTGATTCCAGCCGTGTGGGGGGCTTCGATATCCTGCCACTGGCAATCCTGAACCGGCCCCGCGTCGATGTGACCCTGCGTATCTCGGGCCTTTTCCGTGACGTCTTCCCCAGTCAGATCGCTCTGTTCGACGAGGTCGTGCGTGAAGTCGCTGCGCTTGACGAGGCAGCGGAAGACAACCCGCTTGCCGCGAGCGTAAGGTCCGGAGCAGGCGATACCGGCATTCGCCTCTTTGGAGCGGCGCCGGGAGCATATGGGATTGGCCTGTCCCATCTGCTGGCGGATGGCAACTGGTCGGACCGTGACGACCTCGGGGCGGCTTATCTCAACGCCACCTCACACGCATACGGTGCTCGGTCAGACGGCAAACCCGCGGCACGGGGTTTTCGCGACCGGGTCGCTGAGGCGGATGCGTTCGTGCACGTTCAGGATACGGCGGGACAGGATATCCTTGGCGCCGATGCCTTCGCCGAACACGAGGCGGGCTTCGCCGCCGCGGCAGCTTCTCTCGGCAACTATCCCGCCTTCTATCATGCGGACACAACGGATCCGGGTCGCTCCCGGATCAGCACCATGCGCGAGGAGGTGGCGCGCGTGCTGCGCGCTCGGGCGACCAATCCACGCTGGCTCGCCGGCCAGATGCGCCACGGTTTCGCCGGGGCCGCGGAGATCGCCCAGACCGTCGACAACTTCTTTGCCTATGCCGCGATGGCTGATGTCGCGGACGATCGCCAGTTCGACATGCTGTTTGATGCGACGATCGGCGATGAGGTAGTCAGGGACTTCCTGACCAATGCCAATCCCGAGGCGGCAGACGCCATTGCGCGACGGTTCGAGGAAGCGACACGGCGCGGGATTTGGACCACACGCCGTAACTCAGCCTCAGCTATCATGACCGGTCTGCGGATACACGCACCGTGAGAGGCCCAGTTTTCATCCAGCCGACAGTGCGAGCCCCGAGAGGAGCGATGCCCCGCGTCCACTCGGGGTGCGGCCTCCGCTTCCGGGGGCCGCCGTAAGGACTGGCCGCAAAAGCAGTGCCGCAGTCGAGGCATCGTCGCCCCAAGCCGTCATGCTGGGCGAAGGCCTACCATCTACGGATTTCGCCAACCCAGGATCGCAAGCCATGGATGGTCGGCCTGCGCCGACCATGACGTCGCGTAGCGGATGCGTCCTCGGCCACGATTCGGTTATTTCGCAGCACACCCCACGGGACTGGTGTCCCGGCGCCCTGCGGCCGATGCAGAGTGGCGACGGCCTGATCGTGCGCCTGAAACTGACCGGTGGCATTGTCGATGTCCTGCTGGCTGAGCGGATCGCAGGCTGGTCGAGCCGATGGGGCAACGGTCTGATTGACCTGTCCAGCCGAGGCAACCTGCAATTGCGCGGCCTCTCCATTCAGCACCTGCCCGCGTTGCACGACGCGCTGGCGGAAGCCGACCTGCTTGACGGCAGCGAAACGGGAGAAGCCGCTCGCAACGTCATCTCCAGTCCTCTGGCAGGCCTCGATCCCGCCGCGGTGCTCGATGTTCGGCCGATCGCCAATAGCCTTGAGCAGCGCCTCGCGACTGACGCGTCGCTGCATACCCTGCCCGGCAAGTTCGGATTCGCCGTCGATGATGGCGGGCTACTCGGTCTCGCCGGGGTTCCAACGGATGTTCTGTTCGTGGCAGGTCAAACGATTACCGGCCCGGCCTTTACGATCAATCTCGCCGGCGCCCTGCGGAATTACCTCGGGCCCTGCCCTCCCGAAACGGTGCCTGAGGTCGCAACCGCACTCGCCCGCGTATTTCTGCGTCTCCGAACGACCTGCATTCGCCGTATGCGCGACTTGGTCGCTGCGCTCGGTGCTGAAACGATCGCGCGTGAGGCCGGACTGGCGCTATCTCCAGTGCCGCATACTGGCCGCACGGCGCAGCCCTCCAGCTTCCTGGGCGTGCATTCGCTGGGCACCGCCGGGTTTCTCGGCCTCGGTCTTCCCTTCGGCCGGATCGCAGCCGGGGATTTCGCTGAACTCGCATCGTCGGCCGGCACGATGGGTGCGCGTGATCTGCGCCTGACACCATGGCGAGCAATCTTGATCCCGGTCCCATCCGTCGGGCGCGCCCGCATGCTGTCGGCGAAATTGGAGCGGCATTCATTCATTCTCGATCCCGAGGACCCGCGACGCCGCATTGCCGCGTGTCCGGGCGCCCCAGCCTGTGACCGAGGGACGACCAGAGTGCGGGACGATGCCGCCCACCTCGCGGCCAACTTCGCCGGGGCATCCGGATCGGACACTGTCATCCACATCTCGGGATGCGCAAAAGGCTGCGCGCATCCCCGCGCCGCCGCCGTCACGCTGGTTGGCCGCGACGGCCGGTACGACCTCGTACGCAACGACGTCGCCTCCGGATCGCCGGCCGAGCGTGGCCTTACCTTGGCGCAGGTGGTGGAACGGATGCGAGGTAGCGCCGCATGAACAGTTACATCCGGGATGGTGCCGAGATCTATCGCCGTTCGTTTGCCATCATCCGCAGCGAGGTCCGACCTCGCGCGTTTCTCGCCGGACGAAGAGCGGGTTGCCGTCCGAATCATCCATGCCTGCGGGATGGTGGAGGTGGCGGCCGATATCATGTTCTCCCGAGGCGCGGTCCTCGCCGGCATCGCGGCCCTCGAGGCTGGCGCCCCGATCCTGTGTGACTCGAAGATGGTCTCGAATGGCATCACCCGGGCGCGCCTACCGCGGGCCAATGAGGTAATTTGTACTCTGGATTGTCCCTCGGTTCCGGCGCTTTCCGTGAGCTTAGGAACCACGCGAACCGCGGCGGCGATGGAGTTGTGGCGCGACAAGCTCGGCGGTGCGGTGGTGGCGATCGGCAATGCACCGACGGCCTTGTTCCGGCTGTTGGAATTGCTTGACGAGGGTGCGCCAGCACCTGCTTGCGTCGTCGGCATGCCGGTGGGCTTTGTCGGTGCGGCGGAGGCAAAAGAAGCGCTGATGGCCGACGCTCGCGTCCCGTACCTTTGCGTCCGCGGGCGCAAAGGCGGCAGCGCGATGACCGCCGCCGCCATCAATGCCCTCGCGAACCCCACGGAATGACAATTCCCGACGCCCACCCCTGGCCCCCGTCCAACCGGCCGCTTCTATGGCATCGGGGTGGGACCTGGCGACCCGGAGCTTCTAACAATCAAAGCCGTGCGGCTGATCCAGACGGCGCCGGTTATCGGTTATTTTGCCAAGGCCGGCCGGCTCGGAAATGCTCGCGGCATCGTTGGCCGCTGGATGACCGGCGTCGCGCAGGAACTGCCGCTGCACTATCCGATGACGACGGAGCATGCGTTCGACAGTCCAGTCTACGTGGCCATCCTGGCAGCGTTTTACGAAACTGCCGCCGCCAACATCGCTGCCCATCTGGATGCCGGGCGGGACGTGGCCCTGCTGAGTGAGGGTGATCCCCTGTTCTACGGTTCGTTCATGCATTTGCTTATCCGTTTGCGGCCGCGCTACCCGGTCACCCTCGTCCCGGGCGTGACGGGGATGGGGGGCTGTTGGGCCGCGGCGGTCCAGCCGATGACCTGGGGCGACGATACGTTGCTGGTGCTGCCGGGGACTTTGCCGCTGACTTCGCTGATCGAACGGCTTCGAACCACCGATGCTGCCGTGATCATGAAGCTGGGGCGAAATTTTGCAAAGGTCCGCCTCGCGGTGCAGGAAGCCGGGCTGCTGCGCCGCGCGATTTACGTGGAACGCGGCACGATGGAAAATGAGGTCGTGATGCCCTTGGCTGAAAAGGCCGATGACGACGGCGCCGTACTTCTCGCTCATTCTGATCCCCGGCGAGGGACGGCGCCCGTGACGGGCCGGTTGGTCATCGCCGGTCTCGGGCCAGGGCCAGCCAAATGGATCACGCCGGAGGTAAGCGCCGAACTGGAAGCCGCGACCGACATCGTCGGCTACCAACCGTATCTTGACCGCGTCCCGCAACGGCCCGGTCAGCAGCGTCATGGCAGCGACAACCGGGTCGAACTCAACCGGGCGCGCGAGGCTTTGACGATGACGGCAGAAGGCCGCCGAGTGGTGGTGGTCTCCGGCGGCGACCCAGGCGTGTTCGGTATGGCGGCCGCGGTGCTCGAAGCGATCGAGACGGGAGAACCATCGTGGCGCATCCTCGACGTCGCGGTGTTGCCCGGCATCTCGGCGATGCAGGCCGCCGCGGCGCGTCTCGGAGCCCCGCTGGGACACGATTTCTGTGCGATCTCCCTGTCCGACAATTTGAAACCGTGGGCGGTCGGTGGAGCGGCGCCTGCGGGCCGCCGCGGACGGCGACTTTGTGATCGCACTGTTCAACCCCGCCTCCAATGCGCGTCAGGAGAAAATTCACCTCGCGTTCGACCTGTTGCGCGGCCGCAAGGCGGCAGCTACCCCTGTGGCCTTTGCTCGCGCCATCGGCCGCGAGGACGAGCGGATCGTGCTCACCAGTTTGGGCGACGCCGATCCCGGCCAAGGCGGACATGAGCACACTCGTGCTGATCGGCTCGAGCGAAACGCGGTTCATCGAGCGCCCTGGCGGTACGCCATGGCTGCTAACGCCACGAAGCTACGGAGCCGGCCGATGAGCCTCGATCCACGCGAGGACGTCGTCGATGGAATGGAAGGCCGCGTATTCTTCGGGTGCCGGCCGGTCGACGATGACCACCTCGATGCCCAGCGCGCGGGCTGCCTTTATCTTCGCCTCGGTCGCCGCAGCCGCCGCTGTTCTTGGTGACGAGCGTGTCGATCCGCTCATTGCGCATCAGGGCGATCTCGTCCTCGACGCTGAATGGTCCGCGCGCGAGGATCAGGCGGTGGAACGTCAGCGCACTGTCAGGGGGATCGATCGTCCGCACGAGGTAACGGTGTTGCGGCGCCCGCGCGAATTCAGCCAGTTGCACGCCGCCGATGGTCAGGAACACGTGGCGCGGTCGGTCGCCAAGCGCGCGGACCGCTCTTGCCATATCGGCCACGATCGTCCAGCGATCATCGTTCTGTTGCCGCCAGGGCGGCCGGGTCAGGCCGGCGATGGGAAGCCCCACCTTCCGGCAGGCGGCGACGGCATTTCGAGAAATCTGGACAGCGAACGGATGCGTCGCGTCGATAACCGCGCCGACTTTGCCGCTCCGTCAAATAGGTCTCGAGCCCCTCCACGCCACCGAAGCCGCCAACACGGAAAGGTATAGGTGGAGGCAAAGGGTTTCGCGTCCGGCCGGCGAAGGACAGCACCGGGTCAAGGTCCCGGCGGCTGGCGATCCGGCTTGGCCAGCGCGGTTGCCTCCGTCGTGCCGCCAAGGATCAGAAGCCGCATCTCTCTGCCCTGACGAAGGTCCACCCGTTGAGCGCCCCCGGACGCTGGCTGTCGATCGTCGGGATCGGCGAGGATGGTCTGGAAGGCCTTTCTCCTGCCGCACGGGCGCTGATCGCGCAAGCGTCGCTTGTGGTGGGCGGCCGGCGGCATCTCTCGCTCGTCGCCGGCGTCGTGAGGGGCGAAACGATGGCATGGCCCTCGCCGCCGCAAGCTGCATTCCCGGACATTCTCGCGCGCCGAGGTGCTTCGGTGTGCGTCGTCGCAACGGGGGATCCCTTCTTCTACGGAATTGGCTCCCTGCTGGCTCGGGAGGTCCCGCCGGAGCAAATGGTCTGCCTGCCGAGTGCCTCCTGCTTCAGTCTGGCAGCGAGCCGTCTCGGCTGGGCGGTACAGGACTGTGCGCTCATCACCTTGCACGGCCGAGCGCTGGAACGGATCATCCCTCGCCTGCAGCCGCGCGCCCGCATCCTCGCTTTGTCCTGGGACCACACGACGCCACGCCAACTGGCACAACTTCTGGTCCGGCATGGGTGCGAAGACGCGAATATCATCGTCTGCGAAGCAATGGGCGGCCCACGAGAACGCCTTAGAAGCACGAAGGCGGGTTCATTCACGTTCGAGGACATCGACCCGCTGAACCTCGTCGCGGTCGAACTGACAGCGGCACCGAGGCCGCGCGTCATTCCGCTGGCTCCGGGACTACCCGACGCATGGTTCGAGCATGACGGCCAACTCACCAAGCAGGACATCCGCGCCGTGACACTTGCGGCGCTGGCGCCGCGGCAGAGCGAGCTGCTTTGGGATATCGGTGCCGGATCCGGCTCCGTTGGCATTGAATGGATGCTGGCCCATCATTCGAACCGCGCGATCGCCATCGAGCGCGACGCGACCCGCGTGGCACGAATCGCCCGCAACGCAGCGGCGCTCGGTGTGCCCGATCTGTCTATCGTCGAGGGCTCGGCACCCGATGTGCTGCAAGGCCTGCCAAGACCGGATGCGATCTTCATCGGCGGTGGCGCCACTGACCATACGATCGATACCGCATGGACCGCGCTCCCCGGCGGCGGACGCATCGTCGTGAACAGCATAACCATCGAAACCCAGGTCGAACTGATTCGTTACTTCAGTAAACTTGGCGGCAACCTAAAGACGATCCAGATTGCCCATGCCGACCCGCTCGGCGGCTTCAACGCCATGCGGCCGGCGATGACGGTCACTCAGTGGTCGGCGACAAAACCATGAGCGTCAGGGTCGCGATCGGGGTTGGTTGCCGCCTCGGAAGTTCGGCGGATGCGATCGAGGCCCTGATCCGCCACGCGCTGGACCTCGCCCCGCAGGCTGAACGGCTGGGAGTATTCACGATCCTCGACAAGAGCAGCGAGCCAGGCTTGATCGCGGCCGTCCGCCGCCTTGAGCTTGATCTGGTCTTCCTCACCCGTGATGCGCTGCGTGAACAGGCACCTTTCGTCCAGACCCGATCGATCTCGTCCGAGACCCGGTTCGGCGTTCCGTCCGTCGCTGAAGCGGCGGCGTTGGCCGGCGCCGGTACCGGCGGGGTGCTGATTATTCCTCGGATCGATAGCCAGGGCGTGACCTGCGCGATCGCTCAATCGCGGGATAATCCGTCGTGACAATCCACTTCATCGGCGCCGGTCCCGGTGCGCCCGACCTCATCACGATCCGCGGCCGCGATCTGATCGCCAGGTGCCCGGTCTGCCTCTTTGCCGGGTCGCTCGTCCCGCCGGCACTCCTGGCACATTGTCCGCCGGGCGCGCGTGTCGTCGACACCGCGCCGCTCTCGCTGGACCAGATAATCGCCGCCTTTGGCGAGGCTGATGCCGAAGGCCACGATGTGGCCCGGCTGCATTCCGGCGACCTGTCCGTCTGGAGCGCGATGGGGGAGCAATTGCGGCGTTTGGACACCCTAGGCATCCCCTTCACCGTAACCCCGGGCGTTCCCTCCTTCGCCGCCGCGGCCGCGACGCTAGGGCAGGAATTGACGTTGCCTGGCGTTGCGCAATCCCTGATCCTCACCCGAACCAGCGGCCGTTCGTCAGCGATGCCGGAGCGTGAAACATTATCGAAATTCGCCGCGACCGGTGCGACCCTCGCCGTCCATCTTTCCATTCAAGTCCTGGACGCTGTGGTCGCCGAGCTGATCCCGCATTACGGGCCCGAGTGCCCGATCGCGATCGTCTATCGCGCGTCATGGCCGGATGAACGCGTGATCCGCGGAACCCTTGCGACGATCACCCGACTGGTCAACGCCGCGCCGATGGAGCGGACGGCGGTGATCCTGGTCGGCCCCGTCCTGAGCGCGAGTGGATTTCGAGACAGTGCACTCTATGATGCCGATTATCAGCGCCGGTTTCGGCCCGCTCGCGGCCTGTCGCTAGATCAATGACCGGACTCAGCTTGGGCCAACAAATTCTCCCGACCGGTCGAAGATCACAACATCAAGCCGCATCCCGCCGCCAAGCGCTTGCTGGGCCGTCCGCAGAGCGGATGCAGCGATGCTGGCGGGAAGATCGATTCCGGCTGCCTTGGCGTGACCAAAGGCTTCCATCGCGGAATTAGATCGCGCGATGGCCTTCGCCAGTTCGGTCCCGCCGCCTCGGTCCGTGGCTGCCCGGCTCAGCCAATCGAGATCAACCTCGCCACGCCGCGAATGCAAGTCCAGAAGCCCCTGCCCCAGCTTGGTCATCTTCGCCATCCCCCCGGCAACTGTCACCAGCGGCACAGGATGGCGGCGCAAATACTTGAGCATGCCGCCAACGAAATCGCCCATGTCGATCAGCGCGGCGTCGGGCAACCCGTAAAGCCGGGCAATCGCGGCCTCGGAGGTTGCCCCGGTTGCCCCCGCCACATGCTTCAACCCCGCCGCGCGGGCCACGTCGATGCCGCGATGGATCGAATGTATCCAGGCGGAGCAGGAATATGGGACAACGATCCCGGTGGTGCCCAAGATCGACAACCCCCCGACGATCCCGAGGCGGCCGTTGAGTGTGCGCTCGGCGATCTTTTCACCTCCAGGTATCGACAGTTCGACCACCACATCACCGCTTCCACCGCAGAGGGCGGCGACCTCGGCAATCGCCGTTCGGATCATCTCGCGCGGCACCGGGTTGATCGCAGGCTCTCCGGGCAGCAGTGGCAGACCGGGACGGGTCACCGTACCGACGCCTTCTCCGGCGCAAAAGGTGACGCCGCTGTCCGGTGCGCCCAGGCGCACGGTTGCCAGGACCAGCGCGCCATGCGTCACATCAGGGTCGTCCCCGGCGTCCTTGATGATGCCGGCGCGCGCGGCGTTCCCATGGAATTCGCTGACCGCCAGGGCGAAGGAGGGTCGCGACCCGCCCGGCAACAGCACCTCGACGGGGTCCGGAAACACTCCGGTCAACAGCGCCTGATACGCGGCTCGGGTGGCAGCGGCGGCGCAGGTTCCTGTCGTCCAGCCGCGCCGCAACGGGCGCTTGAGTGCGGCACGCTCCATGGCGCTTCGTCCTACCGAACCCAGGCGATTGCGCCTAGGCCGTGCGGCTGATGACCGGTCCGCTGCAGGTCGAGGGCTTGACTTTGCCGGAGATGCAGCCCGGCGAGGTTTGGCTGACCGGCGCCGGTCCCGGCGATCCCGGGCTGCTGACGCTGCACGCGCTGAATGCCATCAACCAAGCAGACATCATCCTGTATGACGCCTTGGTCAACGACGCCGTGCTGAAGCTCTCCCGGCCCGGGCGTGGTTTTGGAGTCCGCCGGAAAGCGAGGCGGGCGGCCGTCGCCTCATCAGCGGGACATCACCGAGCGACTGATCGAGTTGGCGCGCCAGGGGCAAAGAGTGCTGCGCCTGAAGGGCGGCGACCCTTTCGTCTTTGGACGCGGCGGCGAGGAGGCGTTGGGGCTGGCAGCGGCCGGCATATCGTTCCGTATTATTCCCGGTCTGACCGCCGGGTTGGCGGGACTGGCCTACGCCAACATTCCCGCCACGACCCGCGATACCAATCACGGGGTCATACTGGTCACCGGCCATTATGCGGCCGGAACCGAGCGGGCATTGGAGTGGAGTGCGCTCGCGCAGAGCCGGCTGCCGATCATCATCTACATGGGCATGACCCGCCTTCCCGAGATCGCCAGCGCGTTGATGACGGCCGGACTGTCGCATGAAACCGCGGTGGCTGTCGTCTGCGAGGCGACCACGCCGCGCCAGAGAATACTGGTGACGACGCTCGGCAGCGTTGCCCGCGACGTCGAGGCGCAGGGTCTCGGCGCACCATCGATCATCGCCATCGGCGAGATGGTCAAGCTCCGAGCAGCGCTGACTCCGTTCGCCATCGCCCTCGGCCCATGACGGGGGGAATGCCACCGGGCCTGATGATCGCGGCGCCGCGATCCGGCAGCGGAAAGACGACGCTGACCCTGGGGCTTTTGCGCGCCTTACGCCGGGCGGGCGTGGCGGTTGCCAGCGCCAAATGCGGCCCCGACTATATCGATCCTCCATTTCATCGCGCAGCGAGCGGGCGCCCCAGCGTCAATCTGGATTCGTGGGCAATGTCGCCCGAACTTCTGGAATGTCTGGCTATCCAGGTCGGGATCGATTGCGAGTTGATCATCTGCGAAGCCTTGATGGGCCTGTTTGACGGCGTTCCGGGGCCCGCCGGGCGCACGGGCTCATCGGCTGACGTGGCGGCGGCGCTCGGTTGGCCGGTGTTGCTGGTGCTGGACGCAAGCGGGCAATCGCAGTCTGCCGCCGCGATCGTCAAAGGGTGCGCGACCTATGATCCCCGCATCACGATCGCTGGTGTCGTGCTCAACCGCATCGGCAGCCCGCGGCATGCGAGGCTTGCGACCGACGCAATCGAGGCACTCGGCATCCCCGTCGTAGGCAGCCTGCCCCGTTCCGATGCGATCACGCTGCCCGAACGCCACCTCGGCTTGGTGCAGGCTAATGAAACGGACGAACTAGACGAGCGACTGGAGCGAATCGCGGCATTTGTCGCCGGACACACGAGGATCGATGCGATCCGAGCCCTGGCGTCGCCCGGTCACCTAACGACGAAGGGGATCCCGCAGGGTGCGGCCGTCCAACCGCCGGGGCAACGGATCGCCATCGCCCGCGATGGAGCCTTCTCGTTTCTCTATCCGCACCTGCTGCAGGGATGGCGCGCCGCCGGCGCCGAAGTTCGCTTCTTCTCCCCGCTCGCCAATGAGGCACCGGACGACGATTGCGACGCCTGCTGGCTGCCGGGCGGCTACCCCGAACTGCACGCCGGCAAGCTGGCCGGATCGAGACGCTTCATGGACGGACTCCGCCGATTCGCCGCGACGCGCCCAATTCATGGCGAGTGCGGCGGATACATGGCGCTCGGAACCTCGCTGACCGACGGCGACGGCATCGTCCATGAAATGGCGGGGCTGCTGAGTGTCTCGACCAGCTTTGCGCGGCGCAAACTGCATCTGGGATACCGGCAGGCACGCCTGATCGAAGATAGTTGCCTGGGCCGATCGGGATCGCTATTGCGCGGCCATGAGTTCCACTACGCCAGCATCGACTCGCCGGGACAGGACCCCCCATTCATCCTGACCTCTGATGCCTACGGCTCTGCGCCAATACCCACCGGCAGCCGGCGAGGGCTCGTTTCAGGCGCCTTCTTCCATGTGATCGCGGCTGAACCATGACCCCCGGCTGCAGCCCGCCCGTCTTCGACGAAGCGTTCCGCGACCGGCTCACGACCTTGATCGCCTGGCGGCGAGACGTTCGGCGTTTCAGCGATCGCCCGGTGCCCGAGCCCGTTGATCGAGACCCTGCTGGACATCGCCCAGCTGTCTCCCTCGGTCGGCAACAGCCAGCCGTGGCGCTGGGTCCAGGTGAACAGTGAGGCAAAGCGCGCCGAAATCCGCGCGATCTTCACTAGCTGCAATGATGCCGCCAGACTGGCACAGCCGAACGAGCGCGCTCGTGCCTACGCGTCGCTGAAGCTGGAAGGCCTGGATCGCGCTCCGCTTCAGTTTGCGATTTTCTGCGATCAGGCGACCGGGCAAGGCTTCGGCCTGGGACGTCACACGATGCCCGAAATGCTTGAATACTCGACGGTCGCGATGGTCTCGACGTTCTGGCTGGCCGCTCGCGCGGCGGACCTCGGCGTGGGATGGATTTCGATTCTCGATCCCCAGAAGGTCTGCCGCGTGCTTGATGCTCCGCCGCAATGGAAGCTGGTCGCTTATCTTTGCGTCGGCTGGCCGGAAACCAACCATCTTGATCCGGAACTCGAGCGCTTCGGGTGGCAATGCCGGACCAGCGCCGGGCGAGCGATTGAAGTCCGATGACGCCTCCAAGTCGAGCTGACGTCACGGTTTTCATCTGCGTCACCTGCCGGGGATTTGGCGGCGACGATGAGCGGCCTGGGCGGTTGATGTTCGATGCGGTCACATCGAGGTTGCGTTCCTGCGCGGACAGCGATGTCAGGGTCACTCCGGTCGAGTGTCTTTCAGTCTGCAAGCGTCCATGCACCATCGCGTTGATGGCGGCGGGTAAGTGGACCTACGTTGTCGGCGACCTCGATCCCGAGGCTCACGTTAGCGACGTCGTTAGCATGGCCGTGAGCTATGGGCTGACCCACAACGGCATCGTCCCATGGCGCGAAAGACCGCAATCCTTCCGTAGAGGCGTTGTTTCGCGCATCCCTCCGCTCGGTTTTCCAGATCAAGGCTCCTGACAGGTCAAGAAGGTGACCGAACCGATCGCCGGCGCGGGTGCAAGCAGATCTATCGGCCGGCCGACCAATAGCGCGTACAGGACCTTGAGCGGACCACCGTGCGATACCATCACGCAATCCTGCTGCGCACGGCGGAGGTCAGCATGAAAATCGCGGACGCGCGCGATCAGTTCCGCCTCCGGATTCGCCCCCAGGCGGTGCGAAGGTCAGCAAAGATGCGGCCCAGCGATCGAGATCGGCTCGGTCAATCGTTGCCCAGGCTTGTCCTTCCCACGCGCCGAAATCGAGTTCCCACAGCCGGTGATCGATGGTCAACGGTGCAGACAGTGATCGGGCGATCGCCTCCGCTAGGCACCGGCACCTGACAGCGGGGCTGGTCCACACCCGCCCGGCGCCATGAAGTCCGGGTTCCGATACAAGCTTGCTGAGCGTCTGTTCATCGGCGGACAGGTCCACCGCAACATCGAGGCGCCCGTAACAAATTCCCGGCGCGATCCGCGGCGCGGAATGGCGGATGAGGGCGACCCTCATTTCAATGTCAAAGGCAAGCCGGCGATCATGAACACGACATGCTCAGCCCGAGCCGCCATTCGTTGGTTCGAGCCGACCCGGCCTCGTCCCGGAACGACCGGCCCAGCGGCGTCTGAGGGACGATCCCCAGGCCAACTTCGTTGCTGACAAGGACAGTCGGTCCGCGGCGCCTGGTCAGCGCGGCCTCCAAATCAGCAGTGGCGGCCGCGATGTCATGGCCACCCAGCATCAGGTTGGTCAGCCAGAGTGTCAGACAGTCGACCAGCACGGGCTGGGCCGACTCCCGGTCGAGCACATCAACAAGTGCGATCGGCGCTTCGACCGTGCGCCACCCCTCGCCGCGCCGAAGTTGATGTTCGGCAATGCGGCTCTTCATCTCATCATCGATAGGCTGCGCGGTAGCGAGGTAGACCCATGGCGCAGCGTGCTGGGTAAGCAATCGCTCAGCGTGCACGCTCTTGCCCGAACGGGCCCCGCCAAGAACAAGCGTCGTGTGTGAAATGGTTTGAGAACCTGCAAATGGGGCTGGAAAGCACTATGCAGCGGGAAGGCTAGCACTCCAAATACGCAGCCCCTGGCGGCGACCATTGCAGACCTCCGCGGCACAGTCCGCGGAGGTGCGGTTCGTCCACTGACTAACCGAAATCTTAGATCGGACCGGATCCGATCTGAGTGGAGCCCTCTAGCTGCTCGGGGTCGCCAACGACAACTCGACCCGCCGGTTTTGCGCCCGACCCTGGGCGGTATCGTTTGAAGCCACCGGACTCGCATCGCCAAACCCCTGTGCGGAGACAAGATCGGCTTCGACGCCCTGAGAAATCAGATATTGCATCACGGCATCCGCACGTTTTTGGGACAGCTCCTGGTTCGTGGTAACACCCTGCTGCTTCAGACCAGGGCCGATCGGGGCGTTATCGGTGTAGCCGCTCACGATCAAGTGATTCTGCTGGGTGGGTGCCAGTTTCTTCGCCAGGTTGGCGATCACTTGTTCCCCCTGGGGTCTCATTTTCCAGCTGCCCGGGGCAAACAGCAAATCGCTGTTAACCGTGTACTTGATGGCGCCTTGCAACCGGCTGATCTGTTGCTGGTCGGAGGCGACCTGTTGTTGAAGCTGCTGGTTTTTTGCCTGAAGTGCGTCGTAGTCGCTTTGCCAGACGACGCATCCAGTGAGGAACGTGGTTGATAGCAGCGCTGTGACGATGACGCGATACTTTGCTGGATTGGTCATAACTTTCCCCCGATTGGTGCCAAGACCATTAACTTTCGACCACTCAGGCTATCGACCTGCGTGGCAAGCGCTATGCGTTTTCGGCAAATGACGAGATGTTACCTTAGGTCCGTTCCGTCCAGCCCGTTGTCCCTAATGCTGACAGGTGTCGCATGACCCGATTTGCCGATCTCGACGCCTTGCGAGCCGCCTGCCTGGAACTTCCCGCGGGCAGCAACGTCGCCGCCGATGCGGTTCGCGAGCGGCAGGCAATTCTGACCAAACCCGCGGGCAGTCTCGGTCGCCTTGAAGACCTCACGGCTTGGCTGGCTATGTGGCAGAGCCGTCCCATGCCCCGCCTCGATGCGGTCGACGTCCTGGTGTTCGCCGGCAATCACGGCGTCACTCGCAAGGGCGTTTCTCCCTTTCCCGCGACCGTAACGGCCCAGATGGTTGCAAACTTTTCCAGCGGCGGTGCCGCGATCAATCAGATCGCTAAGGTCGCGGGCGCGGTTCTGCGCGTCATCCCGCTGGAGCTCGACCGTCCAACGGATGATTTCACCGAGGCTCCCGCCATGGACGAGGCAGGTTTCCTGCGCGCCGTTGCCACCGGCTACGAGGCTGTCCCACGGGACCGCGATTTGCTTTGCCTGGGAGAGATGGGCATCGGCAACACCACCGCTGCGGCCGCGATCGCCGCGGCTCTGTTCGGCGGTGGCGGCAACCGATGGGCCGGTAGAGGAACAGGCATCGACGACGCGGGGCTCGAACGTAAGCGAGGCGCGATCGACGCTGCGCTGCATCGCCAAGCGTTCATGCCTGGATGACCCGCTGCTGATAGCGATGGCGCTCGGCGGGCGGGAGCTTGCCGCCATTCTTGGAGCCACGCTGGCCGCACGCCATCACGGTATTCCCGTTATGCTGGATGGGTTCGTCTGCACAGCCGCGGCTGCGCCGTTGGCTCGGCTAAGGACGGATGCGCTGGACCATGCCATGTTGGCTCACGTCTCCGCCGAGGCAGGACATCGGGCGCTAGCCGAGGCACTCAAGCTCCATCCGCTGCTGGATTTTGGCATGCGGCTTGGCGAAGCGTCGGCGGCGACCCTTGTCGTTCCGCTGCTGCGTGCGGCCGTGGCCTGCCACATAGGCATGGCGACATTCGCCGAAGCGGCCGTCGATAATCGAGCTTAAGCCCGTTGCCAAGGAGCGATCTGGTAGCAGCCTTCATGCTGCTCACCCGGCTGCCGGTTGGGCGGTTCGCACGCCTCGGCAAGTGCCCTGATCTTGCCCGCTGCATTTGGGCGTTCCCGATTGTCGGCATCGCCGTTAATGGAGCCGGGGGGCTGGTCTATTGGCTAGCTCGGACTGTCCACATGCCGCCTCTTCTTGCGGCTGGATGGACCCTGACCGCAACGTTGATGATCACGGGGGCCTTGCATGAAGACGGCCTTGCGGATGCGGCCGATGGCTTGGGAGGCGGCGCCACAGCGGCTCGGAAATTGGAAATCATGCGCGACAGCCGCATAGGCAGCTACGGCGCGGCGGCGCTGTTCCTGTCGCTGATCGTGCGGACGGCCGCCATCGAGACGCTCAGCCTACCGAGGGTTGTGCTAACGGCGATGATACTGGCAGGAATGCTTGGACGGAGCGCGATGATCGTGCCGCTCCTGGT
The DNA here is from genome assembly GCA_963778125.1 of uncultured Alphaproteobacteria bacterium. GTDB lineage: Bacteria > Pseudomonadota > Alphaproteobacteria > Acetobacterales > Acetobacteraceae > Rhodopila. Next base: position 75,133 of record CAVZTH010000042.1, on the reverse strand, counting down.
GCTTCGCCCGGCCCGGGGCGACGGTATGGGAGCGTCGGTCGGTGAACCTCGGCTGATCAGTGCCGGTGTCGGACTGGGGCTTGCGGTCATCGCGCCGTTCCTATTCCTGCCGCCTCTTCCTGGGGCTGGAGCGGTCGTGCTTGGGTTCGGCAGCTCGTGGGTGTTGACAATAATCGCCGGCCGCCAGCTGGGGGGGCACACCGGAGACGTTCTGGGAGCCGCCGAGGTCGTTGCTGAATGCGTGGTTCTGACTCTGATTGCCAGTGTGTTCGATAGTTAGATTCGGATCCGGTCTAACCCCGTCACCGATCCGCCGACGGCGGCCCTGTGCCGGCGATGGCGGAGACGGAAACTATGAGGTTGGCTGTGATCGCCCTCTGCAATTCCATCACGATAATCGCTGTCGGAAGCCAGGGCCGATTTGGCGAAGCTTGGGTACAACTGTGCGAAGGACGGCGTTTTTCCGGTGGAACCGTGGACTTTGCGGCGGGTCCGCCACGTTACCGAAATATTATTTAAGTCACGCTGCGCCGCCTCAATACGGTCATGGTTGATGCCTATCTTACCACTTGAGGCTGGTCGGGGTCCTCTCGATCGACCAAGACGAAGGGGTGATATAGCCATGCTGCGCTTCAAAGCCTTGTTGATCGCGGCCCCGATAGCCGCTGGTCTGCTCGCCGCGCCGGCCGCTCATGCTGACTGGCATGGTCGCCTGGCATGCGGCGTGGCGGTTGGCATGGCGGCGGTGGGTGGCATGGCGGATACGGCCATTACTACGGGCCTGGTCCTGGCGTTGCTGGTGCAATCCTCGGGCTTGGTGCTGCCGCTGTAATCGGTGGCGTGATCGCGTCGCAGGCCTATGCACCGCCACCGCCCGTCTATTACGCTCCCCCGCCGGCTTACTACGCCCCTCCCCGCCGCCTTACTACGCTCCGCCGCCGGCGTATGCGGCCCCCCCGGGATATTATCCGCGCGGGTATTGAGACGGCTCCCCGGGGCACTCGTATAGGCGCCGTCAATCGTTCACCGCCGTCGGCTGTTACAAATGCCAGCCGGCCGCCGACAAAGGTTGCGACCGCGCGAAACGAGGCGGGATCAACTATAATCAAATCCGCTCGCTTCCCGGGATCGATACGTCCCCGATCGGTTAGCCCGGCCGCTTGCGCCGGATTTTCCGAAATCAGGGCCCAACCCCGAGCGAAATTGAGCACGCCCCGCTCCGCCAAAACGAAAGCCGCGGAAATCATCGCTGGATAATAATAATCCGAGGTTAAAACGCGGCATATCCCTGCCTCAGCCATCCGGGCTGCTGAGCCCCAGCCGAGATGTGACCCACCCCGGACAACATTTGGACAACCCATAGCAACGAAATCGCCCGCGGCCGCAGCGGCGGCGGCGATTTCCTCCGCCATGGGAAACTCGCAAATCCTGGCGCCACGGGCCCGAAATCCATCGCGGGCTGCAATGCTGTCATCGTCATGACTCGCCATCGGCAGCCCAACCGCAGCGGCAGCCGCGGCGATTCGATCCAGCGCAGCGGGAACCGCTTCGGCTCTCGCCGCGGTTTCCTCCGCCATCGCTTCGAATGCTTCGATTTGCATCCCTGCCCGGGCGCTATACTTTGCGCCTTCGATCGGATCTTTCAGTTTCCGGACTATAGCCGGGGTGTGGTCATTAAAGGCCAGCAGATGCACGCGGCCGGCGGCAATGTCCGCCAACGCTGTCTCAAGGGCGTCAAGATTGTAAGCCTCCCACCGAAGATGCACCCGCATATCGCAAGTCCACGACCCGGCATCCAAAGCATCCAACATCGCCCGCCATGCCGTCAGGCTGCGCAATCCTGGCTCCCATGACAACGTCACCCCGTGAAACGCCGTGGTGATCCCGTTTGCCAGTAATTGAGTTTCTGTCTCACGCAACGCCAAAACGACCGGAAAATCCACGCCAGGGCGCGGCTGAAGCTGCCGCTCGAACGCGTCGCCATGGAGATCGACAATGCCTGGCAAAACCAGCAAGCCGGACGCATCGAATCGCGGTCCATCGCCGCGATCGAATGAAATCAAACCGTCTTGCAACGCCAGATCGGCGCGCCGCAGCCCGTCGGATCCAAGCAGCACCGTTCCGCCGGTGATTTGCATAAGACTACGACCTCATGGTTCGAAGACGATTTGCACCCGCGGCGTCGGGTAGCAGCCGTAGGCGAACTCGACGATCGCCCCAGCGCGATCAATGTTGATATTTTCCGTTATCAATACAGGACGGTTTCGCGCCATACGCAAAAGCCCTGCCTCAGTCTGCGTCGGTAATCGAGCAGTCACTCGGGTTTGCAAGCGCAGGTAGTCGTCGACCCCGACCAATCGCAGCGCGTCGGTAACGCTCGGCGTTCCCTGCAACGCCTGTAAGATGCCCTTCAACTTCGTCGCCGGAAAATAGTGCCGGGCGAGACTGACAGGTCGGTCATCGGCGAAGCCAAGCCGTTCGAGCAGCACGATCTTGCTGCCGGCACGCACCCCCAATCCGTCAGCCACACGCCGCTCGGCGGAAACCTCCCGCAACTGCCGAACGAGCCCCGAGGGTTCCTTGTTGTGTTTACGAATCCACTCGGAGAAGCGTGTCCGCGCTTCCACGGTGTAGTCCAGCACGTCCTCGGCCACGAAGGAGCCGCGGCCTTGCTCGACCCGCACAAGACCGCCCCGCGACAGTTCCTCTAACGCTCTTCGTACGGTATGGCGGTTGACGGCGAACCGAGTTGACAGTTCAGCCTCGGTCGGAAGCCGAGCACCCGGCTTGTAGGCGCCCGAGGCAATATCACCCTGGATCTGGCCGGCGATCTGACGCCACAGCGTGACACCATCCTGCCGGTTCACACGATGGACCCCGGGGTCATCCATTTCCACCGTAACGTTTCATTGATCTTTCATCCAAACCCGCATGGCGCCGTGTCACGTCACTGTTGACGGTAGTCGAGCTCGTGTCTAGTTGTCTAGATATCTAATCATCACTGGACAGCGATGGACGACTGCGCACGCCCCGATCCTTCCGTCACCGCCCGCCAACGCTGGATGGCCATCCTTGCCCGCGCGCCGTCCGATCAGCTTCAGGCGTTACTGGCCGACTGCGGCGCTATACCGAGCCATACGATGGTGCGGGGACCGGAGGGCGGCCTGGTCATGGTGCGCGGCCGGGCTGGCGGCGGCGGGGCGGCATTCAATTTGGGGGAGATGACCATCACCCGCTGCACAGTATTGACGGCGACGGGCTTCGTGGGGCACGCGTACGTCGCAGGCCGCGACAAAAGATGCGCCGAACTGGCCGCGCTGGCCGACGCGCTCATGCAGGATCCCGAACTCGCGGATACCATCGAACGCCGCGTAGTCGCGCCTTTGGAACGTCAGCAAATCGAAGCGCGCACCGCGAGGTCGCGTAAGGCCGCGGCCACGCGCGTTGAATTCTTTGCGATGCAGACGATGCGGACCTAGGCGCCGACATGAGCACGGATCTCGTTGCTGGCTTCGCTGATCCGGTCACCGGTGCCCAGGCCTGCTTCCGGGCAGTACTCGATGCGATGGCGCGCCCGGGACTTGTGCGCGCGGCGCGCGGGGTGTCGGCTCCGGCTCCGTTATGCAACGCGGCGGCCGGCGTGCTGTTGACCCTGATCGACCACGAGACGCCGCTATGGCTCGATCCAACCGCCGCTGCCGCTCGCGCCTGGATCGCCTTCCATACCGGAGCGCCGATTGAACCTGCGAAACGAGCGGCCTTCGCCATGGCGTTGTCGCTGCCCGATCTGGCCGAACTGCCGAGCGGCAGCGACGAGATGCCGGAGACATCCGCTACCGTCATTCTGCAGATCGCTTCGCTTACCGAGGGCCGGCGTTTCGTGCTGGAAGGCCCAGGGTTGCGCGAACCCACTGACCTGCGTGCCGATGGCCTGCCAGCCGATTTCGCTGCAATTTGGCAGGGCAACCATGGGCTGTTCCCACGCGGGATCGACCTCATTCTATGCGCCGGCGACACCCTGGCCGCCCTGCCGCGCAGCGTCACCGTCAGGGAGGGCTGAACAATGGCTTATGTCGCGGTCAAAGGCGGCGAACGCGCGATCGACAACGCCCATGCATGGCTAGCCGAGGAGCGTCGCGGCAACCCCGCCATCCCTGCTCTGTCCGTTGCCCAGATCGAGCAACAGCTCGGCCGGTCGGTCGACCGCGTGATGGCCGAGGGCTCGCTGTATGATCGGGAACTGGCCGCGTTGGCGATCAAGCAGGCCCAAGGCGACCTGATCGAGGCGGCGTTTCTGCTGCGAGCCTACCGCACCACCCTGCCTCGCTTGGCGCACTCGAAGCCAGTCGAGACGGCCGCTATGCGGATCGAGCGCCGGGTGTCCGCGATCTTCAAGGATTTGCCGGGCGGTCAGGTGCTGGGTCCCACCTACGACTACACGCATCGGCTGCTGGATTTTGCGTTTGATGGACGATGATGCCGTGGCCACCGCGCCGGCGGCCGAGCCGGATCAAGCGCCCATGCCGCGCGTGGCCGACATACTGGGGCATGAAGGATTGCTTGAACCGGATGTTGGTTCGGATCGCGACCCTGGAGACCTGACCCGTGAGCCGTTGTCGTTTCCCGCGGGCCGCGATGTGCGCCTGCAGGCGTTGGCTCGCGGCGACGAAGGCTTCGTTCTGGGGATGGGGTATTCCACCCAGCGCGGCTACGGCGGTTCGCATCCGTTCGCCGCCGAAATCCGCATGGGCGAGGTTTCCGTCGAAATCGAGCCGGCGGAACTTGGCTTCGCCATCGACATCGGCGACCTGATCCTAACCGAGTGCCAGATGGTCAACCAGTTCAAAGGCTCGAAAACCGTGCCGCCGCAGTTCACCCGCGGCTATGGTCTGGTGTTCGGCTTCAGCGAGCGTAAGGCGATGGCGATGGCCTTGGTCGATCGGGCCATGCGCGCCGGCGAACTCGGCGAGGATGTGGTCGCGCCCGCTCAGGACGTCGAATTCGTCTTGTATCATTCGGACAACATCGAGGCGACCGGCTTCGTGGAGCACCTGAAACTGCCGCACTATGTCGATTTCCAAAGCGAATTGCAGAACGTGCGGCGCATGCGGGCAGAGGTGGCGGAATGAAAGGCTACAATTTCGCCTATCTGGATGAGCAGACGAAACGGATGATCCGCCGCGGGTTATTGAAAGCCGTCGCGATCCCGGGCCACCAGGTGCCGTTCGGGTCACGCGAGATGCCCCTGCCCTATGGGTGGGGCACCGGCGGAATCCAGGTGACGGCTTCGATCTTGGGTCCGGACGACGTGTTGAAGGTGATCGATCAAGGTGCCGACGACACCACCAACGCGGTCTCCATCCGCCGTTTCTTCGCCCGCACAGCGGGGATCGCAACGACGACCGCGACGGCCGAGGCGACGGTGATCCAAACCCGCCACCGCATCCCGGAAAAGCAACTGCGGGAAGACCAGATTATCGTCTATCAGGTGCCGCAGCCGGAGCCTTTGTCTCGCCTGGAACCGAGCCGGATAGAAACGAAGCGAATGCATGGCCTGGCGGACTACGGACTGATGCATGTGAAGCTGTACGAAGACATCTCTCGTTTCGGCCAGATATCCATCAGCTATGACTATCCGGTGATGGTAAACGAGCGTTACCTGATGTCCCCCAGCCCGATCCCGGCCTTCGACAATCCGAAAGATGGACATGATGCCGGCGTTGCAACTGTTCGGCGCCGGGCGGGAAAAGCGCATCTACGCCATCCCGCCCTGGACGCGGGTCAAATCGCTCGATTTTGACGATCATCCGTTCCGGCCGATCAACGCGCCGCATCCATGCGGGCTGTGCGGGGCGACGGCTTCCTATCTGGACGAGGTCGTGATCGACAACCAAGGCGGCCGATTGTTCGTCTGTTCCGACACTGATTATTGTGCCGAACGCCGCGCGGCCGGCCATCGGGGAACGGAGGGACTGCAGGAGGCTGCGGAATGACCGAAGCCACGTTGCTTTCGGGTCGAAATCTGGGTCTCAACTTCGGCAGCATCACCGCGCTGGCCGATGTAGACGTCGATCTCTGGCCCGGCGAGATGCTGGCGATCGTGGGCGAGTCCGGATCCGGCAAGACGACGCTGCTGAATGTGCTGTCAGGCCGTCTGACACCGGACCAGGGTCTGGTCTGGTATCGCGATCCCGAAGGCCAGTTGCACGACGTGCACGCGATGCCGGCGCCCGCGTTGCGGACCCTGCATCGGTCCGACTGGGGGTTTGTCCATCAGGACCCGCGGCAGAACCTGCGCATGGCCGTCAGCGCCGGGGGCAACGTCGGCGAACGCCTGATGGCGCAAGGCGCTCGGCACTACGGCGACATTCGTGAGGCCGCGTTGGACTGGCTCGCGCAGGTGGAGATCGACGCCGAATCGCATCGACGACCTGCCGCGCACGTTTTCCGGCGGCATGCTGCAACGCCTGCAGATCGCCCGAACGCTGGTGACGCATCCGCGGTTGGTGTTCATGGACGAACCGACCGGCGGGCTGGATGTCTCCGTGCAGGCGCGATTGCTTGACCTGATCCGCTCGCTGGTGACACGACTGAGCATCGCCGTGGTGCTGGTGACGCATGATATCGCGGTCGCACGCCTGCTGGCGCATCGGATTGCCGTGATGCAACGGGGCCGGATCGTGGAGACAGGCCTGACCGACCAGGTTCTGGACGATCCCCAGCACCCTTACACGCAGTTGCTGGTCAGTTCGGTGCTGAACGCTTGATCACGCATTAGCGACGAGCATTTCATGACCGTCATGCTGCATACCCAGGGACTGGCGAAAACCTTCACCCTGCATCTGCGTGGCCGCCTGCTCCTGCCAGTGCTTTCGGCGGTCGATCTCGACGTCCGCGCGGGCGAGTGCGTCGTGCTGTCCGGCCCCTCCGGCGCCGGCAAATCGACGCTGATGCGCAGTCTGTACGGGAACTACCGAGCAGACAGCGGTCACATTTGGGTTCGGCATGACGGCGAAATGGTCGATCATCGCTGCCGCTGATCCGAGAACCATCCTGGCGGTACGACACCAAACCCTCGGCTATGTCAGCCAGTTCTTGCGCGTTGTCCCACGAATTTCCGCGCTGGACGTGGTCGCCGAGGTCCTGATGGCGCGCGGTGTCGATCAGCGCCGCCGCGCGGGACGCGGCCCGAGCACTCCTGCTGAGACTGAACATTCCTGCGCGGCTGCATTCGATCCCGCCGGCGACCTTCTCGGGAGGCGAGCAACAGCGCGTCAATCTGGCGCGAGGCTTCATCGCCGGCCACCCGATCCTGTTGCTGGATGAACCAACCGCATCGCTGGATGCAGAGAACCGAGCGGTTCTGATTGACATGGTCCGGGACGCGAAGGCAAGTGGCACGGCGATCGTCTCGATCTGCCATGATACCGATGTTCGCGATGCCATCGCCGACCGTCTGTTCATGATGACTCCCTACCAGGATGCCGCATGACGCAAGAAACGATCCTCACGAACGCAGTCCTCGTCCTACGGGATGAGACGCTGGCGGGAACGATCGTCATGCGCGGCCAAATCATCGCCGATATCCAGGCCGGACGCTCGCATTCGCCGGCCGCGATCGACCTGGGCGGCGATACGGTCCTTCCCGGCGCTGTCGACGTTCATACCGACAACCTGGAACGGCAGGTGCAACCGCGCAGCCTGGCCCGCTGGCCGTCCCGGTCCGCGATGGTCGCGCATGACGCGCAGTGCGCGGCGGCCGGAGTCACCACGGTGCTGGACGCGCTTTGCCTGGGCGACCTCGGGTTTGATGCCGAACGGATCGAAACCTTCCGGAACGGCGTGGTCGATCTGGACGCGCTGACCGCAGGCCGGGCTGCTGAAAGCCGACCACTTCCTGCATCTGCGCTGCGAAGTCCCCGCGCTAGACATGCTGGACCTGTTCGATCCGGTCGCCGATCACCCGCTCGTGCGCATGATCAGCCTGATGGACCACAGTCCCGGCGTCGGCCAATACGCCAACATCGATTTCTACCGCAAGCTGCGCCGTCAGGGCGGTCTCGACGAAGCCGCCGTCGAACGCCGCATTCATGGAAATGCAGGCGCAACGAGCCCGCTGGCGCGATCCGAACCGCCGCGCGCTGCTCGACCGCGTGCGCGGCACCACGATCGCGATCGCCAGCCACGACGACCGCACCGAGGAAGAAATCGCCGAAAATGCCGCCGATGGTATCCGGATCAGCGAATTTCCCGTCTCGATGGAGGCTGCCGTCGCTGCGAAACGTGCCGGCATGCAGGTGATTGCGGGGGCGCCCAACATCGTCCGCGGCGGCTCCCACTCCGGCAACGTCGCGGCGGCGGACCTGGTGCGCGCGGGCGCGGTGGATGCTTTTGCATCCGATTACGTCCCACCGAGCCTGATCGAGGCAGCCTTCCAGTGCACGCGCGAGGCGTGGATCAACTTGCCCGAAGCGATCGCCATGATCTCCGACCATCCCGCCCGGATGTCGGGACTGCCGGACCGAGGCCGGCTAGAAATCGGTTTGCGCGCCGACCTGGTCCGCGTGCGCCTGCTCGGCGACCTACCGGTCGTGCGTCATGTCTGGCGGGCGGGAGAGCGGGTGATCTGATGGTCGCCAGGGTTGCGATCTACTATGCCCCGCTGCCCCAGGACCCATTGACTCCCCTGAGTTCATCCTGGCTCGGTCGCGATCCGGTCACCAACGCGCCAGTGCGCGCAGCCCACGCTGGATGGCATTTCCGAAATTACCGCCGAACCTCGGCTCTATGGGTTTCATGCGACGTTAAAGCCGCCGATGCGTTTGGCGGAGGGCGCAGATTGGCGTGGCTTCGTGGCCGCGGTCCGTACGATGGCGGCGGATATCGCGCCGTTCGCATTGCCGCCGCTGGCGGTGGCCGATCTGTACGGCTTCCTGGCGCTGCGCGAATCAACCCGCTGCCCGCCGCTGCAAGCACTGGCCGACGCTTGTGTGGAACAAGTTGATTCGTTTCGTGCCCCGACGTCGGATGACGAATTGGCTCGGCGGCGGCGGGCGAAATTGTCCGCCGAACAGGATGCGATGCTCGTGCGCTGGGGCTATCCTTACGTGTTCGGCACATGGTTCTTCCACATGACGCTGACACGGCGTTTGTCGGATACCGAAAAGGCGGTCGTTTTGCCGGTCGCCGAGGCATGGTTCGCGCCGGCGCTTTCGGCTTCCCGCCGCGTGGAAGACATCTGCCTGTTCACCCAAACGGCGCCTGGTGCGGCATTCACGTTGGCGGAACGCATTCCGTTGCGCGGACAGGTCTGACCGCGTTCACTCGCGGGACCATTTCTCTCCACCGATCAGCAACACCACATCCTCCAAGCTGGTAGCCGGGCCAAATTTACCAAGAGGATAACCAATCGGCAGAATGGCATAGGAGTAAGCGTCCTCCGGCAGGCCCAGTGCCGCGTCGGCGTCCTTTTGAAGAGACTGGTATAGCGTTGTCAGCAGTCGCGCCCATCAAGCACGAGGCCGTCAGTTCGCATCCCGACAAACCCCGCTTGGGATTGCTATACTGCGGCGCGTTGTGGTGACCTCCAACAAAAGGGGGGACCTATGGCAAGAGAATTGGAAGGCAAGGTTGCCGTCGTGACCGGGGCTGCGTCCGGGCATCGGATTGGCCAGCACCGAAGCGATGTTGGCGGCGGGCTCTCGCATGGTGATGGTCGACCGCGACGAGGCAGCGCTGAAGGCGCTCTGCAACAAGCATGGCGACGCCGTGATCCCGCTGGTCATCGACCTGCTCGACCCGAAGGACTGCGCTACGTTGCTGCCGAGAGTCCTGGAGAAGGCAGGCCAACTCGACATCTTGCATGCCAACGCAGGAACGTATGTCGGCGGCGACTTGGTCGATGCCGACACGGGGGCTATCGACCGGATGCTGAACTTGAATGTCAACGTCGTGATGAAAAATGTGCACGACGTGCTGCCTCACATGATCGAGCGTCGGACCGGCGACATCATCGTCACGAGTTCCCTGGCGGCCCACTTTCCGACGCCATGGGAACCGGTCTATGCGTCGTCCAAATGGGCGATCAACTGCTTTGTCCAGACGGTGCGACGCCAAGTGTTCAAGCACGGCATTCGCGTGGGCTCAATCTCGCCCGGCCCCGTCATCAGCGCACTGCTCGCGGACTGGCCGCCGGAGAAGCTGAAGGAAGCCAGGGAGTCAGGAAGTCTGCTGGAGGCGAGCGAAGTGGCGAACGTGGTGATGTTCATGCTGACGCGGCCACGCGGCATGACGATTCGCGACGTGGTCATGCTGCCCACTAATTTTGACCTCTAGGAGGGATGTCTCAGAGGCTGACCCGGAATGAGTGCGGAATAGTCCTCCGATCAACGCCTTGGACAACAGGCTCTCGCTGGCCAAAAAAATGTTGCGTGATTCCAGCGGCTTCGATTCTCTCGTGTGTGCGAAGACAGCGAGGAATCACCTATGGCCTGGACTGAAATCACGCGCCCCAAGTATCAGCGCGATGGGTTGCGCTATGCAAGCGATACCAACGATGAAGAGTGGGCATTGATCGAGCCGCACCTCCCGCCGCCGCCTTCCTGCGGGCGAATGCGCGAGACCAGCTGGCGGCATCGAAGGGGCAAGCCGATGGAAGATGACTCGGATTTGAGGTGCCTGCTCGGCGTCCTGAACACACTCGGCGCGGTCTCCCGCGCGATGCACCCCGGGCGATTGAAGGCGCTGATAGAGACACTCGGCGATCAGGACGCGCAACTGACCGTCGCTGCAGCGCGATCTGAGGGGCAGGTCGCGCTGGCCGCCGGTCTGGCGGTACAGGCCTGCGCCGGCTTGCGTGCCGCCCCTCAGGCCGACAACCCGATGATGCAGGCCTACCGAGCCATGCGCCAGTACAGCCGGTCCTTGGCAGCGCTCGCCGGGCTTGCCGAGACCGCACCGGCAGTAAGTCGTTACTTTATAGAACCTATATTTCGCGACGACCCGACACTGATGCGACGGCTGGCTCAACCGCCACATCCCGATTCCGGCGCCTTCCATTTCGACAACCAGACCGATCAACGCGGCGGATTCTCGGTATATGTCCCGCCGTGGTATGATCCATCCAAGCCCGCGCTGCTGATTATGGCGCTGCATGGCGGTTCCGGTCACGGGCGTCTGTTCTTGTGGAACTGGCTGCCGGAGGCCAGATCGCGGTGCCTTATCGTTGTCGCGCCCACCGCGACCGGCAGCACCTGGTCGTTGATGGAACCCGAAATTGACAGCCAGAACCTGGGGGCGATCCTGACGCGCGTGCGAGACCGGTGGAACATCGATCCTGACCACATGCTGCTGATGGGCATGAGTGACGGCGGCACGTTCTCGCTGCTGAGCGGGCTCGCGGACGACTCCCCGTTCACCCATCTGGCGCCGGCAGCGGCCTCGTTTCATCCATTCCTTCTGGCGATGACCAGTCCCGACCGGCTGACCGGGCTACCGGTGCATCTGACGCATGGAGCCGAGGACTGGATGTTTCCAGTAAGCATGGCCCGCACCGCGCACCGCATGCTGGCCTCGGCAGGCGCCGCGGTGGTCTATCGAGAAATCGCCGACCTGTCCCACGCCTACCCACGCGATGGACAGGGCGAGGTGCTCGATTGGTGGTTGAGTGCGGTAAAGACCTGAGCACGAATTTGGCTAACTCAGCACCGGAAGCCGACCATGACGTCGCGTAGCGGATGCGCCCTCGGCCACGATTTGGTTATTTCGCAGCAGACCCTCGGCCCGGCAAATTTGCCCAATCGCCGTGCTCGGCAGACTGACGGAGCCAGTCACGGACGCCCTCCGTGTCCCGGAAGACCGCGTCCACGCGATAGCCGGCGCCACCTTGATTACGAGCCTCTAGCATCCCGTCCTCGTCGGTTACATCATCGCCGATGAAGATTGGCAGGCGTCCGGCGAAGGGTGGATGCCGCATGAGGGCCACGACAGCGCTCCCTTTGTCGGCTCCACGCGGCCGGATTTCCCACAACATGTGGGCGGGATGAAGATCGAAGCCGGGAGAGCTATCCACCAGAGTTTGCAGTGCGCGGTGGAAGAGCTCTTTGGCCTCCGGGGCTTGGCGGTAGTGCAAAGCGAAACCGCGAGCCTTGCGCTCCAGCAGAGAGCCGGGATGGCGGCGCACCAGATCTTCCGCGGCTTCCAGCCATGATGGCGGTGGCGCGGGCAGGTCCGGCCGCTCGACCGGTGCGCCGACGCGATGACGAATAGCGCCGCCGTGCTCACCCGCGACTGCGCCAGGGGCGCTGCCGAACAGGCGGTCGACGGTCTCGATCGGGCGGCCGGTGACGATGGCCAACGCGCCGTCCAACGCATCACGCAAGGCGATGAGCACTGCTGCCAGCTCTGGTGCAACGACCACGGCGTCCGGTGTGGGGGCGAGATCGACCAATGTGCCATCCATATCGAGCAGCAAGGCGGCGCGACGAAATGGTGGCAGCGCGTCCATCACTACGTGCAACCGGTGACGCGCAGGTCGTAGATCGGATGCTGCATCATGGAGAGCGATGGTTCTTGCTCAAGCATCCAGCCATCGAAGCCAGGGGAGTTGGGATGGCTGTCGATGACAGTCAAATACGCGGCGGCGTCGGCCGGTTGGTCGGCGGGCCGGACCGCGCAGGCCTTGGCGACAATCGTCAACGAGCCAAATGCCACGGATCCGCCCACTTTGATCGTCAAGGCGGCGGTCTGGGCATTGACCTTGTCCAGCGCCTGAAGCTTGACGGTTGTGGCCGGAAGCCAGCCGTTGGGCCGATCCATGGTGGCGGGTGGTGCAACGCCGAGCGGGGGCTGGATTGTGGGCTGTTGTGCCTGCTCGTTGGTGTCCGGCCCCGAGGGTAAATCCTGCTGCCACAGTTGCCGCTGCAACGGCGGCAATGGCTCCGAGCGGGTCGATTGGGGCTGTGCCTTCACCGATGCGGCCAGCAGGAGACCAGTAGCGGCTAGCCAGAAAACTCTCATTCGGCGGTTCGCTTAGGCGAGTCCAGGCCGGCCACGATGTCAGAGAAAATCTGACGGATCGCCGTCTCGTTCACCCCCATCAGAACCGCGTCCTCGAAGGCGTCGCGCAGTACCTCGGAAACCTCGGCGTAGTTTTCGGCCAGCATCTTCAGCTTCTCGCGGCAACCGACGGCATTGCCATCGAGGCCAGGCCAGTCGGTGGGCGGCGGCGGGATCACTTTGGCAATGGCGCCAGGCCGCCATCGGGGTGCCCCGTTTGGGACTGCTCACCACCATCCGTTTTGCCGTCGGACTGGCCGCCCTTTGCGTTGTTCAGCGTGGTGACGCTGAAGATGAACTTACCCAAAAGTTCCTCCAGGCTGACCGAAGACTGGGTGATTGAGATGGTCTGGCCGGGTTTGAGGTCGGTATCGTCGCCGCCGGGAGACAGTGAGATATATTTCCCGCCGAGCAGGCTCTCGCTGGTGATCGTGGCCGCGGTGTCCTTAGGCAACTCGAGACCGTCTCGCACCGTCAGGGTGACGACCGCGCTGAAGGTCTTCGGATCGATATACGCGTCAGTCACTGTTCCGACCTTGACCCCGGCTATCCGGACATCCCCTCCGACATTCAGGCCGTCGATGTGGTCAAAGCGCGCCTTAAGCTCGTATCCACTTCCCGTGGCGCGCCCGGAGTGCGTGACGGCAAAGGCCAGAAAGGCCACAGCCACGATGAGCACAATCGCGCCGGTCAAGACCTCCGCAACGCCATGACGGGCCATTGCGATGCTAGCTCGGCGTCCAGGCTTCGTAATCGCCGGTTGCACGAGCGCGGTTTCCACCCTCGTAGTCATGACCGGGCGGCCGGTAGCTTTCGGGGGTCCCAGTAAGGTTGGGGAGGTGCGGCTTTTGCCAAACCTTCCGCCCGGTGTCCGGCAATGGAAGGTCGGTAGTGTAATGCAGCCACGAATGCCATTCCGGCGGGACTGCACTGGCGTCAACCGGGCCGGCGTAGGCGACCCATCGCCGATTGCGCAGACTGCCGGGCCGCTGCCGCTTTTCCTCGAAGTACAGGTTGCCGGCGGCATCGCTGCCGATCTGACGCCCTTTGAGTTTGGTAAACAACCAAGTACCGATATTCATGGCGCGACATATACGCAGGGCTCGCGATTTGGTCTAGCTATCGCGACGCAATGTTGGTCGCGTCGTTGAGTATTGAGCGGCTTTTTCATTCGGCACCAGTTATCCCCAACATTTTGCGTCGATGGGGGATCCCCAACACACAATGTGCTATGCGACCGACCCCACATTTCATACCATGATCCGCATGAAGAGCTCTCGGATATCGTCCCATCGGACGTGGCATGGCGTGCGGATGCGCCAGACCGACGTTTCACCTGATCCGGACAGCGCGCCACGGTCTGTCACGTTGCCTGCCTCGTGGGAAGATTCGGCTGCGGCGGCCTTGTCGGCGCTCGATCCTGGAAAGGGTCCGGTCAATCTGGCTGGTGCGGCACAGGCTTGGATCGCACCGAGCGCGGCTGCCGCGACAACTGCCGGGCTTGAACTGCCGTTGGCGGACCGGCTGCACCGGTTGCTGCTGTCGCGGCGTGGGGCGCCGACGGAGGCTGTGTGGCATGGGGATGCGAATGGCGGCCCCGCATTCGTGCTCAACCTTCCTGCGTTTTTGGAGAGTGACGGGCTGCTTGATTGTTCCGGCATTGCCGAGGCGGTCGAGACCGCTGTGTTCGCGCTGAGCTCCGCGGCGCCGAAGGTACGGGATATCGATGTCGGGATGGCCGACCTCGCCGGGTTGTTAGCTGCGGTAGGCGTCGATTATGCGTCGGAGGAGGCGCGGGATATCGCCCGGTGTCTCGCGGCAATTGTGCGCGGCCGGGCGGATGCGGCTTCGGGCCGACTGGGGCGAGTGTCGGGGCCTAAGCGGTCGGCGGCCGTCAATTGGCCGGCGCCCCCGACACATGTGACCCTGTTCGGATTGGCGGAAGCCGCCAGAGCCGCGCGGCAGGCGGCGGCCGAGGTGGAAGGGATGCGTCACCGCGGCACGACGGGGATCATGCTGCCGGGTCTGGCTGAGGCGTTGCTGGGCTGTGAGACAGGCGGAATCGCGCCGGCTTTCTCGGTTATCGGTCACGGTGGCGGATTGACGCGGGCGGCCCGAGCTTGGCTCGGTGTCAAGGGAGTTACGGCGGAAGAGGCGTTGGCGACTGCTCTGGCTGGGGGCAATCCGATCCCGATTTACGGGGCGGCGGCCCACGCGGCGATGCACGACGCGGTCGCGCCGTTTATGCATGCGATGCCCCATCGGCCAATACCGTTGGCAGTGCCGGCGGCCCCGATACGGCGGCGGGAGCTACCGAACCGGCGCAGCGGCTATACCCAGAGGGCTTCGGTGGCCGGGCATAAGCTGTTCTTGCGCACAGGCGAATACGACGACGGATCGTTGGGAGAAATCTCTGTCGCGCTGCACAAGGAAGGGGCGGCGTTTCGCGGGTTGATGGACAATTTCGCTCATGCGGTGAGTTTGGGCTTGCAGCATGGTGTGCCGCTGGAGCGATTTATTGAGGCGTTCACGTTCACCCGCTTTGGCCCGGCCGGAATGGTTGAGGGCGACCCGGCGGTGCATGCGGCGACGTCGTTGCTCGATTACGTGTTTCGCAATTTGGCCGCGAATTACATGGCAGGCCGCGACATTCCGGAGGCCGAAATCGAGGAAGCGGATACCGTGGGTCAAGGCGCGCGAGATCAGTCGCCGCTTTTGCCGCTGGACTTGCCGGACGAGGCCTCGCCTCGGGCTCGGCGAAGGGGGTTGCGGGTGGTAGCGCGGTGAGTGCCCGGACGAATGGCCGCCCTGCCCGCTCGCTTGGTTTTGGCTTGGTTCGGGAGAAGGTCGGACACTCCCGCGTCCGGCCCTAATTTACGGCTCAACGGTGTCCGCCGCCTCCGCCGTGGCCCCAACCTCCGCCACCCCCGGCGTGGCCCCACTCATGGCCCCACCTCCATGGGCCCAACCTCCGTGGCCCCAACCGCCGCGACCCCAATTCCCATAACCCCAACCGCCGTGGCGCCAGCCCCCACCGTACCATCCCCCCCAGCCGGCGATTAATCCACCATAATAGGGATACCCGTAGCCATACATAGGGATACCCGTATCCATACGGGTATGGATACGCGTAGCTATATCCACCGTAATAACCGCCCGTGGACGCCAACTGCACAATATCGCCGCGCGCCGCCATGCACTGCAAATAGCTGACCTCCCCTGGCGGTTCGGTGCCCGATGATACCGCGGCGGCGGCCGAGCCGCCGCCTGAGCCGGGGAGCGTCCCGTCCGCCGGAAGATGATCGGCTGGATTTTGAGACGGATTCCCGTATCCGGTTTGTGCAACCGCATGTTGCTGGCAAACAGTTTGATCCTGCTGGAACGCAGCCTGACTTTTGTCCTTACCGGGTGCTACCACACCTATCGGACCGGGTGGCGGACCTGCGACACACGCGCTGACTGCAAGGTTCACTCCTAATAGGGCCAGTGCGTGGGCGACCTTCACCGCCGTTCCTCCCGAGCCTGTTGAATCTACGTCATACTGTTCCTGCGATCCCAACGTTGGGCAACGGATGGGCTTATCAAGTGGTTGTTTCGGGACACGAGCAAAGGTGAAGGGGACACACCGAGGGGCACGATGCGACGCCCAGACCTGCTTCTAGACCGCGTGGTCAATTTGCGCGTCGCCGCCATCACCGGGCGCTGGGACGCCCTTGCTTCGACCGAACGGCGTGAGCGTAATGGCCGCCATACAGCCTGTCGCAGACGCGCGTCCCGTGCTGTCCTGACGGGTAGGAGTGGAAGAAATACGTTGCGTGCCGCCGCTAACGCCCCAGAATGAAGTTGGGTTAAACTCGATACCGAAACGGCTCAGGCGCCGCTTTGGTGGGGATGGGAATTTGAAAAAAATTCGGCCCGGCGTCGGACCGCGGTATCCACAAGTTGTCGTCCTGGTTGGCGCCACTGGCGACCTGTCGCGGCGCAAACTGTTGCCCGGCCTTTTTCACTTGTCGAGCGCCGGTTTCATTCCCGGCTGCCGGATCATTGGCGTCTCGCTGGATGATTTCGACTGCGACGGCTTCCGCAAGGTTGCGCGCGAGGCCCTCGATCAGTTCTCCACCCGAAAGGTGGACGAGGCCGCGTGGCCTGCCTTTGCGGAAACCCTCGACTACGTGCCGATGTCCGCGGGCGCGGAAACCCTCAAGATAGCGGTGCAGAAGGCGGAGATGGCCTCAGGCGACGAGGCCCGCCG
The DNA here is from genome assembly GCA_963778125.1 of uncultured Alphaproteobacteria bacterium. GTDB lineage: Bacteria > Pseudomonadota > Alphaproteobacteria > Acetobacterales > Acetobacteraceae > Rhodopila. Next base: position 57,825 of record CAVZTH010000042.1, on the reverse strand, counting down.
TGTGCACTATCTCAGCGTGCCGCCCAGTGCTGCCTTGCCAGCGGTCCGCTTGCTGGCGGAAGCCGGGCTTGTCGAGCGGTCTCGGATCATTATGGAAAAGCCGTTCGGCACCGACCTGGCCAGCGCGGTTTCTTTGAATGCGGCGCTTCATCAGGTCTTCTCCGAGACTCAAATCTTCCGGATTGACCATTTCCTGGGCAAGGAACCCGCGCAGAACATCCTGGCATTTCGTTTTGCCAACGGACTGTTCGAGCCAATTTGGAACCGCAACTTCATCGACCATGTCCAGATCGACGTGCCGGAAACGTTAGGGTTAGGCAGACGCTCGGGATTCTATGAGACGGTTGGAGCGTACCGGGACATGGTGGTGACGCATCTTTTCCAGATCCTCGGGTTCATGGCGATGGAACCCCCGACTGCGCTCGAACCGGCGCCCATCAGCGAGGAAAAAAACAAGGTTTTTCGAAGCTTGCTGCCGCTCGATCCAAGGGAAGTCGTGCGCGGCCAATACATCGGCTACCGGAGCGAAGAGGGCGTTGATCCGGAATCCGATACCGAAACCTTTATCGCGTTAAAATGCTGGATCGACAACTGGCGCTGGGCTGGGGTGCCGTTCTTCCTGCGCACCGGCAAACGGCTCGCGGAAGGCCAACGGATCATCTCGATCGCGTTTCGGGAGCCCCCCAAGAGCATGTTTCCCGCAGGGTCGGGCATTGGCGCGCAAGGCCCGGATCACTTGACGTTCGATCTTGCGGATGCATCAAAGATGTCGCTGTCATTTTACGGCAAACGTCCCGGTCCGGGTATGCGGCTGGACAAGCTAAGCTTGCAGTTCGCCATGCATGACACGGGCCTAATCGGTGACGTGCTGGAGGCTTACGAACGCCTGATCCTCGACGCGATGCGTGGCGACCACACCTTATTCACCGCCGCCGAGGGCATTGAGCGGCTCTGGGAGGTTTCGATACCCTTGCTGGAGGCACCTCCACCGGTTCGCCTCTACTCTCCTGGGTCCTGGGGACCGAAATCGGTCCATCAACTGGTAGCGCCGCATGCCTGGCGACTACCTTTTGAGAGGGCGTGGCGGGATCCCAACACGTTGGGAAGTTGACTGCTCGCGACAGGCAGGACGTCTGACCTGCATGTCGTGCTGCGGAAATCGTCCCCCGGGTAGCAGCGAGGCATGGAGATGCCTATCTTGCGGCGATGCACGAAACGCCAGCCTTTCTCGATAGCGGCCGCCCGCCCGTCCCCGACCTTGTCGAACCGCGCGGAGTCCTTCCGTTCTTTCTGCCGCAGCGCCCTGTCCGCGGGCGTCTGGTGCGTCTGGGTCCGCTGGCCGACGCACTGTTGAGCCGCCACGACAACCACCCGGTGGTGACAAAGCTGGTCGGTCAGGCCCTTGCGCTCGCCGCCGGGCTGTCCTCGGCGCTGAAGTTCCGCGGGTCTTTCAGCCTGCAGGCCAAAGGCGACGGGCCGATCTCCATGCTGCTGGCTGATTGCACCGATGCCGGCGAACTGCGTGGCCACGCGCTGACAAAGCCGGCGAAGCTGGAGACGCTGCTGGAGCGTGACGCCGCCCCCGCCGCGGAAGCGCTACTAGGTAACGGATACCTGGCCTTCACGGTCGATCAGGGCGACGAGCAGAACCGGCACCAGGGCATCGTCTCGATACAGGGCGGAACGCTGGCGGAGATGGCGCTCCACTACTTCGACACCAGCGAGCAACTTCTGTGTCAGGTGCGCCTGGCCTGCGAGCAAACCTCGTTGGGCTGGCGGGCCGGAGGTTTGATCCTGGAGAAAGTGGCTGGCGCGGGAGGAATTGATCCGGACCTGAGCGACGCGGCGCAGTCGGAAAGCTGGCACACGGCCACGACTCTCGCCGCGACGCTGACTGACAGCGAGTTGTTGGACGACGACCTGCCGCCCGAGCAGCTGCTGTATCGGCTATTTCATACCGAGGGCGTGGCCGCCGATCGCGCTCGGGCGCTGTCGTTCGGCTGCCGCTGTTCGCGCGCGCGGCTGGCCAGTATTCTGCAGGGGTTCCCGGTCGAAGACCTGGACCATATGGCGGTCGATAACGATATCGTCATGACCTGTGAGTTCTGCAATTATGATTTCCGGTTCCCACGGCAGGACGTACATGGGAAGGCGTCTGGGTCTAAGGGGGCAACCTCCGTCTGACCAGGCCAACAAGGGACCTCGTGCCTAAATGCAAGCTGGATTTTTGACGCGCCGCTGCGCGCTGCTGCTGCCGCTGGTCCTCGCCGCGTGCGGGGGCGAGGAAGCGCGGGTGTTCGAGCCGTTGCGCTATAACTATCTGCCGCCGATTCAGTTGAACGTCGCCTCGATCGCGATCGAGCAGCGCTTCGTCCCTTCCGGCATAGATCCCGACGTCAGCAGCATGGATCCGGTGCCGCCGATCGAGGCGCTGAAGGCCATGGCGAATGACCGGCTGCAGGCTTTCGGCACCAGCAACAAGGCGGTTTTCGCGATCCTCGACGGATCGTTGGTCCGACAGGACGATGGGATAAATGGATCGATGGCGGTGTCCCTGACCATCTTTGACGACAACGGCGCTCAGCTTGGTTTTGCGGAGGCGCGGGTGCAAAGCCGCCGGACCGGGGTGTCTGGGAACCTGGGGCCGGCGCTGTACGACATGACCAAGGCCATGATGTCCGACATGAACGTCGAATTCGAATATCAGGTTCGGCACAACCTGAAGGACTATCTGACAAGTCCCGCCGCGCCCGACACGCCAGTGGAGCAGGCGCCGCTTGGAGCAGCCAACGGCACGATAACTCAGCTGCTCAGCGCGACCTGGTAGCAGATGCTCCAGCGTTTCAGGCCGCCAGCGGCGGCACGCGCAGGTGCCAATCGTGCGCCACTTGATAAGCGTACCCGATCCGCAGCGCCAGCGGCTCCTGGTATGCTCGGCAGACGACCTGGAGCGACGATGGCAGCCCGGCTGCCGTGAAGCCGTTCGGCACAGCCACTGCGCAGAGGTCCAAAAAATTCACCCAGCGCGTGAACATCGCAGGCGACCCGGCCTGATCGATCGTGGCAATCGGCATCGCCGGCGTTGTCAAGGTAGGCGTCAGAAGTGCGTCAAGATCCTCGATTGCGGCGGCGAAGTCGATTTTCATCTGCTGTCGCTGTGCCAGCAGCTGCAGGTAATCCTTGGATGAGATCGCCGCGCCTGCGCGCACCCTCGGCCGCACGTCCTGGTCCAGCGGTTGCGCGTTGTCGTCCACCAGGCGAGCGAGTATTGCGTAGGACTCAGCGGAAATGATCTTCGCGGTAGCGGTGCCCAGGTCGAGGATATCGATCGGCAGTGCCAAGTCGACGATCTCGGCCCCCAACCCAGCCAAAAATTCGACTGAGCGGTCGTAAGCGGTGAGAATTTCGGGGTCGATCCCGGCACTCTGATCCTTTGACAGACGGCCGAAGCGCAGGCCCTTTACGCCGCGCCGTAATTCCCTGAACGGATCGACGTCGCGCACGCCCGTCGTTTGTGGATCATGTCCATCGCCGCCCTGCAGGATGGCCAGCAACAGCGCCGCGTCGTCGATGTCGCGGGTGATTGGGCCCGGCGTATCAAGCGTGTGGCTCAGCGGCAGCACACCGAAGGTGCTAACGCGACCAATCGTCGTCTTCAGACCGGTAACCCCGTTCCAGGCCGCCGGCACGCGGACGGACCCTCCAGTATCGGTGCCGATCGCACACGGCGCCAGACGCGCGGCGACGGCGACACCCGAGCCGGAGGAGGAACCACCCGGCGCTCGATGCGTCGTGGCGTCCCATGGGTTCCATGGAGTACCGAGATGCTGGTTGGTTCCCCACGCGCCGTAAGCGAATTCGACGGTATGGGTCTTGCCGAGATTGATCATTCCGGCGGCCAGCAGTTTCCGCATCAAGGTTGCGGTCCGTGTGGCCTTGCGATGTTTCCACGCCGCGCTGCCGCCCATTGCCACCTCGCCCTGGATCTCCACGAGATCCTTGATCGCGATGGGAATGCCGTGGAGTGGTCCGACAGCGTGGCCGGAACGGATGGCTTTGTCAGCAGCTTCGGCGGCGAGGCGGGCGTTGGCGCGGTTGACCGAGACGAAGGCGTGCAGTTTGGGCTCCAGTCGCTCGATGCGCGAAAGGCACTCGTCCACCAGGTCGACCGGGGATAAGCGGCGCGCCGCGATGTCAGCCGCGAGCGTATGGATGGGCCGGAATGCAGGCGCCGTCATGAGTTGTCTCCTGGGGCAACGACCATAGGTTCGGGCGTCGTGAGCATCACACCCCTCTGGCTGTGGGGCAAGAACCGGCAGTCATTCACAGCGTGGCAATGGATCGCGCTGGCGATGTTGAGGCATGACCTCAACGGCGGCGAGCGTCGGCGGCGGGATCGAGCCGGGGCTTGATTCGCGGGCGGCAGCGAGACGAGGATGCACTTGGCCGAAACGGCCGGCGGACCGGGGGAATTGGCGATGAGCCGGATTGAGCGCGTTGAACTCAGCCTGTTCGGTTTCGAGGTGGATGGGCTTGGCCTGCCGGCCCACGGCGCCGCCGGCGTCGGCAACGTGATCGCGCGCAAGGGGTCCCGCTTACCGGCGCAGCGCTGGGCGGTGCGGATCGAAACCGACGATGGCTCGCGCGGTGAATACGTTACTCACTGGGTCGGCACACCCTCGTCGTTCGCGCAGGCCCTGATGCTTGCACCGCATCTGCCGGGGCGTGATCCGGACCAGCGGGAAGGAATTTGGCAGGACCTGAGGCGCGAGGTGCGGGCTTACGACCACATGGGCCATGGGCCGCTCGACATCGCCCTTTGGGACCTGGCAGGCCGGCGCCGCAACGTTTCGGTGGCACGCTTGCTCGGCGGCTTCCGCACACGGTTGCCAACCTACGCGAGCAGCTACCACGGCCAGGATGAGGGGGGTGGGCTCGACAGTCCCGCCGCATTTGCCACCTACGCGCGCGCCTGCCGCGAGCACGGCTTCGCCGGCTTCAAGATCCACGGCTGGCACGATGGCGACGTGCGACGGGAGACGGCCAACCTGCTCGGAGTGCGCGCTGCCGTCGGCGACGACTGGCCGCTAATGCTCGACTCCGCCTCGGAATTGCGCACCTGGGCGGATGCGCTGTACGTCGGCCGCGCCTGCGACGAGGCCCGCTACTTCTGGTACGAGGACCCGTACCGCGACACCGGGGGCGCCGTCGAGGGGCACAAGCGCTTGCGCGAGCGCCTTGCCACGCCGCTGCTGGTCGGCGAGCACGTGCGCGGGATCGAGGCCAAGGCGGCCTTCCTGATCGGCGGGGGTGGGGACATCATCCACGCTGACCCCGAATACGACATGGGGATTACCGGCGCGATCAAGATCGCGCATCTGTGCCAAGCGCTCGGCCTGGACGTGCAGTACCACGCTTGTGGCCCAGCGCACCGTGCCGTGATGGCAGCAACACCGAACACGCATTTCTACGAAATGGCACTGATCGGGCCGGAGATGCCGAATATGGTCCCTCCAGTATATACTTGCGGCTACTCCGATAACCTCGATGCCGTCGGCAAGGACGGCGGGGTGCCGGTGCCGGACGGGCCTGGCCTTGGCGTCCAATACGATTGGGACTTCATCGAACGCAATCGCGTGCAATATCATGTGTTCACGTGTTGACGGCGGCCGAGCGCAGCCCTGGTAGGCCCGTCTCTCCCAGGCGTCATTGATGTCGAAAATAACGACGGTGACGCCCTCGACCACCAAACGACGCCGTTCAGCCCTCCTGTGTTGATCCCTTTTGAGTGTGCTTTTTCTAAGCTTTTACTGATGTCCCAGATCGTGCTGGGCAAAATGACCCTCCAACCCTTGGCTCCGGGGAACTTGCGCGCGGCGTTCCGACGTTTGGGCCGCATGAGCACGAAAGAACCAGACCAGCCGAATACCCCTTTGCCGCCGCAGCGGAACTTACCCGGTGGAACCGCCGCCCTTCCCGCCGGCAGCCTGCCCAAACCGTTCCTCGGCCCGCAGGGTGATGAAAATCGCGACCCGCCGCCGAACGCGCCGGCCCCAATCCCGCCAACCGAGACCGTCAAGAATCCCGACCAGACGCGCTGATCACCCTTGCAGTGGGTGTTTACCTTGACCAAACGCCGTCTTGGTCTAGAAGCGCCGCTGCAAGGGAGAGTCCGTTTTGAACACCATACCCGGCGTGAACACTTTTCGAAGTGGCCCCAACGAACGCGGCCGCTTCGGAGAATTTGGCGGCCGGTTTGTCGCGGAAACGCTGATGCCCCTGGTCCTGGAGGTCGAGCGAGCCTACCATAAGGCAAAAGCCGACCCCACCTTCGACGCCGACTTGAAGCATCACTTGACCCACTATGTCGGTCGCCCTAGCCCGCTCTGGTTCGCCGAACGGCTGACAAAGCAACTCGGCGGCGCCAAGATCTACTTCAAACGCGATGAACTGAACCATACCGGCAGCCACAAGGCCAACAACTGCATGGGCCAGATCCTGCTGGCCCGCCGCATGGGGAAAACTCGCATCATCGCCGAAACCGGCGCCGGCCAGCACGGCGTCGCTACCGCCACGATGTGCGCGTTGTTCGGCCTCCCCTGCACGGTCTACATGGGCGCGACCGATGTGGAGCGCCAATCCCCCAACGTCTTTCGCATGAAGCTGCTCGGTGCGGAAGTGAGACCTGTGACCTCCGGCGCCGGCACGCTGAAGGACGCGATGAACGAGGCGATGCGTGACTGGGTAGCTAACGTCGCCGACACCTACTACCTCATTGGTACCGTCGCCGGCCCGCATCCATACCCAATGATGGTGCGCGACTTCCAATCAGTGATCGGCGAGGAGGCCAAACGGCAGTTGCAGGAAGCCGAGGGTCGCCTACCCGACGCCGCCGTCGCCTGCATCGGCGGCGGCTCCAACGCCATGGGCTTGTTCCATCCCTTCCTGGACGATCCGACGGTGCGCCTGATCGGCGTCGAGGCCGGCGGTCACGGGATCGAAACCGGCCAGCACGCTGCCAGCCTGACCGGCGGCCGCCCCGGCGTGTTGCACGGCAACCGCACCTATCTGCTGCAGGACGACGACGGCCAGATCATCGAGGCGCACAGCATCAGCGCCGGCCTCGATTATCCGGGTATCGGGCCCGAACACGCTTGGCTGCACGACATCGGCCGCGTCGAGTACGTCTCCGCGACCGACCAGGAGGCACTGGCGGCGTTCCAACTCTGCACTCGCACCGAGGGCATCATTCCTGCGCTGGAACCCGCGCATGCGCTGGCCTACGTCGCCAAGCTGGCGCCGACGATGGCAGCCGACGAAATCATCCTGATGAATCTCTGCGGCCGGGGCGACAAGGACATTTTTGCCGTTGCCCAACACCTCGGCGTCAAGTTATGAGCCGCATTGCGGCTAGGTTCGCCGATCTCAAACGCCAGGGGCGGGGTGCGCTGATCCCGTTCCTGGAGGCCTGGGATCCGGATCAGGCGACCTCAATGGCGCTGCTGCGCGGCATGCCGGAAGCCGGCGCCGACCTGATCGAAATCGGCATGCCGTTTACCGACCCGATGGCCGACGGTCCGATCATCCAGGCTGCGGCGAAGCGAGGCCTCGCTGCCGGGGTCAAGCTCGCCCATGTGCTAACGATGGTGCGCGAGTTCCGCTCCGCTGACGAGACAACGCCGATCGTGCTGATGGGCTATCTGAATCCGATCCTGTCCTATGGACCGGAGCGCTTTTGCGCTGATGCTGCCCGCGCTGGGGTGGACGGGTTGATCATCGTCGATCTGCCGACCGAGGAAGCCGACCTTCTGCTGCCCCATAGCAACGCCAACGGGCTGGATTTCATCCGCCTCGTCGCGCCAACCACGGACGACGAGCGCTTGCCGCATGTGCTCAGCGGCAGCTCCGGCTTCGTCTACTATGTCAGCATTACCGGTATTACGGGGACGACCAGCGCGACCGTAGAGCATCTGGAGGCCGCGATCCCCCGTCTGCGGCGCGCGACTGACCTGCCGATCGCCGTCGGGTTCGGGGTGCGAACGCCCCAACAAGCGGCTACCGCGGCTCGGGTGGCCGATGCCGCGGTGGTGGCTTCGGCGTTGATCGACACGCTGTCAGCAAATTTGAACGCAGATGGCAGGGCACTGCCGGCGGCGGTGGAAAAGGTGCTGGATCAGGTGCGGGAATTGGCGGCTGCCGTGCGGCGGTGATGATCAAGGAGGCCACATCGGGCATTACCGCGCTGGGGCAACCTGCCTACTCCGGCGTCGCCAGGCAGACCGACGGCGTTTCGACCGCATCGATGCCGCGCGGCGGCGCATGCCCGGTGGGATAGCGTGGGATAGGCCTCCGGCCTTCCGATTTCGCACGCTGTGTGCGAGTTTTGCGAAACCGGAGGTGACGTCGGGCCACCGATAATCAGCACCATGGCGCTCGTCCACACTCTCGTGTGGTGGGGACGTCGCTTTTACAACACAACAGTTTGCACACGGTGACATGAAAATTGGGTTAATTTTCGCGGCGTCCCCGGCAATAGTCGATCCGGGACCTTTCATTCTCAACAGCGCGATGGAACTGGATATGCTTTCGTCCAGAGTTAGAACCGAGGCGACCTCATGACGGAACGAAATGCCATCCTGGTGGTGGAAGATGACCCTCTCGTATCGGAGGTCATCGCAGCCGCACTCGATGATGAGTACTCCATCAGCATTGTCGAGACGGCTTCCGAAGCCCTAACGCTGCTGCGGGCCGGAGGTATCCGGCTGATGTTGCTCGACTGTACGCTGCCGGGCGGTGTGGATGTCGACCTGATCCCCGAGGCGGACCGTAGCCGAACTCCGGTTGTGCTTATGTCCGGCGATCCTGGCCGGATGGCAAAACTGACAGACCAGCCGCGGCCGTTCGTGTTGAAGCCGTTTACATTGTCCGGTTTGCTCGAAACGGTGCGAGGTGTTCTCGATTCGACACCGGGTTGACAGCGGCCCGGAGGGCCCACAACGGCGGCCGTTGAAGGCTGCTGATTATATCAGGAAAAGGAACGGTCGCTTCGATCTCATAGCGGGCAGGTCAGCTTCCCCGCGGACCCGTCCCGTGCTTGCTGCGTTGGATGCGCCTGCTCCCTCGCCTTGTAGGAGTCGTCGCCTTTGGAACCACGGTGCTCCTTGAAGAGTTGGCTGAACATTAGATCGGTTCAGCAATACCCGCTGATAGCGATGATAGTCTGCGCGCAAAGTGTCGCCGACGGCAGGCGGAGCGGGAATCATGGCACGGGTCAGTAAAAATGCACGCTCGGCACCGGAACCGATCCGAGGATCAGGCGCTGACAAGTCCGCATTCGTGGAGCGCCTGAAAACGATTCTGCGACATTGGCCAAGCGCCGACCGATTGGCACGAGCGATGGGCGTTTCGCCATCGGCATTCCGCAAGTGGCTGAAGGGGGAGGCGGAGCCCAGCCGCGAACGTCTGGTCGCATTGGCGCACGCCGCGAGTGTCGGTGTGGCGTGGCTGGCTGAAGGTGAAGGTCCAGCCCCGACCTTCGAACAGCCGGGCGACGATCGGCGCCGATCAAGCGGGCGTGAGACGCCAACCGAAACCGACTGGCGTCAGTTCGTGTTGCTACCCCACAGGCCGGAGGCAGCGGCCGCCGGCTCGATCACGCCGCCTAACCCATCAGGGTCGGAGTGGATGGCCTTGCGCCACGACTGGGTGCGCGCGACGTTCGGGATCGAACCGAGCGAAGTGTTGCTTGAGATTGCAGCTGGCGATTCAATGACGCCGACGATCCGGGACGGCAATTTGCTGCTGGTTGACACCACCGAACAGGCGTTTCGCAACTTCGGCATTTACGTGTTGGAGATTGAGGGACAGCGATTGGTCAAGCGGGTGCAACGCAAGCACGACGGGAGCCTTGTACTGATAAGCGACAATACCGCGTATCAACCTGATAGTGTCGACAAGACGGCAGCTGACAACGTAGTGGTTGTTGGCCGGGTGGTTTGGTCCGGTGGCACGATCTAGGACGGTTTTGTCAAGTATCGAAGCGACGACGCAGATGCGTCATTGCTGCCTATCGTTACGGAATAGGACGTTGAACAGCACCAGGAATTTGCCGGAATTAACTATAAGGAGGCACCATCCTGGCGCATGCTCCGGCGGGAGATTAGCCTTATACTACACCGGTTTCGTGCAGCCTTTTCAGCGCCTCCGGAGCGACGCCGCAGAGCGATGTCAGCACCTCGTCGGTGTGTTCGCCAAGCAACGGCGGACGAGTGACTTCGGCCGGTGAATCAGACAGTTTGATCGGGCAGCCGACGGTCTGATACGTGCCGCGGGTCGGGAAATCGACGTCGACGATCATATCGCGGGCGCGCAGATGCGGATCGGCCAGCACCTCGCCGGTATCCTGGCAGGCGCCGCACGGCACGCCGGCGTCACCGAGGACGCGCATCACCTCGTGCTTGGTGCGCTGGCGGGTCCAGGCTTCGATGATCGCGTTCAGCGCCGCACGATTTTCCCAGCGCGCTTCGGCGGTCTTGAAGCGCGGATCGTCCGCCAGTTCCGGCTGGCCGATCGCCGCCAGAAACGGTTTCCACATCTGTGGCTGCGCGAAGATATAGACGTAGTCGTTCGGACCGCCCGGCGCGCAGGGATAGGTCGTTCCGGGAACGGTACGGCCGAGCTGATTGCCGGTGCGCGGCGGCGGGTGGCCGTAGCGCTGATGGTCGCGCAGGCTGACGCGGATCAGGTTGACCACGGCATCCTGCATGGAGACCTCGACATGCTGCCCTTTGCCGGTGGTGTGCCGCTGCTGCAGCGCGGCGAGGATGCCGATCGCCATGTGCATGCCGGTGCCGGAATCGCCGATGGCTGGGAACACGTAGGTCGGCGGATTCTCCGGAAAACCGGTGACCGCCATTGCGCCGCCCATGGCCTGGGCGATCGGCTCGAAGCTCTTGTAGCCGCTGTACGGGCCGTAGGTGCCGAACCCCTTGATCGTGGCATAGATCAGCCGCGGATTGAGCTTCGACAGCGCCTCGTAGCCGAGGCCCAGCCGGTCCAGCGCGCCGGGACCGAAATTCTCCAGCAGCACGTCGGATTCCGCGATCAGGCGGCGGAACAGCGCCTTGCCCTCCTCGGTCTTCAGATTCAGCGTCAGGCTGCGCTTGTTGGCGTTCAGGATCAGGAAGAACAGGCTGTCGCTGTCCGGCTTGTCGCGCATGTTGGTGCGGGCGACGTCGCCGCCCTTGGGTTCCTCCAGCTTGATCACGTCGGCGCCGAGGAAGCCGAGGATCTGCGCGCAGGCCGGTCCAGCCTGGTTGTGCGTCATGTCGATGACGCGGATGCCGTTCAGCGCCTGGCTCATGATATTCCTCCTTCCTCAAGGGTCGATCCCGTATCGAGTGTGGTCGCCCGGCGCAGATCGCGCGGCTGGTTTTCGTCGTGCGGCCGCCCGCGGTGCATGGTCCAGCGATTGTCCCAGATCACCAGATCGCCGACCCGCCATGTGTGGCTGTAGACGAAGTGCCTTTGCGTCGCGTGCGCGTTCAGGTCCAGCAATAGCAGGCGCCCATCGGCGACCGGCCAGCCGACGATGTGCGAGGCGTGGGCGGACAGATACAGGCTCTTGCGGCCGGTGACGCGGTGGCGGCGCACCAGGCGCTGGCGGGACGGCGGATATTGCTCGCGCTCACCCGCCGGAAATTCGGTGAAGCCGATCTGCGCCCGCGACCAGAATACGTCGTGCTCCGCGATCAGCGGATCGACAATCTGCTGGGTCGCATGCGGCAGAGCGTCATAAGCGGCGCGCATGTCGGCGAACTCGGTTTCGCCGTTGCCGAGGGGGCTGGGCGGCGGCAGGGCCACGGCGTGCAGCATCCCCAGCACGACCGGCACCGGCATATAGGACGCATCGGTATGCCACAGCCGGTTTCCAAGGCCGTCCAGCCGACGGCGATCGTCAAGCGCTCGGACTTGGTTGTCCTCATCGAGGTTGGAGATATCGCCGATCTGCGGGATCGCGAGCCGTCGCCGGCCTGGACGCGCGGCAGATCGGCCGATCTCCAACGGGCCGAAACGCGGCGGCAAAATCGCGCAGTTGCGCATCGGTAAGATGCTGGTCGCGGAAGATCAAAACCGGATAGGCATCCACCGCCGTCCGGATGTCGGCGATTACGGCATCGTTCGATTGTTCCGACAGGTTAAGGCCAGCGACTTCCGCCGCGAATCCGGGATGCAATTCCCGTGTCTTGATGGTCATGGTGGTCACGCCTCCGGCATTATCCTGCGGAGGTTGCGCTAGACGCGCAAGTTTCACTCTTCCGAGGGAGCCGAAACGAACGCCCTGATTCGGGTGCGATCGCGCCTCCGGCTGGCCACTTTCACCCTGACCACGCTGGGCGCGAGTGGTCCTAACACTTTGTTTAGGCGTGTGATTCTTGGGCTAGGTTAAGGCGTTTGGATGGCGCACGACAGGTCGACTTTTGGGCGATCAAAACGTGGCCGCATACGAACGTGGGAGACGTGCTACCTCGGGGCGATGTTGCGCTATTTCCTTGCCATGTCCCCTGATCAACGGGCTAAAACAGCTGCGGTGCGCGTTTTCGGAACGTTAGGAGGTCGTTTACCGAGACCGCCCACCAAACCGCCGCGCAGCTATGGCCAGGATCCAAAGGTCAGTCCACTGGCGCATCACCCTGGGCCGCAGGTGCGGGCATGCTCGCAGGTTCTCGGTGCCGATCGATACCACATCGACAGGCGGAACGATCCTCTGAAAAAATAATCATCTAAAATGGTCGGAGATAGATAATTCGATTGACAGGTACAATTTTCCCACATACGGTCGTCTTGCCAAATCAAACATTACTCTCAGCCAAATCAAGCTCTGCTATTAACGGTGCTTTAAGGGTTGAAAGTTACAGTAACGACTGCGGACTACTGTATGTGACCACCACAACGGGGCATTTGACATGTCTTACGTCGCCGCCTCCGAGCTAAAGACAAATCGCCCGCTGTTGAGCCGCGGCGGAAGGCCGCCCTTTGACCAGGGAACGGACCTTCTGGACCGCGCGGATGCCCATGACGGGGATGTTGGCCAGGACATCGATCTGCGCCAGTTGCGGCACCATACGAAGAACACGCTGCAGCGAATTCTTGGCCTGATCGCCGAGGCGCCGGGCCTGTCTGACACGCCGGCCGGCGAAAAAATCGCCCAGGACCTCGAGTACCGGATCTCATTGTCAGCGAACATCTCCAACGCGTTGTTCGGCCTGACCGGCGTCCCGGGCTCGATGGGTGAACGGCTACGGCAACTTGCCGGCGCGTTGGTCGAAATGATGCGGGGCGCGGACCAGACCATTCGGATCGGTGTGTCGGTGCGTGGCCATTGCCCCGTCCGGCTGCGTGACGCGGTCCTTCGCACCACCCACGAGTTGGTGGGCAATGCAGTGAAGCATGGCATGAAAGGCCGCTCTGCCGGCCGGATCGCGGTGCGCCTGATTTCCGATCGTCATGGCACGACCCTGACGGTAGCCGACAATGGTTGGGGTTTCAGCGGCACGCCCCGCCTCGGCGAGGGTCTGTCCCTGGCCCACGGCTTCGCTGACCGGCATGGCGGCTCATTGCATCTATACAGGGGTGACGGGACGGTGGCGACGCTGGAATTGCCCCGTTAGGTGGCTCCCCTCGACTCTCTCGCCGGCGCCGCCTGGAACCTAATGTAACTTCACCGTCGGAGCCGGCCGCTGGGAGATCGTGCCGCCGATGGTTCGCATCGCAACCGAGGTCCCGCCATGCAGCGCGGCCTCATGCATTTTATACAGTGACCGATACATGATCCGGGCGAACAAGCCCTCGATGAATAGGCTCTTGCCGACCAGGAAACCCATCAGGTTGCCAACCGTGCTGTACTTTCCCAGCGACACGAGAGAGCCAAAGTCCCGGTAATGAAACGGCTCCAGCGGCTTGCCGTCGAGCAGCCGGCCGATCTGCAGGACCATATGCGCCGCCATCTGATGCGCGGCCTGTGCCCGCGGCGGCACCGGAGCGTTGGTTCCCGGGCGCGGGCAGCAGGCACAGTCGCCGATAGCAAAGATGGCGGGATCGCGCGTGGTTTGCAGGGTTGCCGACACTACAAGCTGGTTGATCCGGTTGGTCTCCAGCCCATCGATGTCCTTCAGGACGTCCGGCGCCTTCACGCCAGCCGACCAGACCACCAGTTCCGAGGGCAGTAATTCGCCGGTCGACAGGACGACGCCATCCTCCCGAACTTCGGCGACCCGCGACCCGGTCCGCACTTCCACGCCAATCGACCGCAGCAACTCCATGGTGGCGACTGATATCCGTTCGGGCAGCGCAGGCAAAATGCGGTCGGCGGCTTCGATCAGCACGATATGAACATCGCGCAACGGATCGATGTGATCCAAGCCGTAAGCCAGGACGGCGCGAACCGTGCGATGCAATTCGGCTGCGAGTTCCGTTCCGGTGGCGCCAGCACCGATGACGGCAACGTGCAATTGACCCGGCCGGACCGGTTCGGCTTGAGCATTGGCGCGCAGACAGGCGTTGATCAGGCGGCGGTTGAAGCGCTCCGCCTGCTCGGGGTTTTCTAACGGTACCGCGAAGCGCTCGGCGCCCGGAGTGCCGAAGTCATTGGTGACGCTACCGATCGCCATGACCAGCGTGTCGTATGATAATTTGGTCGGCGGGGTGATTTGCCGTCCTTCCTCGTCAACCATCTCCGCCAAGTGCAACTGTTTCGTGGCGCGGTCGAGGCCGATCACCTCCCCGTATGTGTAGTTGAAGTGGTGCCAGTGCGCTTGCGCCAGATAATTCAGTTCGTGCTCGGATCGCCGTAGGCTGCCGGCGGCAACCGAGTGCAGGAGCGGTTTCCACAGATGCGTGCGCGAGCGCTCAACCAACGTGATTCTCGCGCGGCCCTTGCGGCCCAGCGTGTCGCCCAGTTTGGTGACAAGTTCGAGACCCCCTGCCCCTCCGCCGACGACGACGATGCGGTGGCGCTCGCTAACCGGATGCGCACGAGATGTCATGCAATCGCCCCGCTAATCACGCGCGTGAATGTTCTGGGGATGATAAGCGGTTGAAGGCGCGACCGCCACAAGGTGCTTCGAAGCGGGGGAAGTGCTC
Organism: uncultured Alphaproteobacteria bacterium; assembly: GCA_963778125.1. GTDB lineage: Bacteria > Pseudomonadota > Alphaproteobacteria > Acetobacterales > Acetobacteraceae > Rhodopila. The sequence goes on along the minus strand of CAVZTH010000042.1, from coordinate 42,684 downwards.
AGTCAAATGCCTCGGCGATGCGGCGCGCCAAGCGGCGGGCGACGTCGTCCTTTGCCAGGCGAGGCCAGGTCTCGATCCCGCTAGCGGAGACGAGTTGCACCGCGTTCTCCGCGCCCGCCCATGATGCCGGTCTCCGGGGAGACGTCGTTGGCAACGATCCAGTCGGCGTTCTTGCGTCTCAGTTTGGCCTGCGCGTTGGCCATCAGGTCGTCGGTCTCGGCCGCGAAGCCGACCACGAGGCGTGGCCGATTCGGTCCGGCGGCGGCGATGGTCGCCAGGATGTCCGGGTTCGGCACCAGGGTCAGGCCAGGCGGCGCGGCGCCCGGCTGCTTCTTGATCTTGCCGGTGGAGGCCTGCTCCACGCGCCAGTCGGCGACGGCGGCGGCGAACACGGCGATGTCGGCGGGCAGCGCGGACTGGCAGGCGTCCAGCATTTGCCGCGCGGTTTCGACGTGACGGACGGTCACGCCGGGCGGATCGGGGACGGTCACCGGTCCGCTGACCAGCGTCACCCGAGCGCCCAGTTCGGCCAGGGCCGCCGCGATGGCATGGCCCTGGCGGCCGGAGGAGCGGTTGGCGATGTAGCGCACCGGGTCGATCGGCTCATGCGTCGGGCCGCTGGTGACCAGCGCGTGGCGGCCGGCCAGTGGGCCGTGCTGGCGGGGTCAGCATTGCCTCGATCGCCGCCAGGATCTCCGGCGGTTCGGCGAGACGACCGGGGCCGAATTCGTTGCAGGCCATCGGGCCCTCGTTCGGCTGGACGACGTGGACGCCGCGCTGGGTCAGCGTGGCCATGTTGGCCTGAGTCGCCGCATGCAGCCACATGCGGACGTTCATCGCCGGCGCGACCAGCACCGGCTTATCGGTTGCAAGCAGGAGAGTGGAGGCCAGATCGTCCGCCAAGCCCGCGGCCATCTTCGCCAGGATGTTTGCGGTCGCCGGCGCCACCACCAGCATGTCGGCGGCGCGCGAGAGCTGGATGTGCCCCATCTCCAACTCGTCGGTGAGCGAAAAGAGGTCGGTGTAGACCTTCGATTCGCTGAGCGCCTGCAACGACAAGGGCGTTACGAACTGGCCGCCATTGTCGGTCAGCACGCAGGTGACGCCGCAGCCTTGCTTGCGCAGCAGGCGGATGAGTTCCAGCGCCTTGTAAGCGGCGATGCCGCCGGAGATGATCAGCAGGACGCGTTTGCCGTCCAGACTCACAGGCGCCAACCCGAATGAATGGCGGCGATGCCGCCGGACAGGTTGCGTACCGTTGACCCGAGCCAGGCCGGCCTTCTGCATCATTCCGGCGAGGGTCTCCTGGTCGGGGAAAGTGCGGATGCTCTCGGCAAGGTAGCGGTAGCTGTCCTCGTCTCCGGCGACCATGCGGCCGAGGCGCGGCAGAACCCTGAACGACCAGGCGTCGTAGAATCGTGTTTAGCGCGTAGACCGTGACGCGAGAGAACTCCAGGCACAGGAAGCGGCCGCCTGGCCTCAGAACGCGCCTCGCTTCCTGCAGCACGGCCGATTTGTCGGTGCAATTCCTTAGACCGAAGGCGATCGAGACCCGGTCGACGCAGCAATCCGGCAGCGGCAGTTTCTCGGCATCGGCGACCACGAGGCTGACCTCGTTGGCGAACCCGTTGTTCAACGCGCGGTCGCGGCCGACCGACAACATGGAGCGGTTGATATCGGTCAGCAAAACCGGGCCGCCGCCGCGCTTCAACCAGCCGAATGTGATGTCCCCGGTGCCCCCCGCGAGGTCCAGCAGCGTGTGTTTCGGGCGTGGTTGCAGGTCAGCGATAAAAATCTGCTTCCAAAGGCGGTGGATACCGAGCGACATCAGGTCGTTCATCAAGTCGTAGCGTGGCGCCACGCTGTCGAAGACGGCGCGCACCAGGTCAGCCTTCTGGGCTGGGTCTACACGCCGGAAGCCGAAATCGACGGTCGTTGCGGGATTGTCGGTCATGGTCTCGATCTATAGCCTGATTAGCAGATATGCCGGAACTCCCCGAAGTCGAGACCGTGATGCGAGGCCTGCGGCTGCGGCTGGAAGGACGGGTTCTGCTGCGCGCGGTCGCTCGGCGGCCGGATATGCGCTGGCCCCTGCCCCCTGGTTTGGTGATGCGACTGACCGGCGCGCGGGTAACCAGTTTCCGCCGCCGGGCCAAATACATACTGATGCGGCTGGACAGCGGGTGGTCGGTGCTTCTGCATCTGGGGATGTCCGGGCGCATGGTGGTGGAGCCGGTCGGCCGCAACGAGATCACGCTGCATGAGCACATCGAACTGGAAACCGATGACGGCTGGCGCGTTGGCTTCGTCGATCCGCGCCGGTTCGGATCTGTCGACCTGATCGAGACGGAGCGCGAGGACTCACATCGCTTGCTGGCGGGGTTGGGGCCGGAGCCGCTGGATGATGGTTTCTCGGTCCCGTTGCTGGATGCCGCGCTGGCGGGCAAGAAGACGCCTATCAAGGCCGCGCTGCTGGACCAGAAGATCGTCGCCGGGCTCGGCAACATCTATGTCTGCGAGGCGTTGTTCCGCGCCGGCATTTCGGCACAGCGGCTGGCGGCCAGCGTCCCCGGTGCGCGATCCAAGCGTCTCGTGCCGGCGATCAAGCAGACGCTAACCGAGGCGATTGCCGCCGGCGGGTCATCATTGCGAGATTACTCTCAGCCGAGCGGGGAACTCGGGTATTTCCAGCATGCCTGGAAGGTGTATGGGCGCGAGGGCGAGCCCTGCCCTGGCTGTCCCGGCACGCCCGCCTGTGCTGGGGTGCGACGGATCGTGCAAGCGGGGCGCAGCACGTTCTACTGCCCGAGAAAGCAGCGTTAGTCGTTCCCCCGCGGCTGCGTTCAGGCCGCATTCAGACCTCGAGCCGTGCGCTACGCCGCGGCGCCCCCGGACAGATCGGAGGCCTTGCGCTGCAGGCTCGCCACAAGCGCGTCGCCGCCGCCCTTGGACAGAAGGTGGCGGAAGTCGGACCGCTGGACCGCTACCCGGCTGATGGACCCGGCGGCGAGGACATCAACCACTTTCCATCCCAAAGACGTTTGCTTCATGACATAGTCGAGCTCGGTTGCATCACCGTTGACCGGAGCGATGCGGCTCTTCACGACGACCCGATCCGCACCAACGCTACGCGTGTTAGGCGAGACGGTAAAGGACTGGCCGGCATAGTTGTCGAAGTTAGCCACATAGGTGGCGACCGTGTAGCGACGGAACGCGTCCAGCAGGCGGCCCTGTTGTTGCTGCGACAGACTTGCCCACTCAAGGCCGATCGAGGCCGACAACACTGCCGGCAGATCGAACGCCTGATCCACAGCCGGTGCCAACATCTCGAATCTGCGGCTAAAATCTGTCCGTTCGCCAGCTTTCATTGCAGCGAGCAACGCGGCGTTCAGTTGAGTTATCGTGCCGGTTGCGTCCGGTGCAGTGTCGGCGAGAGCAGGCCGAACAAGCGGCGCCGCCGCCAACATCATCAGCGCAAGCAGTGATCGCCGACGCAGACTAGGGATTGCTATCAATGTGGCAGCGGTGTTGGGATTTGTAATCATCACAACTCATCCTCCGATTTGCCGATTTTCGTCCGGAACCAGCCGCATGGTCTTGTATAGAACAACTTGTTCTTGCAGTTGCGTGCTGGCACCGATCTCTTTGGGTATGGCAGATGGGTCGAGGCTGTTGCAGTGTTAAGGGCACTTTGTTGCATTGGATTTATGCGCAAGGTAGCGAAATGGCATTGAACCGCGGAAGGTAGCTTCACACGGGGAGGTACGGATCGCTCCGCCGGCATTGGCCACGGCCGCCAAAATACCGTCAGATAATAGACCGAATGGTTCTTCCCCCTGTGCGTGCTGTCAGGCTTTGGTATATCCAAGCTCTTCATCAGCGACCAAAATCCGCCGCGTCCAGGAGAACTGCATTATGGCCTATGAAAACATCATCGTTGAAACTCAGGGCCGTGTCGGTCTGATCCGGCTCAACCGGCCAGCGGCGCTGAATGCGCTATGCGATGCTTTGGTGCATGAGATGGGCGAGCAATTGCTGGCGTTCGACGCGGACAAGGCGATCGGGGCGATCGTGATCACCGGAAGCGACCGCGCGTTTGCTGCCGGGGCGGACATCAAGGAGATGCGCGACCGCACCAATCCCTCCGCGATGGTAGAAGACTTCATCGGCGCCGGCTGGGAATCCGTGTTGCGGATAAAGAAGCCGGTGCTCGCCGCGGTAGCGGGGTTCGCGCTGGGCGGGGGGTGCGAACTGGCGATGATGTGCGACATGATCTTTGCCGCCGACACCGCGAAGTTCGGTCAGCCGGAGATCAATTTGGGCGTTCTTCCGGGTGCCGGCGGCACGCAAAGGCTGACCCGGGCGGTGGGCAAATCCAAAGCAATGGACATGGTTCTCACAGCCCGCATGATGGACGCCGCGGAGGCGGAGCGAGCCAACCTCGTTTCTCGCGTGTTCGCGGCTGACCAGTTGCTACCGGAGGTAATGAAGATCGCCGAGCGCATTGCCGGCCTGTCTCCGGTGGCGGTACAGTTCGCCAAGCAAGCGGTAAACCGGGCCTTCGAGACATCGCTTGCCGAGGGCGTCCGGCATGAAAGGGCGCTGTTCCTGTCTCTGTTTGGGACCCCGGATCAGAAGGAAGGTATGGCGGCGTTCGTGGAGAAACGGAAGCCGGCGTTTCAGTTGGGGTAGGACCTCGGCGGCCTATGCTCATGGCAGCGGGAATCTATAATTTGACTTTTATCTGAATTTTGATCGTTGACCGATCTCAATAGCGGGATTTCTCTCGCTTTAAGCCCTTTGGCGGGCTATATCGTGTCGGATGGACATAGCGCGAGCGCCTCATCGGTCCGAACGTCATGGGCTGAATCCGGATTATAATCTGCTTTTGGTCAGCCACAGTCCCGTTTGGATCAAGGCGGTCCACGACGCGACCGAATCCCTGGGCCTTGCGGGCGCGCAGGCTTGTGGTGCGCGCGATGCAGTGGCGCGCCTGGCTGGGACCGCCGAGCATTATTCCCACCTTCTGGTGGACTACGACGATGCAGATGGGCTGCTCGGTGCATTAGCCGATCTTGTTACCGAATCGACCCCTCCTGACACGGATATGTTGGTGCTCGGAACGGTCGACAGCCGGTTTCCAGGGTTTCGTTCAGTTGAGTCCGCGACCTCGAAGTGCATCCTCGATGCTTTGATAACGACGACGCCGCGCCCCAAAGCGATGATGGAACCATCCGAACTGCGGGCGGTCCTGAGCGGCGCGACCATTGAAACGCATTATCAGCCGATCGTTCGCGTCAATGACCGACGCCCGGTGGGATTGGAGGCCCTCGTTCGCCTCAATCATCCGTTGAAGGGGAAAATTCGACCCGACTGTTTCGTGCCGCAGGTTGAGCAGGCCGGCCTCGGGGCCGAGTTGACCGGCCTGGTTTGCGCGCGCGCTTTCAGCGATATTTCCGGCCCTTTTTTAGCGGGGCTCCACCTCCGGATTTCGGTGAATTTCCCGTTGGACGTCCTACTGATGCCTGCCGCATTGCAGCGGCTGGAGGAGCAGCGAGCAGCCGCGGGTGTGGCGGCCGACCAGATCATCGTCGAGCTGACCGAAAACCAGCCGGTTGAGGATATCCCTCGGCTGCGCCGGTCTTTGGAGCGTCTGCGCAAATTGGGTTATGGTGCCGCGATCGACGATGTCGGACCGGCGGTTCCACGGCTTGCACGGTTGCTTGAGCTGCCATTCACCAGCCTGAAGCTAGACAAGGACCTGGTGAGGCAAGCGGCTAACTCGGGTGAGGTGTGTGCATCCATTGCCAACACTATAGCCACAGCTAAGGCACACGGCATCAGCGTGACCGCAGAGGGCGTGGAAACCGAGGCTACCTGGGACCACATGGCCGCTCTCGGTGTCGATGAGGTGCAAGGATTTCTGGTCGCTCGGCCGCTCCCAGTGGCGGCTGTACCACTATGGCGGGAGGCTTGGATCGGCAAAGGCGGCGCGGATGCGTGAACGCGTGCATTTTGACTGAACAATGATTATATGCCCGGTATGGATATCCTCCTTGCCACCAAATCCGAGCGCAAACCCCGTGGGCAGGGGGCATCGCGGCGCGGCGAAATTCTTGACGCCGCCAAGCGGTTGTTCCTGACCGAGGGCTTTGAACGCGCCACGATCCGGAAGATCGCCGCCTCGGTCGGGGTCTCGTCTGCGGCGCTGTATCTATATTTCCCCGACAAGGACGCGATCCTCCGTACGATCGCTAAATCCACTTTCGAAACCCTGTTGGCTCGTCTGGAAGAGTCGCAGAGGCAAGCCGATACCGATCTGGAGCGGTTTCGGGCGGGGCTGCGGGCGTACGTCGCGTTCGGGCTGGCTCATCCGGATGAGTACCGGCTGACGTTCCTCGCCAAGATGATGGCGTCGTGCGGACCGGGCCGGCCTGTGGACCCTTGCGGTCCCGTGCAAGCCGCAGACCGATCCTTCGATATTCTGGCAAACGGGATTGGACGCTTGATGCAAGCCGGGATTTTCCGACCCGCCGACCCGATCCTGACCGCCGAGGCGGTATGGGCAAGCCTCCATGGCGTCACCGGGCTGCTGCTGGATCAGCGGGAACACCTCGAGTCGGATACAGAAGCCCTTGTCACGGCGGTGATTGACATGGTCGTGAGGGGGCTCTCCGCTCCAACATAAACATTGATAACTGAACATTGGTGAGTTAGAAGCGCGCTCCAGTCATGGAGGCGCATCGCCATGTTTCGCATCGCCGTTTGTGTGCTTGTCCTGTTGACCACCGCTGCCAGGGCCAACGAGGCGCTGCGACCGGTGCGGGTGCAAACCGTCAACTTCACGCCGGAACAGGAGGCGGTGACCTATCCGGGCACGGTGCAGGCGCGCGTCCAAGCCAGCCTGGGATTTCGTGTCGGCGGCAAGGTGACCGACCGGTTGGTAGACATCGGCGACCGGGTGGTGGCCGGTCAGGCGCTGGCGCGGCTCGATCCGATCGATGCTCGCCTGAATGTGGACGCGTCTGGCCAGTTCGTGCGCGCCGCGGAGGCTGAGGCGGTGAACGCCCGGGCAGATTATGGCCGGTATCAGAGGATTGGGCCGAGTTCTCCGGCTTGGCTGCCGTCCGAGTTCGACAAGCGGCAGGCCGCGCTGGACGGCGCCGAGGCGCGATTGGCGCAGGCACAGCGGCAATTCGCCATGGCGCAGGATCAACTTGCTTATACGACGCTGATAGCCGATGCGCCGGGTGTCATCACCGACCTGAAGCTGGAGGTTGGGCAAGTCGTTGCCGCGGGGCAGACCGTGTTCTCCCTGGCCCATACCGCGGAGACTGAGATCGTTGTTGACGTTCCGGAAAACCGACTGCCGGATGTCCGCGCGGCGCGTTCGATAACGATCAGGCTGTGGTCCCAGCCCGATGTGGAGCTGAAGGGGCGCGTGAGGGAGATCGGGGCTCTTGCTGACCCGGTCAGCCGGACCTTCGCCGTCAAGGTCACGGTCGTGGATGCGCCATCGAGCCAGGCTGTGGCGGGGCGTGGCACGCCGGATTCGTTGGGAGCCGGCAATTTGGGCCTGGGTATGACCGCAGCGGTGCGGTTCAGCCGGGACAGCGGCGCGATGATTGCCCGTCTTCCCGCTTCCGCAGTGGTTTCTGCCGACGGCGTTCCGTCAGTTTGGGTGCTGGATCCGGCGACGCATCGGGCCGTGGCACACCGGGTACAGGTGTCCGCATGGTTGGGTGACGGGGAGGTTGCCATCACCGGTGGGATCGAGGCCGGCGCGCAGGTCGTGACCGCCGGGGCGGCTCAACTGGATGCCACCACGCCGGTTGCCGCCTGGGTAGGAGCGATCCGATGAACCTGTCGGCTTGGGCGCTGCGGCATCGCGCGCTGACGCTGTATCTGATCCTGGCGGTCGCCGCGGCGGGCGTGTGGGCCTATTTGTCGCTGGGGCGGGCGGAAGATCCGCCGTTCACGATCAAGCAGATGGTCGTGCAAGTGGACTGGCCGGGTGCCTCGGCGGAGCAGATGGCGCGGTCTGTCGTTGACCGGCTGGAACGGAAGCTGGAGGAGGTTCCGTCGCTGGATTTCGTTGAAAGTAACGTTCAGCCGGGTCATGCGGTCCTGACGGTTTCGCTGCGCGACGACACGCCGCCGTCGAATGTTTCCGACACCTGGTATCAGGTGCGCAAGAAGGTCGGGGATATCGCGCCGACACTGCCGCAAGGGGTGCAAGGTCCTTACTTCAACGACGAATTCGGCGATGTCTTCGGCATTATCTATGCCTTTACCGGTGACGGATTTACTTTGCCGGAATTGCGCCATGTCGTGGAGGATATGCGCGAAGACCTGCTGCCGGTGCCGGGCGTCGGCAAGATCGGCCTGGTCGGCGATCAGGAAGAGCGCCTGTTCATTGATTTCTCACACCGCAAACTTGCTGAACTCGGGCTGTCGGTGCCTGACGTGATGGCGGTGGTGAGCAACGAAAACGCGATGGCTGCTGGCGGCTTTGTCGATACGGCGCATGATCGGGTTTATGTGCGGCCTGGCAACTCGGTGGACGGGGTGGAGGCGCTGCAGGCGATCCCGATCTCGGCAGGTGGGCACCGAGTGAGACTGGGCGACATCGCGACGGTCAGCCGCGGCACGGTCGACCCGCCGGCGGCGACCATGCGGGTGAACGGCAAGCCGGCGCTGGGGCTGACGATATCGATGGCGCAAGGCGGCAACATTGTTGATCTTGGGCGGCGTATCGCGGCCCGGATGCAGGCCGTTGCTCCGACTTTGCCGCTGGGGGTTACCGCTATCCGGCTGAACGACCAGTCCCAGGTAGTGGCGAAGGACGTCGCCGAGTTTCAGGAGAGTTTTCTGGAAGCGCTGGCGATCGTCCTGGCTGTCAGTTTTCTGTCGTTGGGTTGGCGCACCGGACTGGTGGTGGCGATCAGTGTGCCACTGGTGCTCGCCGGGACCTTGGTCGGCATGAAGCTTCTGGGGATCGATCTGCAACGGATTTCGTTGGGGGCGATGATCATCGCACTGGGCCTGCTGGTTGACGACGCAATCATTGCTGTCGAAACAATGATGGTGAAGCTGGAGCAGGGCTGGGACCGGATGCGCGCCGGGAGTTTTGCTTATACCTCGACCGCGTTCCCTATGCTGACCGGAACCTTGGTGACGGCAGCTGGGTATTTGCCGGTTGGTTTGGCTCAGTCTTCGACCGGCGAATACACGCGCGACATTTTCCGGGTCGTTGGGCTGGCGCTGGTGCTGTCCTGGATTGTGGCGGTGGTGTTCGTTCCATATCTGGGCTCGATACTGCTGCCGGAGGTCGTCCATAAGGCAAGTAATCCAGAACATTCAGTCTATGACACGCGATTTTACCGAGCGATGCGCCGGGCGGTGGGCTGGTGCGTGCGGGCGCGGTGGTGGGTGATCGGCGGGACGGTCGCGGCGTTCGTGGTGTCCTTGGCCGGATTCACCAAGGTGCCGCAACAGTTTTTCCCGTCTTCCGACCGGCTGGAGGTGCTGGTGGATCTGCGGCTGCCGGAGGGCGGGTCGTTCGCCGCGACTGCGGCCTCGGTTGAACAGGTCGAGGCTATTTTGCGCGATCAGAAAGGTATACGGTCATGGGTCGCTTATACTGGAGTTGGGACGCCTCGGTTTTTCCTAGCCTTTTCCCCGCAGCTACAGACACCGAATTTCGCTCAGTTCGTGATCAATACGGACAGTGTGCCGGTGCGGGAGGCGTTGCTGAGCCGGCTGACGAAGGCCGTCCAAGCTGGCGACTTTGCGGATGTGCGGATGCGGCCATCGCGGCTGGAGCTTGGGCCGCCGGTCGGATATCCGGTGCAGTTTCGGGTCACTGGTCCCGATCCGTCTGTGCTGCGTCGCATTGCGGGTCAGGTCAGCCAGGTGATGCGAGATAATCCGCATGTCGGCAATGTGAGCGACAACTGGGGCAACCTCGGCAAGTCGGTGCGGATCGATATCGACCAGGACAAAGCGCGTTTGCTGGGGCTTTCGAGCCAGGACGTTGCTCAGACGCTGCAGACGCTGCTGCAGGGGGTTACTGTCACGCAATATAGGGAAAATCTGGACCTGATCCCGGTGGTGATGCGTGCGGTGGATGCCGAACGGCGGGACCTGAGCGACTTGTCGAACGTGACGATCCGCGGGGCCAGCGGGCGGATGGTGCCGCTCTCTCAGGTGGCGACGGTCCGCCCGGCGATGGAGGAGGCGTACTTCGACCGCCGCGGACGTATTCCGGCGCTGACGGTACGTGGCGATATCGTGGATGGGGCTCAGGCGCCGGACGTGACCAACGCCATCGTGCCAATGCTGGACCCGATCAAGGCCGCCCTGCCCTTCGGTTATGCTATCGAGACAGCCGGCGCGTCGGAGGAAGCGGGCAAGGGGCAGGCCTCGGTCAATGCTGTGATGCCGCTGATGGTGCTGGTCATGCTGTCGCTGCTGATGCTGCAGATGCAGAGTTTCAGCCGCATGGCGATGGTGATTTTGACCGCGCCGCTGGGGCTGATCGGGGTGTCGGCGGCGCTGCTGGTGACGGGCGCGCCGTTCGGGTTCGTGGCGATGCTGGGGTTCATCGCGCTAGCCGGGATCATCATGCGCAATTCGGTTATCCTGGTGGACCAGATCGAGCGGGATCAGGCGCAGGGGTCGCATCCGGCGGCGGCCATCGCGGACGCAGTGGTGCGGCGGACCCGGCCGATCCTGCTGACCGCCGCGGCGGCGATCCTGGCGTTGGTGCCGCTGGCGTTCTCGGTGTTCTGGGGGCCGATGGCGATCGCCATTATGGGCGGACTGGTCAGCGCGACCGTGCTGACGCTGTTTTTCGTGCCGGCGCTTTATGCCGCCTGGACGCGGGTGCCTCGGGTGGCGGGAGCGGCAGCCTCGAAGACATTGCCTCTGAGCTGGAAACAGGAGACGATCGGCGGATAGGTTTTCGGGAGGCCAGAGATGGCTCGGAATATCGCGGTCGGCATCGGGATCATGGAGTACCCGTTTGAGACGTCCGATGGGTTCTGGCGCTGGGTCGATCTGTGCGAGCAAGGCGGGCTGGACTCGATCTGGCAGACCGACCGGATTGTCAGCCGGACGCCGATCCTGGAGTGCATGACGACGCTAGCGGCGATCGCCGGGCGGACGCGGCGGATCAAGTTCGGGGTCAATGTCGTTTCTGTAGCGTTGCGGGAGCCGGTGTTGCTGGCCAAGCAATGCGCGACGATCGACGTGCTGTCCGGCGGGCGGTTGCTGCCGGGATTCGGGATCGGCAGTCCGCGCGGGGCGGAGTGGGAGGCGATGCACATCGACACCACGACGCGCGGCGCAAGACGGATGAGGCGCTGGAGATCATCAGCCGGTTGTGGGCTGGGGAGTCGCTGGATTTCGCGGGGCGGCATTTCCGGCTGAGCAAGGCGTCGATCGCGCCGCTGCCGGTGCAGCCGGATCTGCCGATGTGGATCGGCGGAGTCGTCGGAGGCGGCGATCAAGCGGACCGCGCGGGTTGGCACCGGGTGGCAGGCTGGGCCGGAGACGCCGGAGGTTGTGGGTGAGGTGATCGCCGGGATCAAGGCGGGGCTGCTGGAGACGGGGCGGACGATCGAGGAAGATCATTACGGCGCTGCGTTCGCGTTCCGGTTCGGCGGGCCGGACGATCCGGGGGTTGCGAAGGTGATGGAGCACTATCGGGCGCGGACCGGGCGTGATCCGCGCGATATGTTCGCGATGGGCGATGCGGAGGTGATCCTGCAGCGACTGAACGATTATGTCGCAGTTGGGGCTTCGAAGTTTATTTTGCGGCCGGTCGCGGATGGGGATACGGATATGCTGGCGCAAACCCGGCGGCTGGTTGAGGAGGTGTTGCCTCTGGTTGCGGCACGGTGGCCGAAGCAGCGGAAGGTGGCGGCGTAGGGGTTCTTATGATTATACCACTGCTATTGCTGAATTGCTAATGCGCTGAAGTAGATGGGTTAGCGTGATTTCGGCGCTGAGGCCGGTGGGCCTGTCCCGGATTTGTCGAATATCCCAAAAATATCGCGTAGGAATCCAGGTGTCAGGGCGCTGATGGGATTGATCGAAATGATTGGATCCTCGATAGATCCTTTCAGCCCGAAACGCGCCGCAAACACGCCTCCTCCCTTTTCCGGGCTGAATAATTTTCCGACCAGAGGAAGCCGCCCCAGCGCTGAATTGAAGAAATAAGCCGGAACGATCGTTCCTGTAAGCGCGACCTTCCCGGACGGCAAACTTATCCGACCTTTTGCCGTCAGGCCGAGCGATGAGTTGGCGGCGTGGGCGTCATCAAGATCGAGATTAGCGCCATCGTATCGAAACGGCACCACGATATGGGAGAATGTCATCCCCGGCCCGCGGAGCGCATCGACTAAGCCATAGAGTGTAATGGCCTGAAGCAACTTACCCAGAGCCGGAGAATTGCGGACCACCACACCATCGATCATCGCGGTTCCGGCCAGCGGATAAAAGCCTACCGAGTTGTCGATCACACTTTCTAAGGTCAAATGGCCGGACTCCATAGTCCGTACCGCGTCAATACCGCGCAGGAAACGTCCGGCATCCTTCGCTTCAACCGATAGGCGGCGGTTGGCTGCTTTGGGACCAATCTTGATGGAGAAATCGGCACCCGCCCCTATTACGCCTATGACATCCAGGGTGACTATGGTTTCTCCCGCTCCGGTCGCTTTCGCTAGAATGTCGCTCGCGCTCTCCCCGTTCGCGAGGATCGCACGAGTGAAGCGGGCGTCCAGCCTCCAGGGCGGTTTGGTCGAAGGTGCAACGTTTGGCGCGTCCGCACCAGCGGACTTCTCGGTCAATTTCATCGATAGATCGATCTGACTGCCCTGCAGCACGACGTCGAACTCGTTATTCGGAGAGATATGGATCGTGCCATGTCCCTGAGTGCGACCCAGCCGGAAATTGTCCAAAAGAACGGATCGCACGTGGCCATCGACGAGGTTTGCCGATCCGTTCATCGTCACCTCATTCCCTTGAACAGCAATGCGGTCGATCTTCGTCAGCTGATCTCGAGACATCAGCAGCGTAACCGTGGCGTTAACGACCGAGCCTGGCGGTTTGCGCCAAGCGAGAGGGCCGAGTTCCAGCGTAGCCTGCGTCAGGTCGCCGCCGATCGAGATCGAACCGTCGCCGTTGCGCCGCTCGATGATAACCGCGGTCATTGGGATCGGCCCGTTGACGACATCCATTACATGCAGGCCGGCAGCATCAAGCTGCGCCGCCTCTGGCTGCCCGGTCAGCGCGATTTTCTGGATTATCTGATCAGCGGCGCCCGGATTGAAATCCATCGTGCCATCGAGGGTAACCGGGACCTTGGCAAGCGCGCCGCGACCTTTCAGGCGGAGACCATCCTTATCGACATCGAGGTCAAAGGTTCCGTCGTCGAGTTCCTGGCCGGCTGCGACATCCGCTACCTTGACGTGCGAGAGCCGAGCCATGGCACGGATCTGGATGTCATCGATCCGAAGCTTGTTTTCGAGCGGAAACTGAAGGTCGAGCCCCACGGACACGTCGCCTGCAGCAGGATTTAGGCCGATCGGATGCGCGGAAAGCAAGTGCAGACGCGGTTCGGCGAGTAGCACAAGTGCGCTCGCGAGCCGGCCGTCAGCCTGCGCGTGGATCTTCGCGGTCTGGTCGGGGAGCGACAGGCCGGTGATGTGCATCTCGGTATCTTTTATCGCGAGGTCAGCATCATGGTTGCCGACACGTTGCCGGCCTGACGTGAGATGGATTTCCAGGACATCGGTATCGACAAGATGCAGATGAACATCCGCCTGCTCGATCGGCGGAGTGTCGTCGAGCCATGTGAAGGTTGCGTTTGACGCGTTCAAGTCGGCGGCTGCTTTTACTATACCCGCGTGGTTCAAGGAGTCATCGGCTTCGATGACGAGCGACGCCGTGCCGTTTGTCACCATCCCGCCAATGACGTGCTCGATAACCCATGGGCGCGCGCCGGCACCTACGCCCACCGGCCACAAACGCGGGAGGTCCGCGAGATCGATTCGATTCGAGTCCAACCGTAAGGGACGCTGCCAGCCGGTTCGATAGACGCGAGATCCGACCCGTGAGATCGAGGATCTCGGGAGCACCCTCTGAGTGATGGGCCAATTCGAAACGGCCCTGCTCAATGACGATCTCCTCGGTCGTTCCGGTAACCGCGATCACCCCGTTGCGCAGCGGGAGGGCGCCGCGTCCGATGCAAATCCGACCCTCGCCGAGTTGGACGGCAACCCGCAGTTGGCCCGGTTTGAAGCTGCCATCAAGTTCGACCGCCGCCGCAATCGAAACCGGCACGTCCAGGTCTGTTAGAAATGCCAGGGGCGCTGGCAGACCCGCGATGGCGGCCGGGCGAAACGATGTCAATCGGACACTCATGCTGGTGCCGGCACTGGGTGTCAGATCCGCTACCGCCGCTACTGACGTCTGCTCACCGCTCAACGAGAGTGGCCCGTTGACGGAGCCGTGGACGCGTCCATTGTTGGCGCGGACCAAGTCTAGGTCCATGCCGGACGCCAGGATGACGAGCCCAGATCCCCGATCGCGAAACGTCACCGCGGTATCGCGGAAATGCGCGCGCTGGATCTGATCCCATCGGTTCTGGCTCGCGCCATGATCGCTGCTGGCCGGATGAACGAACTCGTCCCGAAGCTGACGCAGGTCGAGGAGTTCCGGATCCGGGCTGCTGTCGCCGTCGTGACCGAAGCCGAGGGTGACTGAACCCGAGATCTCCCGTGTCATCGCGAACTCGCCGCGATCGACCTCGAGGGTCCGCGGAACAATTCGTCCGAGTATGAGGCCTGCCAGGGATAGCGTGAGGTTTGCGTCGGGTGCGGCGAGCAGCCTTCGACCCGCCGGATCGGTTACAATGAAGTTGGAGATCCGGAGATCGATCGGGTGATCGACCCCTCCGTGGAACCCTTCCCATGCCAGGACGAGGCCATCGAAAGACACACGTCCGGCAGCCACATCATCAACGAGGGCCGACCGGATGGGATCGGCGAACCAGCCGAGGTCGATCGGACCCTGCGACAGGCGCCATGATGCGCCCACGACCAAACAGCTTGCTACAACAAGAAACCCGGTGGCGAAGATCAGCAGGCGATGGATTGCCTTCGAGGCGTGATTGAGCGCACGTCCCGTGGTCCGGACCACCGCATGGTTCCTTGAGCGGCGAAACCATCCCAACTGCTGATGCCAAGGCATTGGACGCCCCTTACGACGACGCCGCGCCGACCCGGCGCGTCCAAGTTTGTGTGTCCGGAAGCGCTCGGTGTCGCCTGGAAGACAATCGTGCCGACCGAAACGTCCCCCCGCGCCTGAATCATGCGATCGAACAGATTCAGGCCTAGTATCGTCTACAAAATGCCGCGGCGGGCCAGCGGTTCGATGAACTGGGGCTCGGTGTCCCAGGGGAACAGTATCCAGGTGTCCTGTGAGACCTCGGTGACGAAGCTGTCCACGGTCGGACGTCCTTCCGGCTTGGCGTAGACGCAGGCGAAATGCGCCCTTGGCAACAAGGCGCGCACGACGCGGGCTGTGGTGCCTGAATCGACAAGATCGTCCACAATGAGAAACCCGGCGCCATCACCGGCCGCGGCCGGCGGCTTCGTGACCATCGGTTCACCACGTTGCTCGTCCTGATAGGTGATCACACAAACGCTTTCGACCAGACGCAGATCGAGCTCGCGAGCGATGATCGCCGCCGGGATCAGGCCCCCGCGGCTGATCGCGACGATGCCGGTGAACGGACCTGACCCCATCAACCGCCACGCCAGGGCTCTGGCATCGCGATGAAGCTGGTCCCAGGTGACAGTATAGTAGTGCGTGGCCATAGCCATTTGTCGGCGGAAACCACTGCCCGGTGCAAGGGGGTTTTCGGCCGCCTGGATTGCCGGTGCGACACGTTAATTCAGCGTCCTGGTATGATCTGGGGCTCTGACAGTGGTCCGGTGGCACTCTTGTGCTTCGGGCGAATCGCACTTCGAATTCACTTGACACCGAGTTGGGTCTCTTCCCGGAATCGATCTGACCGATTCTACCGTCTGGCGAACAAAACGCCCCGGGAGAGCGACTTGGACCAGTTCGCCGCATGCAAACCGGCGGATATCTCAGCCGTTGCCTTATCGGGCGACCGCCCAAGGAACGCCGCGAAGCTGCGCACAAGGCGAATGTAGTGGTGCTGGGTATCTGATCGCAGGCCGAGCATCGCCATATCTTCGAGCTGGCGCAGCGCCGTTCGATAGTTAAAACAGGCATCGAAAGTTCCTCTCAGCATGAAGGGAACTCCATGCTCGAGAGGCAACCTCGCCCTGTTCAAGACGGCATCAAAAGCGCGCCAATGCCAACTGCTGATACAAGTAATTCAAAAAAGACAGGGACAGAGATTGCAGTTCTCTTAAATATTGAGGTCCAGGGCTCCGCCCCTGGCGGGGTTTGGGGCCGCGCCCCAACCTTACTTGCTTCATCGGTCAATGGTTCTGTGCGGGGTCTCACCAATCCGCAGCACCAATCCCGCGAAGCGGATTTGTGCTTGGCTCCTAAGACTTAGCTACCTGTCTGTTTTCCCTCATTTCTTCAAGATCGCAGCGACTCGTGCCAGGATCCAGCGTTGCATACCTGCACGCCGACCTCGACCTTCGCCCTGTCACGCGGTTTGTATGGACGTGCGGGAATGATCGCGGTGCGGTAGTGCGCCGCCATGTCCGCGCAGGTGCGGTTAATTTAACAAGCCCGTTCAGCCGAGGTTCAAGCAGCGCGACCTTGGGGATGCTCCCTCGATGCCGCGCGTGCGGATGTACTGTTGCCGACGCGGCATAATACGGTCTAAGGTCGGGCGATTGGACCAATCTAAGCTCGCGGAACCCCATGCTCGCACCGGACCAAACGCGGCAGAGTGCCGTGTTCGACCATCTCCGTCACAGTATATTGAGCGGTGCCCTGGCCGGGGGTGGCCGTCTGCCTCCCACCCGCTCGCTGGCACAGGAACTCGGCGTAGCGCGGCAAACCGTGGTGCTGGCGTATGAGCGGCTGGCGGCCGAGGGATATGTCCGGGGCCGCACCGGTAGCGGCACGTATGTCGCGACGGATTTGCCGGATCAGGCCCCTGCCCCGGCCTCAACTCCGCCAGTCGCCGCCGTGGCGTTGTCAGCGCGTGGTGCTCGACTTTGCGCAGATTCCGGCGGTGGCAAGCGCGCGAGACCCATCCTTGGGGTTGCTGCTGGCCGGCGGACTGCCCGCACCCGATTTGTTTCCGATCAAGGCATGGGCGCGATGTGCTTCTCGCGTTCTGAAGCCGCTCTCGGGAGAGTTGTCCAGTTACCCGCCGCCGCAGGGCCTGCTGGTGCTGCGCGAGCAGATTGCCGCGCATCTGGCCGCGACGCGGGGGCTGATCGCCGACCCGGGCTGTATCGTGGTGACCGGCGGGACGCAGCAAGCATTGCGGACGGCGGCGGACCTGCTGGTGGACTTTGGCGATCAGGTGTGGGTTGAGGATCCGGGATACATCGCAGGCCGGGGTGCGTTGCTCGCGGCCGGGGCGGAGATCGTGCCTGTCCCCAGCGATTCGGATGGGCTCGACGTGACGGCCGGCGTGGGGCTCGCACCGCACGCGCGCTTGGCGCTGGTGGCGCCATCCCATGCCACGCCGCTGGGGGGCGCTCTGCCGATCGGCCGCCGGTTGGCGTTGCTGGACTGGGCTGCGCAGGCGCGGGCCTGGGTGTTGGAGGACGACTGCGACTCGGAGTTCCGCTGGGAGGGCAAACCGCTGCCCCCGTTGGCGACACTGGATAAGGCTGGCCAGGTGATCTACTGCGGCACATTTAGCAAGACCCTGGCGCCGGCACTGCGGATCGGGTTTGCCATCGTCCCGGCGCCACTTGTCGCGGCGTTCGTCCGGCTGCGGACATTGAGCGATCGTGGGACGGACGCGTTCACCCAGGCGACCCTGGCTGAGTTCATGCGGCTGGGCTTGCTGTCCCCGCATATCCGGAAGATGCGCACGGAGTACAGCCGGCGTCGCGACGCGCTGCTGGGGGCGATGGTCCGCGTTGTGCGGCACGCCTCGCCGCTGGCCGCTCCGGGGGGGTTGCACATGGTGGCGCGATTGCCGGACGAGATCGATGAGGCGGCGGCGGTTCGGGCGTGCCGGGCCCGGGATCTTGCGGTGTCGCCGCTACGGGCTTACTACGCGGGGATACCGCGAATGACGGGTTTGGTGATCGGCTTCGCAGCGACGCCCGTTGCCATGGCGGCAGAGGTGGCGCGGCGGCTAGAGGGGGCGCTTACATCTGTCGCGCAGACCTCGGCATCCTAAGCCGGACGAGCCGGAACCCATAAGCCCCTTGTATGATTCTCCGCGCGGAGAGTGTAATCTGGTGGGGTGAGGTATGAGCTAGTCTCTGACGGAACGCTATGATGATCGGATCGGCGGGGTGCTGTCGTGCTTCGATGGGTTGCTGATCACGGGAACTGAGCCGGTGGCGCTATCACGCTATCTTGCTCACCTCTTGGCCCGGGACGACTTCTACGCCGGCGTTCGTGCCCTCGACAGCCTGACCTAGCCGCACAAGGTTCGAGGAGAGGACCGTCCAGGGCATCAACTCCTTCGAGCCGGGAGGCAGCTCCGTGCGATCTGCTTCCCGAGTTGGAAATGTTCTCGCCAAACAGGCGGTCACAGCAACTAGCCGATTGCTCGACATCGGCGTAATCACGCGCGTCACCGGGACGTATCGCTATGATCTGACCAAGGCGTGCGCGACCCCCGCGGCCAAATCCTTCAGCGTGGCGACTATCATTCCGGCACTGATCTGATAGGATTTTTTGATGCAGAAAGCGTCATGAGTTAGACGATAAGTGACCAGCATTGCCTGGTGCCTGACAACATCGCCATGCTGACCCTGCCCGCCCATTCCCCGGAGCTGAACCCGATAGGTACCGTCTGGGGCTACCTGCGGCAAAACAAACTCGGCTCCAGGGTCCGGGAGACCAACGCGGACATCGTCGAGGCGTGCAAACAGTCCTGGCATTTCCTGATCGACGATCCGGACCGCATTCGCTCACTTGGCCAACGCAGTTGGGCGTGTGTCAATGTTTGAGCGACTTGGTATTATGTGACCCTCGTAACAATCGGGATCCATTATTCGACTGTTGCCATGTGCAATTAGACGGCGGACGCGCGTTACGACGTGGACTCCGGGTGTCGCCGACGATTTTAAAGCCGTTGAACTTCGGGTCCTTTGGCAATATTTTGTGGCTGGCCTGGTCAGCTGTTTGGAAGGGCGCCGAGAATGTCTATTCGCGACACGATCTTCGATAAGATTAACCAGATCGCTGATCAGCAGCACAAACGCCTAGCACCGCTGACCGACGACCTAGCTTTGTTGAAATCCGGTCTCGATTCGCTTTGTATCGCAATCCTTATCGCGACACTCGACGACACTCTCGGGATCGACCCATTCGCCGGGGATAACGAGATCGACATTCCCGTGACCCTGGGAGACTTCATCACCCTTTACGAGAATGCCGCGGTCTAATGCCTCCTTGCGTCGGAAATGGATCGGGCTTTCCTACCGGAGACCACTGGTCGACGCGCAGCGACGCGCCGCGTCCTGGAGGGTCACTAACGCGCTGGCAAGCTGAGGCAACCCCGTTGGGATGCGGGTTTTGGCGGACGGCGTCAGAGCGGGGCAGTGTTCACGGCGGGATTGGTGGCGACTTGGCAAAAGCGATAGTGAAAAGCAAGTCTTCCCATGACGGGAACATCAGGGAGCTGGTGATCGCCGCCAGCGTGCTGAAGAAGTTATAGCGCAGTCCGAGCTTAGCCCGCGTGTTGCGCCAGAGTTCGTCGTCAATGTCACAGATGGTATGGATGGCCAAGGCCAGCATATTGAGGCTTGCCAGGTGATTCCGGCCTTCGCATTGATGATCTCGATCTCGAACCAGTTAACCCGGCGTGGCGCCGTGCCGATACTCCTGGATCAGCGGATGCGAGACCGGCCTGCAGACGAAGATGAAGTGACCGCCAGCGTCGCGCGCCCCCTGGCCGAGCGGCTGGCGGAAGAACAGATCGTCGCCGCGATAGATCGGATCGAGTGCGCGATAACGCGGGCCACGCGCGGCCAACCAGCGCTTCGCCGCGCCGTCCTGCGGGACGATGAATTCCGGCTGCAGCGGAATGACTTTGTCGTAGCCGGGTGCCACCAGTGTCGCCACCCTGACAATACTCCGTGCCGCCGTTGCTTGCGGTCCGGGTCGAACAGTGTTGGCAATGGATCTTCAGCGAGCATTGATACTCGGTGCCGTCGAGCGCGATCAGCACGTAGCCGTCGAGCCGGCGGAACATGTCGAGGCCGCCTCGACTTGCTTGAGTTGCTCGATAGTTTCGGCGAACACCGGATGCAGCAGCGCAGGTCGGCCGGGTCGAGCCTGTCGCGGAT
This sequence comes from uncultured Alphaproteobacteria bacterium, assembly GCA_963778125.1. Taxonomy (GTDB): domain Bacteria; phylum Pseudomonadota; class Alphaproteobacteria; order Acetobacterales; family Acetobacteraceae; genus Rhodopila. The sequence continues at coordinate 22,195 of CAVZTH010000042.1, read as the reverse complement.
GCGGCAGTTCGACTGCGATTTAGTGCTCTGGCAATCCCGCCTGACGGAGCGCGCCAGCCAGCAGTCCCATACGTTCTTTAGTAGTAATATTACCCGAGATCAGCCCGCCGACTGTGAATCCGGGCTGCAGTTCAAGTAAAACTTTGGCCATCGATTTTGCTTCTTCCTGCCGGCCGAGACGGACCAGGGCCGCCGTGTGCAGGTAGCACGGCACGCTGAACCGAGGATTCACCGCCGACGCCCGTCTGGCGGCACTGGCAGCCTCGACGAAATTCCCCGCGAAGAAATGCGCATAGGCAAGACCGACATAGGGCAGATAGATCAAGGGATCGTAAGGACTAAGCCGGATCCCGATCCTGGCGTGCTCGATTGCGGTCGTGTCGTCGCCCATCCAGGCGCGGATGATCGAGCTGAAGCCAAATGCAAGAGCCGAAGAGGGGCTCAGTGCCAGCGAACGGTCGAGCGCTTCAAGCGCGGTTTCGTAATCCCGTTCCACAACACCGACGACAAAGCCGCCCATCGCGAGTGCCATCGCGTCGTCACCGCCGGCTTCGATCGCCGCATGCGCATGATGGCGCGCGGCCGCCCGCGTTTCAGCGTGCAACCCGCCACGTAGATACCGTTGCTCGTGGCACCATGCGATGAACCCGTGCACGACGGCATAGTCGGGTTCCAACCGGATCGCCTCCTTCAGCAATTGCAGCGCTTTGTCTGCGTTTTCCGGCATCGCGGTGGCGACCAGTGGCAGGGCACGCAGATACAGATCATAGGCGTCAAGGCTTTCGGGCCGCTTGCGCCGAGCGCGCTCGACCTCAGCCTTGCGCAGGCTGGGCTCGACAGCGCCGATGACGCTCATGGTCATCTCGTCCTGCAGCGTGAAGATATCGTCGAGCGTGCCGTCGTACCGATCGGCCCAGACATGCGCGGCGGTCTCGGTCTCGATCAGTTGCCCGGTCACGCGCACACGGTTGCCGGACCGGCGGACACTGCCTTCCAGCACGTAGCGCACCCCCAATTCCCGGCCGACGGTTTTCACGTCAGTCGGCTTACCCTTATAGATGAAGGTAGAATTGCGAGAGATGACGAACAGCCATTTGATCCGGGACAGGCCGTTGATGATCTCTTCGACGATCCCGTCGGCGAAATACCCCTGGTCCCGATCTGCGCTCAAATTGTCGAATGGCAGGACGGCGATAGACGGTCGGTCTAGCGGTATATGAGGCAGCCGTGGCGCCGTTGGTTGTTCGTCGGCGACGTCTCCGACGAAGCGGAAACCCTTACGGGGCACGGTGCGAATGAGGCGCTGTGCCTCGCCGCTGTCGCCCACCGCCTTGCGGGCTGCGTTGATCCGGCTGGTCAGGGTCGATTCCGAGACGATCCTTCCCTTCCAGACCGACTCCAGCAGGTCGTCTTTATTGACAACGCGGTCGCGGTTACGGATCAGATGCACCAGCAGGTCGAACACCTGCGGTTCCAGCGCGATCGGTTCGCCGCTCCGCCGCAGTTCGCGGCACGCCACGTCGAGCACGTGGTCAGCAAAGCGAAACTGCATCTTCGGCCCCCTACGGCCATTCTCAAGGAATAATCACACGTTTCTCAGGCCCTAATCAAGGGCTTCTGCAAGTCTTTCTGCGGCGCGGCCTGTACTGTTGTGGAATTGGCAGGCAGATGCATTGGTCGGCCGCCGACCGACCACTACACCCCGCCGCGGCGGAGATCGTCCCGAACGGCAAGCAATAACATAGGAGACGTAAGTGAATTTTTGTGTGGGAAATCGCCCCTGCCCCAAAGACAGGCCCGCAGCGGCGACGGTCCTCGAATGCGCGGCGCCCGTCGGCACAGATTTTCCGCTGGGTTCCCCTCGCCACGCTCATTTGGTTCAACGCGGGGAGGACGCTTGACGATGCGAGTGAATACAATCGATCCCGCCAAGACGGCGATAATAGTCGTGGATATGCAGAATGATTTTGTCGCGGCTGGCGCACCGATGGAAACGCCCGCTGCCCGCGCTATGGTGCCGAAGCTCAGCCAAGCTCTGGAAATTTGCCGCGGTGCCGGAATCCGGGTGATCTATACAGCCCATGTGCATCGCCGTGACGGTTGCGACATGGGTTTGTTTGACGACCTGCACCCGCCGATAGCCAATCGCAGCGCATTGGTGGACGGCACGCCGGGCGCGGACATCTATCCGGAGCTTGCCCCGGCTCCTGGGGAGCACGTGATCAAGAAGCATCGATACAGCGGATTCTTCGGCACCGATCTCGATATTATTTTACGAGAGTGGGGCGTCGATACGGTCATCATTTCGGGAACGACGACCGAGAATTGCTGTCATGCCACGGCGCGTGACGCGATGTTCCGCAACTACCGGGTGGTGTTCCTTTCGGATGCGACAGCGACATACGACTACCCAGACCGCGGCTTCGGGCCGATGGCCAATGCCGACGTTCACCATGCCACTTTGGTCATACTCGCTGCATCGACGGCGCATGTGATGTCGGTGGCGAGCCTGAGCGCTCAACTGACAACAGGCTACTCACGTTGCCGGTGAACCTTCGCCTGCGCTAGCATCTTCAATTCGCGGCGGCGAAGACCGCGAGAACGGGGAAACAGGGACAATGATCCAGGGTTCGAGATTAATTCCGCGTCGTTCGGTCCTTCGGCAACTGGCCGCCGGCACCGCCGCTGTGACGATCGCTCGACCGGCATTCAGCGTGCCATCGACCGTCAAGATCGGTCTTGTTGCCCCGCAAACGGGTCCGCTGGCGCTGTTCAACGAGGAGATGGCCTGGGCGCTCGACGACGCCCGGAAGACGCTGAACAATTCGATCAAGATCAATGGCACCGTCCACCCGCTGGAATTCGTCGTCAAGGACAGTCAGTCCAATCCCAATCGCGCCTCCGAGGTCGCGCAGGATCTGATCCTCAAGGACAAGGTGCATCTCGTAACCACCTTCGCCACACCTGAAACCGTCAATCCTGTTGCGGATCAGTGTGAAATCAATGGCATGCCGTGCGTCAGTACCGACGATCCGTTGGAATCCTATTTCTTCGGCCGGCATGGCGATCCGAAGAAGGGCTTCGAATGGACCTACAACTTCTTCTTCTCCGGCGGCGGACTGCTGCACGCCCAGATGGCGGGTTGGTCAAAGGTGTCGTCCAACAAGATCCTGGGTGTGCTGTGGGCGAATGACGACGACGGCCGCATCTTCGCCAAGGTGATGCCACCCGAACTCGTGGCGAACGGATTCAAGGTGATCGATCCGGGGCGCTTCGATCTGCCGGCAAACAATTTCTCGCCGGAAATCGCGGCCTTCAAGGCCGCCAATGTAGAACTGGTTTCTACGGTGATCCCTGGACCCGACTTCACCGTGTTTCTGAACCAGGCTGCCCAGCAGGGCTTGAAGCTCAAAACCGTCACCGCGGGAAAGGTGGCCGAGTTTCCGCAGGGCGTCTATCCCTATGGCGACCGCGCCATCAATATGCTGATTGAGGTTTGGTGGTCGAAATTTCACCCATATGCGTCAAGCCTCACGGGTCAATCCTCAATGGAATACGCCACGGCATACGAGAAGAGCACCAACAAGCAGGCTTCGATGGGCCTCGGCTTCCGGCACGCACTGATTGAAGCCGCCGTCGACACGCTGAAGCGCAGTCAGACGCTTGACGAGCCGGCTTCGATCCGCAATGCGCTGCGCACAACGGATTACAAATCAATCGTCGGACCGGTAAATTTCAGCACCGGGCCGTTTCCCAACACCTGCGAGACCAAATGTGTTTCCGGACAGTGGCGCAAGGGCAAGCAATGGCCGCTGGAACTGGTAATCGTCGACAATAGCCAAGTCCCGAACGTCCCGCTTCAGGGCGCGGCCGAACCCATGGCTTGAAGTCACCGCGACCGATCCGCCGACCGTGCTCACCCTAGCGTCATTGTCGCGCGCGTTCGGCGGCCTACGGGTCATCGACGGCCTCGATCTCACCGTCGAGACCGGGGAGATCCTTGGCATCCTGGGACCGAACGGAGCCGGCAAGAGCACGCTGTTCAACTTGATTGGCGGCGTGTTGCCGCCGAGCAGTGGCCGCATCCTGCTGGACGGGCGCGATATCACCGGGATGAGGCCATGGGACCGCAGCCGGATCGGCATCGGCCGCACCTATCAGGTTCCGAAACCCTTCACCCATATGTCGGTGTTCGAGAACGTCCTGGTCGCGGCGGTGCACGGCGGAAAAATGACCGTTGCACGGGCCAGGGGTGAGTGCGACACGGTGCTGCGCCGCGTCGGCCTATTGCAGCGGGCGGAGGTCCCCGCCGGGCAACTCGGGTTGCTGGATATGAAACAGCTCGAACTGGCGAAAGCACTCGCCGTCCAGCCGCGGCTGCTCCTGCTCGATGAGATTGCCGGCGGCCTGACCGAGGCGGAGACCGAAACACTCGTCACCACGATCCGTGAGGTCCATGCCGGTGGCGTCACTGTCATATGGATCGAGCACGTCATTCAGACCCTGCTGCGTTTGGTGACCCGCCTCTGTGTGCTCTCCGGCGGCGGTATCCTGGCGGCGGGCGCACCGCATGAAGTGCTCGCCGACGTGCGGGTCAGAGCCGCGTATCTTGGCACGTGAGCAACGACGAATCCCTGCCACATGTGACCAACCCTCCGTCGCTGCTCTCGACCGAACGTCTGTCCGTTTTCTATGATGCGTTCCAGGCGGTGCACGAGGTCGATCTGTACGTCAATGCCGGTGAAATCGTCTCCATTATCGGTGCCAACGGCGCCGGCAAATCGACATTGCTGAAAGCGATCATCGGACAGGCGGAGCGTATCGAAGGCCGCATCCGCTTCGCCGGCCGCGACCTCGCGGGCTGCCCGACGCCGCGTATTGTCGCCGACGGTATTGCCATGGTGCCGGAGGGCAGGCGGCTGTTTGCCTCGCTGACGGTGGAAGAAAACCTGTATCTCGGCTGGGAAGTCGGCCGCAGGGGCGAGATCGGCATGGACGCCGTCTGGCAGCTCTTCCCGATGCTGAAAGAGCGGCGCCGGCAGAAAGCCGGGTTGCTGTCCGGCGGGCAGCAGCAGATGGTGGCGCTCGGCCGCGGCCTGCTGGCCAATCCACGCATTCTTCTGTGCGACGAGATCAGCCTCGGTCTCGCCCCAATGGTCGTTAACGACCTCTACGCGATCATCCCGTCGATCAAGGCGCGCGGCATCGCGATCGTCATCGTCGAGCAGGACATTTCCCGCTCGCTCGCCGTCGCCGATCGCTTCTACTGCCTGCTGGAAGGCCACGTCTCGCTCACCGGGCGGCCCTCAGGAGGTCAGCCGCGAGTTGGTCATGCGGCACTATTTCGGGATCTAATACGAAATGGCAGGCGCCCTCATCAACCAACTCGTGCAGGGCGTCCTGCTGGGGGGACTTTATACGCTGTTCGCGACCGGTCTTTCGCTCAGCGCCGGTGTCATGCGCTTCGTCAACATCGCCCACGGCGACTTCATCGTTCTAGCTTGCTTCGCCCTGCTGACCTTGACGACGACGCTCGGCCTCGATCCCGTCGTCGGCACGATCGTCCTCCTGCCCATCGCCTTCGTCACCGGGTTCGTCCTCCAGCGGCATCTGCTTCAGCGCGTTGTTGGGGAAAACGTCCTGCTGGTGATCCTCGTCACTTTCGGGCTCTCGATCATTATCGAGAACGGCCTGTTGGAAACCTATGGCGCCGACCCGCACAAGGTCGCTGGCGGCTGGATCGAAACGGCGTCCTTCGTGCTCGTCCCCGGCGTCAACGTGGGCGTATTTTCGGCCATCACCTTTGCCGCGGCGGTGTTCGTCTGCGGGGGGCTTGATTTGTTCCTTTACCGCAGTGGCATCGGGGCGAAGATCCGCGCCGTCTCTGACGACGTCGCCGCCGCCGATCTAATTGGGCTGTCCTCGGCACGCATCTATGCGGTGGCGATGGGCATCAGCTTCGTGACGATCGGCATCGCCGCCGGCTTCATGTCGGTCTGGAGCAATTTCGATCCCTCCGCCGGGCCGACCCGGCTGCTGATCGCCTTCGAGGTCATCGTCCTTGGCGGATTGGGCAGCATGTGGGGTTCGCTCGCCGGCGGCATCGTGCTGGGGGTTGCCCAGACCATCGGCGCGCAATTCGACATCGCCTGGCAGATGCTGGCCGGCCATCTCGTGTTCCTTGTGGTCCTGGCGGTGCGCCCGCAAGGCCTGTTCCCGAGATACTGAAATGGCCGTGCGGCCAACCCCGCTCAACGCCGCGCGGCTCGTCGTGGCCGCCGCCGTGCCGATGCTCGGCGCGGCACCCTTGCTGTTCGCCGATACCCAACTGGTACTGCTGACCGAGTTCTTCTCGATGCTGGTTCTGGCGATCATGTGGAACGTGCTCGCCGGCTATGCCGATATCGTGACGGTTGGGCAGCACGGGTTCGTCGGGGTCGGCGCCTATGCTTTCTACGGCTTCGCGGTGCTTGCGGGGGTCGATCCGTACCTGTCACTGCCGCTCGCCGGTTTGGTCGGCTCTGATCGTCGCGGTGCCGGCGATGGCCCTCGTGTTCCGGCTGCGCACCGCCTACCTGTCGATCGGCACCTGGGTCATCGCCGAGGTGCTGATGTTGGTCGCTGGCAAGCTAGAGGCTTTCGGCGGCGGCTCCGGCGTCAGTCTGCCGGTCGCGGTGCTGCGGGAATTCGGCGCAAGCCGCGGCGCCCGCATCGCGATGATCTACTGGCTCGCCTTTCGCCCTGGCGATGATCGCGCTCGCCGCGACCTATCTGCTGCTGCGGTCGCGCATCGGCATCGGCCTGACGGCGATGCGCGACAATGAGGAAAGCGCCGCCTCGGTCGGGGTAAATGTAACACGGGCACGGGTGCTTTGTTTTCTGGGTTCCGCGCCGCTGCTGGGGATGACCGGGGCACTGATCACGCTGCAAAAGTTGCGCATTGCGCCGCATGCGTCGTTCAGCATTTCCGATTGGACGGTGTTCATCATCTTCAATGTCGTGATTGGCGGCATCGGCACGATCGAGGGACCGATCCTCGGCACTATGGTGTTTTTCATCCTGCGCGCCTTTTTGACCGATTACGGCACCTGGTATCTGATGCTGCTCGGCGCCTTGTCGATTGTGATCATCCTGGTGGATCGGCGCGGTCTGTGGGGCTTGGTCCGGCGCTTCCTGCTGCCCGCCGATTTGATTCCAACGGCCCACCGTCATCGGAAGGAGTGACCTATTGCTCAACCGGCCAGCGGCCTTGCTTTCGGTTTCTGCGCGTCAACACGTGTGTGGGACCCCCGCGTCGAGCAAGCACCGCGACCCGCTGAACCAGGGAATGCCGTGATGCTGACCGATACGCAACGGCGTTTCCTCGACCTCGTACGCGTTGCCCACCTCGCGACAGCAGAGCCGCGACGGTGCGCCGCACCTCGTGCCGGTTTGCTTTTGCCTTGACGGTAGGACCCTCTACATCACCATTGACGAGAAGCCCAAGCGCGCCGACGTCCCGCTCAAGCGAATCCGCAACATCCAGGAGAACCCAGTCGTTGCCGTCACGGTGGACCGGTGGGACGAGGACTGGACTCGCCTCGCCTGGATCATGTTGCGCGGCCCCGCTGATATCCTGGCCGACGGTGCGGAACATGACCGTGCCCAGGACCAACTTCGGATGCGCTATCCGCAGTACCAGGTCGATGAATCTTGCCCCTTTGCCGGTTATCGCGGTGCGGATCAAGCGGGTCCTGTCGTGGGGCGCCCTGGACTAGTCGTGGCCATATTCCTTGCGAAGGTCACAGTGCTGCATCGGAAATCCAGCGGCAAATACCGTTTCCCGCCCCCACTACCGTCCAAGATAATCCATGCGGCCGCCGTCGACTGCCAGCACCTGCCCGGTCACCCAGCCCGATTCGGGCGACGCGAAGAATGCCGCGGCATTCGCGATATCGTCCGGGTCGCCGACCCGCCCCAGCATCGCCAACGCACCGATCTTCTTGTGCGCGCTCCTTCCACGCCTCCTCATCCGCGCCGCGCGTCATCTCCGTCTGTACGTAGCCAGGCGCGACGGCGTTCACCGTTATCCCGAACGAGCCCAGTTCAAGGGCGAAGCGCAACGTCAAAATCTGGGCCTCCGCCTTGGTGGCGGCATAGAACGCATTGCCCGGAAGCGACGTGCCCAAAGCAGCGATCGAAGTGATATTGACGATCCGTCCGTATTTTTGCCGGCGCATGTCGTTCATCACTGCACGCGTGGTGTGGATAACGCCGTCACCGTTCACCTGACGCATTCGTTCCAGCTTTTCCGGATCGTAACTTTCCAGGGTCGCCTGGTATGAAACGCCGGCGTTGTTCACCAGGATCGTCACCGGTCCGAATGCCGCGCTGACCCGGTCCACCATCCCCTCCACCGCCGCGTCGTCCGCCACATCGGCCGCCACGGCGATCGCATGTCCGCCGTTTGCGTTGATGTCAGCGACAAGGGATTCCGCGGCATCCGCCCTCGAGAGGTAGTTGACGCAGACCGATGCACCCTCCCGCGCCAGCCGCCGAGCGATCGCTCGGCCGATGCCACGGCCACCTCCTGTCACGAGCGCTACCTGATCGCGCCATGTCGCCATGCGAGCCTCCAAGGGAACCAAACTGTTCGCGGATCGACAGATTACCGCAACACAACGGCCGGCCGTGGTCACAAGACCCGGACGAGCGCAAGAAAATATAGAATTGACCGCGATCAGTGGTTGCGGCCATGTTGCACGAGCATGTGACATCAAAAGCAGCACCATGGCCCACACGGCCCAAGCTAGCTCCCTCGACACGCCAGCCACGTACAACGTCCGGCATCGGGCTATGATCACCGCGTCCGCCATCGGCGCGACGTTGTTGCAATCATTGGATCAAACGATCGCCAACGTGGCATTGCCCTATATGCAGGGCAGCTTCTCCGCGAGCTATGACGAGATCACCTGGGTCCTTACATCTTATATTACGGCGGCCGCGATCATGACCGCCCCGGTCGGCTGGATGTCCACCCGGTTCGGCCGCAAGCCGCTGTACATCGTTTGCATCATCGGCTTCACAATTGCGTCCATGCTTTGCGGGGCGGCGCAGTCGCTGGCACAGATCGTCGGGTTTCGGCTGTTACAGGGTATGTTCAGCGCCGCGCTGGTACCGTTGTCGCAGACAACGCTTCTAGATATCTACCCGACGGAGCGCCGAGGTTTCGCCATGGCGATCTGGGGCATGGGGGTGATGATCGGCCCAATCATGGGACCGACTCTAGGCGGCTACCTGACCGACCACTACGACTGGCGCTGGGTCTTCTATATCAATTTGCCATTCGGACTGCTCGCCGCCTCCGGCCTGCTGTTCTTCCTCCCCAACATCCGCGGAACCAGTTTCTCCCGCTTCGACTGGCTCGGGTTTGTTGTGCTGTCCGCAGGCATCGGCGCCTTGCAGTTGATGCTCGACCGGGGCCAAGATCTAGACTGGTTCTCTGCGCGGGAGATCGTCGTCGAGGCGACCTGTGCCAGCCTCGGCTTCTATTTGTTCACCGTTCATATGTTTTCCGCCCGCCGGCCGCTGATCCATCCAGCGATGTTCGCGGACGTGAATTTCCTGCTCAGCCTGGTTACGATGTTTGCGGTGGGCACATTGCTGGTATCCAGCCTGGTACTGATGACGCCCTGGCTGCAGGTCCTCAGCAACTTTCCTGTTTTGACGGCGGGGCTGATTATGGCACCGCGCGGCATTGGCAATTTCACCACCATCATGATCAGCGGCCACCTGGTGAACCGGCTCGATCCGCGGATTCTCGTCGCCCTTGGCCTGCTATTGATGTGCGCCTCGTTTTACGTGATGACGGGTTGGACGCCGGATGTTTCGCAGAGGACCATCGTTCTGACCATCATGCTGCAGGGCGCCGGGCTGGGTCTTGCATTTACGCCGCTGCAAATTTTGGCGTTTGCCACACTGAATTCTTCGTTGCGAACCGAGGGGGCCTCGCTGCTCGCGCTGCTGCGCAATATCGGCGCCGCGATCGGCGTATCGGTTACCTCTACTGTGCTGGCGCGTAACACCCAGGCGCTGCACGAGGTGATCGGCGCGAGCGCCACGCCGTTCAACCGAGCGTTGGAGGCGATTGGGGCGTTCAACCCCGCTACCCATCACGGTGTGGCAATGCTGGACCGGATAGTCAGCCGGCAGGCCGAAATTATCGCTTATGTGAACGATTATGTATTGCTGATCTGCACAACCCTGCCGGCCCTGCTACTGCTGCCGTTGATGCGTTGGCCGCGCAGACCCAGGTGATCGACGCGAAGCCAGCGGCCGAGGCGCTTCTGGGCTAATCGGCGAAACCGATTGCCATCTGGGGGAAGTCAGCTAAAAGCGGCAAATTCAAGATCATAGAGGGCTTTGTGATACATGATCGTTAGACAACGGGCGCGCCATGAAGCTGCGGCCGTCGAAAAATTCGACGTTGCGCAGCCGGGCCTTCCGACAATCTTGGCACTGGTTGCAACATTCGCGACGACATGGGCGTTATACTTCTGGATAACCGAGGCGCCAGTTGCCATCAAACACGACATGGCGGAAGCATACGCCTGGGGCCAGGAATTCCAGCTCGGCTACAATCAGCACCCGCCATTCTGGGCTTGGGTATGCGGTCTGTGGTTTGAAGTGCTTCCCCGCACCGGTTGGGCGTTCGCGCTACTGAGCAGTACGAATGCCGCGATCGGCCTTTGGGGGGCATGGGCGCTGATCGGAGACTTTGCCGAAGGGCGCAAACGTATCGCCGCGTGGGCGCTGCTGCTTCTCACCCCACTGTATACATTCTTTGCTTACAAATATAATGCAAACATCATATTCATAGCGATTTGGCCCTGGACGCTGCATTACTTCATGAAGTCCGTGCGAAGCCGCGGGTTCTGGGACGCCGTCGTGTTCGGTGTGCTGATCGGCCTCGCACTCATGAGCAAATACTATGCCCTGACGCTGGCCGCGACATGCCTATTAGTTGCGATTCAACGTCGTTATTTGAAGGTACATCGCCTCGCTTTCGCCCTACGTCTCCGCGGTCGTGGCAGTGGCGGTCTGTGCACCTCACGTCTGGTGGCTGGTGACCCATCGGGCGCCCCCGCTGCAGTATCTCGCCGAGCTGTCGGGCCAGGGGTGGGATCCCGTTTATGACTATGCGATGAGCACGCTTTTCGGTGCGCTGGCGATGAATTTAGGAGTCTTCGCCATCGTTGGATTGATGGCTTGGACCACGCCTCGTGAGGAGAGCACACGGTTCGCACGGGAGGAGCCGGAGCTTGGCGTGATTGCGATCCTGGCTCTGGCGCCGCTGGTTCTGACTATTGTGAGCGGCTTGACGCTTCGAACGCGGACCACGCCGGAGATGACGATCGGAACCTTTGCACTGTTGCCGCTCTTGACGATGGAGGTCTTCGGTGCCCGAGGGATCGATCGCCTCTGCCGGATCAGTGTCCGCATGGCTGGAGCGCTGACTCTGGGCGCTCTGGCACTTTCGCCGGCGATCGCGCTGGCGCGCACCTATCTGTCGTCCGGCGCGATGGGAGCTCCGCCTTATCAGGAGGTTGCGGTCCAGGCGACAAAGTTCTGGCATGACCGAACGTCTCTGCCTCTGCTCTATGTTGGAGGCTCCGACTGGTATGAGAATGCCGTGGCATTCTATAGCCCCGATCGACCGCACAGCTTTGTTCACTTTCAATATGCCCGCAATTTATGGGTTACGCCGGAAGCGCTCGCCAAGCATGGGCTGCTTTCAGTATGCGTCAGCACCGATCGTATCTGCCTCGCGGAGACCGCCGTGTTCGTAACCCCCGATACGAGTCGGGAGGAGGTGTCGCTGGCTCATGCGTTCTGGGGTCATGTTGCAAAGCCAGTGGAGTTCGTCGTTACGGCCATACCGCCCCGAAATTGACCTTTCGGTCCGAGGCGGCTCACAGACGACCCGATATGCTTGCGGGGCGCCGGCCATGGCCGTATCGGTGGAATTTGTTTGGAACAGGGGCGTCGCGATGAAACTGCTGACCTTCCGCCGGCCGGATGGCATCGAGAGCTGGGGCATCCTCAAGAATGAAGGTGTTGTCGACCTGGGCAGCCGAACTCCTGGCCTGAAGTACGCGCTTTGGGCGATGACATCCCTGGCCGAGGAAGCCGCTTCGCCACGCCGATTTCAAGTTGGCCGACGTCACCTTACTGCCGCCGATCCCGAACCCGGATAAGATCTTGTGCGTTGGCTTGAACTACATAAGCCACATCAAGGAAGGGGGACGCGAACCGCCACCGAAGCCGATCATCTTTACTCGTTACCCGAATTCCCAAGTCGGACACGGCCAGCCAATGGTGCGGCCGAACGCGTCACCCACCTTCGACTACGAGGGCGAACTCGCCGTGATCATCGGCCGCCGCTGCCGTCACGTAAAAAAGGCCGATTGGGAAAGCGTGGTCGCCGGCTATTCCTGCTATAACGATGGCTCGATTCGTGAGTGGCAGCGCCATTCCACGCAGTTCACACCCGGCAAGAATTTCTACAGATCCGGCGCCTTCGGCCCCTGGATCGTCACGCCGGAGGAAGCCGGCGAGATCACCAAGGCGCATCTCATGAGCCGGCTGAACGGCAAAGAGCAGCAGCACGCGACGATCGACGATCTGTGCTTCGATATCCCGACGCTGATCGAATACTGTTCTACGTTTACTCAGTTGGAAGCGGGCGATGTCATCGCCACCGGCACCACGGGCGGGGTCGGCGCCTATCAAACTCCGCCGCTATGGATGAGAGCCCGGCGACACCATCGAGGTGGAAATCACGGGGGTCGGCGTCCTGCGCAACCCGATCATCGCCGAGGACTGAAGCCTCGCCGGAAGACTTTCTCTAATGCTGGTGCTGGTGCGTGGGAGCCGACATTTGCCCGGGAACGTATGCCTACACTTCGTCCGTTGACGTGTTCCGAAAGTAGGGCTCGACAGGCCCGTTGGTCTTCATGGTCAGGGGATTACCTCGACGATCGAGCGTCTTGCCGACAGCGACTCGAACCCATCCCTCGCTGACGCAGTACCTCCTCGACGTTGGTCCGTTCGACGCCCTTGAACCGGATGCCCACGCCCCGACGCAGGGCGGCCTCATCGTAAAACGGACTAGTGGGATTGTTGGACAGGCGATCGGGGGGGACGTCTGGCATTGTGACACCTCAAGGCAATCAAACCCGCCCGATAGCGGGTGAAGGCCAACCTGTCCAACCAGGCCGTCGCACGCGGAAAAAGCGCCTGATCACATTCGGATCGGGGCGTACCGACGGCAGGCTCCAGCCGAGAGCATCAGTTATGGCAGGATGAGCTGGACGAGAGGGTGCCAGCGTTGGCGCCGCTGGACGAGACGCTGCTCCCGCTGCAGCTCACGTGGCTGAGGTCGGGGCCGCTGTTCATGCCGGCCGCGTTCATCTGATCTTGCTGGTGCTGCTGGTAGGCGGCGCGTTGCGCGTCGTCCGATGCGCTGTGCGGGTTCGGGTCAGTGTAATTCTTGTTGTTGAAGGCCGGGTTGTTGAAACCGGGGCCGCCGCTCATATCCGGCATGCCGAGATTGCCGTGCGGCAGCGACGACATGTCGCAGGCGGCGAGCAGGAGCGGAAGGCCGGCGAGCACAAGGCGCTGCTTCACGGCGACACCATGGCGGCATTTTCCATCTTGTCCATGTCGTTCTGGATCGAGTTGCGGATGTTGTCGACCGGGTTCGATGTGGGCGAAGGGTCCGGTAGCGAGGAGGCTGACGGGCTCGAGGGCAAATTGGCGTACGCGCCCTGCCCCGTCCTGCGGTCCCAGGCGTCGCGGTCGGCGGCGTCCTGCGTGGCCTTGATGGCGGCGTTCTGGCGTTCGGTGGCGGCCTGCTGGGCGGCGGCCATACGGCGGTCGGCGGCCTGGTGGGCGTCACGCTGGGCGGCGGTGGTCATCATGCATTGGGCGAAGGCGTCGGTACCGGCCTGGAAGCCGTAGCTGAAACATTTGTTTTGGTCGTCGGCGCGCTGGGCGGCGGCAGCGGCGGCCTGCTGCTCCGGCGATGGCGCGCAGGCGGAAAGCAGTGCGACGGTTGTTGCCAGGCAGGCAATGGACACGGCACGCACAGTATTCTCCTCCATGCTTCCCGGCTTGGCGATACTTTTGGCGGCGCAGAATAGCCCGGCTCGAGCGGACGATCTGGCCTACAGACGTATGCCACACCGGTTTTGGGCTGGGTGTCAACGGTTTGCGGATGTTCGCCACCCGGAGTGGCTCGCTACTTTGGTGGCAGATGGGTCTGATACCATGCGAGGGTGGGTTCGATCACTTGGCGAAACGCCTCGCCGGTGTAAACCTCGTAGTGTCCCCAGCCCTTCAGCACGATCAGCTTCTTAGGCTCACCGGCCTTGGCGTACAACGACTCGCTTTCGTCCGGGGGCACCAGCCGGTCGTCATCGGTGGTAATGAACAACACCGGCCGCGGAGCGATTTTGTCGACAATCCACTCCGGATGAAAACCGAGCGTATCGTCGATGTACTCGAGGGGGATCTCGCCGACGGCTGCCGGATTGCCACGCCGCGCGGCGGCGGCCAGGTCAGCGGACTGACGGTCGGGCAAAAGAACGGCGTTGCGGTCGGCAAATTCGGATTTGCCGATGGTTACCCGGCGGACACGGTCGGCCTCCGATATTGCGAGCAGGTCGGCGAATTCGTCAGGGCGGCGGACGCTGCGCATCCAACGGCCGCCATGCCCGACGCCGACCACTGACACGACAGCTTTGACCCGAGGATCCACCGCCGCGGTCCAGATGACGGTCGCGCCGCCGTAGCTGGTGCCGTAGAGGCCAAGCCGGCTCGCATCCACCATCGGCTGCGCACCGAGGAACGTCAGGGCCGCCTGCGAGTTCGAGCACACGGCCATATGGCGACAGGCGTGACTTCGGGCCGTCGCTATCCCCCCCAACCCTTGTAGTCGAAGGTCAGCACGACATACCCGGCGGCGGTCAACGCTTTAGCGGTGTCCGGTAGGTAGAGGTGCCGCACCCCGGTATAGCCATGGCACAGGACCATGCCGGCCCGCTGCTCGCCGGGCTCCAATCCGTGCGGCTGAAACAGGTCGCCCGATAGCCGGATGCCTTCGCTGTAGAAACTGACCGCTTGGCTCGCCATTGGCGTTCCCCCGATGCTGTGCTGATCTTTGGCGAACAATGAGGCGGAGGGAACGCGAATGGCAACCTATGTCCTGCTGCATGGCGCCTATCAGGGCGGATGGATCTGGCAGCGCGTGACGCCGCACCTGCGCGCGGCCGGCCACTCGGTGTTCGCGCCTACGCTGGATGGCTGCGCCGAACGGCGCCAGGCGCTGCGGCCTGGCATCGACACTGAATTGCAGGCGGAGGAAGTGTCGAAAATGCTGTTCTTTGAGGATCTTCGCGATATCGTCCTGGTAGGCACAAGCTGCGGTGGGATGGTCGCCGCCCGCGTGGCGGAAACCACCCGCGAACGTATCGGCCGGATCGTTCTGGCCGACGCATTGGCACTGTTCGATGGGGAGACGATTTCCGAGCATGTCAAGCGTTCGGGGGCGGTGACTGATTCGCTGAGCACGGGCCCGACACGTGAGGATGCCGCCAACCGCATGTTCATCTCGTTGGATGAGCCGACAAAGGAATGGGCGCTGGCGCGCTACACCCCGCATCCGGTCGCGGCGATGACGGCTCCGGTGAGGCTGGATCATTTCTGGCAGCAGGATTGGAATGCCTCGGTGATCTGGTGCCGGCGGAGTGTCAATCCGCCGGTTGCGCATCAGAAGCGGGCGGCGGAGATGTTGAAAGCCAGGTGGTATGAACTGGATACCGGGCACTATCCGATGCTGACAGAGCCGCGGGCGTTGGTCGGGTTGCTGATGGCGGAGTAGTCGTAGGCTCATATATCGCACGGCTGCCGTCTGCCCCGCGACCGTCTCCCTGATCTTTCCGGATGTGGGGAACGAAATTGTGGCGCTTCCCGGGGCCAGAAATGGTGACCCAAGATGAGCAAGGCTCGCGGCGATGGACTTACGCGCCCACGCCAGACGCGCAATAGTGATCGCTTTTCCTTTGACACCGAAACAGACACAGGAGCCCTATCAGGCACGTCCCGTCGAAGATGCTTGGCCGAAGGCGTCGATCCTTTGTAGCCGCAGTGATATGCCGGTACCGGCGCCCCGAGAACGCCGATCCCCCAATCAAGGCAAACGGCGGATTCGTGTCGAAGAGGAAACACATGCGCTCTCTGTTGTTGAAAATAACGCGAAAATCGTTGCCAATCACGGCGGTGCTGGCACTCGGTGTCGCCATGCCGGCTTCCGCCCAGCAGACGAATACGGCCGATAAATCAACGCGCCAGGAGGCGGAGGGGATCGTTGCGAGGCTTGCGGAAACGTTAAGTAAAGGCGACGGACCAGGTTACCAAGCTTTGTTTGCGACTAATGCGATCAATATCAGTGCTTTTGGCAAGTCGACCGGCCAACAAATCGGAGATCTCGAGAATGCGCGCAAAATGGGGGCCACCCTCACCGCGAAGGTCGATGATGTTGAGCCGATATTTGGTGGGCAGGGAGTTGTGACTACTGCTCCATACACCGCTACCTTCACGAATAATCCTGCGACACATCAAGTTCGGGGAAACCTGACGTTAGGACTTGAGCGTGACGGGGGCGGCTGGAAGATCCGCATCGCGACATTCTCGAGGTTGGCATCCGCTGCCCCTCCGAGATGATCTTCGGGCTTAGGCCCGCCACTTTCATCCGCCGCCGCGCACTGTCGGCGCGATGCCAGAACCGGGCGGGGTCGACGCGCGCCTTGAACCCCCTAACTGGTCGGCGGATGCGTCTGCCTCATCTCCTGATGAGCCCGCAGGCTGCAACGGCCTCAAATTCGACTCCATTCAAGCTCTCATTGCCCGTCTATCCCAGCAACTTCTCCCGATGCGCCAGACGTTGCAAATGGCAAAGTAGGTTCCATAGCTGCCATCCCATCGCTCGACCCATCACAGCCCGAGAGAATTACTTCGCGGCCAGATCACTCTGCAACGCCCTCGCTTCCCTACGGGCGTCGCAGTCAATGCCCTCATCGAACCAGGCGCAAAGCGGTGTGATCAGTTCAAGGGCCTGAGCGCGCTTGCCTTTCCCGACCCACAGACGCGCGAGGCTTACGGCGGCGTGAAGCTCGAAGCCTTTTGCCAGCTGGCTGCGGGCGATTTCGATCGCGCGCCCAAAGGCGGATTCTGCTGCAAGCGCATCGCCCGACCCACACCTGAGCAAGATTTCTCCACGCACTCGATGGAGCTCGGCGAGAGACCAACGCGGGCCAGTCCGCTCGATCGTCGCAAGTTGCATCTCGATGGTGGTGAGGCCCGCGTCAGGATGGCCGGCTTCCGCTTCCGTCTCCGCCAGCAGGGTCATCATCGTCGGCAGGGAAACCTCGTGCTGCTGCAGACGCAGAAGCGCGATGCCCTGACGCATTTCCGCCATACCAGCCTCGTGATCCGCGTCCCATCGCGACCAGCCATTGCGGAACATGCCGTTTGCGATCCAAACCGGCATGCCATGTTCGCGGGCAAGGCTCAGGAGGGCACGAGCGTGCGGTGCGGTGCGCAGTCGGTCCCGCCGCATCATCTCGAAACCTGCGGCCTGGTCATGGGCAAGCGCGATTGTCGGAATATGCCCTGTCTCCAATGCGCGGGCGACCGCCTGCTCCATGAGCGAGCAAGCGCGGCCGAACCGGCCGAGCGCCCAGAGTGTGAGAGCGAGATAGGTCATCGCAGGGGAGGCCACGTCCAGGCCGAAGCGGAAGACGGGTTCGCGATCCCGCACGGCATTACATATCGCCAGCACCTGTTCCAGATGCTGTCGCGCGACAACAAAGTTGCCCTCATAAAAGCGGGTCGTGCCACAAATCCGGTGAGCCATGGCGGCGTCGGGCGACTGTGGTTCGCTCTCCACGTCGCGCAGGAAGGTCGCCGCCACGTCCTGCATCGGTATGAGATCTGCACGCACGAAGCTTACGTTCCACAGTCCGAAATAGGCCGGAAACCGCTCGGACACGTCCTCGACGGCGGCGGCGAGGTCGCGGGCAACGACGAAGGCTGCCTGCGTTTCCGGCACCCCGAAGCCTCGCGCCATCCGGAGAGCGTTTCCATAGGTAATTTGTAGCCGCAGACGCGAACGCTTCTGGTCGGATCCTTCTCCCGATCCGTCAGCCAGTCGAAGTGCTTGTTCGAGATGCGCCAGCGCCTCGGCGTAGGCCGGCCGCCGCAAAGCCAGTTCGCCTGCCTTGCCCCACCATTCCACAGCCTGTGCCGGCAGGCCGGCCAGGGTAAGATGATGGGCAACGATCTCAGGCTCCGCGTCTGCCTGTTCCGGGAATTGATCGCGCACCGTCTCGGCGATCTGCCGGTGGATATGCTGGCGCCGTGTCTTGAGGAGACTTTGATAAGCGGTTTCCTGCACCAGAGCATGCTTAAAGGTGTAAACCGCCTCATGTTGGAGGCCGCGGCGGAACACCAAGCCGGCGGCTGTCAGCTCGTCCAGGCCCTTTGTGAGTTGTGCCTCTGAGAGTCCCGCGGTCGCGACCAGAAGGTTGTAGGGAAACTCTCGTCCGATCACCGCGCCGATCTGCGCCACTTGCCTGGCCACGGGCAGCCGGTCGAGCCGCGCCATCAGCGAGGCTTGCAACGTGCTGGGAACGGCCAGCGTCTGGGGAGAGCCGTCGGCTGCGGTTTCGAGCATCGCCTTCGTCAGCTCTTCGATAAACAGCGGGACGCCGTCTGTCTGCGCAATGATGCGCTCCAGAAGTGCGGGAGTCAGCGGATGCGACCCGGTTAGCTGCGCGGCCAGCGCCGCGGATTGCCGCCGATCCAATCGTGTTAGCATGAGCAGGCTGACGCCAGCGCGGCCGAACCAGGGCGGAACGAACTCCGGACGGAAGGATATCACCAGCAGAATTGGCAATTCGGTGATTTGCCGCACCAGCGTATCGAGCCATTCGAGCGAGCTAGGGTCGGCCCAATGAGCGTCCTCGAACAGCATCAGCACCGGCTGCCTTTGGGCAAGGCTCGCGAGCCGGCGTAGCAATACCGCGAGGGTCAGTTCCTTGCGCCGCTGAGGACTGAGGTCAGGCTGTCTGTAACGCTCTCGGGCCAAGACCCCCAGCATGCCAGCGATCAGCGCAACATCGGTGGGCGAAAGTTCGTCCGGAGCGAGAACGAATTCCAGTTTGGACAAGCGCTGCTCGTCCGTGTCGCCGCGCGCGAAGCCGGCCTCCTGCTCCCAGCGCGCGATGATCGGGTGAAGGGCGCTACCCTGATGTAAGGGCGAGCAGAAATAGCGCAAAGTCCCGTGGGTCTCTGTTGCCAGCCGCGCCTCAAGTTCCACGAGTAGGCGGGACTTCCCGATGCCTGGCTCACCGGAGAGCAGCACAACCCGACCTTCGCCGGATTTCGCCTGCAGCCAGGCATGGAGTAGCAGATCCCGCTCCTCCGCACGTCCGACCAACGGCGTTAATGTGCCGTCATAGAGTGCCTCCGAGCGGCTGGCCAACGCGCTCCGGCCCAGCACCCGCCAAGCGGTCGTTGGACGGTGGGCCCCATTCAGCGTTATCGGCTCGACGGCATGATAGGCAAAAAGGCGACCTCCAAGTTGCCGCGTGCTTGCTGCAAGAACGACCTGACCCGGTTCCGCCAGACTACGCATCCGCCCGGCATCGCTGGGCGCGTCGCCAATGACCTCGCCGTTCGGGTCGGCGACAACAACACCGGTCGCGATCCCGACACGATTGGAGAGATCAGGCGACACCTCCGCGCCGCCGATATTCCGCGCAAGAGCGAGCCCGGCGTTTATGGCCCGCTCTGCCGCGTCTTCCTGGGCGACCGGGTGACCGAAGTAGGCAAATACTTCGCGCCCTACGCACTGCCCCACGATCCCGCCGAATTGGGTGACGATGGCGCTGGTTCGCCGGCGGTATGTATCGATAATCGTATGCAGTTCCTCGGGGTCCGCAGCCGATTTGCCGCCGGCTGGCGCCAACTCGGCGCAGAGCGCGGTGATTTGCCTGCGCTCGGCAGCGGCCGGCGTCCGTTCGGCCGGCGTATGATTCCGCTCGGGGACAGGCCCATCCATCGGGCCGACGCTCCGCACCGGGGTTGTGAACTTGTAGCCGCTACCGGGAATCGTAACGATCAGGCGCGGCCGTTTCGGATCGAGCTCGATCTTCCGGCGCAGACGCATGATCAGCATATCGATACTACGGTCGTACGCCTCGGCGTCGCGGCCAGCCGATGCCTGAAGAAGCTGATCGCGGGACAACACCCGCCCGGGTCGCTGCGCGAATTCCCGCAGGAGTCTGAACTCGCCGCGGGTGAGACCAACCTCCTGCCCCGCTTCGTCCACAAGGCTGTGGCCCACAAGGTCCAGACTGTAGTTGGCAAAGTGTAGCACCGGAGCTGCCTCGTCCGGTTTGGCCGCGGGGACCAATGAACTATTGACCCGCGCGAGGAGTGCGGTCTCGTCAGAGGCGTCGATGATCTCTTGGGTAGGGTCAGGTGAGCTCCCGGATCCGACAATGAGCACCGCCCTGCCGGTCGCGGTTCGAAGCTTGTCGATCAGGTCACTGACTTCGGCGCCTAGCCCCGCGGGAACGACAACCGCAAGGCCAAAGCCCCTAATGCCAATGCGCCAGGCGTGCGCGGGATTTTCTGCGATTTCGACGGAATAGCGGGCCGCACTCAACGAACACGCAAGACGTGCGCGCACTTCCACATCTCGGCCGACAACGAGGATCCGGTGCCGCATTGCGGTTTTCCCGAGCAGAACGGTGACAGCATATGCCCGGTCTAGAGGCTGTTACCAGTCTGTTACCGCCATGTGATCGGGAGCTTACAGAGATTCAGGCATCATGATTGCGTCAGTTGGAAACGACCAAAGCGGAGGATATGAACCATGAACAGAGTGATTGGTGCGATGGTGATCGCCACTCTCGTTTGCCCGATGGCCGTGGCGCAGAAACCCCCCGCCCCCGCCCCCGACGCTGCCCATCCAGTGTTCACGCACTTTCAAGACCTAAATTGGCGGGTATATCCAGGAGGGACCAAGGCGTCGATCGTGCACATTGATCCAACAACTCAGACGACAGAGCTTCTGATCTGGAACCCGCCGAACACTCACGTGCCGAGACATTGGCATTCGGCTAACGAGAAACTCTCGATCATTAGCGGCACCTTCATTATGAAACATGATGATGGTGGTGATGCCCTGCAATGCCATTAGTTGTAATGACATGCAGGCCAGTTCTCTGCATTACATGCCTTCATAGTCCTGTCAGTCAGGCTCCTTCATGATCGCAGCATCGGGCTTGCCAGAAGGCCTAGTACCAAAATACAAGAGAGATGTATTCGTAGGGCATGCACCAACAGAAATTTTAGACCTGCCCTCAATCTTCACCTTCCCAGAGGGCCCCACAGCTGCAGCAAGGAGGAAAGCAAGGTCTCCACTGCCGCAGCAGACATCCAGCGCTGCGTCGCCTGCCTTTGCTTCTGTCCACTTGACAGCCATGCGCTTCCACACTCTGTGCTGCCCCAGGCTCAGGGTGTTGTTCAACTGCAAATGGAGAAACATCTGTTTGCAGACAGAGCCATGGTGTGCGGCAACACAGGAGCATCCTTAATACATTGCTTTGCAGTGATTTTCAACCATGCTTGCCTGATCATAGACAGGAGCAACCCTGCCAAAGAGCTGCTGTCTGGTCTCTGACTTCCTGCCCACAACAAAAGCTCCAGTAGGCCCCTGACTGTCTGCTCGTACACCTGCAGCACAGAGGAGCTCCTGACTGGACTCGCTGATCGCTCCATCCCCATGGCAGAAGACCTACAGTTCATATGACAGATCCTCACCTCTGACAATTCTCTGCCGTCGCCTGCATATACTCAGACCAGCTGTTGTGCTTGTTAAAGCATGTTGTGCCTGGCAGGATGATGTGCATTGCTGCAGCCATTGTAGCATGCAGGTCTGCCTTCGCAGGCCGCATGGGGAAATCGCGATGCAGGCAGACACCAGAGTACAATTCAATGTCTTGCTGGAGCGCTCTGTTGCTTTCTGTAGGAGCATCTATACTGAGAAAGCAATTTCTGTCGGAGGCACACATTGGACATGCGG
>CAVZTH010000041.1:0-170600 GCA_963778125.1 uncultured Alphaproteobacteria bacterium | reverse complement strand
CCCCGCACGGTGCGTGCCCGGTTTGCGACGGGCTGGGTGTGGAAAGCTTTTTCGACCCTGAGCTGGTCGTGCCCGACGACCGGGCGGGATTGGCCGAAGGTGCTATCGTGCCCTGGACCGGCTCACAGTCACCCTACTACGACCAGACGTTGCAGAGCCTGGCTCGGCATTTCAAACAGACGACGAAAACCCCTTGGAACGATTTGCCCGACGATGTGCGGCAGGCGATCCTGTATCGGTACGGACGAACCGATCGCCTTCACCTACAAGGATGGTGTCCGCAGCTTACACGGTGACGAAGCCGTTCGAGGGCGTGCTGAAAAACCTGCACGCCGCTGGCAGGAAACCGACAGCGTCTGGGTGCGGGAGGAAATGACGCGCTATCAGGCGGAAAAGCCCTGCGCGTCTGCAACGGCGCTCGCCTGAAACCGGAAGCGCTGTCGGTGCGGGTCGCCGGCAAAAACATCGCCGAGGCGTCCGAGCTCTCGATCCGGGCTGCGCTGGGCTGGTTCGCCGAGGTGCTGCCGCAACTGACGCCGCAGCGGCAGGAAATCGCCGGCCGCATCCTGCGGGAATCGTCGATCGGCTGCAATTCCTGGTCGATGTCGGGCTGGATTATCTGACGCTGGCGCGCGGATCCGCTACGCTGTCGGGCGGCGAAATCCAGCGCATCCGGCTGGCCAGCCAGATCGGCTCCGGCCTGACCGGCGTGCTGTACGTGCTGGACGAACCGTCGATCGGCCTGCATCAGCGCGACAACGAACGGCTGCTGGGCACGCTGCGGCGGCTGCGCGACCTGGGCAACACCGTTCTGGTGGTGGAGCATGACGAGGACGCCATCCGCTCGGCCGATCATCTGATCGACATGGGCCCGGCGGCCGGCGTCCATGGCGGCCACGTCATCGCCGAGGGCACGCCGGCCGAAGTTGCCGCCAACACAAAATCGCTGACCGGCGATTATTTGTCCGGCCGCACGGAAGCATCCCGGTGCCGCCAAAGCGCCGCCCGATGCAGAAGGACCGCTGCTGCAAGTCGTCGGCGCGCGCGGCAACAATCTGAAGAACTCTGCGGCCAGTTTCCGCTGGGCACGTTCACCTGCGTCACCGGCGTGTCCGGCGGCGGCAAATCCACGCTGGTCATCGACACGCTGTACAAGGCGCGCGGCGCGCCGGCTGATGGGCGCCGGCGGTGCCGTCGCGCGCACGACCGGATCGAGGGCCTGGACCAGCTCGACAAGATCATCGACATCGACCAGTCGCCGATCGGCCGCACGCCGCGCTGCAATCCGGCCACCTATACCGACCTGTTCGCCCGATCCGCGACTGGTTCGCCGAACTGCCGGAAGCGCGCGCCCGCGGCTACAAGCCGGGCCGTTTCAGTTTCAACGTCAAGGGCGGGCGCTGCGAAGCCTGCCAGGGCGACGGCGTTGCTGAAAATCGAAATGCATTTCCTGCCGGACGTTTATGTCACCTGCGACACGTGCAAGGGCAAACGCTACAACCGCGAAACGCTGGAAATCAAATTCCGCGGCAAATCCATCGCCGACGTGCTGGCGATGACGGTGGACGAGGCGGTGCCGTTTTTCAGCGCGCAGCCGCGCATCCACGACCGGCTGACGATCCTGCAGCAGGTCGGCCTGGGCTATATCGCGCTGGGCCAGCAGGCCACCACGTTGTCGGGCGGCGAGGCGCAGCGCATCAAACTGGCCAAGGAACTTGCCCGCCGCGCCACCGGCCGCACGCTGTATATTTTGGACGAACCCACCACCGGCCTGCATTTCGAGGACGTGCGCAAACTGCTGGAAGTGCTGCACGCGCTGGTCGATCAGGGCAACACGGTCGTCGTCATCGAGCATAATCTGGAAGTCATCAAAACCGCCGACTGGATTCTCGACCTGGGCCCGGAAGGCGGCGACGGCGGCGGCCGGATCGTGGCCGAGGGCACGCCGGAGGATATCGTCGCGAATCCGGAGAGCTACACGGGCCGGTTCCTGGCGCCGTTGCTGCCGCCGTGGAGGCGCCGAAGAAGACGCGGCGGCGAGCCTGATGAACGTTGGCGCCGCGGCAGCGTGCGGGGCTCGCATTTAGGCTTTAATGCGCGAACACGTCCGGCTGCTCATACCCCAGCAAGTCGAGCTCCGCGCGGGTTGGAAAAAATGCGAAACAGGCCTCGGCATAATCAAACCGGTTCTCGCGGATCAGGATCATTTCCAGTTTGGCGCATAGCGCATGGAGATGCAGCACATCCGACGCCGCATATGCGAGTTGCGCGTCGCTTCATGCGCGCCCCAATCGGAGGATTGCTGCTGTTTCGATAGTTCCACCCCGAGTAGTTCCTTGGAGAGATCTTTGAGCCCATGGCGGTCGGTATAGGTCCGGTCAGCTTGGAGGCGATCTTGGTGCATTTAACCGGACCCACGGCGATGCGGAGGTAGTGCTGCAGCACCGCTACGTCGAAACGGCCGAAATGCATTAGTTTCACAACTGCCGGATCGCTGAGAAGCTGCTTTAGAGGGGCAGTCGAAGCCGTGCCCGCCGCGTTCCTCCGGGATTAACTGGACGATGTGCGCGTGCCCATCGCCGCCCGACAATTGCACCAGGCACAGGCGGTCGCGATGTGGGTTGAGCCCCATCGTCTCGGTATCCACGGCAACGACCGGCCCTAGAACAAGGCCTTCCGGCAGGTCGTCCCGGTAAAAGTGGATGGTGGCGTTCGGCATGAACTGTGTGATGCTCATGAAAATTTGGATGCCTAGAACAAGAGAGTAAACGGCGAGAAATGCGCGCCCGATGTAGTTATTTTTCCATTGCCGGTATTATCGGATTTTTTTCGTGAAATACCTCCAATCGATGGTGCAGTTGTATGGCTTCGGTTTTCATGGCGAGTAGGCAGGTCCGCAAAGCCGGCCAGCGCGCTGGGGTTCGCGGTGATCGAAGCGGCGAAACTCGACGGCGCGTGCTTCGCCGAATGGCGCGATGCCCGGCTGAAATAGGTGTCGCCCTCAACGGTAAGCCGGTGAATCAATCTGCTTTCGACCGTGATCTCGCACGCGATCAGTGAATGGCTGCTATTGCTGTTCAATCCCATACGCCTGATCAAGCGGCCGAAGCAACCGCCCCATCGCGCCCGCCGGGTGTCTAACGCGGAGCGCGCCGCGATCATTAAAGGAAATCGGTTGGGACGGCATTACCCAACATGATTTGCGTGCTCGGGTCGGCTGGGGATTTTTGTTTGCGTTGGAAAGCATGATGCGCGACGGCGAGGTGCTCGCCCTTATCCTGGGAGCGTGTCCATCCGAAGAAGGTCTACCTGCCCACTGCAATCGCTCGGCCCAGCGCTTCTAAGTCTACCGACGCCGACCCCATTTACGACGCTGACCGGCTCCGGAGATGAGCAGCGGACGCACCCCACGCCGTGTCCGGGCCTTCAGTATTTCCGGATCGTGATCGCGTAGCAGATTTCGTACTTTTCTGGCCCGCCGCCGCGGCCAGTGACGGAAACGACTGTCCTCAACTGTAATATTTTCCGCCGCCGCGATATAAATAATGGCATAGCCCGCTATACATCGTCATCGTGGTGTTGGCCGGGTTGCGCACCCCCACGATCGCGTCGCCGCTCAGATCAGCCGCCTTGAACTCGGTGACCGTCGCCTTCCATTTCCACATCCGCTCGATGTAGTCCGCCACCGCCTGTGGCGGCATCGCGATGCCGAACAGGTCGTCGCCACGCAGCGTCGTATCGTGCGACTTCATGAACCGATCTGAGCCGAACGCCAGGTATTGGCGCGTGGTCTCGCTCGAGTTATCGACCTTGTCGATATAGCCCTCGATCGTGAACGTGTCGTAGGGCGGTCCAAAGCTTCGCGTGAAGGCGGTGATGTCCTTTAGCAATGGGCTCGCGACCGCCTGCAACGCCTTCAGATAGTCGGTGATTTCATACAGCACGCTGTAGGTCTGGGTGGCGTTCACCAACCAGCCGCGAGTGCCCGGATCTGTTGTACATCGCGTAGAATGTGCTGGTAAACCCGCAGACGCCCCATCCGTCGTTGAGCTGACCCAGGCTGTCCATTACCGATGCGACATGACCATCTCCCCCGGCCATGAGGCCTCGGCCAATCCCGAAGCATGATGTATCTTGCCGGCGCGATGTGGCACGCGAAGTAACCAATGTCACAAGCTGATCATTCCCGGGAGACTGCCTGGACCAAATTGGACCCGCCAGCTCCGTAAACCCGCCTATGTCTATAGAGCTTTGGTGCCCAGAAGAAGACTCGAACTTCCACGACCTTGCGGCCACAGGTACCTGAAACCTGCGCGTCTACCAATTCCGCCATCTGGGCAGCCGTTCGTCCGCGACAAATGCGGACAGAAGGGTGGGCGGGCGATGTAGCCGCCACCCGCGGTGGCGTCAACCGTTTCCGGCGATAAATATACCGCACCTTGAGAGGTGCGCTTTCGCGGCGTATCAGACCGGCGCGGAGAGGGAGACTCACGAGACCATGGCGATACGGCGCGTGGCGACGGTGTTCGGCGGTTCCGGCTTCATCGGCCGCTATGTGGTCAAGCGACTGGCCCAGCAGGGCTATATCGTGCGGGTGGCGGTGCGCGACCCGGAGGCGGCGCTGTTCCTGAAGCCAATGGGTGCGGTTGGGCAAATCGTGCCGCTTTATGCCTCGGTGATGAGCGAGGGCACGGTGCATCGTGCCGTGGTCGGGGCCGAGGTCGTCGTCAACCTGGTTGGCGCGCTGACGGAAAGCCGAACAGCCTCGTTTCAAGCGGTGCATACCGAGGGTGCCGAACGGATCGGGCGGCTCGGCGCGGCCAACGGTGTCCACCGGCTGATCCAGATGTCCGCCATCGGCGCCGATCCGAACAGCCCGAGTCAGTATGGCTCGACCAAGGGGAAAGCGGAACAGGCGGTGCTGGCGGCGTTCCCGAGCGCCACCATCTTGCGTCCGTCTCTGGTTTTCGGGTTGGAAGACAAGTTCTTCAACCGCTTTGCCGAGATCGCGCGGATCTCGCCGTTCATGCCGGTGATCTCTGGTGACACGAAAATGCAGCCGGTTTTTGTCGGCGACGTCGCAAACGCGGTGATGGCGGTTTTGGCGTCCAACACCTTGATGGGCAAGGTGTTCGAGCTTGGCGGTCCGCGGGTTTGGACATTCCGCGAGATCCTCGCGTTCATCCTGCAGCAGACGCGGCGCAAGAAACGACTAGTGGATATCCCGATGGGGATCGCGCGGTTGCAGGCTGCTATCCTGCAGCACGTGCCGGGCAAACCGCTGACGCCGGATCAGCTTCTGATGCTGTCGAAGGACAACGTCGTGTCCCCGGGTGCGCTGGGGCTGGCCGATCTAGGGATCACGCCGACGCCGGTGGAGTTGGTGGTGCCGGCGTATCTGAGCCGTTACCAGCCCGGTGGTGGCCGCCGGCCTACGGTCCCGCTAACGGCTTGAGGCGTTACTTCCGGCGGGCCTGGCTCGCCACTGAGCTGCGAAAAAGCAGGTTGAGCGGCCGGACGGACTGTACGAGCTCGCTGTTCATCATGATGGTCCAGTCGTGGCGCATCAGGCCTACTTTAGCGACCCATCGTTTGTATGAATTCGCAATTCCAATCTTTTGGGCAACTATCAGCGGTTACCGCATCCCAATTAGCCGCCGCCGTCGATCGTCAGCACCGTGCCCGTGGTATAGCCGGACACCGGGCTGGCCAGGAACGCGACGGCGTTGCCGATCTCCCGCGGGCTGGCCGGACGGCCGAACGCCATGCCGGCGCTGAGTTCCCGCCAGCGCCCTCGTCGCCCCACTTCTCCTTGGCCTCCGCCTTGCGCAGCATCACCAGACGGTCGGTTTCCACCGGCCCGGGATTGATCGCCACCACCCGCAGCCCGTCGGCCGGCGCGCCCTTGCCCAGCGCCCGGGTGAACGCCATCAGCGACGCATTGCCCGCCGCGCCGGCGATATAATTGGTCGGGAACTTCTCGCCCGCCGCGCCGATCACGTTGACGATCACGCCCGCCCGCCGAGCCTTCATCTGCGCGTAGATCACGCGGCAGAAGGAGATGTAGCCGAACACTTTCAGGTCCCACGCCTGGCGCCACCGCGCATCGTCGACCGACAGCACGTCGCCCGGCGGAATGGCACCGGCGTTGTTGACCAGGATGTCGATCTCCCCCGCCTCCTGGGCGACCTTGCGGACAGCGCATCACTGGACAGATCGGCGGCGATAGTGCGCACGTTGACCTGCCGCTTGGCTCGGATTTCCGCCGCGGTTTCGTTGAGCATCGTCCGCGTCGCGCGCCACCAGGATCAGGTTGCAGCCTTCCTCGGCCAGCACCTCGGCCGCCGCCTTGCCAATGCCTTTCGAGCCGCCCGTGATCAGGACCGTCTTGCCTGCGAGTTGCAGATCCATTGTATGCCGCCTTTCTGCTGGACGTTGTGGTTTGAGAGCGTGGTTCACGCGCCACGCGCGTGCGTTCCCACCGCCGGCAGGCATCGCCGAAAGCGGTGAAAATAGCAACACTGTGGGGGTTGGTCGCGAACGCCCACTCCGGATGCCATTGCACACCCAGCAGCCAGCCGGGCGCCGACGGCATCGCCACCGCCTCGATCGTGCCGTCCGGCGCGTGGGCCTCCACCACCAAGCCGTCCGCCAGCCGGTCGATCGCCTGGCCGTGTAACGAGTTCACCTCGATCGTCGTGGCCCCGACGATGCGCGCCAGACTGCCGGTCACGTGTGATCGGATGCTTCGGACCGTAGCGGGTTTCGTGCGGCCCGGGACCGCCCCGGTGGTCGCTGAAGCCCGGTTGGGCATGGACGCGCTGGATCAGTGAACCGCCCAGCGCCACGTTCAGCTCCTGGATGCCGCGGCAGATCGCCAGCACAGGGATGCCCGGGCGATGGCGGCGCGGATCAGCGGCAGCGTCGTGTGGTCGCGCTCCAGATCATGGAAATCCGGCGTCTCGCTCTCGCCGCCCTGCATAATGGCTGGGATGCACGTTGCTCGGGCTGCCCGGCACCAGCAGCCCGGCCAGGTCGTCGAGCAGGCCCAGCATCTGTTCCCCCAGGGGCGGGATCAGCACCGGCAGCGCGCCGACGCCGCCCAGCACGGCCTGCGCATAGCGCGCCGGGCTCTGGTGGAACGGCATGTCCGAAATCGTTTTCGCGCAGGCGGGGATGCCAACGATCATGGGCGGTGGGCCTCGGGGTGGGGACGGAACCGGTCGGCGATGACAGCGCCCAGCATGCCACAGAACATCAGCGCCGCCATGCCCCGCGGCGTGCCGTCGGTCAGCAGTCCGACCAGCACGCCGGAGACGGCGCCGAGGCTGAACTGGAACGTCCCCATCAGCGCCGACGCGCTGCCGGCGTGTCCGGCGTGACGCGACAGCGCGCCGGCGTTGGCGTTGGCGTTGTTGAAGCCCTGGCAGCCGATCACCACCACCAGCGGCGCCACGATCGCCCACAGCACGTGCACGCCGCCGAACGCCAATACCACCAGCACAATGGTGGCCGCAGAACGAAATCCGCGCGATCGTCGTCAGCACGCGGTTCAGGCCGAATCGCGGCAGCAGCCGGGCATTGAGCTGCGAGCAGACGACCAGGCTGACCGCGCACAGGCCGAAGATCAGCGCGAACTCCGACGGATTGAGGCCGAACCCGTCCTCGAACACCGGCGAGCAGCCGGACAGGTAGGCGAACATGCAGAACGTGCCGCAGCCGCCCATGATCGGCGTGGGTGAGAAAGGTCTTGCTCCCGCACGATCATCACGTAGCGCGCGGCCTGGCCGGCGAGGCGACAGGCGGCGTGCGGCGATCCTGCGGCAACGTCTCCGGCAGCACTTTCCAGGCGGTGACGACGCAGACGGTGCCGTAAAGCGTCAGCAGCCAGAAGATGACCCGCCAATGCGCGAAGGCCAGGATGGCGCCGCCGATGGTGGGGGCCAGGATCGGCGCCACGCCCATGACCAGCACCAGGCGGGACATCATGATGGCGGCGGCCTGGCCCTCCGCCAGGTCGCGCACCACCGCGCGGGCGATCACCATGCCGGCGGACGCGCCGAACGCGGCGATCGCGCGGAAAATCGGCCAGGATGGTCAGGCTGGGCGCCAGCGCGCAGCCGATCGTGCTGAGGGTGAAGACGAGGAACCCTGCCATCAGCGGGATGCGGCGGCCGAAGCGGTCCGACAGCGTGCCCTGGGTGATCTGGCCGACGGCAAGGCCGGCGAACCAGGTCGCCAGGGTGAGCTGCGCGGTGCCCGGGTGCGGTGCCGAAGGTGGCCTCCACGGCCGGGAAGGCGGGCAGATACATGTCGGTCGCGGCCGGGCCGACGGCGATGAACAGGCCGAGCAGAGGTGCGGCAGCCAGGTGGGGTGGGTGGCGCGGGTCGAGACGTGGATGCTCATCCTGGGGTGGTCTTACGGTTGGGTGTGGATGAACGTCGTCCCGGGGTGGTTTTTGTCGTGCAAGAGGTGCGGGGAAAATGCCGATGGGGTCAAGGGGCAGTGGCAGCGTCCGGTCCAGCGTATCCGTGCCCTGTCGCGACACTCGCCGGAGGCACGCACCTGCAACGTCGGCTGCGGTCGCAGAAGGCAACCCCCCGGCGCCGCAAACGCGCGCGTTGACAGCGGTGGGGGTTTGGCTTTAGTCCCCGCTTCCCGGCCCGGAGGGGTGCCCGAGTGGCTAAAGGGGGCGGACTGTAAATCCGCTGGCGTGCGCCTACGTTGGTTCGAATCCAACCCCCTCCACCAGTCGAATTGCCCCGATCTTTCAGATACTTGCGTGGTTGTCGCGGTTTGCGATGGCATGCGAAACCGTTCCTGCCGTGTCCGTTTTTTGTGCCGGCTTCGGCGCCGAAATCCGCCATCGCCCGATGCAGATGACCGGTGACCATGCAGGCGTAGCGCATGGTTATCGGGATCAAAGTAAGAACCGGCTTGCGAAGGTATGCCGGAGGATCGTGGCATCGAAACCCCGGCCCGGCGCGTGATCAGGGGAAAGATGTTGGCGAACGTCGAAATTCGCATGCCGTCATCGTGCCAGAATACGCAGGCCGCCGTCGTGTGCTTTGGTTCGGACCGTCTCGAATCCGCGCCGCCGTCAAGACCAACGTTGTTGGGCTCTCGAAACTGGTTCTTATCGAAAGGTGGCCCGCGCGTTCGATTGCCGGTTGGATACAAAATCGGATGCTGTACGATAGGCCCGCAGGGCCTCGCCGCGCGGACGGTCGTCGATGACCAGCGCCAGGACCAGCAGTCGGCGAACGGGTCATCGCAAGTTGATATTAGAGCAATAAGAATCAAGTATTCGTTACATAAAAGTGTTGATATGTTCAAGTTTGAATTTTGTCTCCCGACGCTGGTCACCGCATAGATTGTCCGGTGATGGCTCGTCGGCCCGAAGGGTCCAGGTGGTGGAATAAAATGGAACAGCCCGCTAGGCTCGGCTGATCGGCCCCTGCCGCCTAGCCTCCTCTGCGGCCCGGTAAAGATACCAGGTGGCAAGTGACCGGTGCGGCGACCAGGCCAGGCCAATCTCGCTAAGCAGCCGTGGTTTCGGCTGGGCATCCAATCCATAGAGCACGCGGTATCCCTCTCGCACACCAAAATCGTCCACCGGCAGAACATCCGGCCGGCCGAGCGTGAACAGCAGCAACATTTCGACTGTCCAGCGGCCAACACCGCGAATGGAGGTCAACCGCTCGATCAGGGCCTCGTCGCTCAGCCGGTGGGACTGACGGCGGGTTGGCACCGTGCCGTCGAGTGTCTTGGCGCAGATGTCTCGGATCGCCGCGATCTTGCCTCCAGAAAAGCCACAGCCGCGCAAAGCCGCGTCTGCCGTCGCCATAACCGCGTCCGGATCGGGAAAACCTTCCCCCGGAAATAGCGCCGAGAACCGCGCCAGGATCGCCTCCGCCGCTCGTCCGTGCAGTTGCTGGTGGGCGATCGCCCGGACGAGCGCCTCATACGGGCTGCGCTGGCGCTGAATATCCAGCCGAGGTCGTCCGATCCGTGATATCAGCGCCGCAAACCGGGCGTCCCCGCTGAGATGCCGCACGCCTTCCACGTCCCGGGAGCCTCCCGTTCCTGTGAGGCTCTTCCGAGCAGATGGAACTTCTGTCCTATCGACCATACTCTTAGCTTGCTTCCGTGTCGCTCCTTGATAGCCTAAGCAACGGTTCCAATGGGAGAATCCTTCCTACGGACAACGCCATTGGCCCGATGATCGTGCGACCCAGCAGGCGCTGAACGGCAGACCGCGTTTGGCGGCGATCGTAGTCATCTTGTTCCACTGATCGGCGGCCTGTTCCTCGTCCGCCAACTCCGGACAACATCGCAGATCGAGGACTGCTTGCTGGCTGGACACCGCGATTGCGATGCGCTCATCGTAGAGCCGCATTGAGAGCACGTTCGAGGTTTCTTCCGACCCGCACAGGCTCAGATAGTTGAAGCCCAACCTAGGATTGCGGAATGATAATCCAGGTTTCGGTCCTCGGGTGATTTCGCTCTGTCCAAGATCCTTAAAATGAGTTAATGATCTCGAGCCTGCGATCAGCTTGGCAGCGATATAAGATTGGAGTCGCCCATTGAATGGCGATCCGTCGGATTGAAGAGTAGGGAAGGGCGTGACATCCATGAGCGTAAGCGCAGCGCGACCAGGCGGGATCGTCCCCTCGGTTCGGCCGATGACTTCAGACGAGAAGAAGATAATCCTAGCCTCGTCGCTGGGCACGGTTTTCGAATGGTACGATTTCTATCTTTACGGTTCGCTTGCCGTGATCATCGGCGCCAAGTTTTTCGGTCAGTTCGATGAGACGACGCGCAATATCTTCGCCCTGCTCGCGTTCGCCGCCGGCTTCCTGGTGCGCCCGTTCGGTGCGCTGGTATTCGGGCGCCTTGGCGATCTCGTCGGACGCAAATACACCTTCCTGGTGACGATCCTGATCATGGGTTCGTCCACCTTCATCGTGGGCATCCTGCCGACCTCGGACAGTATCGGCATCACCGCCGCCGTCATTCTGATCAGTTTGCGGATCCTGCAGGGTCTGGCGATCGGCGGCGAGTATGGCGGCGCGGCGACCTACGTCGCCGAACATGCGCCGGCCGGCCGTCGCGGCTTCTACACCAGTTGGATCCAGACCACGGCAACGTTGGGACTGTTCATGTCGCTGCTGGTGATCCTGCTCGTCCAGGCGTCCATGAGCGGGGATGATTTCAAGTCCTATGGCTGGCGCATCCCGTTCTTGGTCTCCGTCTTGCTGCTGGCGGTTTCCGTCTGGATCCGTCTGCAGCTTAGTGAAAGCCCGGCATTCGTGAAGATGAAGGCCGAAGGCCGTCATTCCAAGGCGCCGCTCAGCGAGGCGTTCGGCCAGTGGGCGAATGCCAAATGGGCGATCCTGGCGCTGTTCGGCTTGGTCGCGGGCCAGGCAGTCGTCTGGTATTCGGGGCAGTTCTATGCCCTGTTCTTCCTGACCGGCGTATTGAAGGTGGACAGCTTTACCGCCAATTTGCTGGTGGCCTGGGCGCTGGTGGTGGGCGCCTTCGGTTTCATTTTTTTCGGCTGGCTGTCCGATAAGATCGGCCGCAAGCCGATCATCCTGGGTGGCTGTCTGCTCGCCGCACTGACCTACTTTCCGGTCTTCAAATACATGGCCGAAACCGCTAACCCGGCGCTGACGAAGGCGCACGAGACGGTGCAGGTCGTGGTGGTGACGGATCCGGCGGATTGTTCCTTTCAGTTCAACCCCACGGGGTTGTCAAAGTTCGTCAACAGCTGCGATCTGGCCAAGGGAGCATTAGCTCGGGCTTCGGTGACTTACTCGCAGCAGGATGCACCGCCGGGCACGAAGGCCAGCGTGAAGATTGGCGACAAAACCCTCGACCCGACAGCGAAAAGCTTCGGGAGCGACCTCGCGGGCGCGCTGACCGCGGTCGGTTATCCGTCGGCGTCCAACCCGTCCGTGGTGAAGATCGCAAACCCGTTCGACATCTTCCGAGCGCAGCCGTTCATGCTGGTGCTGACGTTATGCTTCCTGATGGTGTTGGTTACGATGGTCTACGGTCCGATGGCCGCAGCTCTGGTGGAGCTGTTTCCAACCCGCATCCGCTACACCTCCATGTCGCTACCTTATCATATTGGCAACGGCTGGTTCGGCGGTTTACTGCCAGCCTCGATGTTCGCAATGAATGCTCAGAACGGCAGTATCTACTTCGGGTTGTGGTATCCCATCGTGATTGCCGGAGCGACGGCAATCGTGGGCGTTCTATTCGTACCAGAAACGAAAGATCGCGACATCTTCGAGGGAGATTTTTCTGTCCACCCTGGCGACACGGTCTTGGATTTTGATCCGAACGCCGCCGATTATTAGTATGTTTGCCTGTGCAGCAGTCGAAAATAATACAATAGGCAAGTTTCTGAGGGCCAAACTTGTGCCGGGAGGGGATTCTTAACCCAGCACCAGATCGTCTCGGTGGATCATTTCATCGCGGCCGCGCCACCCCAGAATCGCCTCGATTTGGTCCGATCGATGGCCCGCGATGCGTTCCGCATCCGCGCTGCCATAGGCTGACAAGCCGCGCCCAAGCGCCAAGCCATCAGGACCGACAATAATCACCGGGTCCCCGCGTTCGAACGTGCCACCAACCGCTCGGACACCGGCGGGCAGCAACGATCGGCCACTGGCGAGAGCCTTGGCCGCGCCGGCGTCGACCGTCAGCACCCCCAGTGCCGACAGCGAACCGCCGATCCAGCGCTTGCGCGCGGTGCGGCCTTCCGGCACCGGCAGGAACCAGGTGCAGCGGCCGCCGCGTTCGAGTGACTGCAACGGGTGCTCGACATGACCGAGGGCGATCGCCATCGCGCAGCCAGCCTGAGTGGCGATGCGACCGGCCACAAGCTTGGTGCGCATCCCGCCGGACGAGTAACCGGGTGGCGGTTCCCCGCCCATCGCCTCGATTTCGGGAGTAATGGCCTCAACGACCGGTATGTGGGCGGCCAACGGGTCGCGGCGCGGGTCGGCGGTATAGAGGCCGTCGATGTCGGACAGCAGGATTAATTGGTCGGCCTGAACCATCTCGGCCACGCGCGCTGCTAGCCGGTCATTGTCGCCAAAGCGAATTTCAGCGGTGGCAACGGTATCATTTTCATTTATGACCGGAATGCAGCGCAGGGACAGCAGCGTGTTGAGGGTTTCGCGCGCGTTCAGATAGCGGCGGCGGTCTTCGGTGTCGCCGAGCGTCAGCAGCAACTGCGCAGCGGCAAGGCCGTGGGCGGACAAGGCCTGCGCCCAGGCCTGCGCGAGCCGAATTTGTCCGACGGCGGCCGCAGCCTGCTTTTCTTCGAGTCTCAAGCGCTTTTGCGTCAGACCGAGCGTTCGGCGAGCCAGCGCTATGGCGCCGGAAGACACGACGATAACGTCTGTTCCACGCTCGCGGAGCGAGTGGATGTCGGCGGCCACGCTGTCCAGCCAGGCCATGCGCGGCGCCGCCAACTTCTCATCCACAACCAGCGCGCTACCGATCTTGATGACAATCCGCTGCGCCCCCGCGATCGAGGGCGCCACGCCAGCAATCACGCGGCTTGCTCCTGCTCCGCCTCGCGTGTGCTATGGATGGTATTTTGCAGGACGCGCAGAATTTCGGGCAAACCCTGGCCGGTCGCGCCAGACAGTAGATAGACCGGCCGCCCGGACGCTTTTCGAAGCGCGGCCAAGCGGGAGGATGTTTCCCTCGGCGTCATGGCATCAGATTTGTTCAGGCCGATGATCTCGGGCTTTTCGGCCAGACCACCGCCATAGGCCGACATTTCGGCCCTGACCGTGCGCCAGGCTCTGACCACGTCGCCGGCGGCGCCGTCGATCAAATGCAGCAGGACGGCACAGCGCTCGACATGACCGAGGAAGCGGTCGCCGAGGCCGGCGCCTTCATGAGCGCCCTTGATCAGGCCAGGGATGTCGGCGAGCACGAATTCCTCTGCGTCGGACAGGCGGATAACGCCGAGTTGCGGATGCAATGTGGTGAACGGGTAGTCAGCGATCTTCGGACGCGCGGCGGAAACGACGGATAAAAAGGTCGATTTCCCGGCGTTCGGCAGACCGATCAGTCCGGCATCGGCGATCAGCTTCAGGCGCAGCCAGACCCACCGCTCCTCACCTGGCCAGCCCTTCGTCACCTTCCGAGGCGCTCGGTTTGTCGAAGTCTTGAAGTGGGCGTTGCCGAAGCCGCCATCACCACCGCGCAATAGAGTCACCCGTTTGCCGGCGATGTCCAAGTCGGCGAGCATGGTTTCCTGATCGTCGGCGAAGATCTGGGTGCCAACAGGGACAGTGACGACAACGTCGCGCGCGCCCGCGCCGGTCCGATCCGAGCCTGATCCGTTGCCGCCCTTCGGCGCCCGGAAATGCTGGGTATATCGAAAATCGATCAACGTATTAAGGTTATGTTCCGCGACGAAGATGATGTCGCCGCCTTTGCCGCCGTTCCCGCCGTCCGGGCCCCCGAACTCGATGAACTTCTCCCGCCGGAATGCGACCACACCGTCGCCGCCGTCGCCGGAGCGCAGATAGATCTTGGTCTGGTCGAGGAATTTCATAACGTGTCACCAAACAGAACGAGGGCCGGCGATGCACCGGCCCCCGATCACGCGTATAAAGGTGTGGGGTCGGTGTTACTCGGCTGCGAGCGCCATCGGCTGCGACGCAGGATGGGGTTCCACCGAGATATGCACCTTGCCCTCGGACTTACGGGTGAATTTCACCTTGCCGTCGATCAGGGCGAAGATTGTGTGGTCACGGCCCAGGCCGACGTTGCTGCCCGGATACCATTTAGTGCCTCGCTGACGAACCAGGATGTTGCCCGCGACGACGGCCTCGCCGCCGAACTTCTTGATGCCCAGGCGCCGACCTTCAGTATCGCGGCCGTTGCGTGACGAGCCACCTGCCTTTTTATGTGCCATGGCGGTTTACTCCTTGGTTTCTTGAGTTTCTTCGACGGCTTCCGGGGCCTCGCCAGAAACGATTGCCAGCGATTCGGCGGCGTCCAGGGCGGCCGGCGGAACGGTATCAGCCTGGACCTCCCCGAGGCCTTCGGAGGTGACGCTCGGGGGTGTCGATGCCTCAACAGGGGTAGCGGCTGTCTCAATTTGGGCTTTGGCAGCGACCGTGTAGGTCTGTCCGTTGGCGTTGATGCCGCCAATTCGCAACACGGTGACGTGCTGACGATGGCCGTTGCGGCGGCGGCTGTTCTGCCGGCGGCGCTTCTTGAAAATGATGACCTTGTCGAGGCGGTCCTGCGCGATGACCGTCGCGGTGACAGAGGCGTCGGATATAATCGGCGAGCCCAGGGTCAGGTTGCCTTCGACGCCCACCGCCAGCACGTCGGTAAAGGTGATGGTGCCGCCGGCTTCGGCGTCCAATTTCTCGACCTTCAGCACCGCGTTAGGGGTAACGCGATACTGTTTCCCGCCTGTGCGGATGACAGCGAACATGGGCAAACTTTCAGATATAGCCATCTAAGCAACACAGGCCGCGAGGGCCTTGACGCGCCCTGCGGCCGGAAGCGCGCGTTATAGCGGTCGTGCCGGCGGAGTCAACCGGTGAAATATAAGGTTGGTCAGCAGGTTGCTTATGTCACCGTCCGCTGGCGAACGACCGAAGGGCATAGAAATCGATTGCGCGGCCGCGCCGAAATCTTCAATATCGACGTCCCTTTGACCTAATACCGCCGCAGGAAGAATGCGACCGTCACTGTCGCACTGAGCGCCACCACGAACCAGCGGAGTAAAGCCGGGGGCAGATGGCGGGCAAACCGGGCGCCATAGTAGCCGCCGGCGATGGCCGAAACCATCATCGCGAGCATCTCCGGCCATCGGACCGCACCAGCTACCACGAAGCAAACCACCGCGGCCCCGTTGGCGGTGCTCACCAGTGCGGTGCGGGTCGGCGCCATTGCCTTCAACTCGGACGCGTCGATCAGCGTCCACACCGCCATCATCATGAGCCCGATGGCGCCGCCGAAATAGCCGCCATAGATCGACAGGATGAACTGGATCACCAAGAACGAGGGGCGCCCGATCCGGACGTAGCGGCGCAGCCAGTCACCAAGATGCCGTCCGCCGGCGAAGGTCAGCGTCGCCAGCAGCAGCAACCATGGGATGACCAGATCGAACGCCGCACCTGGGGTAACGAGTAGCAGGATCGCGCCGACAAGACCGCCCGCCAGGCCGATCGGCAGCAGCACATTCAGGCCGACCCCGCCAACGCCGTGCAGATCGTCCCGGTAGGCCCAGGTGCTGGCGATCGTTCCCGGAAACAGCGCCACCGTGCTGGTTGCGTTGGCGGCGATCGGCGGCAACCCGGCCAGGACCATCACAGGAAACGAAACGAATGAGCCGCCACCGGCGACCGCGTTCATCGTGCCGGCCAGCAGACCGGCCAGAACGAGGAGAATATAGTGCGGCACTTATTCCGCCGGAACGTTCCGTTCAAGCTCCGCCAGCCACGCGGCGGCATTGCCATCGGACGGCGCCCGCCAGTCGCCGCGTGGCGAAAGCGACCCACCCGCCGAGACTTTTGGGCCGTTCGGCATCGCGCTGCGCTTGAACTGACTGAAGGCGAAGAATCGCGTAAGAAAAACCTCCATCCAATGGCGGATCTGCTGCAGATCGTAGCCCACGCGGCGGTCCGCGTGAAAATGCGGCGGCCAATCGCCTCGCGTGGGATCTTCCCAAGTGTGCAAGGCCATGAACGCGATTTTCGAAGGCACGAATCCATATCGAAGGATGTGGAACAGGGTGAAATCCTGCAGCGCGTAGGGGCCGATCTTGGCCTCCGTGCTTTGCGGGATTTCGCCCTCCGCGACCGGCACCAGTTCGGGCGAAATTTCCGTCGCAAGAATTGCGTCCAGCGTCGCCAACACGTCCCCAGCGAAACGTTTCGTGCCGATGATCCAGCGGATCAGGTGCTGGATTAGCGTCTTCGGCACCCCGGCATTGACGTTGTAGTGCGCCATCTGGTCGCCGACGCCGTAGGTGCACCAGCCCAGCGCCAGCTCAGAAAGATCGCCGGTCCCGATGACGATGCCACCGAGGTGGTTTGCCAACCGGAACAGGTAGTCGGTGCGCAGGCCTGCCTGTACGTTCTCGAACGTGATGTCGTAGACTGCCCTGCCGGTGGCGTAGGGATGCCCAATATCGGACAGCATCTGTTTCGCCGCAGGTTTGATATCGAGTTCGCTCGCCGTCGCGCCTAGCGATTTCATCAGCGCCCAGGCATTGGACTTGGTGTGACCCGAGGTCGCGAACCCCGGCATCGTATACGCCAAAATGCCATCACGCGGCAGACCGAGCAGATCGAATGCCTGGGCACAGACC
Organism: uncultured Alphaproteobacteria bacterium; assembly: GCA_963778125.1. Classification (GTDB taxonomy): domain Bacteria; phylum Pseudomonadota; class Alphaproteobacteria; order Acetobacterales; family Acetobacteraceae; genus Rhodopila. The sequence continues at coordinate 153,231 of CAVZTH010000041.1, read as the reverse complement.
AACAGCGCCTGGGTAGAGTCCAACCCGCCGGAAATCCCGATTACCACCTTGTTCAATCCGGTGGCGCGAAGCCGCTGCGCCAACCCGGAGACCTGGATATTATAAGCCTCGTAACAATCCTGCTCCAGCCGGGCGACATCCGCCGGGACGAAGGGAAAGCGCTCGATCCGGCGATGGAAGCCGACGTCCCCGGTGGGTGGTGACACCGTGAAGCTGATGCGCCGGAATGCGCGCGCGTGGCGGCGGCGGTTAGTATCGAACGAACCCATCTGCAAGCGTTCCTGTGCCAGCATATCGAGGTCGATATCGGCGATCGCCGCTTGGTCCGCCACGGGAAACCGTTCGGTCTCGGCCAAAGTGTTGCCGTTCTCGAACACCGAGGCCTGGCCGTCCCAGGCGAGGTCGGTGGTCGATTCGCCGGCCCCGGCGGCGGCATAGAGATACGCCGCCAGGCACCGGGCGGACTGCGACCGGCACAGCAGCCGGCGCGTCTCGGCCTTGCCGATGGTGATATTGCTGGCCGACAAATTCGCCAGCACCGTCGCCCCCGCCACGGCGGCCTCTCCGCTCGGCGGATTGGGAACCCACACGTCCTCGCAGATCTCGGCGTGGACGATCAGGCCGCGGAGGTCGGAGGCTTCCCACAACAGGTCGGTTCCGAACGGCACGGTGCGGCCGCCGATAGTGATGGAACCGCCGTCAGTGCCGTCACCGCTGACGAAATGGCGTGGTTCGTAGAACTCGCGGTAATTCGGCAGGTGGATTTTCGGCACCACGCCGAGCAATGCGCCGCGATGGATGGCCAGGGCGCAGTTGTAGAGGGAGCCGAGATGCCGGATCGGCGCCCCCACCAATAGCAACGGCATCAGCTCGGTCGAGCCGGCGATGATCGTCTCGATCCCGGTTTCCACCGCGTCCAGCAGGGTTGTCTGCTGCAACAGATCGCTGATCGCGTAGCCGGAAATGCCGAGCTCCGGAAATACCGCCACCGCCACCGCCTGGCGGTCGCAATCTTGGGCCATGCGTAGAATCGATTGCGCGTTCGTCGATGGATCGGCCAACGCAGTGCGGGTGGTGCATGCGGCGACACGGGCGAAGCCGTGACGATAAAGGGAGCGGAAGCTCATGGCTGGCCTAGGCATGGTGCTCGCCAATATGGCGCGGCTGGGCCGCGAACGCCATCCGCACCGGCGGACGGCGCATGTGTGGTACTTAAATCACAAGTCAGGAAACTGCAGAAATTTTAGAGGATTGTCATCAAACCGCCGCCGACCGCATCGCGGAGCATGTCCTAGCTTCCGAGGGCCGAATCAGAAATCGCTATTGGCCTGAGGGATTCGAATGAACAGAATCAAGAGTTTAACCTACTCGCTCCAGTGTGCCACCGCCATTGGTGCCCTCACGCTCTGCCATCCCGCGGCTGCCCAAACCGACGCACAGATCCAGACCATTCAACAGCAGATCAAGCAGCTACAGAACCAACTCAATCAGATGAAGTCGGACCTGGCGGCACGTGATCGTGCTGTTAAGGCGGCGCAGCAGCAAGCCAAGGAGGCCCAGGACCAAGCCGCGGCAGCGCAGGGCCAGGCAGCAGCGGCGTCGTCGCAGGCCGCTCAAGTGGCCGCAACCGTACCGCCTCCCCAACCCGCCGATGCCCCCGGGACAGTTCCGTGCCGGCCCCTTGACCGTCACGCTGGGCGGGTTCGCGGCGGTCGAAGGTATCTATCGGTCGCGCAACCTCGCCTCCAGCATCGACAGCAATTTTAACGCCATCCCGTTCCCCAACAGCGCCAACTACCACATCCCTGAATACCGTGAGACCGCGCAGCAGAGCCGCTTCTCGCTGCTGACGGAAGGGCAGATCGACGCCGCACAGAAGCTGACCGGCTATCTGGAGACGGACTTCCTGAGCGCCGGTTCCTCATCCAACTCGAACCAGAGCAACAGCTATACGCTGCGGTTGCGGCAGTTCTGGGGGAACTACGATAACACGGACTGGGGCCTGCATGTCCTCGGCGGCCAAGCCTGGAGCCTGGCGACGATGTACAAGATCGGCCTGGTGCCGCGACAGGAGAACGTGCCGCTGACGATCGACGCACAATACGTCGTGGGCTTCAACTGGGAGCGTCAGGCCCAACTGCGGGTCGTCAAGGATTTCGACAACCACAAGTTCTGGGCCGGGCTTTCGATCGAGGAGCCGCAGACGCTTTTCAGCAGCGCCACGAACTGCCTTGCCTAACCCGAGCATCCAGCCCACGACCGCGGCCGGCGGCGGCACACTCGAAAACACCCAATGCGGAGGGTCGAACGTCAATTCCCTCCAGGCGTACAGCGACAACAGTGCGCCTGATATCATCGCCAAAATCGCGGCAGATCCGGGCTGGGGCCACTACGAGCTTTATGGTCTCCTTCGCTTCATTGACGGCCGCACGTCCTTCGCCGCCGCTGGAAACGGCATCAGCCGTAACACGACTGGCCAGGGTATCGGGGGCGGCATGATCTTGCCGATGATTCCGAAGATGCTGGACTTCCAGGTCAGCGGCCTGATCGGTCAGGGCGTGGGCCGCTACGGCACGTCGCAAATCGCCGACGCCACGTTCGGCACGACCGGGAGCGATCAAGCCGCTGTCCGAATACTCGATCATGGGCGGGTTCGTTGGTCATCCGATCCCGGCCGTCGATGTCTACGCCTACGGTGGGGCTGAGGGCGTGGACAGCAAGTCCTACGGGACCGGGAAGGCCATCGCCGGCTACGGCAACCCGGCTGTGAACCTCGCTGGTTGCTCGGTCGAGCTCGGGTCCTGCAGCGCCGTCACCTCGTCCATCGTCGAGGCGACGATTGGTGCCTGGTGGCGGATTCTCAAGTCCCCCTACGGCACCGCGCAGATCGGGGCGCAGTATGAATGGGTGGACCGGAATGCGTTCCCGGGTATCGGGGCGAAGGGCACCACGGCGTATCCGTCCGCAAACGAGAACATGTTGCTGTTCAGCGTGCGCTATTTGCCGTTCCAGTAGGGCAGGGGATCCGGGCCTCAGGGCCCATAGCGCCTCCTTTTAGGTCGGCTTAATGTCGGATTGCTTGGGCGTCAGGGGAATCATGGCCCCGGGCGCCCGCCTGGTTTATCAACCGCCGACCGTGAACGATCTCAAGCTTCCAATCACCGATGCTATCCCCGCGCTGCAAGCCACGCTGGCCGCCGGCCGCAACGCCGTTCTCGTCGCGCCGCCCGGTGCCGGCAAGACGACGCATGTCCCGCTCGCGCTGCTCGATACTCCCTGGCGGGGCGACGGCCGGATACTGATGCTGGAACCGCGGCGGCTCGCGACCCGAGCAGCGGCCACGCGGATGGCATTCCTGTTTGGTCAGCCGGTCGGGCGCACCATCGGCTACCGAACCCGCCTCGACGGCGCTGGATCGGCGGAGACCCGCATCGAGGTCATCACCGAGGGCCTACTGCTCCGCCGGCTACAATCCGATCCCGGGCTGGACGGAGTCGCGGCGGTGATCCTCGACGAAATCCATGAGCGATCCCTCGAAGTCTGATCTCGGTCTGGCGCTATGCCTCGATTTGCAACGCATGCTGCGGCCCGATCTCCGTCTGCTGGCGATGTCGGCCACCGCCGATGGCGCCCGCCTGTCGGGGCTGATGGATGCGGATGTCATCGAAAGCGCCGGCCGCATGTTTCCGGTCACGATGGAGCACCAATCGCGCGACATTGCCCATATCCGCGACCTGCCGGACGCTGTCGCCCGAGCCATCAGAACGGCGTTGACGAAGCATGATGGCGACATCCTCGCTTTTCTCCCCGGCATGGCGGAAATCCGCCGCACCCAGTCCGCGCTGGAAGGTTGCGGCGCGCTTGTCCTGCCGCTGCACGGCGATCTTCCGCCTGCCGAGCAGGACCGCGCTCTGCGGCCGGCGGAGACCCGCCGCATCGTTCTGGCTACCTCCATCGCCGAGACATCGCTGACCGTCCCGGGCGTCCGTATCGTGGTCGACGGCGGCTGGCGCAGGACGCCGCGCCTTGACACGGCGACCGGCCTGACCCGGTTGAGCACTGTCCGCATCTCGCGCGCCGCCGCCGACCAACGAGCCGGCCGCGCCGGCCGCGAGGCTCCCGGCACTGCGATCCGCCTCTGGTCGCCGGCGCTGCACCGGGGCCTGCCCGCCTTCGACCGACCGGAAATTCTGGAAGCAGAATTGTCCGGCCTCGTGCTGGAATGCGCCGCCTGGGGGACCCCGCCGGCCGATTTGCCGTTTCAGGACAGGCCACCGGCCGGCGCGCTCGCCGCTGCCGTCGCGCTGCTGCAAGATCTCGGCGCGCCTCGACCGCCAAAGCAGCATCACCGCCATCGGCCGCGAAATGGCTCGGATTGGCGGGCATCCACGGTTGGCAGCGATGATGCTGGCGGCCGGCACCGAGGAACAGGGCGCACTCGCCGCCGTCCTGGCCGCGTTGCTGGAGGAGCGAGACCCATTGCGAAACCAAGACGCCGCCGATATCGCGACCCGTCTCGCGGCGATTGCACACGGCGACCCCAACGCAGATCGCGCCGCCTTGCACCGCATCCGTCAGACCGCCGGCCAATACCGCCGGCGCATGCGCATCCCTACCAACATTGAAGCCGCGGGCGAGCCTGGCCCGCTTCTCGCTGCCGCCTTCCCAGACCGCATAGCCCAGCGGCGGGGAGAACCTGGCTCGTTCCGTCTCTCCGGCGGCGGCAGTGCGCGCTTGCCAGTCACAGATCCGCTCTCGAAAGCCAGCCTGCTGGTTGCAGCGTCCCTGGAACTGAAGACGGCGTCGCGTATCCGGCTGGCTGCTCCGCTCGATCCCGATACCTTGCCGCCGGCTCTCGCCGCTAGGGTCACCGAACAGGTGGAGGTCGGCTTCGATCCGGTCGGCGGCACGGTGCTGGCGCGCCGCCGCCGCCGCCTGGGGGCGCTGATCCTGTCAGATCGCACCGAACCGGGCGACCCCGCTAACCTCGCCGAGGCGCTGGCGAATGCCGTTGCCGCGCAGGACCTACGACCGCTGCCCTGGACCGACGCGACCCGGCAACTCCAGGCCCGCGTGGCGCTGATGCGAGGGATCGAACCCGACCGTGGCTGGCCGGATCTCGATGATGCCGCCCTGAAAACCTCGATCGAAGACTGGCTGCCGCTGCACCTCGCCGGCATCACGCGGCTCGCTGATCTCCACAAGCTCGATCTGTTCGCGATCCTGCGTGGTCGGATGTCCTGGGAGTTAGCATCCCGTCTGGACCACGAGTTGCCGTCGCATCTCGACCTGCCAACTGGCCGAGCGGGGATCGACTATATCGAGGCGCCGCCACTGGCCTCGGCCAAGGCACAGGCGTTCTATGGCCTGGCTGTGACGCCCAGAGTGGCCGGTGGCCGTATCCCCCTTCGACTGGCGCTTTTGTCTCCCGCCGGACGGCCGATCGCAGTGACGGCGGACCTTGGCGCGTTCTGGAAAGGGGCCTGGGCTGACGCGCGCCGTGATATGCGGGGACGCTATCCGAAGCATCGTTGGCCGGAAGACGGCGCACATCCCTCTGAAAACTGATCAACAAACTGCTCCTGGGGTTTCTTGTTACAGCCTTCGTCCCGTGCCATCTGACTACTGATCTGCGTCGACTTGTTGGAGAATCGGTCCTCATCATGCCAGCCGCCCCATCGCCGATCCGGCTGATGCCTCTGATAGTGCAGCGGCTCTCGCAGAATTCTGGTTCTGAGCCTTACGCTTCTGGCCGCAGCTTGCGCGCCGCAGCCCGCCAGCGCTCGGGCCGCGCCTGAGAGCCTGGCGCCGCTGGTCAAGAAGGTGCTGCCGGCCGTGGTGAACATAGCGGTGACCGAGACCGTCTCAGGCGGTGACATGCTTAGCGAACTGCCCCCGGAATTGCGCGACACGCCACTTGGCCGCGAGTTTCGCCGGCGCTTTGGTAATCGCCATGAGCAGGTGGCCGGCGCTGGGTCGGGCTTCATCATCGATCCCTCCGGCATTATCGTCACCAACAACCACGTCGTCGATCACGCCGACAAGATCACTGTCTCCCTGACCGATGGCCGCCAACTGCCCGCCACCGTCATCGGCCGCGACGAGTTGACCGATGTTGCGGTGATCAGGGTGAAGAGTAACGAGGCGTTGCCGAGCGTTCCGTGGGGCGACTCGCGCAAGGCCGAAGTCGGCGACTGGATTCTGGCGGCTGGCAATCCGTTCGGGCTGGGTGGATCGGTGTCCGTCGGTATCATCTCGGCTGAGGGACGCGACCTGGGGTCCGGGCCGTTCGACAACTTTCTGCAACTGGATGCGCCGATCAATCCAGGAAACTCCGGCGGCCCCGTGTTCAATATGGACGGGCAGGTTATCGGCGTGAGTTCGGTGATTGTATCGCCAACGGGCGCCTCGGTGGGCATCGGCTTCGCCATTCCCAGCGAGGCGGTCAATCGTATCGTGCTCCAGCTTCTCAGCAAGGGTTCGATCGAGCGGGGATGGCTGGGTGTGGCGGTGGATGACCGCGATGGCGGCGTCACCATCGCCAGCGTGGACCGAAACGGGCCGGCGGCGAAATCGGGTATGCGGGCCGGTGACGTGGTCGTGGCGATCAACGGCGACCGCATCGAGAGCTCGCGCGGGCTGATCCGCGCCGTGGCTGCTGTTCCGCCGGGGGACAGCGTTCGCGTGACGGTCCGCCGCCAGGGGCGGGAGATGGAGATCTCTGTGAATGTCGGCCGCCGGCCGGCTGAACAGACAGCGGGCTAGAAAGAGGAGAGCAACATGCGCATCCTGCTGGTCGAGGATGACAAAGACGTCGCCGCATTCGTCGTTCGCGGACTGCGCGAGGCTGGCCACGTGGTGGAGCACGTGGACAACGGCCGCGACGGTTTATTCATGGCGGCGAGCGAAACGTTCGACGCGGTGATCCTCGATCGAATGCTGCCGGGTGGAATTGATGGCCTGAAAATTCTCGAGACCCTGCGGGGACAGAAGAACTCCGTGCCCGTGCTTATCCTCTCCGCCATGGCTGAGGTCGATGATCGCGTCAAAGGCCTGAAGGCGGGTAGCGACGACTACCTGACAAAACCCTTCGCCTTCGCCGAGTTGCTGGCGAGGGTCGAAGCGCTGAACCGCCGGGGCAAGGGCGAAGGTCCGGTCACGAAGTTGGTCGTTGAGGACCTGGAACTGGATTTGTTGTCGCGCCAGGTGAAGCGCGCCGGGCAAAAGGTCGATCTGCAGCCGCGGGAGTTTCGCCTTTTGGAGTACCTGATGCGCCATGCAGGACAGGTCGTGACCCGCACCATGCTGCTGGAGGGGGTGTGGGATTACCATTTTGATCCGCAGACCAACGTGATCGACGTGCACGTGTCCCGCCTTCGGCAGAAGGTCGACAAGCCGTTCCCGACCGGGCTGATCCATACCGTCCGTAATGCCGGCTACATGTTACGAGCAGAGCAACCCTAGTATCTTGTGGGTCAAAAGGAGGCGGTGGTGGCAAAAAATGCGCCTCCCTGCCGGCCGGCGGAAGATGATCATCCGGGCTTAGCCAAGCGCCCCGGTCGGAAAAAGCGAATCGTCGAAAACGGCACTTCGACGAGCAGGGCGTCTCGAAGCAGCTTTCCCGCATTTGGTGTAAGGCATTCGCCCCCGGACCGTTCAGGCTCCGCCCGGGACGCAGCGGGTGAAGTAACGGCTCAATCATGATCGACCGCGGCCTCTTCCGGTCCGCCGGCTTTCGCTTCGGAGCGGTCTACGCACTCCTGCTGGCCGTGAGTGCAATGGCGCTGGCGATATTTTTGTGGTGGGCGACGGCCGGCTTGCTGGATCGGCAGACCGAAGCCGCGATCAATGCCGACGCCCAGGGTCTGTCCGAACGGTGGGTCGACGGCGGGCTGCCAGCTCTGGTCGTCACCATAGAGGAGCGCCTGGCGCATAACGTCGATGACGACGCTATTTATCTGCTGGTGGATCCCTCGATGAAGCGCATCGCCGGCAATCTGGCTGGCTGGCCGTCATCAGTGATCACGGTGAACCAGGGCTATGAACTGCCTGTCATGCGTGCCGGCATTAAGTCTCTCGCGACCGTCCAGCGCTACGAACTACCCGGGGGCTTCCACCTGCTTATTGGCCGCGACGTTCAGGTCCGGGCGCAACTGCGCAAGATGCTGACCGATGCGCTGCTGTGGGCCGCCGTCGTCGTGATCCTCATGGCGACGGTTGGCGCGCTGGTGATCCGCAGCCTGTTCCGCCGCACGCTCGCCAACATCTCTGCGACATCTATTGCCATCGCGAGCGGCGATTTCGCTCAGCGCGTCAAGCTGACCGGCCACGGCGACGAATTCGATCAGGTCGCCGAGGTCATCAACGACATGCTGGACCGGATCGGCCGCCTAATGGACGGCGTACGCCAGGTTTCAAACGCTATCGCGCATGACCTGCGCACCCCGATTACCCGAGCCCGCGCTCGGCTGGAGGACGCCGCGCTGCACGCCGAAAGCGCGGACGACCTGCGCGCCGCGATCGAGCGCGCCACCGTCGACCTCGACGGTATTGTCGGCGTGTTCCAGGCGTTATTGCGGATCGCGGAGATCGAAGCCGGGTCGCGCCGATCTTTGTTCGCTCGGCTCGACCTCACCCCGCTGTTGCGTGAGGTCGCCGAACTATATGGCGCGGTGGCCGAGGAGCGCGGCATCGTCCTGCGACTTGAGACGCCTGATGCCGTGCCGGCGTATGGCGACAGGGCGATGGTCCATCAGGCGATCGCCAATCTGGTCGACAATGCAGTGAAGTTCTCGCCCGATGGCGGAACGGTGCTGCTAACCGCCTCGGTCGCGGCCGCGGTCCTTATCTCCGTCGAAGACCAGGGGCCCGGTATTCCGCTGGCTGACCGGGAGAAGGCGACCGATCGTTTCTACCGCGGCGAGTTGGCGCGCAGCACGCCTGGGTCTGGATTGGGGCTGTCTCTGGTCCTCGCGGTCGCGCATCTGCACGGCGGCACGCTGCGGCTGGAAGACAGTCGACCCGGACTGCGCGCGATCCTCTCGCTGCCGCTCCCCGAGGCGACCGAGATTCGTCCCGCTTCGGTCAGGAGCGCAGTCTAATACTAACTTCTTTGTCACGTTAGAAACAGGACAGCGAGAGACCTGATGTGGCAGACAGAGACAGATGTCTCGTGCGCACTCACTCACTTTGGCTAGTCTCTGCCTCCCAGTGGTCGCTTGGCTTCTAATTTCAGGCGCTTCGGTTTCCGCCCAGGTCATCCTGGTTCAGGCAAGTCCGATGGAAGTCACCACCGATACGCCGGAATACTGCCATAAACTACTGAACCGGATCAGCGAATTGGTGCGGCTGGCGACCGCTCCGATCCCGCGCGACGCGAGCGATCTGACCACCGAAGGCCAGCGGATGTGCGATCATGGTCAAACCCGCGGAGGGATCATGCGGCTGCGCAGCGCGCTCATGATCATTGAGAAGGGGGACGAACCCGCCTATCGATAGAAATTTAACCATCGATGGACAGTTCTGCTTTCTTGCATTTTCGGCGGCCGCTTCTCTTCTGTGGTATACCAAATTATACCCTTTTTAGGAGGATCGGTGGCTAGCTACGAGCAATGGAATAAAGTCCGCGCTGAAGCGATAATCGACGCCCACCTCGGCATGGAAGGCGCGGCCTTGCCGATCCTGCACGTGCTGCAAGCCGTATTCGGCTGCGTTCCACTCGACGCGGAGCCGCTCGTCGCCGTAGCCCTGAATCTCACGCGGGCAGAAGTTCATGGTATCGTGACCTTTTACCATGATTTCCGCCGGACACCGCCCGGACGGCACACGCTGCACCTATGCCGGGCAGAGGCCTGTCAGTCGGTGGGTGCAGAGGCCGCGGGTGAGCATCTACGCCGGGCGCTGGGTGTCGATTGGCATCAGACCACGGCCGATGGGGCGGTGACGCTGGAGCCGGTGTTCTGTCTCGGCCTCTGCGCCACCGGTCCGGCCGCCCTTGCTTGACGGGCAACCGATCGGGCGGCTCAATGGAGCTAGGATCGATCGGATGCTGGAGAGGTTGTCTTGACCCAGGTCTTTGTTCCGCGCGACGCGGCTGCGTTGGCGGTTGGGGCCGATGACGTTGCGACGGCGCTGGCGGATCATGCGGATGTCGTGCGGACCGGGTCCCGCGGGTTGTTCTGGCTTGAGCCAATGATTGAGGTCGAGACACCGCAGGGCCGCATCGCCTATGGCCCGGTCGAGGTGTCCGACGTCCCCGGCCTGTTAGCGGACGGGCTGCTGACCGGCGCTGCACAACGGCTGCGCCTGGGAATCCCGGAAACGATCCCGTTCCTTGCGCGGCAGACCCGGCTGACATTCGCCCGCTGCGGCGTGGTCGATCCGCTGTCGCTTGGACGACTATCGGGCGCATGGCGGTCTGGCGGGGCTGGAGAAGGCCCGTGCCGTCGGCCCGGCGGCGATGATCGAAATGGTCCTGGCGTCCGGCTTGCGCGGCCGCGGTGGCGCGGGCTTTCCCACCGGGATCAAATGGAAGACCACCGCCGAGGCCAAGGGTGACCGCAAGTATATCGTCTGCAACGCGGATGAGGGCGATTCCGGCACCTATGCCGACCGCATGCTGATGGAAGGCGACCCGTTCGGCTTGATCGAGGGCATGGCGATCGCCGGTCTCGCGATCGGTGCGAGCAAGGGCTACGTCTACACCCGCTCGGAATATCCCGCACGGCATCGCCACATTCGACGCGGCGCTGGCGATCGCTCGGCGGGCCGGCATCCTGGGCGACGGGTTCGATATCGAGCAACGCGTCGGCGCCGGCGCCTATGTCTGCGGCGAGGAAACCTCGCTGCTGGAAAGTCTGGAAGGGCGGCGGGGACAGGTGCGCGCGAAGCCGCCGCTGCCGGCGCACAAGGGCCTGTTCGGCATGCCCACGGTAATCAACAATCTGGTCACGCTCGCAACGGTGCCGGTCATCCTGCGCGACGGGGCGGAGGCCTATCAGGTGCTGGGCATGGGCCGGTCGCGCGGCACGATGCCGATCCAGTTGGCCGGCAATATCCGCTACGGCGGGCTGTTCGAGGCCGGATTCGGCGTCACCCTTGGGGAACTGGTGAACGATATCGGCGGCGGCACGCTTGTCCGGCCGGCCGGTGCGCGCGGTGCAGGTCGGCGGCCCGCTGGGCGCCTATTTTCCGCCGTCGCTGTTCGACACGCCGTTCGACTATGAGGCGTTCGCGGCCAAGGACGGGTTGATCGGCCATGGCGGCGATCGTGGTGTTCGACGACACCGTCGACATGGCGCGGCAGGCGCGCTTCGCCATGGAGTTCTGCGGCGTGGAATCCTGCGGCAAATGCACGCCGTGCCGTATCGGCTCGGTGCGAGGAATGGAAACCGTGGACAAGATCACTGGCTGGCCAGCAATGTCGATGCCAACCTGGACTTGCTGCGCGACCTTTGCCACACGATGAAGTTTGGATCGTTATGCGCCCTGGGAGGGTTCATCCCCTATCCGGTGCTCAGCGCGATGAATTTCTTCCCGGAAGATTTTCGTCGCGAACCAGCCGTATGGCTGCTGAATAGAAGGAGAACTCCGCCATGTCCCTGGTGCAGGAGATCGACTACGGCACGCCGGCCGCCACCATGTCCGTTGCGGCGGCCGTGACGCTGACGATTGACGGCCACGACGTGACGGTGCCCGAGGGCACCTCCATCATGCGCGCCTCGATGGAAGCCGGCATCAAGGTGCCCAAGCTGTGTGCCACCGACATGCTGGACAGTTTCGGCAGTTGCCGCCTGTGCCTGGTCGAGATCGAAGGCCGCGGCGGCACGCCGGCCTCCTGCACCACTCCGGTCGCGCCGGGCATGAAAGTGCACACAGTCAGCGATAATCTTCGGACGCTGCGGCGCGGGGTGATGGAGCTGTATATCTCCGATCATCCGCTGGACTGCCTGACCTGCTCCGCCAACGGCAATTGCGAATTGCAGAACGCGGCCGGCGAGGTTGGGCTGCGTGACGTGCGCTACGGCTATGAGGGTGAGAACCATCTGTCGGCTCCGGTCGACGCGTCCAACCCGTATTTCAACTTCGATCCGTCGAAGTGCATCGTCTGCTCGCGCTGCGTGCGGGCCTGCGAGGAGGTGCAGGGCACCTTCGCGCTGACCATCCAGGGGCGCGGGTTCGCGTCCAAGGTCGCGGCGGGCATGGATGAGCCGTTCCTGACCAGCGAATGCGTCTCCTGCGGAGCATGCGTGCAGGCCTGCCCGACTGCGACGCTGATGGAAAAATCGGTCGTGGAGATGGGCCAGCCGGAGCACTCGGTCGTGACCACCTGCGCCTATTGCGGCGTCGGCTGCAACTTCAAGGCGGAGATGCGCGGCGATCAGGTGGTGCGCATGGTGCCGTGGAAGGACGGCAAGGCGAATCACGGGCATTCCTGCGTTAAGGGCCGCTTCGCCTGGGGCTACGCGCAGCATCGCGACCGGATCCTCAAGCCGATGATCCGCGAGAAGATCTCCGATCCCTGGCGCGAAGTGAGCTGGGACGTGGCGATCGAGCGCGTCGCCTCGGAGTTCAAGCGCATCCAGGCGAAGGCCGGCAAGGACGCGATCGGCGTAATCACTTCGTCGCGCTGCACCGACGAGGAAGCCTATCTGGTGCAAAAGCTGACCCGCACGGCGTTCGGCAACAACAACACCGATACCTGCGCTCGGGTCTGCCACTCGCCGACCGGATATGGACTGGGCAAGACCTTCGGCACCTCGGCGGGGACGCAGGATTTCGACAGCGTCGAAGCAGTCCGACGTGATGATCGTGATCGGCGCCAATCCGACCGACGGGCATCCGGTGTTTGCGTCCCGGATGAAGAAGCGGCTGCGGCAGGGTGCGAAGCTGATTGTCATCGACCCACGGCGGATCGACATGGTGCGGACGCCGCACGTCGAGGCGTCCTACCATCTGGCGCTGCGGCCCGGGACCAACGTGGCGATGCTGACCGCCCTGGCGCATGTCATCGTGACCGAAGGGTTGGTCGCGCGGTCGTTTGTCGCCGAGCGCTGCGATGCCGAGGCGTTTGCGGATTGGGCGGCGTTCGTGTCCGAACCGCGGCAACAGCCCTGAGGCGTTGGAAGCCACCACGGGCGTGCCCGCCGCGCTGGTGCGCGGTGCGGCGAGGCTGTTCGCGACCGGCGGCAATGGCGCGATCTATTACGGGCTGGGCGTGACCGAACACAGCCAGGGCAGCACGGCGGTGATGGCGATCGCCAACCTGGCCATGGCGACCGGCAATATCGGCCGGCGCGGAGTCGGTGTGAACCCTCTGCGTGGCCAGAACAACGTGCAGGGAAGCTGTGATATGGGCAGTTTCCCGCATGAATTGCCCGGTTATCGTCACATCTCCCAGCCGGCCGCGCGGGCGATCTACGAAAACGAGTGGGGGGTGAAGCTCGATCCGGAACCTGGGCTGCGCATTCCGAACATGTTGGATGCGGCAGTCGAGGGCACGTTCCTGGGGTTATATGTCCAGGGCGAGGATATCGCTCAATCCGATCCGGACACCAAACACGTGACTGCCGGCCTGACAGCGATGGAATGCGTCGTGGTGCACGACCTGTTCCTGAACGAAACAGCCAACTACGCGCATGTTTTCCTTCCGGGGGCGACGTTCCTGGAGAAGGATGGCACTTTTATCAATGCCGAACGCCGGGTTAACCGAGTTCGAAAAGTAATGGCGCCGCGGGCCGGTTTGGGCGACTGGGAGGTTACCCAGGCGATCTCGAACGCCATGGGCTATAAGATGCACTACAACGATCCGTCCGAGATCATGGCGGAGGTCGCTCGTACCACACCGGGCTTCGCCGGCGTGTCCTACGAAAAGCTGGACCGGGAAGCCGTCCAGTGGCCGTGCAACGATGCCGCCCCCGACGGCACACCGATCATGCACATGAACGGGTTCGTGCGCGGCAAGGGCAACTTCGTCATCACCGAGTATGTCGCGACAGACGAGAAGGTCGGGCCACGCTTTCCGCTTTTGCTGACCACGGGGCGCATCCTGTCGCAATACAACGTCGGTGCCCAAACGCGGCGAACGGCCAATGTCGTGTGGCATACCGAGGATGTGCTGGAGATCCATCCGCACGACGCGGAGGAGCGCGGCGTGAAGCACGGCGACTGGGTGCGTCTGCGCAGCCGGGCAGGGGAGACGACGCTGCGGGCGGAGGTGACGGAACGGGTGGCGCCGGGCGTTGTCTACACGACCTTTCATCATCCGGTCACCCAGGCGAATGTGGTCACAACTGAGTACTCCGATTGGGCGACGAATTGCCCGGAATACAAGGTGACGGCGGTGCAGGTTTCGCCGTCGAATGGGCCGTCGGACTGGCAGGTCGAGTATCAGGCGCTGTCGGCGGAGAGCCGCCGGATCGAGGCGGTCCCAGCCGGTGAGTGAGGCCACTATGTGGGGGCCTCTTCGTCCTGTCCCGGCCGGGCGGCCGTGACACGGAAAGAGGGTCGACGTGGCTGACCCGACCGTTGCGGCGGCGCGGATCGCCTGGCGTGGCGACGCCGCCCAGGACGGGCTCCGTGTCGTGCCACGGGAAACCCCGGTCGCTCTGACGTATAACCGAACCACCCACGCGGTGATGTTGGCCTCACCCGCCGACCTGGAGGACTTCGCCCTCGGCTTCAGCTTATCCGAGGGCATTATCGACCAAGTCGCCGACATCCTGGCGCTGGAGATCGTAGAGGTCCCTGACGGATTAGAGTGCCGGATGGACCTGGCCATCGACCGGCTGACGGCGTTGACGAAGCGTCAGCGCCGGCTGGCCGGCCCGAGTGGCTGTGGCCTCTGCGGCCTGGACAGTCTGGCGGCAGCGGTCCGTCCCGCACCCCCCGTGTCGTTCGGTCGCAACTATTCCCCGGCAATGATCCAGGAAGCGATGCGCGCGATGCCAGCGGCGCAAATGCTGAACGCGGCGACCCATGCGGTCCACGCCGCAGCATTCTGGACGCCCGAACACGGACTGCTCGCGTTGCGGGAGGATGTCGGCCGGCACAACGCCCTGGACAAGCTCTCCGGCGCCTTACTGCGCGGCGGACGTAAAGGTGACCGACGGGTTGCTGCTGTTATCCAGCCGTGTGTCGGTTGAAATGGTGCAGAAGGCGGCAACACTGGGCGCCCCGGTGATCGTGGCCATCTCGGCCCCAACTTCGCTGGCGATCGAGGTAGCCAACGGCTGCGGCATCACATTGATCGGCGTTGCGCGTGCGGACGGGTTTGAAGTCTTCACCCATCTTGACAGAATCAGTCCACTAATGGCCCGTTATGTCGCATGACAAACTGGCCTATATGGCCAACCAGATCGGTCGTTTCTTCCAGTCGCAAAAGTCTGACACCGCCGTTGCCGACATCGAGGAGCACATCCGGAAATTCTGGGACCCGAGGATGCGCAAGGCGATCATCGCGCAACTTGCGGAAGGAAGCATCGAACTCGATCCGCTGGTGCGGCAAGCGATCGAGAGAATAGGAAGGGCGACGCCGGCCTGATATAGCCTACGACTCAAGCAAAAAGACGTAATTGGGGAGACGACGTGATGAGCACTTCAACAACCCGCGTCGGCGGGCGGGCAACTCCTTTAGCCGGGATATTGGACCGTAGTCGTATCATTGCAGCTCCGGGATACAATCGCTGGTTGGTGCCGCCGGCGGCACTCGCTATCCACCTGTGTATTGGCATGGCGTACGGCTTCAGCGTCTTTTGGCTGCCGCTGTCGCGGGCCATCGGCGGCGGCAAGCCGGTGGCCTGCCCCGCGGGATCCGGCATCCTGAACGCCTTGTTCACGACAAGCTGCGACTGGCTGGTCGCGGACCTGAACTGGGTGTTCACCCTGTTCATCGTCGTCCTGGGCATCGCCGCCGCCCTCTGGGGCGGGTGGCTGGAGCGGGCCGGGCCGCGCAAGGCGGGCGTGATTGCCGCCATCTGCTGGTCCGGAGGCCTGCTGCTCGGCGCGGTCGGCATCATCACCCACCAACTCTGGATTCTCTGGCTCGGCACCGGGGTCATTGGAGGCATCGGCCTGGGACTTGGTTATATTTCCCCCGTATCGACACTGATAAAATGGTTTCCGGACCGGCGCGGCATGGCCACCGGCATGGCGATCATGGGCTTCGGCGGCGGTGCGATGATCGGTGCCCCGCTGGCGCAGATGCTGATGGCGCATTTCGGAACCCCGGGATCGCCCGGGGTCTGGCAGACCTTCGTGGTGATGGGCCTGATCTACTTCGTGTTCATGATGGGCGGCGCGTTCGGCTATCGCGTCCCGGCGCCGGACTGGCAACCGGCAGGATGGACGCGGCCCGCGCCGAACGTGAAAGCCATGATCACCCACGGCCAGGTGCATCTGAAGGATGCCCACAAGACATCGGCCTTCTGGTGCATCTGGCTGGTGCTGTGCATGAACGTCTCGGCCGGGATCGGAGTGATCAGCATGGCGTCGCCGATGTTGCAGGAGATCTTCGGCGGATCGTTGCTCGATCATCCGGAAATCCCGTTCACGGCGCTGAGCGACTCGCAGCGTGCGGCGGTGGCGGCGATCGCGGCGGGATTCGCCGGACTGCTGTCGCTGTTCAATATCGGCGGCCGGTTCTTCTGGGCCTCGTTGTCGGACCATATCGGCCGCAAGACGACCTATTTCGTGTTCTTCCTACTGGGCATGGCAATGTATGCGCTGGCACCGTGGGCGGCTCATGCCGGCTACAAGGTGCTGTTCGTCGCCTTCTTCTGCGTGATCCTGTCGATGTATGGCGGCGGCTTCGCGACCGTGCCAGCGTACCTGGCGGATATGTTCGGCACCCAGTTCGTCGGCGCGATCCATGGCCGCCTGCTGACCGCGTGGTCCACCGCGGGCGTGATCGGTCCGGTGCTCGTCAGTTATATGCGAGAGGCGGCGATTTCGGCGGGCGTGCCACGCTCCTCGGTCTATGACGTCACGCTGTATCTGTTGGCTGGATTGCTGGTGATCGGGCTGGTGGCGAACCTGCTGGTGCGGCCGGTGCCGCATAAATGGTTCATGTCGGATGCTGAGGTGACTGCCTTGCAAGCCACTTCCGGCGCGGCCTTGCCGGCGCCGTCCGCCGCGACGGTCGGTCTCAGCATGGCATCGATACTGGCCTGGGCGGCGGTGGGCATCCCTATACTTTGGGGCGTCTGGATTACGCTCGCCAAGGTGGCGGCGCTGTTCCGCTAACGCCGGTATTCCTGTTCCGCGTGGCATGTTGGTCGAGCCAGCCCATCACGGCATGCGGTTCACAGTCTGTGGTTGGCAGATAGGGCTTGATGTCGAGCAAAGGTGTGCCATCGATGCAGTCGAGGTAACGCACTCTCAGCACGTCCGGAGAGTCGAACCCATCGAGCGCGACGACCGACAGGCCGATCGGGTTGGGCCGCCACGGAGCGCGCGAGGCGAACACCCCACGCGGCTCCGGGTCGAATGGCGGCTTGAAGAGCAGTCGAACCGACTGCGGCTGGTTGAGCCAGTAGAGCAGGATGAGATGCGAGAAGCCGTCGAGGCTTTGTAGCCCGTCCTGAAATTTGGGCAGTATCCTAACCGAGCAAACGGGCGCCGGATCCAGCTGCCGGCCGTTCCTAGGGCACTCGCCGATATCATGCCAGGGCGTGTGTAAGGTGCCGATAGGCGTGAGAGATAGGTTGGTCAAGCGCCGTCCTTGTTGGATGGGACCGCGATCATGCACAGCAAGAGTTGATACGACAATACATGTCCCACGGTGCTGACTGGGCCCTTGTGGTTTTACGCGCTCAGTCACCACCATCATTGTCGTTTCAGTCAAACTCCATTTTTTATGTCACCGTATTGATATAAACCAATCCAGTGTCGCGACGATGGCGATGCCTGCGGCCTGTGTTGTCGCAGTTTGCGATCCGTCGCCCCTTGAGGCGCAACCGGAGCGTTTCGGCATCGAGCCCACAATATCGGTCAGGCCAAAAAGAGGACACCAACCAATCAGGCCTCTGCGTCTATTCTTACTTAGGAGAAAGTCAAACAAATCCCATTCTGGATCATCATCAGTGAGGTTATAAAATTGGACGCCTGGTTCCCGCTTCTCGCGGGCAAGGGCACGCTTCATAAACCGCAATAGGGCGTGTATGAAATCAGCTACGTGAAGATGGTGGGTATGGGGATGGCCCAGGATCGCGGATACCATTTTTCCGGCTGACGCCATGGCTGCTCCCGTTGGTATCTTTGTGGCCTGTCGTCCATGCGGACTTGCCATCCGCCACCGATGCTGCAATCTCGACCCGCGCCAATCCGGACTGGAACCCATGACCCAGCCCCCCGTCCTGCTTTCCACCGACGCGCGGCGTCGCCACCGTCACCCTCAATCGTCCGGAGGTCGGCAACGCCTACAACGCCGCCATGCTGGACGCCCTGATCCACGGCCTGACCCATCTCGGCGCCGACCCCGCGGTCCGCTGCCTCGTCATCAAAGGCGCCGGCAAGCACTTCCAGGCCGGCGCCGACATCAGATGGCTCGGTGAGGTCGCGCACTACCCGCCGGCGGAAAACTACGCCGCCTCTATCGCCACCACCAGAGCGATGCAGCTGCTCAACGAATTCCCGAAACCCACCATCGCGCTCGGTCCACGGCGCCTGCTTCGGCGGCGGTGTCGGCATCGTCTGCTGCGTCGATGTCGCCTTCGCCACGCCGGATTCGCAGTTCGGCATCACCGAAATCCGCGTCGGCGTCGCGCCCACGCCGATCTCCACCCACATGGTCAACGCCATCGGTCTGCGGCACACCCGCCGTTACGCCCTGACCGGCGAGCGCTTCGACGCGAAGCGAGGCCGAACGCATCGGCCTGATCCACGAAGTCGTGCCGGGATGCCGATGGAAGCAAACTGGCCGAGCGTCCTCGACGCGATCTTCCTGGGCAGCCCGACCGCCATCGCCACGACCAAGAGCAGCTTCCTCGGGGCCAACAACCTGTTGCTCGATGAGCGCCAGATCTCGATGCTGGCGCACGAAGGCTGGACCCAGCGCGCCTCGCCCGAGGGCCGATCGAAGGCACCACCGCCTTCCGGCGAGAAGCGCAAACCGTCCTGGTACCAGTCACCGTTCACCGCCAACGTGTAGCCAACCTTCGAATCGCGGCGGACCTCATCTTGTCAGAGCATGCCAAACTCGCCACCAGACCCGAACCAGCAGCAGACCATCACCCAGGGCCAGGTCCTGACCGCGCCGCCAGAGGCGCACCGCTCACCCGCCCGGCCCGTGCGCCATGGTCATTTTCGGCGCCGGCGGCGATCTGACCAAGCGCCTGCTGGTCCCGGCGCTGTATAATCTCGCCACCACCGGCCTGCTGCCGGAACACTTCGAACTGATCGGCGTCGATCTCGCCGACCTCGACGCCGACAGCATGGCGCGACAGCCTGCACAAGATGATGGAAAGCTTCGTCGGCCAGCGCGCCAGCGAAAGCCGGATCGACAAGGTCGATGAGGACACCTGGAAGCGCCTGACCGGTCACATCACCTATATCAAGGGCGACCTCAACGACGACGGGCTGTATCGAGAAGCTGAAGCAGCACATCGACCAGAAATCCGACACCGGCGGCAACTGCCTGTTCTATCTGGCGATCGCCGACCGCTTCTTCGGTCCTGTCGTCACCCATCTCGGCAAGGCCGGGCTGTTCGAGGAGAACTGGGACCAGGACGGCAAGAAGCCGGAACGCTGGCGCCGCGTGGTGATCGAGAAGCCGTTCGGCCACGACGAGGAGTCCGCCAAGGCGCTGAACGCCACCATCCTGCGCTGCGCCGAGGAGCACCAGATCTACCGGATCGACCATTTCCTCGGCAAGGAGACGGTGCAGAACATCATGGCGCTGCGCTTCGCCAACGGCATGTTTGAGCCGCTGTGGAACCGCGACCGCATCGACCATGTGCAGATCACCGTCGCCGAGACGGTGGGTGTGGAATCCCGCGGCCGGTTCTACGAAAAAACCGGCGCATTGCGCGACATGGTGCCCAACCACGTGTTCCAGCTTCTGGCCATGGTGGCGATGGAGCCGCCCGCCGGCTTCGACGCGCGCGCGGTGCGCAGCCGCAAGAACGACGTGTTCGCGGCCATGCGCACCGTGGCAGCCGGAGAACGCGGTGCGCGGCCAGTACGGTCCCGGCGCCAACGGCGTGATCGGCTACCGCGCAGGAAAAGGACGTTGCCCCGGACTCCGGCGTCGAGACCTACGTCGCGATGCAACTGGCGATCGACAACTGGCGCTGGGCCGGCGTGCCGTTCTACCTGCGCACCGGCAAGCACATGTCCCGCCGCGTGTCGGAAATCGCCATCCGCTTCAAGCCCGCGCCGTTCGCGCCGTTCGAGGACACCAACGTCGCCGCTCTGCCGCCCAACTGGCTGCTGCTGCAAATCCAGCCGGACGAGGGGATCGCGCTGCAGTTCGAGGTGAAGCGGCCCGGCCCGGTCGTCGATCTCGCCGCCGTGCGCATGGCGTTCAAATACGCCGACTGGTTCCCGAAGGAGCCGAACATCGGCTACGAGACGCTGATCTATGATGTCATGATAGGTGACCAGACCCTGTTCAACCGGGCCGACATGGTCGAGGAAACCTGGCGGGTCGTCGGGAAAGTGCTGGATACCTGGTCAAACGAGAAGCCGGAAGGTTTCCCGAACTACGCCTCCGGCAGCGATGGCCCGGCGGAAGCCGACGCATTGCTGAAGCGAGCGGGGCGCGCTTGGCGTCCGGTCATGGATGACGGCAGGAGCAGCTAGGATTCGCGATCCGGGCTGGCTCACTTGACATCTCCCCGCTTGTCATTGCGAGAAGCGTGAGCGAGCCGTCAATCCGGCCCACTGCGTACTCAACCCACCACCGGCGCTCCTCGCAATGACAAGGCACGCTAATGAAGCTCAGTGCGGCATGACCCGAGCTGCTCCGGGCCATGACGTTGAGGACTTAGTTTATTGCATGTATTGACGTGCCCGGCCGATCGCCTCGTCGAACGCCGAAATCACCTGACGATGGCTCGAGTTGTCGTTCATGCTCTCGATGTCGTTAAAGCCGCGGCTCATCGCCACCGAGAGCAAGATCGTGTTCGCCCCAGTTTGGGGACCGTGCAGGTTCATCAGCCGGGCTGCGCCGCGCAAGGCGCCAACGGCGCAGCGCCGTCCATCACGCGTTTCGTACCGCCGCTGAACCCAGTCCTTCCGGTCCTCGATCAGCGCTCGGCCAATGGTCAGAACCTGAAGCGTCACAGCGTCCGGTTGACCGGGGGGTAATGGCTGAAACGCATGCAACGGGATCGACTTCGAAACGGGTGGCGCGCCGAACATCAGATGTGATAGACGCGTCCAGATCGAAGGCTTCGAGATCGTGGTCGTGGTAGTGCTTACGTATCCAAGTCCATCAAACGGCATGGGTGCCTCCCATGTTGCAGTGTGCTGGTTGCGGGGTGACGGATAGTTAAAGCATATTTCCGGCCCATTTGTTCGCAGTGCACGATAAGTTAACCGGGAGTGGGCCGGGAATGAGCCTAGACCGCCCACGAACCGCCATCAAGATCTGAAACCTTGGGCCGTGCGCGATCAGGCGACCGGCAGCCGCACAATAAATCGAGCGCCCAGCACACGACCGGTGCCATCGCGGCGGTTTTCCGCGGAGATTTGGCCGTGCAGCGCCTCGACGATCTGCCGGCTGATCGACAGCCCCAGACCGGAGTGCTGACCGAAACTCTCCCCACTTGGCCGCTCCGAGTAGAATCGGTCGAAGATGTGCTCCAGGCTTGCATCGGGGATTCCGGGGCCGTCATCCTCCACGCACAGTTCCGCGACCGCGCCAACTTCTCGCACACGCACGACGATGCGGCCGCGCGGGGGGCTGAACGAATGCGCATTGCCGATCAGGTTGCGCAGCACCTGCACCAGCCGGTCTTCTACCGCCCAGACCTTCAGGCCGTTCGGCGGGGCGACGAACTCCAGCTTGGGATCAGTGTCGTCGTCACGCGTGGCCTCGTCCAGCTCCTGCAATGTGCGCAGGATCGGCACCAGTTCGACCGGCTGCGCGGTGACGCGGGACAGTTCCGCATCCAGCCGCGAAGCGTCGGAGACGTCGCTGATCAGCCGGTCCAGTCGCACCACGTCCTGCGCGATGATCGTCAGCAGTTGCCGCTGCCGGCTGGGTTCCTCGATCCGGCGCAAGGTTTCGATCGCGCTGCGGATCGACGACAGCGGGTTCTTGATTTCGTGCGCCACATCAGCGGCAAACCGTTCGGTTGCGTCCATCCGCGCCCATAGTGCGGCGGAAGAGTCGGAGAGCGCGGACGCCAGCACACCGACCTCGTCGCGCCGCCGTAGCAGGGAAGGCGGCACGCTGCCGGACCGGCCACGGCCTTCGCGCATATCGGCCGCCGCCTCGGCCAGGCGCAGGATGGGACGCGCGATCGTCAGCGACAGGTACCAAGACAGCAGCACCGTCAGAGCCAAAGCCAGACCGAACAACGCCAGGATCGACATCCGCACGGTGAACAGGCTTTCGTCCACCTCTCGAGCCTCGCGGGTCAGAGAGATGATGCCGACAGTGTGTTTATCCCGTTCGACCGGGACAGCGACAGTGACCAGCAGACGGTTGTCGCGCGTGCGACGGATATAGGGCGCGGTTTCGTTGCTGTTGCCGGCGCTGTTGAGGCGCAGCTCCTCCTTCACATCCGGTTGCCAGTCGGGTCCGCCGGCGGAGGGAGTGGTATCGACGAGCGTGGTCGGAGCGGCATGCGGTAACAGGCCAAGCACTCTGTCATAAATCCAGCCGATCATTGCCAGCACCGGCCCGTGATCCGGCGGCGGCGGAAGCGGTTCGGTGGTCATCACCCCGTTCGGACCTTCCCGCTCGCGGGAATTGGCCAACATGTGTGCCGTCCGGCGCATAAAGGCGTGCCTGCGCGTCGGGCGTGGGCTCCGTCAGGCGACGAAGCAGGGAGACAGCGACCTCCGACACCAGTTTGGGATTGTCCGGGTCGGTGGTGCGGACGGCGCTTTCGCCCAGCGCACCGGCGAACACCCGGGCCTGTTCCCGCAGCGCGCTGACCTGAGCCTCCAGCAGACCATTCTGGTATTGATCGAGATACAGCAGCGCCACCACCAGCAGCGCTAACGGCAATGCGTTGACCAACAGAATGCGGCGCAGCAACGGCGACACCCAGCGCTGGCGAAACCGCGACATCGGCGCGATCGACCGCGTCAGCCCGGAGAGCATGGCGCCGTCGGGCAATCACTGCTCCTTATAACGATAGCCAATTCCGTAAAGTGTCTCGATATGGGTAAACTCTTCCGTGCCGATACGGAATTTCTTGCGTATACGTTTGATGTGGCTGTCGATGGTGCGGTCATCGACGTAAATGTTTTCGCCATAGGCGGCGTCGATGAGTTGGTCACGGCTTTTGACCATGCCGGGGCGGGCGGCCAGCGCCTTGACCAGAAGGAATTCGGTGACGGTGAGCTGGATATCCTGACCTTTCCAAGTGCACTGATGTTTGGTCTCGTCGAGCACCAGGTCGCCGCGCGTCATGACGCCGCCGGGAGCGGTGCCGGACCCCTCGGCCTTGCCGGCTTCGTTCCGGCGCAACAGCGCACGGATTCGCTCCAGCAACAGGCGCTGGCTGAACGGCTTGGTGATGTAGTCGTCCGCGCCCAGACGAAGGCCCATCAGTTCATCGACCTCCTCGTCCTTCGAGGTGAGGAAGATGACCGGCATGGAACTGCGCTGGCGCAGGCGCTGCAGCAGCTCCATACCGTCCATGCGAGGCATCTTGATGTCGAGCACCGCCAGGTCCACCGGACGAGCGGCTAGCCCCTGAAGGGCGCTTTCGCCGTCGGTGTAGGTACGGACCGTGAAACCTTCCTGCTCCAGGGTCATAGAAACGCTGGTGAGGATATTGCGGTCGTCGTCAACCAGGGCGATGGTCTGCTTCATTATGTGTTCCTTGCGAGTCCGTTCGCCAATATAGCACTACATGTCAGACGATTGTGGGCGGATTGCGGGCGTGGAGTGAACGAAATATGGCATCTCAATCGGTTGCGGAAAGTCCGGGTTGGCAGGCGAGGCGATTGCTGCGGGCGGCCCGCGACGGGTGCCTGGCGACGAGCGCGCAGGGCCAGCCGTTCGCTTCGCTGGTAACACCGGCATGTATGCCAGACGGATCACTGCTGCTGCTGCTCTCGCGGCTGTCGGAGCATACACGGCATCTTGCTGCCGATCCCCGGTGTTCGGTGATGGTAACCGGGATCGCAGAGACCGCGAACCCCCAGACCACGCCGCGTGTGACGGTGACGGGTGTGGCCGAGGTGGTCGACGATCCGGCGCTGAAGGCGCGGTATCTGGCGGTGCATCCCTATGCTTCTTTGTATGCCGATTTCGGCGATTTCGCGACGTGGCGGATCAGGCCCGCGGGCGGTCTGCTGGTGGCCGGGTTTGGCAAGGCGGCGCGGCTGAAAGCGATCGATTTGGCTCCAGACGCCGAGGCGGCTGCGGCAATTTTGGCGGCGGAAGAGGGGATTCTGTCGCACTGCAACCGCGACCACGCCGACGCGTTGGCCGCGATCGCCGGGTCGCTCGGGGATTGGAGGATGGTCACCGCGGATGTGGACGGCTTTGATTTGGCGTTGGGCGAAAGGGTGGTCCGGTTCGCCTGGTCCGCACCGGTGGCGGCCTCTGGCGATGTGCGGCGGCAGTTGGTGCGCATGACGCAGGAGTGTGGGCATGGTCTGCCATAATTGGCGCCTGGGTCCGGGTGGTCCGGACTATAGGGTGAGACCACCAAAAAAATGGCCGGATGTGTCGCACTAGAAGGTGTCGAAAGGCAGCGTCAGTCGACTGCGATGTGCCGGAAGAGTATCGTTGCTTCCGAGCACATCAGTCGCGGCGTTTTGGTTTCAAATAGAGCCATCCTCGGTGCAGGGACCCCGATTGCTTCCGGCTGTGGAAGGTGGATGTGGCCGGACTGAGTGGCCCGCGCGAGCCCGACCTGCCATAGTACCATCCCAGGAATACCGGAGGCCGCCCGATGTCCGACCCAGCTCAACTGCCGTTCGACGTGCGGAACCCGGCCTTCCTCGCCGATCCTTATCCGGTCTTCAGCCGAATGCGAGAGCTCGCGCCGGTCTGGAAAGCACCGATGAACCGGTGGTTCCTAACCGGGTACGAGGACACCAGTCTGATGCTGAAAGACAAGCGGTTCGGCCGGGACTACGACGATCCCGATGCCTTGATGCGACGCTTCGGACCAACCGCCATGGATGAACCGGCGGTGGTCGAGTTGTCCCATATGATGCTGATGCGCGATCCGCCCGACCACACCCGTTTGCGCGGCCTCGTGACCAAGGCATTCACCGCTCGGCGGATCGAGGCTTTGCGCGACCAGATCCAGGGTTTGACCGACCGCTTGCTCGACAAAGTCATGCCCAACGGCCGGATGGATGCCATTCGTGAGCTCGCATTTCCCTTGCCGATGCTGGTGATTTGCGAACTGATGGGTATCCCGGAAGCGGATCGGGCGCATTTCGTCGCTCAGTCCGGTTCCGGCGGCGCCTTGCTCAATCCGACGCCACCCACCCGCGCTGAACTGGATGCCGCGAATGCGGGTACGCAAAGGTCGGCGGCGTATTTCGAGGCGTTGTTCGAGCAGCGGCGTAAGGAGCCACGGGACGATCTGATCACACAACTGGTTCAAGCGGAGGAAGCGGGGGATCGTCTGAGCACCGCTGAGTTGCGGGCCAACGTCAACCTGCTGTTCGCCGCGGGTCACGAGACCACCGTGAACCTGATCGGCAACGGCATCCTGGCCCTGCTGCGGCACCCGGACCAATGGGCGATGCTGCGGGACGATCCGGCGCTTATTCCGAATGCGATCGAGGAAATTTTGCGCTATGAATCGCCGGTTCAGGCCGTTGGGCGAACCGTCAGCGAACCGCTGGAATTCAGCGGCGCTCTGTTGGCGGAAAATGACATCGTGGTGTCGCTCGTCGGCGCCGCCAACCGCGACCCCGCGATGTTCAACAATCCTGACCGGCTGGACATCGCCCGAAATGATCTGAAGCCGCTATCCTTCGGCGGCGGCATCCACTTCTGCCTGGGCGCCCAGCTTGCTCGCATCGAAGCGGCTGTCGTGTTCGATACACTGGTTCGCCGGTTGCCGACGCTGCGGTTGGTCCAACCGGTTCAGCCGAAATGGCGGACAAGCTTTACCCTGCGTGGGCTGACCGAACTGCCCGTGGAGTGGGGCTAAGCAAAGCCTGCCCGGCCGTTCAACGCCCGCCGCTCGGTCAGTCGCCCTCCAGCGCCGCCGGCTGAACGTCCGGACGCACGGCAGGCGTTCGCGGCGGCATGAACGTCAGCCCCGCCGTTGGCCGCCATCGGCGCGATCGCATCGTGCGCCTGGAGATCGGCGAGGACGGCATCGACCTGGTTGATCAGAGGCATATTCGAGGCGAGGCCGACGAAACCCATGTTGAACGCAACCGAGTGAACGTAGCCGGAAGCCGCGAGCCCGGCGGAACCATGCCCGTCCCGCCATGCGTCAAACGCGCGAGCGTCGACAAACGCCGCATCGATCGTGCCGGCCTGGAGTGCCTGGAACAGGTCACGCGCATCCGGCATATGCAAGACGTGCTCGATCAGCTGGCCGTTGCGGTAGTGCATTGCGATGGCGTCTGCGAGCGTCGAGATCTGCACGCCGACTTTCAGGCCGTCAAGATCGGCCAGATGCCGGATGGTGCGGTTCGCATCGTGCGGCGACAGCACGACTGTGAGCGCATCCAAGCGATAGGGCCGGGTCGCCGCCAGCGCGTTCATTTTGATCCAGCGGTGACGGTCGTCCGGTGTGGCGCCGTCGAACGGCGGCAGTTTCGCCGTCGGGGCACGGGGTCGTTCAAGGGTGCTGTCCAACAGCGGATACTCCGCCAGGAGCTGGCACCGTCCGTCGGACAGAAGGGCATTGGCATCCCTGACCAGATTCGCGTCGGGGTCGTCTCGGCTAACAAACCACTGCACGCGCAGGGCACGACCGAGATGTTGGGCAATACTTTGCGACAAGGCGAGGTCGAAGCCTCCGGGAGCCTCGCCGCCGCCGCGGCTCGACAATGGCGGATCATTCGACTGCAGGCATACCGTGAGTGCTTCGTCCGAGTTCGAAGCGCTCTGCGACCATGCAGATTCGGCCGGCAAGGTGAGGCCGGTAAGCATGGCGAGGCAAGCAAGCACAGCCGCCGATGTTTTCTTCATGGCGCTACGCCGCCGGTGCGAACATAAGCCCAGATAGCCTCGATTTCATCAGGATGGAGAATATCCTTCCAAGGCGGCATCGCGTTCTTCCCGTTTCGCACGGAATTGAAGAAGCGCGCCCGATCATTGTGCGGAAACTTCCGCAAGTCGAACGAGATCGTGCCGGGATTGACCATGTTTGGTCCGTGACAGTGAGAACAGATATTTGCGAAAAGTTCAGCACCCTTGGCAAACTCTTCCGGCGATGGCGGTGGCTCCGGCCCGTTTTCCGCGTGGGCGGACAAAGCGAGGACAAAAAAGATAGCCCCCGCAAGGGAGTGGGCAGCAAACTTCATTCCATTCTCCGATGGGCGGGAAGCGAGAGCGCTCCCCGCCGTCGAGCGCCTTCTTTCAGCTCATTGCCAGGGCGAATACCCAGAGCGATCCGCCGGCCGGAACGGCGGACAGGCGTTCGTCGCCGGAGAACAGGTCATAGACGCCGCCGATGCCGCTGGAGACGGCAATATACTGCACGCCGTCCTGCTCCCAAGTGATCGGCTGGCCCTCGATGCCGGAGCCGGTCTTGAACTGCCACAGCTTGTTGCCGTTGTCGGCATCGAAGGCTTCAAGTTCGCCGGTCAGCTTGCCGGAGAACACCACCCCGCCAGCCGTTGACAGTACGCCGGAGAAGCGGGGGATGTCGGTCTTGGCTTCCCACTTGGCTTTGCCGGTCAACGGATCGATCGCCTTCAGGCCACCGCGAGCGCCCGTCGGGCCAAATCCAACTGATGTCTGCGCCCCAGTAGGTCAGGCCGGCGCGGAATTGCGCGTCGACCGGCTTGTAGTGCATGCCGAAATTCAAGCGTGTTGGCATAAATCAGGCCGGTTTCCGGATCGAACGAAACCGGGCTCCAATTCTTGCCGCCCATCGCTCCTGGCCAGACGTCGACCTCCTTCCCCTTCCGCACCTCGTCGGTGATTTCGGTGGGGATTGGCCGTCCGCTCTCGTCGATGCCCTTTGCCCAGGTCTGCTTGGTGATGTACTGGTTGGCGGCGATCAGCTTGCCGTCGGCGCGATCGAGCACGTACATGAAGCCGTTGCGGTTTACGTCCATCAGCGCCTTTGTCGGTTTGCCGCCGATGTTCAGATTGGCCAGCACCATCTCGGCGACGCTGTCGTAGTCGTACGGGTCATTTGGCGAGAACTGAAAATGCCACTTCATCTTTCCGGTTTTGGGGTCGAGCGCCAGAACCGAGCAGGTGTAGAGATTGTCGCCTGGATGTTGGGTGGGATTCCATGAACCGGCGTTTCCGGTGCCCCAGTAGACAGTGTGCAATTCAGGATCGAACGAGCCGGTGATCCAGGTCGATCCGCCGCCGTGCTGCCAGGTGTCCCCCGGCCAACTCTTGGCCTCGGGATCGCCCGGACCGGCGACCGTGTACGTCCGCCATAGGTGCTTGCCCGTGCTCGGGGTCCCAGCCGTCGATGAAGCCACGAATGCCGTATTCGGCGCCCGATATGCCGGTAATAACTACGCCGTCGGCAACCAGCGGCGCCACCGTCTCGGAGTAACCGTCCTTCCAGTCTATGACGTTTGAACGCCAGAGTTCTTTGCCGGTCTTTTGGTCGAGCGCGATGACGTTCGCGTCGAGGGTGGTACGGAAGATTTTTCCATCATAAAGTGCGAGGCCACGATTGATGATACCGCAGCAGACGATCCGAGGGGTCTCGGCGGGATACTCGATCTTCGACTTCCAGATCTGCTGCCCGGTCTTCACGTCTAGCGCCATGGTCGCCGAATTGGTCGTAACGTAGAGCACGCCTTGGTATATGAGCGGCTGCGATTCCTCGCTTTTGTTATCGTCGTAGCTGTAGTTCCATACCGGTACCAGCCGCTTGACGGTGTCACGGTTTATCTGTGTGAGCGGGCTGAACCGCTGCAAGTTGTACCCCATCCCGTAGTTGAGGACATTCGATGTGTCCTTCTGCGCTCCCTGCGCCAGATCGGCGTCGGTCTGGGCATAGCCGCTAATTGGCACTAGCGCCGCGAACGCTGCGGCCAACAAAAATTTTCGCATTTGTCTCCCCCATTGCTTCGTAATTGTTGTCAAATCATTCGACGTGATCGCCTCTCGAACTCCACCACAGCACGTCACTCTGCGGGAACATGCCTTGCGCCGACTGATGAATTACGGCGGACAATGCGATTGAGGCTTCATCACCAGATGACGTCCACAAATCCCAGGGACGCAGCTTGTTTAGCCGAGAACCAACACAAGGGAGGAGATCGCGTGGCGACCCGCCATTGGAAGCCCGCGCGGGCGAACCCAGCAGCCAAAAAGATCCAGGCGACGCGATCTGCGCGCGCGTTCCAAGCTCGGTTTCCATGCCCATCCCTCGTGCTGCGATGTGCGGTCTCCGCCGCGCTTCATGCACCGAGGGATTAGAGACCTCACGGCAATGTAATACCACCCTTCGACTTCAATCCTCGCGGGTTGTTGACGAGGTACATCAACTATCTTTGGACGCACGCGCCAGCGCTCGCGTCAGGGCCTTCTGCGAAATAACCAAATCGTGGCCGAGAACGCATCCGCTACGCGAAATTCCGTCGCTATCGTGAGGTCCTGAGCCGGGCACACTGAGATGCGCGGGCCTGGCACGACGGCTGCTGCTTTATATGATCGAGCGGCTGCTGCCTGACGGTGAGATCGTAATCGGGATCGACAATTCCATCGAGCGACGCTGGGGGGCCAGGATCAAGTCCCGAGGCATCTATCGTGATCCGGTTCGATCCTCGAACGGGCATTTCGTCAAGACCAGCGGCCTGCCGCTGTTTTGTCGCTGACGGGTTGCCGTACCGATCCCCTGGGCGGCGCGAACGTGGGCGTTGCCATTCCTGACCATCCTCGCCCCGTCGGCGCGATGGAGCGAGACCTATTGCAAGCCCACAACACGCCGACTGACTGGGGACGCCAGGCGATCCTGCAGATCAAAACGCTGATTGCCCAATCGCTGTCTTGTCTTCTCGAAGACGCAGCTTTTCGGCGCTGGGCCTATTCGGCCGCAGAAAGACGACAATCCGTTCCGGCGGCGCTTGAGCCGCCGCAGCCAGCTCGCGAATATGACGAATGACATCGCGGTGCCGGTATGGCTTCGCCACAAATCGGCTTTGCTCAGGAAATGCGGTTTGATCCGGGTGGGGTCGGGCCGATGTAACGAGCAACCCGATCCATGGCCAGTGCTTTGAGGTAAGATGCGCGAGGGCTAGGCCGTCCATCGCTCCGGGCATTTGGATGTCGGTGAACAATACATGGATGCGACGGCCGTGGCTCTCTAAAACAATCAATGCAGCTTTGGCATGCTCGACTTCCATTACCTCGAAGCCTTCATCAAGCAACGCCTGAACAATAACTAAGCGGACCAACTCTTCATCCTCGGCGACGAGGACAAACGTTTGATCTGGCATGATTTCGAACACTCCACTTCCGCCCCACAGCCATCAACCGCCCGCGACGCGCGAAGTTTCCCTCGAGGTTTGCTTTTGTGAACGAAATTGAACGGCGTCGGGAAAGTTTGGCCGTTTATTGCGACCCACGTAGGGCCTGCTCGCTGCAATTATACGGCCGTCCGCGGGAGCAACGACGTGCGAACGCGCGGTTAAACATATTCGCTATTGGTCATGGGGCATCACCTGAGCCAGTGCGGCCGAGAGATCTCTTAAACTAAATGGCTTGCGAAGCCGCGGCCAGGCCGTTTCGACGGCCCCTTCAAGCTCAGCGAATTCACTGGCGAGCAGAATTGGCAGGGACGGATGAAGCGCCCGCACCTGGGCAGCCAACTGCGCGCCCGACATGCCAGGCATCATGTAGTCCGTCAGCATAAGATCGAAATGACCGGGCGGACCAACTAGGGTCAGCGCGTCCGCACCCGACGTGGCACTGGAGACCTCATGGCCGAGTTCCTCCAGCATGGCGGTTGCACCCGCAACAACAAGCAAGTCGTCGTCGACCAACAGGATGCGTAGCGGTCACCCGTAGTGTTTCGAAGCGACAACGGTCGACGCCCGGGTCGCATCTTTGCCCCCGGCAACTGCGGTTGCCCGGGGCAACCATATCTCCACGACCGTGCCTACGCCGAGCCGGCTCGACAGCAGCAGCGCGCCGCCAGATTGCACCGCAAAGCCATGCACCATGGACAAGCCAAGGCCGGTGCCCTTGCCGAGACCTTTGGTCGTGAAGAATGGGTCCGCCGCACGTGCGAGAGCCGCCTCGTCCATACCTGTTCCATTGTCGCAGACAGAGAGGACAACATGCTCACCAGCGGGTATTGCCGCCGGTGGACGGGACTCGATGAAGCTGCTCTCAGTCGAGAGAGCAATCGTGGCATTGCGTGCTGCCAGTCGGAATTGGCCACCGTCGGGCATGGCATCGCGGGCGTTGGCCGCAAGATTGAGCAGTGAAAGCTCAAGCTGGTTCGGGTCGGCTCGAAGCGTCCAGAGATCCGGTGAAAGTTCTTCCGTCAAGGTGATGGCCGGGCCGAGCAACTGGACGAGCATCGGGCGCAATGAGGCGATCAGTGTGCCGACAACCACCGGCTGCGGAGACAGTTCCTGCTGGCGGGCGAATGCTAACAATCTAGCTGTCATCGCCGCGCCGCGTTTTGCTCCCTGCAGAGCGGTCTCCATCAAGCGGCTTGCGCGTGCGTCCTCTGGCGGCAGGTGTCGTAGAAGCAATTCTAAACTGCCTTGGATAATCGCCAAGACATTGTTGAAATCATGGACAACCCCGCCGGTGAGGAGGCCAAGCGCCTCCAGTTTCTGCGCCTGGCGCAAGGCCTTTTCCGCGCGGTTACGAGCCGTGACATCGGTGATCACTGTGAGGCTATAAAGGAACCGCCCGGTAACGGGATCGCGCTGCGGACGTGCGGTAAGGACAACCTCGACAACGTCCCCCGAACTCTTGAGCAGACGATACTCCACCGATCGGCTTTCATGGGCGGGCACGGTGTTGATCAGTTCGGGGACAGCGTCTTGACCGTAAAGAGTGGCGGAGGTCGGATCCAGAAAGTTGGCGAAGCTGCGGCCAAGCGCCTCGTTTCGGCTATAGCCGGTGTAGTCGACCCACGCCTCGTTCACCTCTAATAACAGACCATCTGGACCCATGGAATGTATTGGAATGGCGACGCGTTGATAGGGCAGAAAATACTCGCGTTTTAGTCCTGAGGATTCAGGCGGCGTCGCCGCATTCTGGGGCTGCACGAGCAGCGGCGACCGAATTTCCTCCAAGGGGTTTTGCCCGCCTTTCAAAAACGAGGGATATCACACCTCGTTCCTGCC
This sequence comes from uncultured Alphaproteobacteria bacterium, assembly GCA_963778125.1. Classification (GTDB taxonomy): domain Bacteria; phylum Pseudomonadota; class Alphaproteobacteria; order Acetobacterales; family Acetobacteraceae; genus Rhodopila. The sequence goes on along the minus strand of CAVZTH010000041.1, from coordinate 120,618 downwards.
ACCATACATTGGATTTAAAACTGTAGCATTTCTAGCGGCTCTACGGATTAGGGCAATACGCACTGGAATTAGGGTTATCGCAGCCTCATCGAGGAACCGGTCGAGGTCGTCGATGGCTCGCAGGCGACCCAAATGCCGCCGTCCGGCCAGCACAGTGCCGGTTTCGAGGTAGGAGGCGACGGACATTACTCGGTCAGAGTCCATCGCCAGCCGTGCCAGCAGCGCCTCCGCTGCTGGTTCGCCGAGCAGGATCGCCACCACGACCGAGGAGTTGACGACGATCACCCCTCGTCGCCGGCCGCCGCGTCCCACTCCTCTCGGCTCACTGACCGCGTGTCGTATGCGACACGCAATTGACGGGACAAGGATGTCAGCCGGGCCGGGAGCGTGGCGGCGGTCTCGCGTCGGGCACGCTCACGGGCCAGGCGCTCGCGCAAAGCGGTGGTGACCGCCTCGGTCATGCTCTCTCCGGTCAGCCGCGCGAGGCTGCGAGCCAGTTCGTCGGCTTCCGCCGTCTTGATACTTACAGCCCACTCGAAATCACGTCGCGTTCTCGTCGTCCCGAGCGATCCTACGGACTAGCAGGAAAGCCAGCGACAGCATAAACCAAGCCTGTGACGAGGTGATCAATGCCTCGAAGTCCTTTGCCAGGCGACGTGCTCGGTTCACCCATCCTAAAGTCCGCTCGACGATCCAGCGCTTCGGCAAGACGATAAATCCTTTGACCTCGCGATCCGCGCGTTTGACAACGGTGATCCTGATCCGGCTGGCCTCATAGGCGGCGCGTTGGGTCTCGTCACCGGCATATCCGCCATCGACAAACGCGAGTTTCACCCAGGGACTTTTCTGGCTCACCGCTTTCAGAAGGTGCGGCAGGGCATCGCGGTCCTGAACGTCTGCCGAGGTCACTTGGCACTTGATCGGCAAGCCAAGGGTATCGACCGCGACGTGACGCTTGCGGCCCTTGACCTTCTTGCCCGCGTCATAGCCTTTTGGGCCGCCCGCCTCGGTGGTTTTGACCGACTGACTGTCTACGATGACGACGGTCGGTGCTGCGTCCCTTCCTTCCGCCTCACGAACGGCCATCACCAGGGCACTGACGATCTGTTCCCACAAACCGCTGTCGCGCCATGCGTAGAAGCGATTTTGCACTGTGGTGAAGGGAGGAAAATCCTTCGGCAGGTAGCGCCACGAGCAGCCTGCACGGACCAGATAGAACAAGGCATTAAGGATGGCGCGCGGATCGGTCGGTTTGCGACCGCATGGCTTGGAAGCAGGCAGCATTGGCTGCACCAGCGCCAATTCCTCATCCGAAAGGTCGGTTGCATAGCGCGCGCGGATCACGGCATATTTCGCTCGATCGGTCTCATTCCAGGGCATCGCCACTCGCTCGTCTTGTTGCAGAGCCAGCGAATCGTCTCCTGTGAGACCGGTCAACCCTTTCAATGGATTAGCCACCCAGCGATTTGATTCCGATACCGTTTCCGGTCAGATGGGGTGATTGGGGTCTCTCCCCGGTGAACCCGGTGGCTGCTCCTCTCAGAATGATCGAACGTGGTCCGGTGTGTGGATCGGCCACAAGCATCAAGGAGGAGCAGCCATGGGTTACTTTGCCGGGTTGGACGTATCGTTGGAAGAGACCACGATCTGCATTGTCGATGATGCGGGTCGCATTGTACGGGAGGCGCGCGCAGCGAGCGAACCGGAGGCCCTGGTTGCGTTCTTCACGGCGAGCGGGATTACAATGGAGCGGATCGGCCTGGAGGCGTGTTCGCTGACGGCCTGGCTGCATGTGGGATTGACTGAGGCTGGCCTGCCGGCGATCTGCATTGAAGCACGCCAAGCCAAGGCGGCAATGGGCGCCATGCCGAACAAGACCGACCGCAACGATGCGCGCGGGCTGGCGCAGATCATGCGCACGGGCTGGTATCGCGCGGTTCACGTGAAAAGCCCGGCCTGTCGATCCTGGCGTGCGCTGCTGACAGCCCGGCGGATGGTGCTCAACAAGCGCCGCGACGTCGAGAACGGTATCCGTGCTTTGCTGCGCGAGGCTGGGTTGAAAGTCGGCACGCCGAGCCGCAAGGACTTCTCGGCCCGCGTGCGCGAACTGACGGCTGACGAACCGGTGCTGGCAAGTCTGGCGGAATCGCTGTTATCCGTGGTCGAGGTGATGACCCAGGAAGTGGAGAGGCTCACCAAGCGTGTGGTCGATGAGGTGAAGGTGGAACCGACGTGCCGGCGGCTGATGACGGTGCCCGGTGTCGGCCCGCTCACTGCCTTGGCGTTCCGCGCCACCATCGACCAGCCAGGCCGCTTCCGAAAGTCGCGCGACGTTGGTGCGCATCTTGGCCTCACCCCGCGGCGCTACCAATCCGGGGAGACCGACGTGCAAGGCAGCATCAGCCGATGCGGCGACGAACTGGCTCGCACCGCGCTTTACGAGGCGGCCCACTCGCTGCTGATCCGCAGCACCAAGTGGTCGGCCTTGCGCGCCTGGGGCATGAACATCGCCAAACGTCGCGGCATGGCGCGGGCGCGTGTTGCAGTCGCACGCAAATTGGCGGTGATCCTGCATCGCATGTGGGCAGATGGCAGCGAGTTCCGTTGGGGCAAGCAGGCCCCGGTGTCCACTTCTGGAGCATGACCGAAGAGGTTCCAGTTTCCGCTTGAAAGGGCGGAGCCGCGTCGTTCCCGTGGGGACGATGGACGAGGTGATCTCGTTGAGAAGTCCGGAACCGGAGGCAGCGATGCTTTCAGGTCGCGGGACAGATTGAGACGCCTCGTCCTCCTGACCCCATCCTGCGGCGGCCCTGCGCCGACCGCGAAGAGAAGCGAGAGACCCACGGGCGCCGCTTGAGAAACAAGAACAGCTTGCCGCCGGCGACCCCAGACAGAAAGGGCATCCGGACAGGCAGGGCCTGGTTAAATCGACTTCCATTGCATTGCGTTACAGTCCCCGGAGAACACAGCCATGCCGCGAGGCTGCAAACCAACGGGTGAGCACGCGCTAAGCAACGCCGACGCCAGGCTCGTTATCGTGCCCGCCATCCAACGAAAACGACCACAGCCGTCATTCGATCAAACCGCCCGACCGATCAACGGAGCCGCCCCCAGCGTTGGCGTTACGCCATTCAACATACTGCTTACGCTGCAGGCCGAGCACGCCAACTGGCTCGAAGCACTTCCAGATAGCCTACAAGACAGCGCGATAGCGGAAGCGCTCGAAGCCATCGTCGATATCGATCTGACGTCTCTTGCTGACATCGAGCCGCCACGCGGTTACCGACGCGATTGAACCGAAAATCGAGCAATAGAACCGGTCAGAGAGAAAAAACGCCTTGACCCCAACAACCCCAATCAGAGAAGGGTCTTAGTGCCGTGGATATTCTCTTCCAGACATTCCATCTAGATAGCGTTGGCAGCGGTATCTTGCCTTCGGCTGGCGGCGGGGTCACAGCCGCGCTGAGGCAACACGCCAGCCCGAACATGCTTCTCAGAAACCCGCTAAGCTGGTCCCCTCGCATGCCACTGGGAAGATCTCCCGGATTGCTGGCAGCCTGAAATGCGGAGTCGAGCTAAGCGGCCTTCTTTATCCGCTTCGCCTTGTTCCCGCGGAATTGGTTCGGCGCGTTGCCCGCTTTGGCGCGATCCAATACCAATCGTGCGTAGTCGTCCAAGTCCCCCTCGAACGGCACCACTTTCCCGTCAGCCGCCAGCCACAACCGGTCGGCGACCAGATCCATCAACGACCGGTCATGGGTGATCAGGATCACCGCCCCCCGGTAGTCGTTCAGCGCATCCAGCAAGGCGCGGCGGCTGTCGATATCCAGATGGTTTGTCGGCTCGTCCAGGATCAGAAGATGCGGCGCGCCCATCGCCACCAGGTTCAGCAGCAACCGTGCGCGCTCTCCGCCCGACAGGTTTTCCACAGTGGTGGATTGCTTGTCGAAACCGATCCCGAAACCGGCCAGCCGAGACCGGTGAGACGTTTCACCGTCATCCGGCCGCTCACGCCGGATGATGTCCAGCGGCGTGTCGGCAGGGTTGAGCGCCTCTATCTGATGTTGGTGGAACCAGCCGACCTTGATCCGCCGCTCCCGCTGCATATGCCCGGACATCAGTCCGAGCACACCCGCCGCCATCTTGGCAAACGTCGATTTGCCGGCACCGTTCACCCCCAGCAACCCGATCCGGTCATCAACATCCAGCCGTAAATTCAAATCGCGGAGCACCGGATCGCGCGCCATAACCCACCGATGCCGCCTCCCACCGAATCAACGGCGGCGCCAGCGGCCGGGTCGGGGAGGGCAGGGTGAACGGCGCCACCCGCTCCTCGATCGTCATCGAAACCGGCTCCATCTTGGCAAGTCGTTTCATCCGAGACTGTGCCTGTGCCGCTTTGCTGGCCTTCGCTCGGAAGCGATCGACGAAGCTCTGCAGATGCGCTCGCTCCGCCGCCTGCTTCGCCGCGAACGCCGACAGCAAACGCGCCTTTTCCGCTCGGCGTTTTTCGAAATCGTCATACCCGCCGGTATACAGCTCCAGCTTGCCCTGATGCAGATGCAGAATGGCATCGACCGAGTTATTGAGCAGCTCCCGGTCATGGCTGATGATAATCGCCGCGTTCGGATACTTGCGAAGCCGTGCCTCGAGCCACAGCGCACCTTCGAGGTCGAGGTAGTTGGTCGGTTCGTCCAACAACAGCAGATCGGGTTCGGCGAATAGCGCCGCCGCCAACGCCACCCGCATCCGCCAGCCGCCGGAGAACTCGGACATCGGCCGGGAAAGATCGGAGATAGAGAAACCGAGGCCAGCCAGGATTTCGCCCGCACGGGCCGGCGCACGATCAGCGTCGATCTCGGCAAGACGAGCGTATATATCGGCGATCCGTTCCGGTTCGGCGACCTCTAGTTCCTTTTGCAACGTGTCCCGCTGCTCGTCCGCCGCCAGGATGGTATCGAGCAGACTGACCGGCGTGGCGGGATGTTCCTGATCCACACTGGCGATCCGCGCGCCCCGCGGAAGCAGGAAGTCGCCCTGATCTGGTGAGAGTTCGCCCTGGATCAGCCTGAACAGCGTGGTTTTGCCGACGCCGTTACGTCCGACCAGGCCGACTTTGGCGTTTGAGGGCACCAAGACGCTGGCATGGTCAAAGAAGCGCCGCCCCCATGCGTTGAACACGAGGTCATCAATCTGAAGCATGGTCCGCCATTCGGTGTAGGGGAGATGTTGCGCCCTCTCTACCCGCTACCGGCCACTTATGCGAGCGATGCTTGCGGTTACCCGACCCGCGTTCAGGCAGGTCCCAGCCACCCCGCGGCCACGCCGCGACTGAGCAAGATCAACGTGCTTAACGCGTCACAGTGGTCTCCGTCTCGGCGTCCAATCGCGAAGCCTTCAATGCGGCAACCCGTGCCAAACGGTTCGGACAATTGCGGAACTTGCTGTCGACGCACTGGATCTCCCCGCACTCCAGGCAAGCGGAAAGCTCGTCCGGCACGTTGGCGACGATGTGCCTGTCGAAAAAGCGCCACAGCCAGTCAAACACGATTGCCTCCCGGTTCCCTGCTTGTGGAGGACAACCGGCTCCCTAGAGGACGAGAGATCAATGATCTCGATCAATCGATGTGGATGTCGAACAAGCTTCCACACCCGCCAGTGGCGCCCGGGTTTGCGAGCGCGTTCGCATCAGCCGGTCGCAATTGTCCAAGGCGTTGCGAAAACGTCCATTCGCGGCTCGCCCGGGCATTCGCTGAAGGTACGCCAGACCGGCGGCGACGTGGATCGGGTCGGTTGCGTCGAGCAGAATGAATGACGCAACGGACTAAGCCGTACCCCCAACCAATTCCGGCTGGCTCAACCTTCGGCACATTGCAGCCACCTCGGCGGCCGGGCGCGGCGCGCTGAACAGGAATCCTTGCGCTTCACCGCAGCTTCCGTCCTGCAACTGCCTGAATTGCTCTTCGGTCTCCACCCCCTCAGCGAGCGTTGACATTCCAAGGGTTTTGCAAAGGTCAGTAATCGCCTTGATGATCGCGGCGGAATCCCGGTCAGTGCCAAGGCCCCGGATGAACGATTGATCGATCTTGACCTTGCTGAAGGGAAACCGCCGTAAGTAGCTGAGCGACGAATACCCGGTTCCAAAGTCGTCCATTGCGATACCAACACCGAGATCCCTGAGCTGACGCAGAACCGTGAGCACCGCCTCGGTGTCGGTGATCAGGACCGTCTCGGTGATCTCCAGTTCAAGCCTGCCCGGTGCCAGGCCTGACGCCGCCAAAGCCGCGGCAACGTCGTCGACGAGTGTATGACAGCCAAACTGCACGCCCGACACGTTGACGGCGACCTTTGCGCCGCCCGGCCAGGTCGCGGCGTCGGCACAGGCCCGGCCGAGCACCCATTTGCCGAGAGGTATGATGACGCCGATCTCCTCGGCGAGCGGCACGAACTCGGATGGTGGCACCATTCCCCTTTCGGGATGATGCCATCGTAACAGCGCTTCAAACCCGCTCACGGTCCGGGTCTCGATGGACATTAGAGGTTGATAGTAAACCTCGAATTCATCCGCGGCCAGCGCTCTCCGCATGTCCATCTCCAAGCTCCGGCGGGCCTGCATCAGCGCATCCATCTCCGGCTCGAAGAAGCGCCAGCGGCCGCGTCCGTCCCCCTTGGCTCGATAAAGCGCCATATCCGCATTCTTCATAAGTTCGTCCGGATCTTGACCATCGCCCGGCACAATTGCGATTCCAATACTCGTTCCGATTACCACTTGATTGCCGCCAAGGTCGTAAGGTTGGCTGACCGCTTCGACCAGTCGTTTGGCCAGCGCAGTCGCGCCTTCCGGCTGGTCGACGCTCGACTGAATGATAGCGAACTCGTCACCCCCCAGGCGCGCCACCGTATCGACCTCTCGAACCTGCTGTCGCAGACGCTCGGTGACTTCGCGCAATAGCGCGTCCCCGACCGGATGGCCCAGGGTATCATTCACTGACTTGAAATGGTCGAGGTCGAGGTAAAGAACCGCGCAAGGCTCGCCGCGCCGGCTTCGCGCCACCGCTTCCTTCAAGCGGTCATGAAACAAAGCACGATTCGGCAGGCCGGTCAGAGCGTCATGACGCGCCATAAAGGTGATCTTTGCCTCAGCCAGGCGCCGAGCCGTGATATCCTCTAGGGTCACCAGCCAGCCGCCATCCGCAACCGGGACGAAGTTCACTGCGAGTGTTCGGTCATCGGTTAGTTCGCAAAAGCTGTCAGACGGGACGCCAGCGGCCTTTAGGTGCTGAATGCTGCAGTACATCGTATCAATGTCTGCCTGCCGCGGGCTCGAGACGCGGCCTGCCTTCCCCATAATATTCTCGAGGGTCATGCCGGTGACAAAGCTAGTGGCCGGTATGGCAAGCATCTCCGCCATCCGGGCATTGGCTACGATCAGCCTTTCGGCCGAATCGAACATACACAGTCCCTGCGACATGTTACTCAGGGCAGCCTGGAATTGATCTTTGCCGGCCTGCGCATTCCGCCGCATCGCTTCTCGGAACACTATCGTGGCGCCCGCGACTGCGCCGATCTCGTCACGACGACGCGCCAACTCCGGCGCAATCTGATGGTCCAGGTCGCCAGCCGCAAGGGTTTCAATGTAGTGAAATAGCTGAACAAGCGGCCGCGACAGATGTCGACCTAGGAACAGTCCTACGCCCATTGCCAGACAGATAGCGATCCCGGTCTCGACGAGCAATTGGCGAAAATTGTCTGCTTCCGAAGCCTCCGCGCGGTCGCGTGTCCCTAGCCCGTCGGCGGAGAAATTTTTGACCAAATCGGCGATAGATTGATCGGCCCGCGCCAGTCTGGCAGCTACTTCCTCGGCTGGCGCGTCCATCAACTGAATAAGCAATGCCCGGGTACGTTGCCCGGCCTCCCGCGTGCGGTCCGTAGCAGCGCGCTCCACCGCAACATCCAGGCGATCAAGTACTCTTCTCGACATCGACGCGTCGGGGTGGGTGGGACGGGACGGCGCCCTCGCTGCCAGTCTCCTCTGCCAGGTGAACAAACGCTTCCCTTGCCTGGGCGACATACGACATCCCGATAAACGAATTGTCATAGATACCGATGGCGAGGCGCGCCATCCGGGTCGCATGCTGCTGGGCTAGTCCACCAAGTGTCACGACGATCGCGACAAACCCAAGGCAAGCGACGAGGATCTGTCGCCGGACCGACACTAGATGCAACCCCGTAGACGCAATGGTGCCGGTCCGCATGACGTTTGCCATCCGATCGCCAGACGGGCGGCGACAGCTAAGGCAAATCGGCCACGTGATCGCCTGACACTCGGGTGTAACAACTTCTTTACCTCTGCCGCGGATAGCCAACCTTGTGCCGGCCAGGATTCAGTTTGACCACTGAGCCTGCGGCTAAGCTCAACTAAGACGGTAAGAGGATTAATCTGAGGTTAACGGGTAGCGGGAAATCAACGGCTACGCCCCACCTCCATAAAGCGAGATGGGTGAGACCGCTCCTCAGCAGCGCGCCGCTCCGATGTATTGCCAGGTCAACAGCTGGCATACGCGTCGGACTACTCATGAGCCGGGCTGGGGCCGCCATCGGAAGAGCCGCTTAGATGTGCTATTCACCGCGCCACAATCATAGATTTTTCACCGATGCCGCGCTAATCCGAATCGGTTCCAACAGCAAAGTTCACATTCGTCGGTCGGTCAATCAACACTTGGTATTACTAGTAAAGAACAGGGTGATGCTCAACCTCGACGGCGGATCGCGGCGCGTTGCATTGACCTTTTGGAGGCCTTCGCCTTCTTGTTGTTATGCCAGAGTCGGCACTCGGTAACAAATACTTGAGCAGGGGCTCCGTCTGACAGATCGCGCTGACATTGTCGATATCGATGTCGATCCCCTGGCCGAGCGGGCCCGGCGGCGTAATACTTTGCTGCATATTGGCCTGCCGCTGGGCGGCGTCGGTCTGATCATCGGGTTCCTGCTTGGCATCGCCATCTATGCCGATCACGCCAACCGCGCCGGCGTCCTCGGCTTGTCGAATACGCTGCTGCGCAGCACGCAGGAGCGTATCGCGATGCAGGTCTCGGCCTATCTCGAACCCGCTTCCCACGCCATTTTGCTCGCCCACACGACGCTCGGCCGCGGTGGCGCGACGGATCGCGCAGAAGAGGCGTATGTCTTCGCCGCCTCAGGTACTGGAAGACACACCGCAGATCGCCAATGTCCTGTTCGCGGACGCCGCCGGCAACTTCATGCTGGTCACCCGTGCTGCCGACGGTGCGCATGGCGCCACCGAAACCAAGCGCATCCTGATGCAGCCATCCGGCAGAACCGTGGAGTGGATCACGCGCGATCACGCCGGCAAGGTCACCGCGCGCCGCCAGGACCCCAAGGACGATTTCGATCCCCGCACCCGGCCCTGGTTCAAGGGCGCGCGTGCGGCCGATAACGTGTTCTGGAGTGGGGTCTATATCTTCTTCTCCGCGCGGGCACCCGGCGTCACGGCCGCCGTGCACGGCCCCGACGCCAATCCTGATGTGGTCGGTGTTGACATCCGGCTCGATGAACTCTCCCGCTTTCTGGGCGGACTCTCGATCGGGCAGACCGGTCGCGCCTACATTGTTGCGAAGAACGGGGAGATGGTCGCCGGTCCCGATCCGACGCGCATCTTGCAAAACCGCGACGGACAGTTGGCGCCTGCCAACATCGACGGGATCGGTGACCCCGACCTCGTCGCGACCTGGGATCACTTTCGCGCGCAGGGCCCAGGAAATCGCGTTATCGAAGTCGGTGATCGCCGCTTGATTTCTATCGTCACGCCGCTCGCCAACAACGGGCAGGATTGGCTGCTGCTGATCACCGTGCCGGAGGCTGAATTCAGCGGCTTTATGAGCGCCAATTCGCGCCGGGCCGCGTTTTTGTCGCTCATCGTAGTGGCGCTTGCGGTGGGACTGGCGACGCTCTTGGTGCGCCAGGGACTACGTGCCGAGCGGGCCGCCCGCGCCGTTGCCGAACGGTCGTCGGCCGTGCAGCAACAAAGCGCTGCTTTTGCCAGATTGGCCTCCGAGGCCAGAATGTTCGACGCCGCGGGCACCCCGCCCAAGGCGCTGACCGAGACGCTCGCCGAAGCCACCGGCGCCAGACGAGCCGGGGTTTGGCGGCTGGTAGGCCGCCATGGCCAGATATTGCGTTGCGACGACAGCTTCGAACCCGCAACCGGAGGTCACGTTGCCGGCCTCCAGCTGTCTCGCCAGGAGGTGCCGGCGCTGTTCGAGGCAATGACGGAAGGCGAGGAGGTTGATGCACCGGATGCCGGCCGCGACCGGCGGACTGTGGCGCTGCATGGATCGTTGATGGCCCCCCTTGGAACAACCGGGATCTTTGCCGTTCCGATCAGGCAATCAGATCGCGCCATTGGCCTGGTGATGTTGGAGGACTCTCGCCTCGACCCTGCCTCGCGCGATTTCGCTCGCGCCTGTGCCACGCTGGTGGGTCTCGCAACACCCGTGGAACTGTCGGCGTCACCCCTGGCCCCGGATAACTTCGCCGTTTCCAGATCCGAACCGCGGGCGGACGAACTTGGTCTCGATCCGGCGCTGACGGCACACGACACCGCGGGTGATCTCCTGCCCCAAGCTGTTGTGCTGGTGCTGACCCTGCGCAACCCCGCCGCCGCGGAGCTGACAAACCAGATTGCCTGTTCCGTACAAGAGATCGCCGCCGCCCACTCAATCCCTTACGTTAAAATGCTCGGCACCACGATCGTCGCCGCCGCTGGGTATTTCACCGAATCGTCGGCTGGCGTGGCGGATGCCGCGCTGCGTCTGGCCGATGTCGCCATCGCGCTGCGCGAGCGGTGCGCCGCGTTGTTCGACGCCGACGATGGCCGGGGCGCGTTCGGCCTCGGATTGGATGTCGGGCCGGTTGTCGGCGCTACGCTGGGGGATCCACCTGAACTCTTCAACCTGTGGGGGGAGGTGATCCATGGCGCTGATGCACTGGCGGCCTCTGCCCCAGCCGAGGCAATCCAGGCCAGCGAACGGGCCTACCTGCTTTTGCGTCAGGGTTTTCTCTTTCGCCCCCGCGGCCTGTTCTATCGCCCGCACACCGGCGAGGCGCGCAGCTTTGTCCTGGCGGGCCGGGCATGAGTGTGCTTGGCATCATCGGCGCCGAGGCGCGAGGACGCTCGTCGTATATGCTCCAACTCGCGGCCCTGTTCTGGGGCGTGGTCCGAGAGGCGGTGTTTCCATCAACTTGGCGGCGCTCCGTGCGCGCCGGGTTCCGCGCCACCCTCACTCGAACGGTCGGCGGTTCGCTCGGCACGATCGCCGCAACTGCGCTCGATCGTCGGTCTGGGCCTCGTGTTCGAAGCGCTCTACTGGCTGCGAACCGCTGGGGAGGAGCAGGAGATCGGCCGCATCCTGGTCATCGTCCTGTTCCGTGAGATCACCCCGCTTCTGGTTGGTATCATCCTACTCGGTCGCGCTGGCACCGCGGCCGTCGCCGAACTGGGCATGATGACCGCGCAGGGCGAAATCCTCATCCTGCGTGCCGAGGGCATCGACATCTTCGATTATCTGGTGCTGCCGCGTGCCGTATCGTTCGCGGTGAGTGCCTTCACCTTGGGCGTGGTGTTCGTCACGTTGTCCTTGATCAGCGGCTTCGCGACCGGCCGCCTCGCGGGCGCGGTGAATACATCGATCTTCACCTTTCTGAACAATGTGCTGCGCGCAATGTCCGCGCGTGATTTGGCGATTTTCCCGGCCAAGTTGGTGCTCATCGGATTGGTTGTGGCCTTGAGCAGCTGCCTCACCGGACTGGGCGCCCAGGAGGGTGATACGCCGTCCAGCCTGCTGCCCCGCGGCTTCACACGCGGCGTCACAGGCATCATGGCGGTAACCCTGCTGCTGAGTGCCGCCCTATGACGCCTACTCTGACCCTCGAGGCGGCACGTGGTTTGGGGGAACGCATGCCGCTTGCCGCGCTCGATCTGACACTGTCAGAAGGTGATTTCGCCGTGATCGAGGTCCCGGGTTCGCGACGCGGTGCGGCGTTCGCCGATCTCTGTTCCGGCCTCGCGCCGCTGACCGCCGGCTGTGTTCGCTTCCTGGGCCGCGACTGGCACCGCACGCCTCGGCGTCATGCCGATGCGTTGCGTGGCCGTATCGGCAGGCTGTTCCATCGGCCCCTGCACCCCGACACCCAAGACGTCGCACATCGACTACTTTTGGCGCCGCTGCACCACTCGCTCAGGCCCGAGGCAACGCTGCGCGCGGAAGGTGCGAAGCTGGCCCAGCGCTTCGGGCTGCCAGGTCTCCCCGCCGGCCCGGCACGTCATTTGACCGACCCCGACCTGCTGCGCGCGGCTTGTGTGCGTGCATTTCTCGGCCAGCCACGGCTAGTCATCCTGGAACTGCCGGGAACCTCACAGCAGGACGACCTGCTCCCGATGCTTCTGGAGGTTGGTGCCGAAGCGCGCGGCCAAGGCGTGACGGTGATGTGGCTGGCAGGGCCCGGTCCGGCAATGCGTGACCGGTCCGTTCGCCCCACCCATCGGCTGCGGCTGAGCGATGTCGGGCTGGCCCCGATGCGCTTGCCGGGGCGGGCGGCATGAGGATCCTGCGAAATTCCGACGAGTGGGTCGGCCTGCTGGTGCTGGTTACCATCGGTCTGTTCGTCGTTGCGGTGCTGCAGGCCGGCCTGTTGAGCGACTGGTTCCGCTCGACAGCGAAGTTGCGGATCATGCTGCCCGAAACCGGCAGCCAGGGCCTGTCGGCCGGCGCCGACGTCCAGTTGCTGGGCACACGCGTGGGTACCATTCGTCGTGTCGTAGTCGACCCAAGTCAACGCATGTATGCCGAGGCGGAGCTGGAAGAGCAGGCGACAGGATTTATTCGCCGCGACAGCAAGGCGGTGGTGAAAAAGCAGTTTGGCGTGGCTGGCGCGGCGTTTCTCGATATCTCGCGCGGCAAAGGCGCGCAGCTTGACTGGGATTACGCGGTAATCGACGCGGCAACGGAGCGTGACCCGACGGAAAATATCGGGGCCATGATCGATCAGGTGAAGCAGAAAGTATTCCCGATCCTGGACGACGTTGCGCGGACAACTCATATCCTCGCCGACACCGCGGAAGACATGTCTAAGGGCCACGGCGATATCGGTAAATTGCTGAAGAACGACGATCTGACCAATCAGTTGTCACAGACGCTGGTCAATCTGAAAGCCGCGACCGACCAGCTCAATGCCTCGCTGGCGGACGTCAAGGGCGTTACGGCGACGGTCAGCGGTCCCGAGGGCGTGCCCGCCTTGCTGCATCGCGCCGACGCCGCGCTTGAATCGACCCAGAAGGCGACCCACGATCTGGCAAATGCGACGCCGCGACTTCCGGCCATCACGCGCGATGTGGCAACGACCGCGGCGGGTCTGCCGGCGCTGTTGACGCAGTCGCAGGAGGCCGCGGCGCAATTGGAGAAGGCGCTCGACCAATTGCGCCACACCTGGCCGTTGTCCGGTTCGGCCGCGCCTGAGCCGCGGCGTCTGTCGCCCTCTGAGGTTCGGCCGTGAGGCGGGGGATCGTCCTTCTGATGCTGCTGGCCGGTTGTTCGTCCCATCCCAAGACCGTCCCGGAGGACCCAACGCTGGCTCGGTTCGACCACGCCGGCGATATCGCTTACAATTTGGATAAACCGGATCAGGCGGAGGCGGAATACCGTGCCGCGCTGGCGCGTGCGCGAACGCGGGACGACGCCGCCGCGATCGCCGATGCCGGGTTCAACCTGGCAACAGCCCAGATTCGCGCGGGACAGCCGCGCGACGCAATGCGAACCGCCCAGGCGCTGCAGGTGGAGCTGAAACGGCGCGGCATCGTTGATCCGCAGTTCGACCTGATTTTGGCAATCGCGCTGTTCAGGCTGCACGACCTTTCGGGGTCCGACCAGGCGGCCGCAGAGCTGACCGCCAGCAAGGACCCCGCATTGGCTAATGCCGCCTGGTTCCTGCGAGGCCTGATCGCCGATGAGCGTCATGACCGGCCTGGCTTGGAGAAAGCCGCTGCGTCGCTGACCGCGGCGGCCAATCCGGCTGATGTGGCCGAGCTGCAATCGCGGCTATCGCACAGCGCGGCTTTGGCGCTTCATGCCGCCGATCTGCGGCGGGATCGGCTGGACTACCGGGGAATGGCGCGCGCATTGGCGCTGGCTGCCCAATTTACCCCCAACGCCCCGGAAGCGGCGGACCTCTATCTGCGGGCCGGACGCAGCGCGGCGGCCCAGGGCGATGTCACGGATGCGCGAACCTGGCTCTCCGACGCACGCGACGTGGCTAAGGACACCGCTCTGCGTAAGGACGCAGACAAGGCGTTGCGTGATCTGCCGTCCCACTGACGCCACGGGCATCAGGCGCCCGTTCCTTCGATGAAACAGATGATCTTGGAACCGGCCCAGCAAGCGACCCCTTCACCGGTGGGGTTGTCTAAGCGGTGCAGAACGCTGTTCTCGGGGACGTCAACCCAGGCATAGGGCGGATTTTGCCAACGCGCGAACTCTTCGCCGATGAACGCCTGGAAATGGCCATCAACGATCCGATATCGCACCGTCCGGCAGTCGGAGCGATCGCAGCAGGACAGATTGGTCTCGGGCTGGCGAAGGCTTTTGAACCAGGGCGCCAGATCAGGATCGGCGCCGGGGGGAGGGGCGGCCCGAAGCGAGGGCTGATAGCTGTAGAGCAAACCTGTCGCGGCGAGTGTAGGGATCAGGCGTCCTGGCATCCGATCTATCCTCCTCCTCTGCACAAGCTGTGGGCAGGCTGGCCTTGGTCATCTTACTTCGGATGCAAACTTTTTGCAGCCCATGAACCGCTCCGAACACATCGAATTGGGAACTGGCGAGCGCGTAGCTTCGCACTCCGGTCGAGGTAGTCAAAGGGGCAGGAGAACTGTCCGCGACGACGTTATGTAAGAGTAAAGGTTTTTGTGCATAGTTCTAGGCGTCAACTAGCGCTCCAGGAGGATCAAGCCGGTCCACCCAGTTCGTCACCCAACTCAGCAATAATATCCGAATCAGACGGCGACTTATCTTTGCTAGGGCTCTCCTGTGAGCGGGCCTCGCCGCTGCGCCGTGGCGGTTTTGCACGCGTGGATTCGTCCGGCCTTGTGTTGTCGCGAGCGGTCTCGCTCATAGGCATCTCCTGGGGTATAGTCATTTTGAAACGTTGGCGGTGGGATCAGGTTGCCCGAAGGATGGATTGAGATCTCCAGGCGTTTCCATCGCCTTTGACCCAAGCATTCGCGGCCGACCGCACTACATTAGGTGTCCGCAAGATACAGGAGAGGCTATGGCATCGGTGAAATGGTTGGCCGCGCTGCCATTCCTGGGCGTTCTGGTCGGTACGCCATACTTTAACCGTGTCGAGCCCCTGATCCTGGGTATGCCACTGATACTGGCGTGGATCGTCCTGTGGATCGTCCTCACCGCGGTAATCATGGCGATCATCTATCTGATGGACCCTGCCAACCGCGAGCCACGGGGCCCAAGATGACCGCCGCCCTTACCATCATATCCGTCACCGTCGCCGCGGTACTCCTGCTGGGGTTGCGCGCCAGGCACGGTAAAAACATGGACCTGGAGCAGTGGACGGTCGGCGGCCGCGGTTTCGGCACGATCCTGGTCTTCGTGTTGATGGCTGGTGAAATCTACACGACGTTCACCTTCCTCGGCGGCAGCGGTTTCGCCTATGGGCATGGCGCGCCGGCCTTCTACATCCTGTCCTATGGCTGCCTGGCTTATGTGCTGTCGTATTGGCTATTGCCACCGATCTGGCGTTACGCGAAGGAACACCGGCTGATCACTCAACCGGATTTTTTCGCGCGCAAATATGATAGTCCCGCGTTGGGCGTACTGGTTGCGATGGTCGGCATCGTCGCATTGGTTCCCTACCTGGTGCTTCAGCTCAAGGGGTTGGGTATCATCGTCAATACGGCGGCCTATGGCGCGATTTCTCCGACAGCCGCCATCTGGATCGGTGCCGCCGTCGTCACCGCGTATGTTACGGTGTCCGGCATCCACGGATCCGCGTGGACAGCGGTGGTCAAGGACACCTCGATCCTTGCCGTCGTGCTGTTCTTGGGCATTTACCTGCCGTTGCACTACTATGGCAGCTACGGCGCGATGTTCGCGGCGATCCAGACAGCAAAGCCCAACTTCCTGGCGCTGCCGGCGCAAGGTGAAAGCCTGGCATGGTTCGATTCCACGGTGCTGCTGACCGCGCTAGGATTTTACATGTGGCCGCACACGTTCGGCTCGCTTTACACCGCGAAGGAGGAGCGAGCCTTCCGCCGCAACGCCGCGATGCTGCCGCTGTATCAGCTCATTCTGCTGTTTGTGTTCTTTGCGGGCTTCGCTGCGATCCTGCAGGTTCCGGGCCTAAAAGGGGCCGACATAGATTTGTCATTGCTTCGCCTCTCTGTGCAGACCTTCGACCCTTGGTTCGTTGGGGTGATCGGCGCGGCCGGCGTACTTACCGCCATCGTACCAGGTTCGATGATCCTGATAGCCTCGACGACCCTTCTTGCGAACAACATTTTCCGATATTTCCAACCCGGAGCACCGGACGCGATCATCGCCCGGCTGGCCAAGATGCTGGTTCCGGTCGTGGCGTTGGTGTCGGTGTTGTTCACCCTGCGCGGGGGCACCACGATCGTCGCCCTGCTGTTAATGGGATACAGCTTTGTGACGCAGCTGTTTCCGGCGCTGGTCGCCAGCTTGCTTCCGCGTAACCTTGTGACCAGGGAAGGCGCTTTCGCCAGTATATGTGTCGGGGTCGCGACCGTCGCGGCGACCAGCCTGACGCACACGGACATGGCGGTGCTGTTCCCGTTCTTGCCAGAGGCTCTGCGCGACCTGAACATTGGCGTCGTCGCGCTGATGTTGAACGTGGTAACGTTGGCGATCGTCAGTGCCGTCACCCGCCGGCGTCCCATCGGAGCCTTTTCTTCCTGAAAAACCCTCCTGATAGTCATTACGGGTAAGGCTCCCGCGCAATTCTGGGACAAACGCGAACGAAGGGTAAAGCATCGGCTTATTTGAGTAACCCCAACATCGGCCTCTTCAATGAGGCGCCATAGTGATAGTCTTTCAGCGCTCGACCTCGCAGGAGAGAAAAATGCAACAACCAGCACACGACCCGTCGAAGCCGTCGGCCGACGTCCAATCCGCCGAATTTTTCCGAGGATCTGAGCGGGCGTTCAAGGATGCCCAAACCCAACACACACAAGATCTGAAAACGGCGGCCGTGGAACATCGGCTCGAACAGGTCGAGGAGATGATCAAAACGAAGATCAGCGATTCTGACTGGGGTGAACTGATTCACCAAGCCCAGAAGGCCGCCGAACATGGTGACACGCAATATCTGTTGCTGCGCTTTCCTAGCGAGCTTTGCACGGATGATTCTCGGGCAATCAATAATCCGCCAAATGATACATGGCCGGAAACCTTGCGCGGCGAAGCCGCGGAAATCTACCAACGGTGGAATGCTACGCTGCGACCGCACGGTTTCAATCTCTCGGCGCAGGTGCTCGATTTTCCGCAGGGCAAGCCGGGCGACGTCGGTTTGTTTCTGCGCTGGGGCGAGTAGCTATTATAATTTCGCCATCTTCGGAGGGGGCCAGCCTTGAAGACCCTCCTGATCGTGTTCCATTCGCTGACCGGCGGCACTCGCCAGATGGCCAAAGCGGCGGCGGCTGGAGCGGCTTCCGAACCAGAGGTCACGGTGCGGCTGCTGACTGCCGCGGATGCTGAATTGGAAGATGTTCTGTCGGCCGACGGCTACATTTTCGCGACGCCTGAGAACCTGGCTGCCATGGCCGGGCGTATGAAGGATTTCTTCGACCGCACCTACTACCCGGCCTTTGATCGCATCAATGGCCGCCCCTACGCCACCCTGATCTGTGCCGGCAGCGACGGCGAGAACGCCGCTCGACAGATTGCTCGCATCGTGACCGGCTGGCGCCTGCGGGCGGTCGCGGACCCAATCATCGTTTGCACGTATGCACAATCGCCCGAGGAAATCCTGGCGCCGAAGATCATCTCGTCCGCTGATCTAGAACGTTGCCGAGACTTGGGTTCGGCTTTGGCCGGTGGCTTGGCGGCTGGCATTTTTTGAAGCCGTCGAAATCGAGCGCAGTGTTGCCAGAATCAAGTGCGTCTCATGGTGCCAGTTTCGCAGAACTGGCGCGCTGACCCGTCCGAACCACCCTGCTACAAAGGCTAAGGACCGCACCACTAGTTGCCAAACGGCCCACGATTAAAGAACATGGGACCTAAACATTTACCAAGACGTTTTCCGGTCGGGCCAAGATTTCGCCGCGCTCCACGCGCAGCACCTGCCTGGTCAGCATCTCATGCGTGGGTGCCGCGACGCCGGCCCGAGCGCCTTCGGTTGCGATGAAACCGTTCATGAACTCGATCTCGGTGCGGCGGCCCTTCTCCATGTCCTGCGCCATCGACGGCCGCTGGTAATCGCTGCGCTCCGCCTGGCCGGCACCGCCCTGCGTCATCAGGCGCTCGATCTCCGCATAGGACTTCGCCTCGCCCTCCATTGCCTTCGCCAGCATCTCATGCGGCAACGCACCGACATTCCCCAGTTTGTATCCTAGCTTCTGCCCAACCCGGACAGACTCGCCGCCCAACTGGATACAGATGCGACGAACCGCCGCGTGGCCGTCACGCGCATTGCCGCCCATTCCGGTGGCGGCCGAGACGCCATTGCGCATTCCGTTGACGCACAGCTTGGTCCAGCGTTCGCCCCAAAGGTTGTCCGTCGCCTTCGAGGTATCGACGCTGGCCAGGATATCCGCGATCTCCTGCGACCGCCGGGTGATCTTGCCGCTCGGTTCACCGACGTAGAATGATGTGATGTCGGCGCGTTTGGCATAGCCGCGGCGGATGTGGCCTGGCTGATACAGATCCACGCCGACCCCGCCAGTCACGATGCACCCCAGGGTGCGCCCCCAGCCGACCACTTCGGCGACTCGTCTCCTCGTTGATGCAGTTCTGCATCGACACTACGCAGCCCGAGGCTGACAAGTACTGCCGGATCAGCGTCGTCGCCCAGACCGTGTCATACGCCTTCACCGCAACGAAGGCGATGTCGATCGGCTTCTGTTTCGCCAGCGCCTGCACTTCGGTGATGTGCATGGCGTTGACCTTCACTGAGAGGCGCTCCTCGGGGGTCATCCCGAAAATCTCCATCCCATGCGTTTTCATATAGTCCACATGTTCCGGCCAAGGATCGATCAGCGTGACGTCGTGCCCCGCCGCCGTCATATGCGCACCGGCATAGCCGCCGACCGCTCCGGCGCCGACGAACGCGATACGTTTTCCCATCGTCTTTTCCCCTGCGCCCGGTTTCAACGTTTGATGTCAAGCGCCTAAGACTCGGAGGCGGCCGTGCTCAGAATCTTGTGTAATCGCATGATTCACACGCCCTGAACCTGAAGCACGCATCTCTTTCCCGGTTTCCCGCATCAGGATCGCAGCGTGAGCACCCGTCACGGCGGCATGGTAGGCGACGGCGCGTTCCGACATATCGGCCTCGGGACGTTCCTCCGGTTCGAAATGCCCGTAGGTATCGACGCCGCGCACCAGCGTTGCATGGTCGTGCGATCCGGCGACCTGCCGCACCCTCGTCGGGATGTAGCGGATGGCGAAACCGATGCGCCTCTGGTCCGACGGATTGGGATCAGACCCGTGGATCAGCCGCACATGGTGCAGCGACATTTCGCCGGCCGCCAATGGCAGCATCGCCGCCTGACGCTCATCGACCTCGACCATGATCTCCTGCCCACGGCTGAGCAGGTTCTCCGGCCGGAAGGTGTCGTGATGGGGCACCTGATCCAAGTGATGTGACCGCGGAATCACCCGCATGGCACCGTTGGCGGGCGTGCTGTCGGTGAATGCCACCCAGGCCGTCACGACATCCGCCGGATCCAGACCCCAGTAGGTCGAGTCCTGGTGCCAGGAGACAAAACCCGGATTACGCGGTTCCTTGATGAAGAACGAAGAGCCCCAGCACAGGATGTTGGGACCGATGGCGTCCTCGACCGCGTCCAGGATGCGCGGATGGCGCACAAGATCATTCAGCCAGGTGAACAACAGATGAGATTTGTGGCGCAACGTGCCGGCCAGGATACCGGCGCCGGCCTCGAATGCTTCCAGCTTACCACGCAGGGCATCGGCTTCGGCACGCGGCATCACACGGATTGGTGCGTAATATCCCTGTTCCTGATACTGGCGAAGCGCTGCCTCGGTGAGAATCTTCATCGTTTCCTCCGTCCGAAGTGAGCATGAGAAACGGTGACGATGAAAGTCAACCCGCTGGCCCCTGACGCGGTGATCGTGATCTTCGGTGCGGCGGTCCGGCCGGATGGAAAACCCAGCGAGACCTTGCGGCACCGGGTCGAAGCCGCGGCGCAATTTGGTAAGCGGTTCGCTCGGCCGCTGTTCATTCCAACCGGTGGCCAAGGGCGCTTTGGGGACGCTGAGGCGGCGGTTATGGCGCGGCTGTTGAAGCAGGCCGGGTTTCCCGAAACGTCGATTATGCAAGAGAACACCGGTACCGACACGGTGTCGTCCGTGCGCGCCGTGGCCCGGTTGGTGCGCGGCCAGTCGCCCGTGTACGCCTGTACAAGTGCTTATCACCTGCCGAGATGCCTGATCCTGCTGCGGCTCGCCGGGATCGCGGCGCGCCCGTGCCCGCCGCCCGTGGCGCCGGCGGCGTCGAGCCGGTGGCTGCGTTGGTACTGGCGCCTGCGCGAAACTCCGGCCCTGCCTTATGACGCGCTGCTGATGCTCTGGCTGCGGGGCACGGGCCGGGTTTAGCGCCCGGGGAATGAGCGGATCATCGACGCAACGTCATCGTCGGCGCAGGCTGTCGATCCGTGGGGCGGCGCTGCGAGGAGCGCTGCAAATCTTCTGGTCCGGCCGCTCGCAGGCCGTCCGCCTGCCCAAAGAGTTTCGCTTCGAGGCGGGTGAAGTTCGCATCCGGCGCCATGGCAAAGCCGTCATTCTTGAACCCATTGCTCGCGATTGGGAGTGGTTGGACGAGGTCATCGGCCCCCTCGACGATGACTTCGTGCAAGCCGTCACCGAACAGCCCCCGGAACAAAACCGCGCGGCTCTGGACTATCTCGAGTGAAATATCTGCTCGATAGCAATTCTGTCATTGCCCTTCTGAAAGGTCATACCGGCTTCCTGGCACGGATCCGCCAACACTCACCCCAGGACTTCGCCATTTCCTCCATTGTCGCGCACGAGTTGTTTTATGGCGCATACAAGGGACGACGGATCGCGGAAAATCTCGCTCGTATTGAGGCTTTGCGATTCGAGGTGCTGGATTTCGATCGTGAAGATGCGCGTCATGCTGGCGAATTGCGCGCCCGATTGGCCGGGTCCGGAGCTCCCATCGGGCCCTACGATGTGCTGATCGCTGGCCAAGCGATCGCGCGCGGGCTCACGTTGGTTACACATAACCTCCGTGAATTTCGGCGGGTTCGAATGCTCCAGGTCGAGGACTGGGAAGCTTAGACCACCCATCCTCCCTGACGACGCGCGGCCTTGGCTGGGGCGTGCTTCGCCCTATAGGGCTGAAAGCGAGTGGCCCCACGCCCCCAGGCGGTTAGCGCTCGTGTTCGTCGGTGTCGGTCTCGACCTCGATGTCGCCGCCGATGACGTCGGCATCATCCTCCAGGTCGTCGGCGGCCTCCAGGACGTCTTCTTCCTCGACGTCCTCCACGCCCTCGACTTCCACGTCCACGTCCTCGGGTGCCGGTGTCACCTTCTTCGGACGCTTGTCCTCTACCACGTTGCCGCCGGTGCGGCGCGGACGCGGTTGATCGATCGGCTGTTCGGTGCCGCATTTGGGACAGACGGCGGGGGACTTTGTCAGATCATAAAATCGGGTGCTGCACGCAACGCAGACCCGCTTAGTGCCGAGTTCAGGCTTAGGCATGAGAATATAAAGCCCTTTACGATCTTTGGGCGTAAACGAGAGCGCGCGCCCATGCCACCGCGATGGGGGGCCTGTCAAATGGCTAATCGCTGCCCGAGTTGTTTGTTTGCGGACGTCTTGCTTACCGTACTGAGGGGCGGCCGCCTCGCTTGATCACCTCCGGCGGTATCCGCTGCTCCGGAACTCGGTTAACAGACCTGCCCCATCCCGCCACCAACCGGACCGAATTCATGGACGAAGCCGCCCCTCGCCCGCTGATTGCAAGCAAACCACTGGCCCCGCTGACCGGCCGCATCGCCATACCGGGCGACAAGTCGATCAGCCATCGCGCCTTGATGTTCGGCGCGCTGGCGATCGGTGAGACCCGCATCACCGGCCTGCTGACCGGTGAGGACGTGCTGCGCACCGCCGCCGCCATGCGTGCGCTCGGCGCGGAGGTCATGCATGACGCTGACGGCATGTGGCGGGTCGCCGGGCGTGGCATCGGCGGCCTGACCGAGCCCGCGGATGTCCTCGACATGGGCAATTCCGGTACGGCGGCTCGGCTGTTGTGCGGCATCCTGGCCAGCCACCGCTTGTTCGCGGTGATGACCGGCGACGCGAGCCTGCGGGGGCGCCCGATGCGCCGGGTGATCGATCCGCTGACCGCAACCGGCGCCCGTTTTGCCTCGCGCGAAGGCGGCCGCTTGCCGCTGGCGATCGAGGGCGCCCGCGAGGCGTTGCCATTGGACTACCGCGTGCCCGTTCCCTCGGCGCAGGTGAAGTCGGCGGTGCTGCTGGCCGGCCTGAATGCGCCCGGCATCACGCGGGTCGAGGAACCGGAAGCGACCCGCGACCACAGCGAGAACATGCTGCGCCACTTCGGGGCGCTGGTCCGCGTGGACCTCAACGGTGCCGGGCGGGTTATCGAGTTGCAAGGCCAGCCTGAGCTGCAGGCCGCCGATGTGGTGGTGCCGGGCGATCCATCCTCGGCCGCGTTTCCGCTGATCGCCGCTTTGCTGGTCCCCGGAAGCACCGTCGCCATACCGGGAGTCGGGCTAAATCCGCTGCGCACCGGGCTGATGCTGTGCCTGGAGGAAATGGGTGCCACGATCGTCATCCTGAACCGCCGCATCGAGGGAGGCGAGCCGGTCGGCGATCTGGATGTCAGTGCTGGCCCGCTGCGGGCCGTCGATGTGCCCGCCGAACGTGCGCCCAGCATGATCGACGAATATCCGATCCTGGCCGTCGCCGCGGCCTGCGCCACCGGTACGACGCGGCTGCGCGGGTTGAAGGAGTTGCGTGTCAAGGAAAGTGACCGCCTAGCGGCGACCGCCGCGCTGCTGTCGGTCAACGGCACAAAAGTGGAAATCGAGGGCGACGACTTGATCATCCATGGCACCGGCGCGCCTCCGGCTGGCGGCGGCGTGGTCGCAACCCATATGGACCATCGTATTGCGATGTCTGCGCTGATACTGGGGCTGGTCGCCGAATCGCCGGTCACCGCCGATGACGCCGGCTTCATCGACACCAGCTTTCCGGGCTTCGTCGATCTGATGAACGGTCTTGGCGCCGCGATCCGGCCGGCATGACGATGAAGCCGATCATAGCTATCGATGGGCCGGCCGCCGCGGGCAAAGGCACGCTCGCCCGCCGTCTCGCCGCCGCGCTGGGGTTGCCCTACCTCGACACCGGATTGCTGTATCGAGCGGTGGGGCGGCTTGTGTTGGATGCGGGCGGTGATCCGGGTGATGCGGCGACGGCGGAAAGCGCGGCCCGCTCGCTGCGGCCGGCGGACCTCGACCGCTCCGACCTGCGCGGACCGCAGGCTGATGCCGCCGCGACGTCGGTTGCCTCGATACCGGGCGTGCGGGCCGCCCTGCTGGCGTTTCAGCGTGATTTCCCGAAAGACGACGGCGCGGTCCTGGACGGACGCGACATCGGCACGGTGATATTTCCCGACGCCACTGCGAAGCTGTTCGTTACCGCTTCCTTGGGGGAAAGGGCGCGTCGGCGGTGGCTGGAACTTCACGCCAGAGGGACTGACGCCGACCTCGCCACTGTCGAAGAGGACATGCGCCAGCGCGACGCGAAGGATGCCGCTCGGGCGACCGCCCCGTTGCGGCCGGCCGATGATGCATACCAGCTCGATACCACCGCCATGGACGCCGAGGCGGCTTTTCACGCCGCGCTTGTTTTCATACGAAAGCAGATCGATGTTGGCTGAGCGGGCGGCGACGGGTAATGGATGTGGCGCCGGATGATGGTACGGCATTACAACTTTGCGGTGCTCCCGAGAGGAATGATGGCGGACGCTCCAACGCGGGTCTCGACACTATCGACTTCCTCCAACGCGCTCGACCATGTTGTTGTGCGGCTGCGGCTGATCGGCCAGATGGAAGCCTGGACCATTCGCAGCGAGAGCGTTCTGCCGTCCGGACGCAAAACCCGAGCGCTGCTGGCCTGTATCGCTATGGCGGCGCCACGGCCGGTGCTGCGCGGCCGCCTCGCCGAACAGCTGTGGAGCCGCCGGCCGGAGGAACAGGCGCGGGCGTCGTTGCGGCAGGAAATCCATCGCCTGCTGGACGCGCTGTCGCCGGCGGAGACGGAGATCCTGCTGATCACGCGCGACCATCTGACCTTGCGGCCCGGAGCTGTGTGGATCGACGTCGAGGAAGTGATGCAGGCAACCGCGGCGCAGTCCCGCGTCGCTGGCGCTGCTGGACGGCGACCTTCTGGAGGATCTGGACGGCATCGATCCGAACTTCGATGCCTGGTTGCAACACCGAACGCGAACGCCTGCGCGACCGGGCTCGCAGCATCGCCGAGTCGATGCTGAAGGACAATCTGGAGCCGGACGCCGCGATCGCGTCCGCGCAACGATTGCTGACGATCGACCGCTCGCATGAGGGCGCCTGGCGTGCCTTGATGAAGGCCCACGCCGCGCGAGGTGAACGCGGCCTGGCGGTGCAGGCCTATGATCGATGCCGGGCTGTGCTGGCGGATATGCTGGATGCGGCACCGTCGGTTGAAACGCAGAAACTGCTGAACGAAATCCGCGGGCCGTCGCACAGCCGCCTGCCGCTGCGGCCGCCCCAGCCGGTGGAATTGGCGCCCCCACCTGCGGCGCGACGCCGTCGCTGCCGCCGCTGGTAGCGCCGCGCGGACGAGACGCTGCCGGCCTCCGCGCAAGCGCGAGAGTTCGGTCACGCGCGGGGGCGCCCATATCGGAGTGATGCCATTCCGCCTGGTCGGCATGCCTGACGAAGACGCCCATCTCGCCCCTGGTCTGGCCGACGAAATCACCAACGCGCTGTCGCGCTTCCGCTGGATGTTCATCGTCTCGTCCAATTCGCTGGGCCGGTTCGCCGCGGATAGCCGGGATGAGGCGGCGATCAGACGGGAATTCGGTCTCGACTTCCTGCTCGACGGATCGGTCCAACGGGCCGGCAGCAAAATCCGCATCAGCCTGCGGCTGCTGGACCTGCGCGCCAACAATCAGATCGTCTGGGCGCGCCGCTTCGACCGGGAAACCAACGATTTGCTATCGTTGCAGGACGAGATCGCCGCCGAGGTGGTGGCGCAGATCGACCCGGAAATTCTGCTGATCGAAGCCAAACGCAGCAACAGCCGGGCCCAAATTGATGCCACTGCTTACGACTACATGCTGCGCGTCGATCCCGCTGATCGGGCGGATGGAACACGAGGCGTTTGTGCAGGCCGGCAAGTATTTGGCGAGGCGATTGCACTCGAACCCGATTATGCCGCGGGCTATGCCTGGTACGCCTACTGGCACATCTTTTTTGTTGGGCAGGGCTGGGCCGAGTGCCCCCAGGCTATGATGGCACGGGCCGGCGAACTGGCTGAACGGGCGGTCATACTCGATCCTTTTGATGCCCGTGGGCTGGCCATCAGCGGCCATGTCAGAGCGTTCCTGCACCGGCAACTGCAAGAGGCGATGGTGCTGCATGAGCGTGCCTTGACGCTGAACCCAAATCTGGCGATGGCGTGGGCGCTCTCGGCTGTCACCTATGCCTATGCGGGCGATCCGGACGAGGCGGAACGGCGCAACAATCGCTACAAGAAACTTTCGCCGCTCGACCCTCACGCATTTTTCTTCGACGCATTCTTCGTGCTGATTCACCTCATGAAGCGGGAGTACGAGAGCCGCGGTGGAGATCGGCCGATCGGTCAGCCAACTCAATCCGGCCTTTTCCGCAGGGTACAAACCCTACCTCGCGGCGCTCGGGCATCTGCAGCGTGACCAGGAAGCCGCGACAATCCGCCGCCGCCTATTGGCGTTGGAACCCGATTTCACCATCGAACGTTTCCTGGCAGCAAACCCGATGGCGCGGGAGAGCGACAAGATGCACTACGCCGAAGGGCTGCGCCTGGCGGGGATTCGCGAACGCGACCCGCCCGCGGCTAACGCCCCGATCGTCCTGCGGCCGGGGGTGGGGTAAGGCAGCGCCTCGGCGAGCGCATTAGGTGCACCGGTTGTCTGGCGGCACCGCATGAAGCGGCAGAATGCGCGTGCCGAATTGCTCCATGCCGATGACGAAATCATCGAACGTCATCATCACGCCGCGCACGCCCGGGACATTGGCCAGTTCGTCGAGCATCCTCTGCGACGGAGGCGTAAGAGCCGACGAGGACGCCTTGGTTGGTGGGCAGCTTATCGGTGCCAAGCAGGGAGCGCCGGTTAGGTTGGGCATAGATGTCGGTACTGGGGTCGTCGCGTGCCTGTTCGTCGCGATAGGCGAGGGCTTCGAGGTCGGCGCCGGCCTTGTAGTGTTCCCACTTCGCGTTGGCGGCCTCGTCGGTTTCATCCGATATGATCATGGTCAGCACCAGGGCGCCGCAATCGCGGCCGGTTTCCTCGGTGGCTTTGACCAGGCGGGCGATGCTGGGGGCGACAGCGGTCGGGGCGTTGTAGCCGAAACTGGCGCAGAAATTATAGTCGGCGTGCCGCGCTGCGTAGCGGGTGCCGGCGTCGCTCTGCGCGGCACAAATGATGGGGATCTTCGACGTTGGCGTCGGCAGGCAGCGGCAATCGTCCATCTGGAAGAAGTCGCCCTTGAAGTCTGAGCGCCCGGTCTCCCATAGTTGTTTCATGATAGTTACGTACTCGGCGCAATAGTCGTATCTACGTTTATAGTGCTCGGAACCGGGCCACATGCCCATTTGGGTGTATTCACGGCGCTGCCAGCCGGAGATGATGTTCACCCCAAATCGGCCGTGCGAGATGCTGTCGATGGTTACCGCCATCCGAGCGGCGATCGGCGGGGGCATGGTCAGCACCGCGCAGGTCGCGAATAGCTGTATCCGCGTGGTCGTTGCGGCGAGACCGGCCATCAGGGTGAACGATTCCAGGTTGTAATCCCAGAATTGCGAGGGTCCGCCAAACCCATGCAGCTTGATCATCGACAGGGCGAAATCGAAGCCGAACTGTTCGGCCTTGTCGACGACCGTCTTGTTCAGGTCGTATGTCGGTTTGTATTGCGGGGATGTGGTGGAGATCAGCCAGCCGTTGTTGCCGATAGGGATGAAAACGCCAAGCTGCATTCAGGAGTCTCCGGATCAGGAGGGGATAAATTCGTCCAGACGGTGGGAACGGTAACCTGAACCAATTGCCGCCGCAACGCAGTGTGACCAAAAATCAAGCATATGATTTGGTCCCAGCCATTCCGCCTGTTCTTTGACTTATGTGGTGAATTTGTCGGCATTTGCTGAGCGCATTTGATCATATTGATCTGCTCCTCCAGGCACACTGAAGCTGCTACAATTCCCGGGCGCGCACCAATAGAGACGGACCACCAATGACCATCCTGATTGTCGGCGGCGGCATTGGCGGGCTGACGGCCGCCCTCAGCCTGCACCAGATTGGCCTGGATCGCCGGGTCTTGGAGTCCGTTTCCGAGCCACGACCGCTGGGTGTCGGCATCAACGTCCTGCCGCATGCGGTCAGGGAACTGACAGAGCTTGGCCTGGAAGGCGCGCTTGCCGAGACGGGCATCCCGATCGCCGAACTCGCTTATTACAACAAGCATGGCCAGAGTTCCCAGCGCCCGGACTTAACAGGCGAACCCGATTGCCCGTATGCGAGCGACAACGGGTTTGCTACCAAGACCTCATGGACCCATCCCATCCAAGCTCGCTGACGTTTCCCTTTCCAGCCCCACCCGCACCCGGCGAGCTGATTGATGTCGCCCCCGGCATCCGCTGGCTACGCCTGCCGCTTCCCTACCGTTTGGACCATGTCAACATCTACCTGATTGAAAACGCCGGCGGCTGGACCGCCCTCGACACCGGGCTGGGCACCGACGATTGCAAACAAGCGTGGGAAGTTGCCCTCGCCGGCCCGCTAAGGGGTCAATCCCTGAAATCGCTCGTTGTTTCGCACTTTCATCCTGACCATGTCGGCTTGGCCGGCTGGCTGTGTGAGCGATACAGCCTGGAGATGACAATGCCGCGGCCGGAATACCTTCACACCCTGCTGCTGCAATTTGCGCCGGCCGACTACGGTGAGGACGTGTATCGCCCATTCTACAAGCGGCACGGACTGTCCGTCGAGGCAACCGAGATCGTGCTGAGCCGCGGCCACGAATACCTAAGGCGTACCACCGGCGTGCCGGCATCGTACCATCGGATCAAACATAATGACACCGTGACCATCGGTCAGCGAACGTTCCAGGTATTGACCGGCGGCGGCCACTCGCTGGAGCAGGCAATGCTTTACCGGCCGCAAGAGCGGCTTTTCCTCGCCGCCGATCAGGTGATCGCCCGCATCTCGCCAAACATCAGCGTGCATCCGATGGAGCCGGCCCTCGATGCGCTGGGAATCTATCTGTCCTCTCTCCGGGCGATCAAGGCGAGCGTCAACCCGGACGTGCTTGTCTTGCCGGGGCATGGGCTGCCGTTTTACGGACTACACGAACGGCTCGAGGAACTGATCACGCACCACGCCCTGCGTTGTGGGGAGATCGCTGCGGCTTGCAAGAACGCCCCGCTCTCGGTGGCGGAGATCGTGCCATTTCTGTTCACGCGTGCGCTGGACGCCCACCAGACCGGATTCGCTTTCGGCGAAGTGTTGGCACACATAAACCATATGCTGGGCCGCAAAGAATTGGCCCTGGAGACGGATCGAGCCGGAGTGGACCGCTATCGGACGATCTAGCTTTCGACATCTCAATCGGCCTTCACAAGCTCAATCTCAACGACGCTTGTTGCCCCCGTCATCGGAACAATTACACCCGGTGACTTCATCATCATTTTATTGCCGTCAACCCGCACGAAGTAGACGCGGTCCGTCCCGGCGATCGCCTGGCTCGATGCGGTGTCAACATGGATGGTCGTCTTGATGCCGTCGGCCGTCTGCTCGGCGGTCGAGTAGTTGCCGGTCCAGGCCACGTGGGATTTCATTGATGCGATGGCTTCAACATCAGTCAGTGCCGCTGCGGCCGGTAGTTTCCGCGCCGGGTCAACGAACATCAACCAAAGCCGAGTTGGGGTGATGGTAATGTGGCCGGCAGGGCGCTCCCCGAGGGGATAGCTGACCTTGTCGCCGCTCGTGGCTTTGAGCGTAACGACCCTCCACGTCCCGATAAGCTGATCCTTGGTCGTCACCTGCTGGAGCTTACGCGTGACAGGCGGCGAACAGTGAGCCGGCGGTTGGGGGACGGCGAGCAGTACCTTGTTCATGACAGTCCTCCCCGGCGACCTGGCGCGCGGACTATATTTCCTCCCCTCGCGGTGACCTCAGGGATGCCGGCTCGCGCCGGCATGCCAGTCGTGACACCAGCCCAAGACACTAAATGAGCGTGGCGTCCAGAGTTATTTCGGCGTTCAGAACCTTGGACACGGGGCAATTCTCCTTTGCCCCTTTCACCAGTTCCTGGAATTTGGCGTTGTCCAGACCCGGCACCTTCGCCTTCAGCACCAGATGAATAGCCGCGATCTTCCAGCCGCCGGGCACCTGCTCCATCGTCAGGTTGGCGTCGCAGTCCAGGCTGTCCGGCGGGCTGCCCGGCGCCGCTGAGTTGGAACGCCGTCGCCATGCTGAAACACCCCGCATGTGCAGCGGCAATCAGTTCCTCGGGGTTGGTACCCTTGCCATCGCCAAACCGGGAATTGAAGCCATACGGGGTGTCCTTCAGCGTGGCGCTCTGCGTCGTCAGGCTACCGGAGCCATCCTTGCCCGACCCGTGCCAGTTCGCCGATGCATGCCGCTTGATCTGAGCCATGTCTGTGTCCCTCCGTCATTGCGTGCCAGCCGACCTCGCGGCGGCAAGGTTGATATAGGGAGGCTCGCCAAAATGGCAGGGGTTGAGAGGACCTTTACCCCGCCCGCCTCGCGTCCACACTCCAGACGCCACCGCCGGCCGCGGCCATATAAAGGAAGACGAAGCAGTACAGAATGGCTGCGTCTCCTCCATTCAGGGCGGGGAAGAAGCTTCTGGGGAAATGGGCCATGAAATACGCAACGGCCATATTGCCCGCCAAAATGAACGCAACTGGCCGGGTGAACAAGCCCAGGATGATCAGCACACCGCCCACGATCTCCAGGCAGCCTTGCACGCCGAGAAGCGACAACAGCTCAGGAGCATCGCCCGCCCGCGTGGGGAACGAGAGTAACTTCTGTGTTCCATGCTCCAGGAACAGCAGACCCGTCACGATGCGCAGCACGCTCAGCAGGCGTGGCGCCCAGGTATCCAATGTCATCATTGATCGTCTTCCCCCCTTGAAGGCCACCAAGGGTTGTTCGGATTAAGCCTTAGCTAGCTCGCCTCCCGGGGTGCGAGTTGCGCTCTGTGGCGCTGAGTAACATTACGGACGA
Source organism: uncultured Alphaproteobacteria bacterium (assembly GCA_963778125.1). Classification (GTDB taxonomy): domain Bacteria; phylum Pseudomonadota; class Alphaproteobacteria; order Acetobacterales; family Acetobacteraceae; genus Rhodopila. The sequence continues at coordinate 89,792 of CAVZTH010000041.1, read as the reverse complement.
CCGCCGGCCTTGCTGAGCGGTCGATACCCGGTAGTACGGGACGAAATGGAGGGCGGGTTTCAGGTGAATGGTCATGCGTATGATCGTTGCGCAGGGTCTCTGACAGGATCATCATACGGGACGGATGCGCTCGCGCAAGCTCCGTATCAGCGGCGCGCCCGCCAGCGCAATACGCTCATACTTACCGTCGACCGGCTAACCGATTTTATGGTAAATCGGTGATGACAGGTTTGGCCCGTTGGGAGGATTGGGCGACGTTGAAACGGCGTGCGGGCCCTCCTGACAGGGGCGACCGGCTGTAGGTGACCACTAATATGAGCTAGAATTGCACGAAATCGTATTCCCTACGGGATAGCACGTCGTGTTTGTGTTGCTCGGCCTCGGGGTCGCATTTTGAATGGCGTTCATCTGCTGTTGATATAACAATTGTTGATTTTGTTGTTGCTGTTGCTGTATGCCCATAAACATCTGGACAGCCTGCATTCTCTGTTGCTGCCGCTGCATCATGCAACTACCGAAACCCTCGGTGCCCGGCGCATATCCATACGACGCACAAACTTGATCGTCAGGCGGAGGGCGCGCACAACCTTCCAAAACGGAAGTCAGCGCAGCGCCCACGACTATCATGCGCCAGAGCATAAGTCTTGGCTCCCCTTTAGGAATCTAACTTTCGTATCGCCATCGTCTCCATGAGACTTTCCTCTGAGCCATACAGTGAAAACCCGTTCAAATTATATTCATCAAGGGCGTGCAAAATCTTTTTCCGCTCTGCACACGGAATGTCAAACTTCCAAAAATCAAAGTTCCGATACGGACTATGGCGGGTATTTTTTACATTCAGTGCAGTTTCGTGTCCGGAGAATCTCCATTCATTATCACTGTTAAAGACGAGACACATTGTGTAGTCGCTTTGCTGTAAAAAATGCCTTCGATGGGCCTTCACATATTCCCCAAGTCTATTGATGCCGGGCACTCCGCTCGAGCCGGACTGCATGTTCCGCTCGGACAACACATAAATCGATGCCTTTCCATTGTGGGTCGCGTTCCTGAACGCGAAGTAAGCAGCGATGCGCGGTGAACAAGTCCAGTCGAGAAGTGGCGAGGGAAACCCGTGATGCCGCAGATATATCATGTAATCATAAGCCGGCGTCCCCTCGAAAGTTTGGGACAAACTTAATGAATCATAATTCTGCGCCTGCTTTTCCACATCATAATACTTAGGTATCGCCCACTGATTTTCCGTAAAAGTTTCGATCTCCGGTCGCAATGCAGATATCAAGCGATAATATTCTATAAAAAGCATGTTGCGCTTTCGATATCGTTCTAAAGTGGTCTCAAGCTTCCAACAAGAGTTACTTTGACCACGAAAAAGCAGCGACCGACCAGATTGATCGCTTAGCTCCTGACGGAGGTCTTTCAAAGCGCCTTCAAACGCTTCCCAAGAAGTCTCTACGCAAGCGCATTCAATGGGCACCGGAAGCCGCCTTGGCATAGTTCTCGTTCTCTTTCATGAGCATTCCTCAGCCGGCGCGAGCCTCGAAATCGTGCTGTGGTGGACGTTGTAGCTGCGGGCGATCTCGCGCATCGGCTCGCCCTCCTCGCGGCGGCGTAGTGCCTCCTGCTTCTGGTGCGGCGTCAGCTTCGGCTTGCGGCCCATCTTCACGCCGCGCGCCTTGGCCCGCGCCCGGCCTTCGCCTGTGCGCGCGCGGATAAGATCGCGCTCGAACTCCGCCAGCCCGCCAAGCACGGTCAGCATCAGCCGCCCGTGCGATGTCGTGGTGTCGGCCCATGTGTCGCCAAGCGATCGGAACCCGGCCTTCGCGGTCGGTGATCGCTGCGAGGGTGTTCAACAGGTCGCGGGTGGATCGCGCCAGCCGGTCGAGCCGCGTCACCATCAGCACGTCGCCGGCTTCGAGCTGGTCGAGCAGCCTGCGAAGCTGGGCGCGGTCGGTCTTGGCTCCGCTCGCCACTTCGCGGAACACCTTCTTGCATCCGGCCTTGGTCAGTTGGCGCACCTGGGCGTCAACGCTCTGGCCGTCCGTCGATACCCGCGCATAGCCGTATTTCATGCCCTCATTATGCACCAGGTTTCGCAGCAGAAAAGCCCAATCTTTTCAGTGCCCTAATTTTGATGCATAATTCTTCATTTATGCACATCATCGTGGAGCTTCAAAGCAAGGCCCCGAAGCCCTACCCCTGGGAGAGCAAGCGGTGATACGCTTCATTAAAAAATAAAGATCGAATATGGGCCGTCCTGCTCCAAGGAATGCGATTTCGGTGTCGGATACTAGCCCCCGGCAGGCGTCAGAAGGAGATCAATATGGCTGAGCATACTTCCCTCAACAGCGCATCCGTTGTCCTGACGAACCTGGGCAAGCTGCTGCCCGATCTTGAACCGCTTTATAAGGACATTCACGCCCATCCCGAATTGTCGATGCATGAGACGCGAACGGCCGGCATCGCGGCCGACAAGCTCAGGAAAGCTGGCTACGAGGTGACGACCGGGGTAGGCAAGACGGGTGTGGTTGGACTGCTCCGCAACGGCGAAGGGCCAACCGTGATGCTGCGCGCCGACATGGATGCGCTGCCAATCGCCGAGAACACCGGCCTCGCCTATGCCAGCAAAGCCTCGGCGAAGGATGATGAAGGGAACGATGTGCCGGTAGGCCATATGTGCGGCCACGACATGCATGTTGCCTGGCTGGTTGGGGCGGCGACATTGCTGTCGGAGGCGCGCGACGCGTGGAAGGGCACGTTGATGGCCGTTTTCCAACCGGGTGAGGAGACCGCGCAAGGCGCGCAGGCCATGATCGATGACGGCCTGCTGAAACGCTTCCCCACACCCGATGTCGTGCTTGGCCAGCATGTCATGGTCGGCCCCGCCGGCACCCTCGCCGGCAGCGCCGGACCGATTACGTCCGCGGCGGACAGTCTGCAAATCCGTCTGTTCGGGCGTGGTGCGCATGGCTCGATGCCGCAGGCGAGCATCGATCCCGTCGTCATGGCGGCATCCGTCGTCCTGCGGCTCCAGACCATCGTGTCCCGCGAGGTTGCCGCAAACGACGCGGCGGTGGTCACGGTCGGCGTGTTGCAGGCCGGCACGAAAGAGAACGTCATTCCCGACGAAGCCATCATCAAGCTCAATGTGCGGACGTTCGATGCCGGCGTGCGCAAGCATGTGCTTGCTGCGATCGAGCGGATCGTCAATGCCGAGGCCGAAGCCTCGGGGGCGCCGCGCAAACCGGAGATCACGCCGCTCGACCGCTACCCGCTCAACGTGAACGACGAAACCGCGAGCAACCGCATCGCCGCGGCGTTTCGCGGCTATTTTTCAGCTGACCGGGTGAAGCATACCGGACCCGCGCCGGCCAGTGAGGATTTTGGCTGCTTCGGCACCGCGTGGCAGGTTCCATCGGTGTTCTGGTTCGTAGGCGGAAATGATCCCAAGACCTATGCCGAGGCCAAGGCAGCGGGGAAGCTCAATGAGCTGCCGGTCAATCACAGCCCGCAATTTGCGCCGGTCCTACATCCGACCCTGGAAACCGGCGTCGAGGCGCTGGTCGTCGGCGCGCTGGCATGGCTCGGCGCAAGCTGATGTTCGTATACATCGGCGGGTGTCGCGGGAGCCGTCATGGCCACAATTGAAAGCTTCGTGCCTATCCTTGACTTGGGCGGGACATTCGTCTTCGCGATCAGCGGCGCAGTTGCCGCGGTCAATCGCAGACTCGACATTTTCGGCATCCTCGTCCTGTCCTTCGTGACGGGAAATTTTGGCGGGATTACACGTGACCTGCTGATCGGCGCGGTGCCCCCAGCCGCCCTCACCGATGGCCGATATTTGCTGGTTTCCGTCCTGGCGGGGCTCATCACTTTTTTCTGGTATGCCGGCGTCGACAGACTGCGCACCCCTGTGCTGCTGTTCGATGCGGCGGGACTGTCGTTCTTCGCAGTCGCCGGCACGCAAAAGGCCATCGAGTTCGGATTAAGTCCGGTCGCATCAGCTCTTTTGGGCATGCTAACCGGCATCGGCGGCGGCATGATGCGCGACGTGCTCCTTTCCGAGATCCCGCAGGTGCTGCGTTCCGATCTCTACGCCGTTGCGGCGCTGGCGGGCGCGTCGATCGTTGTAATCGGCAATGTGCTAGGTCTTTCTTATGGCGTCTCTGCGCTGGCCGGAGGGGCTTTGTGCTTCGGTCTTCGCTTCATGGCGATCAGACACGGCTGGCATTTGCCTGTCGCGCATCTCTCCGCGCAAGGACGCGCGGGAATAGATCAGTCGAACGACAAAAGCACGACCAGGGGAGGAAACTAAATAGACGAGATACGCGACGTGTCGCCGCCAATGCGCGCACCCCAAACCGGCGCCAACGGCTAACTATCCCCACCGTCGCGGCTCGAACCCAGCCATTATTCACGTTATGTTCTTGACATCGCCCGCAACCAACGCTAGAACAAACGCGCAACTGCACACCGGACCGAACCCATGGCCCTCCCACCCAACTCGTTTCTTGAAACGATCATCGCTTTCCTGCTGCCATACTTCTCCGCAGCCTCCAGGGACAAGCACGAAGCCCGGTCCGAGATCATCGACACCCTGGCCTGCTACGAAACCCGCACCAGAGCGGAAATGCTGCAGGCAGCCCACATCATCGCCTTCGGAATGACCACGCTCGACGTCCTCGCCGAGGCCAAAACCGCCGAGATGTCGCAATCGATGCGCCTCCGCTACCGCAGTTGCGCCAACAGCCTCAATCGCTCCACCCTGCAGACCGAAAAAGCGCTCGACCAGCGTCTCGGCGACCAACTTCCAGCCGCCCCCGCCGAAATGCCGGAGCCTATCGACGACATGCGGCAGGCCGAGATAATGGCCGCCATTCAGGAATACACAGCGAAGATCGACAGCCAGCGCCCCCGCGCCCACCCCCGCCGCCGGCCCGCACCTCGCGCCAGACCAGACATGGGACCCCCAACTCTGGGCCACCGCAATGATCAACTCGCTGCAGCAGCCCACCGCTCCGGTCCAACCCTCCCCATAGTGCAAGCATGATCGCGCCGAGCGGAACGTCCCTGGCGCGTTAATCACCCTAACAAACAGATAAACCCTTTTTCAGCCCGCATAATCAGGTTGAAAATGATCTACTCCGCCGCCAAAGCCACCTCCGCAACCTCTTCCCGCATCCACACCGCGATGTCGTGAAATACCGCGCCACCCCAAGGCGGCCCCGGATCATCGCTCGTCAGCGCATTGATCCCTATCCCGCCCTCGAAACATTCGCTCGGCCAGATGCTCTCGGAAACCAGCACCCCCGGCTGCTGCGCCATCCGAAATCGCGCGCATGCAGAACGACCTCGCCGCGCACATTCCCCAGGCGCACCTTGGATCCCATCGGCGATCCCCAGCGCGCTTCGCATCGTCGGGATGCATCAGCACCGGTCGGCCGCCCCTCCCGTTGCTTGCCCGACGCCATCTCAGTAAAACTGGTATTGAGGAAACTACGCGCCGGCGCGGTCACCAGGCGGAACGGCGCGTCAGGACCGTCCGCCTCGATATTGTCCATCTGATCCGGTAACCGCGGCATCACCCCATGTTTATCGCCCAGCGCCGCCCAATCCGGGGCGAAATGAAACCGGCGGTCCGTCGTCGCGAAACCATCGAGGAAATGCGCGGTCCGAAACGACGGCATTTCATCGACCCAGCGCTGCTCCAGCACCGTCTTCGCATCCGGATAGCCCGATGCCAGCAGCGTCGCGTCGATGATCTCCATCGCGCGTCATGTCGAACCCGCGATGTTTCGCCCCAAGCCGTGACGCCAGCCCCTGCAGATCACTTCGTGGTTGGACCGGCACTCGCCCGGCGGCTCGATCAGTTTCGGACCGATCTGGACATGGCTATGGCCGCCGGCCTGATAGATGTCGTCATGCTCCATGAACATCGTCGCCGGAAGAACGATATCCGACCAGCGCGCCGTTTCTGTAATGAACTGCTCATGCGTCGCGACGAACAGATCGTCACGGCCGAAACCACGCCGCACGCGGTTGCTGTCCGGACATACCGCCAGCGGGTTCTGGTTCTGGATGATCATCGAACGAACCTGCGGCCCATCGCCGAGTTCGCTACGGTCGCCGGTCAGCACGCTGCCGACGCGGCTCATATCCAGCACCCGAATGGCCGGATCCAGCGCATCCAACCCCTCGATCAGCGTCTTGTTCCAGTGATACATGCCGCGGTTCGACCACAGCGCGCCGCCGCCTTCGTGCTGCCAGGCGCCGGTGACGGCGGGCAGGCAACTCACGGCATGCATCGCCGCGGCGCCGTTGCGGCTGCGCGCGAAGCCGTAGCCACAGCGGATGAAGCTGCGCCTGGTCCGCCCGTACAGCGCGCGCGAACGCTTCGATCGCATCCACCGGCAGCCCGGTCACCGCGGACGCCCACTCCGGCCCGCGGTCCCGGAGATGCGCCTCCAGCGCTTCCGGACAATCGGTATAGTCACGCATGTAGTCACGATCCGCGTAACCATCGCGGAACGCGACATGCATCACCGCGCAGGCCAGCGCGGCGTCGGTCCCCGGCCTCGGCGCCAGATGCACATCCGCAACGGCCGCGGTCGGCGTCTTGTACGGATCGATCACCACCAGCTTCGCGCCACGTTCCTTCCGCGCCCGCGCCACGTGGGTCATGACATTGACCTGGGTGGAGACCGGATTGCCGCCCCACACCACGATCAGGTCGGACTTCGCCATCTCCCGGGGGTCGACGCCGCGGCTCGCGCCCACGCCCGCCTGCCATCCCGCCTCCGGCAACGCCGTGCAGATCGTCATCTTCTGGCGGGAATAACGCATCACGTGCCGCAACCGGTTGATGCCGTCGCGCTGCACCAGCCCCATCGTGCCGGCATAGTAGAACGGCCAGACCGCTTCCGAGCCATACCGCGCCGTATCGGCGACGAATCGCTCGGCGATCCGGTCGAGCGCCTCGTCCCACGAGATCGGCCGGAACTGCCCCGCACCCTTCGGCCCGGTTCGCAGCAGCGGCTGCGTCAGCCGGTCCGGATGATGGATGCGCTCGGCATAGCGCGAAACCTTCGCGCAGATTACGCCGGCGGTGTAACTGTTGTCCTCGGCGCCGCGCACGGCGCCGATGCGGGCGTCGTCCAGCACCTCCACCGACAAGGCGCAGGTGGACGGGCAATCATGCGGGCAAACCGAGGCCTTGATGGCGCGTGTCATGGCGACGCAAGGTATCCGGAGAAGGCGAGGCCGCGCAACGACCCCTCAGCCGGCGAATGTCTCAATGATATCCTCATGCAGCGCCCCGATCTCCCGCTGCACATAATCCAGGAACGGCGATAAATTTTGCCCCGCCGCCAGTTCGGCCACGTTCTGATAGCTCATCATGCCGTTCAGCTGATCCAACCGCTCCAGCGCCGCCGTCATCCGCAGGAAATACCGCGACCGCAACTTGTCAGATGCCACTCGATCTGCGCCAAATTCAGCCCGACTGAACGCGGAAACGCGGTATTCGCCAGCAGGAAGCAGGCGACCTCCGTCGCGTTGTATCCGCTGGGATGTTCCCGCCGATATGCGTGGTATCCGGCGGCGGCCCGCAGCAACGCGTTCCACTGCCCCGCATCGATATCGGCATCGACAGCGTCCGACTGCGGAGCCAGCGCATGGAATCGCGTATCCAGCAGACGGGTGGTCTGGTCCGCCCGCTCCAGATACCGGCCGATCATGTAGAAATGCCAGGCCTGGTCGCGATACAGCGTGCCCTCGGTGATGCCGGTATGGGCCTGCGCGCCGTCCTTCAGCATCCCACAGACCGAGGTAAAATGGTCCGGCGTAACGTTCGCGGTGCCCAGCGCCCGGATTCTGCCGTAGAACACATTGATCTGCAGCCACATCTCGGTCGAGATCAGCGCCCGCAACGTGCTGGCGTTCTCACGTCCGGCGATGATGAAGGATTGCACCGAGGTAGGGTTGTCCGCGTCCAGCAGATAGAACTCGCCTACGCTGCGCTGCGTCGCCTCGGTGTGCTTCTTGTAGAATTCGGTCAGGTCGCCGTTGATGCGCGGGATCGACAGCCAGTTGCGGGTATCGTCGGCGTCACGGGCAAACGTGTTCGTTACGTCCAGGATACGCGCCATGTTCTCGATCCGCTCCATGTACCGGGCAAGCCACAGCGTGCTTTCGGCATGCCGCGCGATCAGGTGCACTTTGTGCGGCTTCGGAACCAGGTCCATCACGCCAACACCCAGGTGTCCTTGGAACCCCCGCCCTGCGAGGAATTCACCACCAGGGTCCCAGCCCGCAACGCCACGCGCGTCAGTCCGCCTGGCAGCACCCAGGTGTCCTTGCCGGTCACCGCGAACGGCCGCAAATCAATATGGCGGGGCCGCACGCCCTCGTCGCAAAGCGTCGGAGACACCGAAAGTTTCAGCGTCGGCTGGCTGATATAATTGGACGGATCGGCCTTCAGCAGTGCGCGGAAATCTGACAGTTCCTGCTTTGGTGGCATGCGGCCCGATGATCAGCCCATACCCGCCCGAATTCGGCCACCGGCTTGACCACGAGTTCATGCAGATGATCCAGCGTATAAGCCAACGCGTCGGGTTCGGCGCAAATGCGGGTATCGACGTTCGGCAGGATCGCCTCTTCCGACAAGTAATATTTAATGATTCTCGGCATGTAGGCATAGATCGCCTTGTCGTCCGCGACGCCCGGTGCCGACAGCGTTGGCGATCGCCACAGCCCCACGCCGCCACGCCTCGATCAGCCCGCGCACGCCCAGCATGCTGTCCGGATTGAACGCGTCCGGGTCGAGGAAATCGTCACTGATGCGTCGGTAGATCGTATGCACCTGCGCGAGGCCCGAGGTGGTGCGCATCCATACCTTGCCACCCTCGACGCAAAGGTCGCGACCCTCAACCAACGGCACGCCCATCTCGCGCGCCAGGAAGACATGCTCGAAGTAGGCCGAGTTGAAGATACCGGGCGACAACACCACGACCTGCGGATCCTCGACGCCCGGCGGCGCGATCTCCGCCATCGCGTTGTGCAGCCGCAGCCCGTATTCGTCCACGCCACGGACCCTCAGGCCGGTCATCAGGTCGGACATGACGCGCAGGCTCATGTGCCGGTTCTCGACCACGTAAGCCACGCCCGACGGCGTGCGCGCATTATCTTCGAGCACCCGGAACGTGCCGGTTTCATCGCGCACGATATCGGTGCCGCAGACATGCACATACGTGTTGAAGGGAACGTTGAAGCCGACCATCGCCTCGCAATAGCCGGCATTCTTCAGGACCAGTTCAGCCGGCACGATCTTGTCAGCGAGGATTTTCCGCTCGTGGTAGATGTCATAGAGGAACATGTTCAGCGCGCGCACGCGCTGCGCGACACCGGTTTCCATCTGGCTCCACTCGGCCGGGGTGATCACCCGGGGGATCAGGTCGAACGGCAGAATCCTGTCGATCGCGGTGGCATCCGAATACACCGTGAAGGTGATGCCGCGTTCCAGCAGATCTCGCTCCGCCTCCGCCGCCCGCTGCCGCAAACTCTCGATCGGCAGCGCCGCCAGTCGCGACATCAGCAGGGTCAGCGTCGGGTGCTGCGGCTGTCCTGGCCGAAGCATTTCGCAGAAAAACGAATTGGGATCGTAACCCTGCATCGTCCCGTGGGGCTGCAGTTGAGGCTGCAACTGGCTTTGGACCTGAATCTGGCTCGCACCACCCGCCGGCATTCGCGTCTCCGTTTTGCAACGCGGCATGATAAACAAAACCGGAGGGCTGGGAAGGACTTTTACCGGGCCCGTCAGCGCGTCTTGGCCGGCATATAGCCGCACACCAATGTTGCGCGGCTGGAACCTGCCGACGCTTGAGACGCCCCCATTGATCGCGATCCCGGCTTCTTCGAACCGGCTACGGCTTCGCTCGTAGAGAGCCCCCACCCGTCACTTCTCGGCGATGGTGCTTGTGCCACCACGGCAGCCGTGGAAAACGTTCAGGTCGGGGGCGCACGATGTTGGGCGACCAAAGAGCTTGCACGGAGGCGTTGCGCTCAACCCGTGTGCCGGCCATCGCGCTGGCACTCGTGGTGCTGCTCGGCGCCGCGTGGCAAGCCCCGGCGTGGGCGGACAGCGGGGGCTACAGCCGGCCGGGCTCGTACGTCAAAGCGCCTGCGCGCCGCCCGTCGACCCAGAGCAGCGGCGGCTACGGGCGGCCATCCGGATCTTCAGTAGCCCCACGACAAGCTTCCCAGAGCGCAGGCGACTTAGCGATCTCGCGACGGAATTCCGCGCAGTCATTGCAAGACTTTCGCGCCTCCGTCGCGCCGCCCGCTGGACCCTCCGGCGACAGACAGCCACCATATGCCTCGGGCGGCGTCTGGAACGGGGGCCAACGGCGCCCCGAGCCGGCGGCGCAACCTGGTAGCTGGTTGGGGCAAAGCCGCTCCTATCCGACGACCTCGCAACAGTATCCGGGAGGAGCCCGCCAATACGGCGCATGGGACGCAGCTATGCTGTGGTCACTCCTCAACGCGGTCACGAGCACCCGCAGCAGCAATTTCTTTCGCGAGAATCAGGCCGATCCTGGGTATTTGCAATGGCGCGCGGACGCGAACCGCCTGGCGGCGAACGATCCTGCGATCGCCGACAAACTGGCTCAAATCGACAGGCAGATCGGCCAGAGACCTCAAGGCGCCAACGGACCGGCGACCGCATCCGATAAAGACCCCGAGATGGTGCTGATCATACTCGTTGTCGGCGGGGCGCTATTCGCCGGACTGTGGCTGACGCGTCGCCGCGCCGCCGAGCCTCCCGGTCCGGTCGCGAAACTCTCCGGAAGTGTGCAGACGCGTTTGCGGGTCGGTATGGCCATTCCGCTCGATCCCAGCCCGTTTATCCTGGCCAGCGGTGTGACCAAGGTGAGTCCGCCGGCAGAGGGGGCAATGGTGAGTATCGAGGCTGTTGGCCTCATAAGCGACGGCACCAACCCGAGCGGCAGCGTCGCGTTGCACCGTCTCTACCTGCCCGGGCGAAAGAGCTTCTTTCAGCTACATCTTGGCACTTCCGGCCAGCCGGACGAGTGCCGCTATTTTTCGTTGATCGACCAAATCACGCCCGCCAGCAGTGATGAATGGGCGTTTTGGCTCGATCCTGCAGAAGGCATGATCGGTTGGCCCGAATTTCAAACCAAAGATAGCAAAGTCTACGGCCGTGCCTGGGCATCGGGCGGTTCGCGGGTCCCGCCCCGTGACCAGACCGAGACCCTCCGGGATATCTCGGGAGACGGTTCGCGTACGCTACACACCATGCTTTACGCTGGCGCTACCCGCGTGGCACCCCCGGCTCCTGCCACGGAGTACATACTAGTGGAGGCCGTCGAACGCCGTGGCCAGGCGTGGGTGGATGTATATTCTGGTATCGATATAAATCCGGCTGCGCTTGCGTTGCCGCCCGTGCCGCTGTCGTGACAGTTCGACCGCTTTAGCTGAACGGAATCAAAATGGCATCCTCCGCTCCTGGCTCCCTGTCTGCCATACTCGACGCGATCGGCGCGGGCGTACCGTTCCTATTGACGCAGCTTCTGGCGAGCATCGCCCTGCTGGCGATCGGGGTCGCGATCTACACCACAGTGACGCCGTTTCAAGAACGCCGGTTGATGGCCGCCGGCAATGTTGCCGGGGGCGTCGTTTTCACTGGAGCCATACTTGCCCTGGCTCTGCCAATCGCCGCAATCCTTGCCACCTCGAGTCGGTTACTGGATATCCTGGTGTGGGGGGTCTTTGCCCTCGTGCTACAACTGGTTATCTTGGGCGTGTTGTCGCTCGCGCTGCGCAATCTACGCGCCGCCATCGATGCCGGCAATGTCGCTGCTGCGCTCGGACTGGCAGCGACACAGGTCGCCGTGGCTCTGCTTAACGCAGCCGCGATGGTGCCGAATTGATAACCACTGCTGCACTTTGTTTTTAGGATGCATGCGGGAAGAGACTGAGTGGATTTTCGCGACAAAAGGGAATCTGACATGTTGAAATTCATGAGCAGCCTGATCGGGGTCAAGTTTGACAAAGCGGCCCAGGCAGGCATCGAGGCACTTGTTCGCTGGGATCCCAAATCCGCAAGCGAGGCAGAGATGCGAACGATGGAACAGCACCTCGACGACCTTGGCCGTGAGGTTGCGCTTGCACGCCAGAGTTATGATCGCGAAAACCGCGAGGCCGAGGCGATTCAGGCGTTGACCAGCCAGCGAATGGCTGCCGCGGAACAACTGGAGGCCCAGATCACGACCGCACCCGATCGTGCTCGCAAGGCAAGCCTCGAAAAGAGCCTGGAGACGTTGGTCTCCATGTTGGAACAGATGGCGCCGGAGGCAGAGCGCGAGAAGCAGGAAGCTGCGGACGCGAAGGCCTTCCTGCAGATGCTGGAGCAAACCTACGCAGAGGCCGGTGGAAAGCTCAAAGCCGCCCGATCGGCATTAGAGCAGGCCCAACGCGATATGAGCCGTGCCGCTCAACAGCGCCAGCAAGCCGATCGACAGGCGGAGGCGGCCCGGCGTGCCGCGGGCCTTGCAAGTACACGACGAGCGGCCTGACCGTCGCGCTCAAGGCGATGCAGGACGCCGCCGCAAAGGATCTCGTCGCGGCGGACGCTCAGATGGGCAAGGCACGGATGCTTCGCCCAACAGCGCCCGAGCAGGACGATCCTAACATTGCGGCTGCGCTCGCTCAGGCTGCTGGCAAGCCGACCGGCGCCCAATGCCTTAATGACCGGCTCAGCGCTTTGAAGAACCTTCACAAGTGACCCTGCGGTTCGCATGCTTGTTGGTTGTCGCCACAACATGCCAGGTCGTCAACTCTTGGGACGGTAGAGGCAGTCCTCAGCGAAATTGATGGAGGAGTCTTTGACCTGAGCGGCCGCCCCTGTATTGACCAACCGCCGATCACGGGAGGTCTCATTGGCTGACGATTCGCACGCCCGGCACCAAGCGGCGGAAATCGCCGAAGCCCGCATACGCGCCGCCTCGACGATCCGCCCCACCGTCCCAGCGCTGGAAGCGATGCTGTTCCAGGCGTTCCCGATCCTGGATCATGGCTTTGTCCGCGTGATCGATTACATGGGCGACAACTCCGCCATCGTTCAGGCCGCCCGCGTTTCCTACGGCCGCGGCACCAAACGGGTACAGGAAGACGCCGGCCTGATCCGCTATCTGATGCGCCACCGCCACACCACGCCGTTCGAGATGTGCGAGATCAAGTTCCACGTCAAACTGCCGATCTTTGTGGCGCGCCAGTGGATCCGCCACCGCACCGCCAGCGTGAACGAGTATTCCGCCCGCTATTCGGTCCTGGACAGGGAGTTTTACATTCCGTCCCCGGATCATCTGGCCGCGCAATCGCTGGCCAACCGCCAGGGACGCGGCGATATCCTGGACGGGGACGAAGCGTCCGAGGTGTTGAACCTGTTACGCACCGACGCGGAACGCTGCTACGATCATTACGCACGCATGCTGAACGAGCATGATGGCGCCGACCCCACCCGCCAAGGATTGGCCCGCGAATTGGCTCGGATGAACCTCACCCTCAACACCTATACGCAGTGGTACTGGAAAACCAACCTCCACAACCTGCTTAATTTCCTGTCGCTCCGCGCCGATGCGCACGCACAATACGAAATCCGAGTTTATGCCGATGAAATGCTGCGGATAACGGACGCCTGGGTCCCGGTCGCTGCAGCCGCCTTCCGCGATTACCGTTTGGGGGCCGTCACACTATCAGCCCAGATGCTCGCGGTGGTGAAGCGAATGATCGCAGGCGAGGCCGTCACCCAAGAGACCAGCGGCCTCAACCGGCGTGAGTGGGTCGAGTTTGCCGACGCATTTTCGGATCTGAACCGTCCGTTCACTAGGAAAACGAATAGGCTTCCCACCATGGCGGTCGGTTCGAGAGATCCACCTGCTTTCGCCGGATCCATTGAAAAAACCTTGCTCAATAGCGCAAGACCCGGCGCGCCGCGCCGCATAGGATGGTATTGACCCCTTGCCTGATCCAGGGTGGACGTCAGAGTGCGGACGCAGCACCCTCCATTGGGGTTGCGTTCGGCCAGGATGCGTGCGTCACCCAAGATTTCATGCCGTGAACATATGAGGTTAGCCATTTGAGCCAGGATCCGGAGGAGAGCCCGCACCACGGTTCAAAGAAGCCGAGCCTTGGTGTGCTGATGGCGGTGCTGGGTATCGTCTATGGCGATATCGGCACCAGCCCCCTCTATGCCTTCAAGGCGAGCCTGCAACTATTCGACACCGCTGCGACGACACGGGTCGAAATTATGGGCGTGCTGTCGCTGATCTTCTGGTCGCTGATCGTGATCGTAACGCTCAAATACGTCGTCCTGGTCATGCGCGCGGACAATCGCGGCGAGGGTGGCATCCTGGCGCTGATGGCGTTGGCGCAACGCGTCTCCGTTGGCCGCACCGTCAAAAGCACCATAGCCCTTGTTGGCATCGCCGGTGCCTGCCTGTTCTTCGGCGACGGCGTGATCACACCCGCGATCTCCGTGCTGTCGGCGGTAGAGGGGCTAGAGGTCTCGGCCCCAGAGCTCAAATTCTACGTCCTGCCGATCAGCATCACGGTGATCGTAGCCCTGTTTACCATGCAGTATCATGGCACCGGCGGTGTAGGCCGGGTGTTCGGGCCGATCATGGTGGTTTGGTTCTTCATTATCGGGCTCACCGGCCTGGCTGAAATCGTGCCACACCCATTCGTGCTGCTGGCACTTTCCCCGACCTACGCACTCGCGCTGTGCATTCAATACAAGGGTATGGCCTTCTTCGTGTTGGGCGCCGTAGTGCTGTGCGTCACCGGGGCGGAGGCCCTGTATGCCGATATGGGGCATTTCGGCGCCAAACCGATCCGCATCACATGGATGGCCTTCGTGCTGCCGTCGCCTGATCCTGAACTATTTCGGCCAGGGCGCACTGATGCTTCGTGATGCCTCGGCTATTCAAAACCCGTTCTTCCTGCTGGGCCCTGTCTGGCTGCGGCTCCCCATGGTCATCCTGGCCACCATAGCCACGGTAATCGCCAGTCAGGCGGTGATTTCGGGCGCCTTCTCCATGGCCAGGCAGTGCATGCAGCTTGGGTTCCTGCCGCGCATGACGGTCCGCCATACGTCAAACATGGAGGAGGGGCAGATCTACGTGCCGCAAGTAAATACAGCGCTGGCGGTGGGTGTCGTGCTTCTGGTCCTGGCGTTCAAGACATCCGACAATCTCGCCTCCGCGTATGGGATCGCTGTGACCGGCACATTCCTCTGCACAGCGGTCCTGGCGATGGTGGTGTTCCGGCGGCAATTTCACTGGTCCCGAGCGGCGGCGATATCGGTGTTTGGCGGGCTGTTCCTGGTGGATATTGTGTTCTTTAGCGCCAACACCGTGAAGATCGTCGAGGGCGGGTGGGTTCCGCTGGTCCTGGGCATTGCGCTGACCGGGATGATGACGTCTTGGAAGCAAGGCCGCGATCTGCTGCTGTCCCGCTGGAAGCAATCGAGCATGCCTCTAGCTCCATTCCTCGCCCGGTTGCCACAGTCACGCATAATCCGTGTGCCCGGAGTCGCCGTGTTCATGACCGGCAACCCGGACTACGTGCCGACCTCTTTGCTGCACAACCTTAAGCACAACAAAGTCCTGCACGAGAACGTCCTGTTCGTGACGGTGCAGACCGAGGACGTGCCGGAGGTGTCGCAGCGCCGCCGCTCGGAGGTCGCGGAACTGGCGCCCGGCATCTACCGAATTGTGCTGCGCTACGGGTTCATGGAAAGCCCAAATATTCCGCGCGCGCTGGAAGATCTGACCGATCAGGTGAAGATGCGCGTCTCGCAGGCTAGCTATTTCCTCGGACGCGAGGTCCTGGTACCTGGGATGGCGCCAAAAATGTCCTGGTGGCGGCAGGCATTATTCCTTGTGCTGGCCCGCAACGCGGTGCCCGCGACGGAGTTCTTCCGGATCCCGAGCGACCGAGTGGTGGAGTTGGGTGTCCGGATTACGATCTAGCGCACGTGGCGCTCTTCTGGATCCTTACCGCTCATTCGACCGTCGGCCGATGGCTCATACCAGCGGCCCTGGGAGTGACCTATAGGCGTTCTCTCACAGTCATGGCCGGGCTTGTTCCGGCCATCCACGGCTTGCGGGTCGATCCGGCGAAGTCGTGGATGCCAGCCTGCGCTGGCATGACGGGGACTATGCGCCTAAAAGTCGGTTTCAACGGCGGTTGGAATCAATCAGCCGCGTCAGCGTCGATCTTGCGCTCGAAGCGCTTGCGCTCGTTGGGATCCAGGTAGCGCTTGCGGAGCCGGATCGCTGTCGGCGTCACCTCGACAAACTCGTCGTCCTCGACGTAGGCGATCGCCTGCTCCAGGCTCATCTTCCGCGGCGGTATCAGCAGCATCGCGTCATCCTTGCCGGCCGCGCGGATGTTGGTCAGCTTCTTCTCCTTGATCGGATTGACCTCCAGATCCGATTCGCGGCTGTGCTCGCCGAGAATCATCCCCTGGTAAACCTTCTCACCAGGCGAAACGAACATCGTGCCCCGCTCCTGGATGTACCACAGCGAGTAATGCACCGCCTCGCCGGCCTCGGTCGAGATCAGCGATCCTGCGCGCCGCCCCTCGATCGGGCCCTTCCATGGGCCATAGCCGGCAAACAACCGGTTCATGATCCCGGTGCCTCGGGTGTCGGTCAGAAATTCGCCATGATAGCCGATCAGCCCGCGACTGGGGATGTTGAATGTCATCCGCACCTTGCCGCCACCCGAGGGCCGCATGTCCCGCAGTTCGCCTTTGCGGCGGCTTAGTTTCTCGACCACCACGCCGGTGTAGGGCTCGTCCACATCGGCGAGCACTTCTTCCATCGGCTCCTCGCGGTCCCCGGTATCCGGATTCCGCTGGGTCAGCACCCGAGGCCGGCCGATCGTCAGTTCGAAGCCTTCGCGGCGCATCTGCTCGATCAGCACACCTAACTGAAGTTCGCCGCGCCCGGCCACCTCGAACGCGTCCGTCTCATTGGAGTCCGTCACCCTGATGGCGACGTTACCTTCGGCTTCACGGAACAGGCGCTCACGGATCTGGCGCGAGGTAACCTTCTTGCCCTCCCGCCCCGCGAGCGGTGAATCGTTGATCCTGAAGGTCATCGCCAGCGTCGGAGGATCGACCGGGATAGCTTCCAGCGGACCGGGAAGGTCCGGCGCGCCGATCGTGTCCGGGATCGTCCCTTCGGACAGTCCCGCAACGGCGATAATATCGCCCGCGGTGACCTCATCCACCGGAACCCGGTCCAGCCCGCGGAAGGACAGCAGTTTGGTCAAGCGGCCGGTTTCCACCACCGATCCGTCACGCCGCAGCACCTTCACCGGCATGTTCAGCCGGGCCACACCCTGCTCTACCCGGCCCGTCAATACGCGGCCCAGGAAGTTGTCGTATTCCAGAATGCTCGCGACCATGGCGAACGGCGCATCCGGCTTCACGGTCGGGGACGGGACATGCCGCAGCACCAGGTCGAACAATGGGGACAGATCCTTGCGCGGCCCGTCCAGTGTCTCGTCCGCCCAGCCGTTGCGCCCGGAGGCGTACAGCATCGGGAAGTCAAGCTGGCTGTCGGAGGCACCCAAAGCGGCGAAGAGGTCGAAAATCTCGGTATGGACCTCATCCGGCCGAGCGTCCTGGCGGTCCACTTTGTTGACCACGACGATGGGGTGAATGCCCCGCGCCAGCGCCTTGCCGACGACGAACTTGGTCTGCGGCAGCACCCCTTCCGCCGCATCGACCAGGACGATCGCGCCATCCACCATGTTCAGGATACGCTCTACCTCGCCGCCAAAATCGGCGTGACCGGGCGTGTCGACGATATTGATGCGCGTGTCTTTCCACACCACCGACGCGCACTTCGCCAGAATGGTGATGCCACGCTCTTTCTCCAGATCGTTGCGGTCCAACGCCCGATCCGTGACCTGCTGATGCTCGCGAAACGCCCCTGATTGGCCGAGGAGCTTATCCACCAATGTGGTCTTACCGTGATCGACATGAGCAATAATAGCGACGTTACGTATCTGCATTTAGTCCTGGCTTTTGGATGGTGCACCGCACACTTAGGCGCAAGACGGCCCGGATACGAGCGAAAAACAGACCTTTCCCTGGGTTTCTGCCATGCTTCGCGGAACCTTCACGAAGGCATCCACGGGATCCTAGGCGTGCCCGCGGATCCTTGCAGCTCGAAGCCCTTCCGCCGAACAAGCTCCTTTTCAGCGAAGGAGCCACGGCCTCATGCCATGCGATGAACGCCCCATTCATCCAGGAACGCCTGCACTACCGAGAGAAAACCGCTGGGGTTGTCCGCGTGGACCCAATGCCCGGCGTCCTTGATCGCGACGAAGCGGGCGGCCGGGAAGCGGGCGCGGATGATCGGCCGGTGTTCCGGCAGCACGTAGTCCGAATTTGCCCCGGTCACGAACACCGTGGGCCCAGCATAAGTGGTGGGCAGGTCGATCCACCCTTCGAGGTCGGGCAGGGCCGCGGTGATCTCGGCCAAGCCGATCCGCCAGTAAGGTGACCGGCCGAGACGCAGGTTTTGCAGCAGGAAGGCTCGGATATCGGCCCGGGGAACAGATGCCGCCAACGCGGCGTCAGCCTCCTGGC
Source organism: uncultured Alphaproteobacteria bacterium (assembly GCA_963778125.1). Lineage (GTDB taxonomy): Bacteria > Pseudomonadota > Alphaproteobacteria > Acetobacterales > Acetobacteraceae > Rhodopila. The sequence goes on along the minus strand of CAVZTH010000041.1, from coordinate 71,110 downwards.
GGGTGAGCGATGAAGCCAATGGTATACCCGCCATGGCCTCGGCAATCGCCTTGTTGCCATGCTGGTAACTGACCGGAGCGATATCAGCTACCAGCAGCCGCGCAACGCTCTCCGGCCATCGCAGCGCCAGTGCCATCGCCGCTTTGCCGCCCATCGAATGGCCGACTATGGCGGCTTTATCGATTTCGAGCGCGCGCAACGTGTCCCGGACATCTTCGGCCTGGGTAAGGTAGCGCATATCGGGATCATGCGGGCTGTCGCCGTGGTTGCGCATATCCAGCGCAACGACCCGGAACCGAGGCGCAAGCGCGCGCTGCACTGCACCAAAATTGCGCCCCGCGCCGAACAGCCCGTGCAGTAGGACGACCGGCGGACCCTCGCCCGCCTGATTTGCGTTCAGGATCATGCGATTCTCCGTTTCGGCCACGCCGCGCACGCGACACCGGCCATGATGAGCGCCGACCCGGCCACCAGATCAGGCGTAAACTTTTCGTGCAGGAACACGTTCGCCAATATCAGACTGACGGCTGGCGTTGTCAGGAACCCCACCGAGGACACCAGCGCAGGAAGCTTCGCGGTCGCCTCCATGACGCACCACGTCCCCAGCGGACCCCCGACCAACCCGATATAGCCGAGCGCCCACCAGGACGCGGGCGAGTCGCCAAACGTTCCATGCGGCGCGTGCCACCAGACCATCGGCGCGAGCACGACGGACCCGATCAGAAAGCACCAAGGAAGCAGCGCGAACATCGTCAGCCGCGGCCGCGCCGCGCGCGTCACGATGATGGCGACCGACCAGGACAGCCCCGCCCCCAACAGGAAAACGTGGCCGATCACGACGCTGCCCGACGCCCAGTCGATTGCAAGCGGATTGACCAGGACGGCCACGCCGGCCAGTCCGAGGCCGGCGGCGACCCAGCGGGCGGCGGGGATGCGCTCGCGCAGGAAGATCAACGACAGCGGCACCACCCAGATCGTCGTGGTATTCGCCAGGATCGCGGTGCGGCCGGCGGGCACCCAGGCCACCGCCTCGTGCGCCAAGGCGAAGTAGACGCCGAGTTGCAATCCGCCGATGGCGAACATCGCCGGCAGATCGGGCCGGGTCGGCATCCGAACGCGCCCCATGACCAACAACAAAGCGAAAGCGGTCAGCCCGGAAAGCACGGCGCGGCCCTCGGCAAACCACAACGGCGTCGAGCCGGCGGCAAGCGCAATCTTAGTCAGCGGCCACGCGCTGGAAAGCAGCACGACGGCTGCCAGAAGTTGCAGCAAGCCGCCGAGCGGGACGTTTGGTACGACCTCCCTCATGCGGACGACGATCGGGCCTCCTGGATCGCCGGCGCCGCGCCTTCCTCCTCGATCCGCAAGGCGTCGTTGAACCGGTTGAAGAACCCGCACAGCGTGATCCGCAGCGTCAATTCCACGATCTGCGCTTCGGAGAAGTGCCTCCGAAGCCGGTCGAACAGGCTGTCCCTGATGCGGTTCGGGGCTTCCCACGCCGCCTGGGCGTACTCGATGACAAGGCGATCCACATCATCCAGTTCGGGATTTTCGTGGTCCAGCAGCCGGTCGATCCCCTCGGGCGACAGGCCCTCCACCGCCAGAAACGGCTCATGATGGGCGATGCAGTAGTGGCATTCATTCAGCTTGGAGACCGCGACGATGGCGATCTCCAGATACCGCCTGGGCAGCGTCGCGGCTTCCCGCAGTTCCATCAGCATCGGCATCAGATGGCGCATCGCCGCCGGCACATGCGCGAACACCGCGACCTGGTTGCGGAACGGTCCATACCCGCCCGCAAAACGCTCGTAGATCTCGGCCTGATCAGGAGGCAGTTCGGCGGACGCGATGCCGCGGACGCGGGCCATAAAAATCCCTCCTCACGATAGTCCTGCCGATGGTGGATTGCGTCACGCCGGTTGCCAAGGGACGGCGCTGCCTTGATCGAGCTGCCCGCCGGCCGAACGTTCGCGACGCGGCGAGCCAGCTCCGCGATACGCCGTTACTTCCGGGGTCTTCCTGCGGTTCGTCCGGCATTGGACCCGGCCCGCTGGCTATGCTACGCGCGCACACCAATTGCGTCACATTGCGGCGAGACCTTTGGAGGCCATGCAGGCCCAGCGCTAATATTCTGGAGGACCACCGTTGACCCGTATCCCCATCGACCCCGACACCATCCGCGCGTTGGCGGCGGTGCTGGTCGAAACCGGCCTGACCGAGATCGAAATCGCCGACAAGGATAGCCGGATTCGCGTCGTTCGCGGGGGTGTCGGGCCGACGACCATTGTGGCTCCTTCGACAGCGGCTCCAGTTGCTCCGGCTGCTGTGCCGCTTACCCATGAAGCGGCGACCCATCCCGGTGCCGTGGTCAGCCCGATGGTCGGAGTAGCTTACCTGTCGCCGGAGCCCGGCGCCGCGTCGTTCGTGAGCGTCGGTCAGCAGGTCACCGCCGGCCAGACGCTGCTGCTGATCGAAGCAATGAAAACATTTAACCAGATCAAGGCACCGAAGGCCGGCACAGTCACCGCCGTTCTGGTGCAGAGCGGCGCGCCGGTAGAATACGGTGAAGCGTTGATCGTCCTGGAATAATTGGGTGTTCCACAAAATCCTCATCGCCAATCGCGGCGAGATCGCCCTTCGGATCCAGCGTGCGTGCCGGGAACTGGGGATCTCGACTGTGGCGGTGCACTCCACCGCCGATGCCGAGGCGATGCACGTCCGCCTGGCCGATGAAAGCGTCTGTATCGGTCCGCCCCCGGCCAAGGACAGCTATCTCAACATCCCCTCGATCCTGTCCGCCGCGGCGATCACCCGAGCGGATGCGATCCACCCCGGGTACGGATTTCTCTCGGAGAATGCGGGGTTCGCCGAGATGGTCGATGCGCACGGGCTGACCTTCATCGGCCCATCTTCAGACCACATCAGCATGATGGGGGACAAGATCGCGGCCAAAACCGCCATGGCCGCCGTCGGCATTCCCCTCGTCCCCGGTTCGGATGGCGCTGTTCCAGACCTCGAAACCGCGCGGTTTGTCGCCGGCCGCATCGGCTACCCGGTGCTCATCAAGGCCGCCGCTGGCGGTGGCGGACGCGGCTTGAAGGTGGCGCTGAATTCCTCGGAATTGGAGGACGCGTTCGGCCTGGCGCGCACCGAATCGCGCGCGGCTTTCGGCAACGACGCGGTTTATATGGAGAAATATCTCGATCAGCCCCGCCATATCGAATTGCAGATCATGGCCGACAACCACGGCAATGTAGTGCACTTCGGGGAGCGCGACTGCAGCCTGCAACGGCGCCATCAGAAGGTGCTGGAAGAGGCCGGTTCGCCCGCGATCAGCGCCGCTCAGCGCGATGCGTTGGGGCAAACCGCGACGGCGGCGCTGCGCAAACTCGGCTACCGCAACGCCGGGACGCTGGAGTTCCTCTACCAGGACGGGCAGTTCGCGTTCATCGAAATGAACACCCGGTTGCAGGTGGAGCATCCGGTCACGGAAATGCTTTGCGACGTCGACCTCGTCCGCGAGCAGATCCGCGTCGCCGCCGGCGCCAAGCTCGGCTACGCGCAGAGCGACATCACCTTCAACGGCCATGCTATCGAATGTCGGATCACCGCCGAGGACCCGAAGACATTCATGCCAACCCCGGGCCGGGTAACCGCCTTTCACGCGCCCGGCGGCCTGGGCGTTCGCGTCGAACTCAGCGCTGTATGCCGGGTATTTCGTGCCGCCATACTACGACAGCCTGGTGGCGAAACTGATCGTGCACGCGCCGTCGCGAAAGCGGGCGATCGACCGCATGCGGCGAGCCTTGGACGAATTTGCCGTGGTGGGAATCCAGACCACCATCCCGTTGCATCGCCGGATCGTCGATGACCCGGATTTCCAGGCGGCGACTACACGATCCATTGGTTGGAAAAATTCGTCGCGGGCGGCTGACCTGCTTTTCAAGCAAAACCGCGTTTCAACGGAGCAAGACCATGAGCCAGAACCATCACCACGACCCAGTGGACTGGAAATTCAACGGCGTGCGCGTGATCAAGGGTGACCAGCTCGACACCAACACGGCGCAGACCCCGGGTATGAACCGCGCCGCCGCGATCAACCTGGCCAGGGTCGGTGCCCAGAAGATCTGGGCCGGAACGGTCAACATCCATGCCAATGCCAAGACCGGCGCACACCACCACGGTGCACTGGAGAGCGTGATCTACGTGCGTCCGCGGCAAGGCTCGCATGCGCTGGGGCGAGAAGCTTGAATACGTCGCCGAGGCTGAGCCAGGTGATTTCATCTTCGTCCCGCCGTATGTCCCGCATCAGGAGATCAATGCGTCCGCAGACGAGACGCTGGAGTGTGTGCTGGTGCGCAGCGACAATGAGGCGGTGGTGGTTAACCTGGATATTGAGGCGGTGGAGAAGCCTGAGGCCGTCCACTGGGTCGATCCGATCCACAAACATCCGGGATAGGGCCGAACCTCCGACCTTCTGCGCCCTCGCCGCCGTCATGGTGGGCGAAGGCGCGGGCTTACTGTGCCGGCCGGGCAGCCCGCGTCCGGCGACCCGCGGACGTGAGGAAACGTTCGACAGGACGCACAGATTTACTATCGCAAGCCGCAAGATCTTCGACCTGACACTCTGACCTGTGAAGCGTTTCGTAGGGATAGTGCACGCGGCATCGTTAGCTTCTGTCCTGTCGACGCGCTGTTGCGTTGAACAAACATCTTGAAAATGGAGAGAAACAACATGCTCCGCCACTCCCTGCTGTCCTTGACCGCTCTCGCTGCTTTGGCCACACCAGCCCTCGCAGGCAATCAACAGCAAGCCGGCTCTCCTACCAGCACTCAGACATGCCTGACGCACTGCGAGGGCAAATCCGAAGGTCGTGCCGTCGGTATTCCCGCGCCCCCCGATATGCCGCGGCCTGACGGAACGATGAGAAACGGGCTGCTGCCGAACCCGCCCACCTACGGCTAACCATTACCCCGGCACCCGGTGATGAATGGGAAGTCTGCCGGGTCTATAGGTGGAACGAGCAAGGGGCACCCGTGTCCCTTGCTGTTCCCTGCGTGCGCCAGTTGTCGCGACCTCGCATCGTCATCGAAACGGTAGGCTGGCTGCCACGGTCATGCGGCGAAGTCCTCGCGCAGTCAAAGCACCACTGAACCGGCGCAGCTATTTGATCAGCACCCTCCGGATACTTTGGAACACTTAAGTCGAGCATGCCGCATCTGAGCTGCGGAAACGCCATCCCGGCGGAGCAACGCCGGCGCGTTGTGCCGCCGCGATCGGCGGTCCCGGCACCGAACTCCGTTCGGCTCGGCCATGCGTCCCGCTGTTAAGACGCCCTGCACGACGCGCTGAGGTCCCCCGGCCCGGATAGAGGCGAGTGTTGCCAAATAGCACCGCCGCGCAGGCGTGAACGCAACGCCCAGCCCGTCGCAGCTTTCACGCCAAGTTCGGCATGCATATATAGTCGATCGGGGCGCCGAAGCCCTCCCATGTAACTTTCGATGGGCATGGCACTAAGATGAAACATTGGCGGATCGAAGATGTTGCCTGGGACGCGTTCGATCCTGCGGCCGTGGACTCCGCGCTTGTCCCGCTGGTGAAAGCCGCGGCGATGGTCGAGCGTAACGGCCGCGACTACGCCCGGTATCTGGGCGGCGTGTTCCACGATGATCCCGATTTCCGCAAGGCCGCCGACTATTGGGCCGACGAAGAGGTCCAGCACGGCGACGCCCTGGCCAAATGGGCGGAGCTGGCCGATCCAACCTGGAATTTCGCCGCGTCGTTCGACCGGTATCGAGCCGGCTACACCGTCAAGACCGATGCCGACGCGTCGATCAGAGGCTCCCGCACCGGTGAACTGATCGCCCGATGCATGGTCGAAACCGGCACCTCCAGCTACTACACCGCGTTGGCCGAGGCGACCTCCGAACCCGTCCTGAAGCAGCTCTGCAAACTGATCGCCGCTGACGAATACCGGCATTTCAAGCTGTTCTACGACCACATGCGCCGGTATTTGTCGCGCGAGAACCTCGGCATGATGACGCGCCTGCGGATCGCGCTATGCCGCATTGGCGAGTCTGAGGACGACGAGCTGGCTTACGCCTATCACTGCGGCAACGAAACCGAATCGCAGGCATTCCGGCATGATCGCTGCACGGCGGCCTATATGGCCGGCGCAATTGGATTCTATCGCTACCGCCACATCGAGCGCGGCACGGGGATGATCCTCAAGACGGTCGGCCTGCCGCCGCGCGGGCGGCTCTCTAGTGGCGCGACAAGGCTGGCCTGGCATCTGCTGCAATGGCGCCAGACGCCGCTTTGCCCAGCAACTCGCGGCGTGAGGGGCGCGGCGTCCTGTGACGAGATGCATCGGCACACCCGATGCTACCCCAGCGTCTTCCGCAAAAACCCTGTCCGCGACTGCGCTCCCGCCAGCATGAACGCAGCGTCCTGCCCGGACAGGATGAAGCGCGCGCCCATCTCGATATACCGCGGCATGATCGCTTCGTTATAGATCCCCGCCATCCCGGGAAATTTTCCGGCGCTCGCACAGGCAGCAATCATGGTGCGGTAAGCCTCGGCCAGACGGTCATTCCCGAAATCGCCGGGGATTCCCATCTCCGCGCACAGATCGTTGGACCCGATCAACAGCACGTCCACGCCTGGGCACCGCCGCGATCTCGGCGGCATTGGCGATAGCGGTCGGCGTTTCCAGCATCACCACCGTCAGGTTGGCGGCATTCAGCGCCTTCACTGCCTCGCCTGTGCTCAACTTCGCCAACTGGTAGTGCGGCCCCCAGCCACCCACCGACCGATGCCCGACCGGCGGATACTTCAGCTTCTCCACCACCTCCCTGGCCTCGGCTGCGGTATCGACATGTGGCATCACGATGCCCAGCGCGCCGTTGTCCAGCGCCCGCGTGGCGATCGAATACTGCCCGTTCGGCACCCGGGCGAGCGGCGCGATGCCGGCATCCAGCGCCGCGGCCGAGATCTGCGCGCAGGCGTCCAGCGACATCGTGCCGTGCTCCATATCCAGGAACAGCCAGTCGAACCCGGCGGTCGCCATCATTTTCGCCACCTCGACGCTACGCGTGGTGCGGATACCGACCCCGAGGGACAACTGTCCCTGCTCCAGTTTCTCGCGAGCGACATTGCGCACAGACATGATCGTTTCCTCCTTATGCGTAACAGTCGATCGCGGCGGCAATCAGCCGGTTCAGCGCTGCGATATCGATCGGATGGTCGGTCTCATTCGACACCGCGACGGTCAGCCGATGGCGGCGCAGAATGAATATCTTCTGGTCCGACGCACCAGCCGCCCACGCCGTGTCCGGCGGCAAATCGGGGAATATCACGCTCGAGATTGGTGCGGAAACAGGCGGCATAGCTGCTGCCGGTATGCGTCGGGGTCAGCGCGTAATCGACCCAGCCCTCCGGCAACAGCCGCTCCCCGTTCCAGACGCCGTCATTCAGATACAGCACGCCCAGTTTGGCGTAGTCCCGCAGCGTCGCGTAACCCGCCCCGGAGGCGATCAGATTCCCCACCATATCCGCCGAGTGCTGGTAGCTGCTCATCCCCAGCCGATCCACCAGCAGCCCGTACGCGGTTTCGATAATACGGCAGGCCCCGCCGCTCGATCTGATCGCGGATCGACCGAGCCCAACACGTTCATGCCGCTGTTGACATAACGAAAAACCGAGCCCGGCACGGTCGCGACGATCGAGCGCTGCGCGGCCTCGAACGCATCACAGGCATCCTGATAGACCGCGATGTTCTCAAACCCAATCTGGTCCGGCCATCCTCGTGCCGCACCGGGAACGCCAGACCCGACCGCATGCGCACCAAATGGTCTAACGTAATCAGTCGTTGTATCGCCCGATGATCGGTCCAAAGCGGCGCTGGTGCCGGATCGTAAACCGAGCGCAACCAGCCTTCGTGGATCATCCGCCCAATGACCGTGCACGTAATCGCCTTCGTCATCGACCAGCTTGGCGTCGCCCGATCGGCCGCACCGAACGCGCTATACCGCTCGGCCAGCACCCGCTCGGGCGAGGCGACCAGCACCCCGTAAGCGCCGGGCGATCCGGAGAAAAAAGCATCCAGCGCCCGGGCGACACACGCGGCAGGAGGCTCCGGCGTGTCCACCGCATCGCCGTGCGGCCACGACGCAGCCGGCGTGAGGCAAGTGCCTCGTGATGGGTTCCGGATCGAAGCCAGGAGCGATGCCGGGACGCAGCAGAATGCTGCCGTAGCCGGGACGCGCGACCGCGAGGCCCTCGATGTCCCCCCAACGCACCGTCACGCGGCCGTCGGCGACGTCGGTCTCGATCACAAAGTGCCGGCGGCGAAAGCAGCATCGACCTCCGCCTGGATGCCGGGGCCGACCGGGGGCGCATCCAATCCCGCCGGCACCGTCGCCGCTCGCAGCCGGAAATGCCGATCCGCCGTATCGCGGTCCAGCCCGCTGACCATCATCATATCGGCATAGCGCCGCGCCGCGAAATTCACCGTCCGCTGCCGCAGCGCCGCCAGCGAGGCGTCATAGACGACCGGATCGACCGGGCCGCCGCCAAACGGATGCGGCGTGCGGTCGAAGATCGGCTCCAACTCCGGCGGCTGGCTCATTGCGCCGGCACCATGTCGAAAAAGCGCGTCTTCATGCCCTTCTGGTTCTCATACAGCGACCCCTGCAGCACCGCTGGCGGCAGTGGCAGCCGCACCGGGGCCGGCGACAGCCGAGGCTGCTGTGGCTGCCCGGCGACCATCAGCGCGTCGAACGCCTCGATCCCCGCGGGAAACCCGAGGATCGGCCAGGCATCGGCCGCGCGGAACTGGAACAGCAGCAATCGCCGGTCGCGGTCGGAAATGTTCGGCGCCGATCCATGCACCGCGCGGACATGATGCACGGTGATCGAGCCGGCCTTCCCGGTCAGCGCCACGGCTTTGCCGAAGTCCACATCGCGGTTCGCCGGGTTCATCGCGCCGCAGAACACGCCGTCGGCATGGTGGTCGAAGGTCGGCCCCTTGTGGCTGCCGGGAATGACCATCAGCGGGCCGTTCTCCATCGCCATGTCGTCGAACATCACCCCCACGGCGGCGAGGTCGTCGTTGGTGTGCGGATAGAACGCCCAGTCCTGGTGCCACTCCACCGGCGCGCCGAAGCCCGGCGCATTTCATGTTCAGCTTGGCGGTATCGAAACGGATATCCGGACCCCACAGGGCCTGCAGCACGGCCATGATGTTCGGATGCCCGGTCAGCGCGGCGTAGGCCGGATGATGCAGGTGCGCGGCCTTGATGCGGCGGACCCGCGGGTTGTCGGGCGTGTGGCTGTCCTCGAGGTCGTAAATCTCGGTATGCCCGGTCAAGCCACGGGCGCGCTCGACGAAGCCGTCGGTGACGTCGCTCAACGTCCGCACCTCGTCCGGTGTCAGAACATCCGGGACAACGATGGCGCCGACTTCGTTGTATTCCTCGATCTGGGCTCTGGTGAGCATGGTTTCCTCCGCTCGTCGGCGAAATTCTACACCGGGGCGTGCCGAGGGTCGAGAAGGCGGGCGCGCGGGATCGGTTTTTCGTCAGCAAAGCAGCATGGCCGTCCCGGTGGGCAACCCCGACGGGCTCGAGTTCGATCATGGCTTCATCGGCCAGCCCGGTTCCTACGAAGGCGTAACGGGGTCATCTGAATGGTCCGGACACGTATCAGTCGCTGCACTCGGTCAGCATCGCTTGATTATCCGTGTCATCCGCACAGGGGTCAGTCGGTGCCAGTTTCGGCGTCTGGTGCAGGACCGCATCGCACCGCGCAGGGTATTTACCCGGTCCCGCCAAAGCGGCCTGGGTGCAGGCCGTGCGCATAACATCGTCATAGGCTTTCTGTGCGCCGACGGTATCGGTCTGTGGCCGGTGATCCCGCCTCGCTGCCCGTGCGGCAGCAAGTTGTTGGTGAAACCAGTCCGGCGGCTGAACGCGAGCGGCGGCCCGCGGCGGAGCGGCGGGCGGTAAGGCTGGCCTTTGAGCACACCCAGCGACCAGCACGATAGCGGCGCCGATGGTCAATACGAGGATGATCCTCATTCCGTGTGTTCCCTCGCTACGGCCAGCGTAGCGTCCAACTCGTCTTGCACGTTAGCGTTCCAACCGTCCGTCGTAATTCGGGGTTCTGGACACAGATTTTACGCGGATCAAAGGCGCGCCACCCAGCCCCAGCGGCACAAGGGGTCTTCCCTGACGCGCCGGGGTGGCGATCGGCAGAGCTGACCTCCCTGATTTGCTGCCGCTTCAGCGCGTGCGTCTATCCCTGCGCGTGATTGAATTCGTCGGGGTGCTTTCCCCGCCTGATCGCACGCCAGCCTCCACTGAGGCATCGCCACGAGCTCACAGCGAATCTTGAAGCAACCCGCGCAGCCTCCCTGCGCTTGTTGTCCGCGAGGGCAGGCCGGCCCACCAACCAGGAGTTTTATATGGCAGAACATATCGTGGCGGTGTTTGAGACTGAGTCAGATGCAACGGCGGCGGCGCAAAGCCTTGAGAGCGCAGGGATAGCCTCGTCCGCTATCCGCCAATACGCGGACAATGCCCGTGCGGAAGTCGAGCCCCTGGAACATACCTCGACCCATAAATCAGGAGGCGGTTTCTGGGCGTGGCTGTTCGGCGAAGATACGATGACGGAAACGACTCGTTCAGCCTACAGTCATGACATTTATGATCGCAAAGCCTCAGCGGGAAATGTGGTCTTGAGCGTGACAGTGTATGACGACGCGAAGATCCAGCAGTCGATTGCCGCGCTTGAGGCTCACAATCCTGTCGATATCGACGAACGGTCGGATGAGGTGGCAAGCGAAACAAGAACTGGCATGGCGCCGCCGGTAGGCCTTTCGACCACCGGGCAGGATTTCTCGACCGGAGAGGTTGCCCAGGGCGGAATGACGAGCGCTTATCCCAGCGAGCACGTCGCTCCCGCGGGCGCCCCGGAGGCGATGTCCAAGGGCGTAACTCCTGCGCAGGCAATGACTGGCAAGGGCGAAGAAGTCATCCCCCTCTCGGAGGAACAGCTTGAGGTCGGGAAGCGCACGGTCGATCGCGGCACGACACACATTCGCCGATATGTGGTGGAGAAGCCGGTGGAGCAGAACGTCACGCTTCAGAGCGAGCGCGTGACGGTGGAGCGGCGCACGCCTATTGGTACCGCCGCCGAAGGATCGAGCGCATTCGAGGAGCGGGTGGTGGAAGTCCGGGAAACCGCGGAGGAGCCAGTCGTTGCAAAAACCGCCCATGTGGTTGAGGAAGTCGTGGTGGGCCGAGAGGCGACCGAGCGAACGGAGACAGTGAAGGATACGGTCCGGCGTGAAGACGTTGAGGTGCGTAAAGACGGCGAGTTGAAGCGGTAAAACCTGACGGGGAGACATCGTTGTCTCCCCGCTTCCCGTGACCCTCGAGGCCTCTGCAATAAGCGCAATCATGTCATCATCGATCGGAATATCTCGACGATGACCTAATAGAGGCTGGGCCGCCGGTCGTTGACGCGGTCGAGCAAGAAGCATCTGACGCTCCACTTGGGCCTATTAGGTAAGCCGGCCGTTACAAAAGCGGCCGGCTTACTTCCGGCGTGTGCGGTTCGAGCAGTTCCGGCCCATTGCTCTTGACGTTGCCGACCCGCTTGGCGACCGGCCAGAACCGCAGCACATTCTCCGGCGCGGAGCGCAGCAGTTCAGAGACGTCGCCCTCGGCCTCGCCCAGCCATACCGGCCAGTCGGCCTTCTCGACGATGACCGGCATGCGGGGTTGGATCATGGCAAGTTGCAGATTTGCCTCGGTGGTGATCGTGGCGAATGTCCTCAGCGTCTCGCCGGTGGGCGACTCCCACTCTTCCCATATCCCTCCGAAGGCGACCGGATCGCCGTTCAGGCGGGCGACGGCGAATGGCACCTTGCCCTCCGGACCGTCCATCCATTCGTAATAAGCCGCGGCCGGCGCAAGGCAGCGGCGCTTCTGAAACGCCGCCTTGAACATGCCCGAGCCGGTGATTGTCTCCGACCGGGCGTTGATCGGCTTCCGGGCGGCCTTCAGATCGTTGGTGAAGTACGGGACGAGGCCCCATTTCATGACATCGAGATGGCGCTCACCGTTCGCAGCGAGCCGCACCACGGGCGCGCTGTCGGTGGGCGCCAGGTTCCAAGTCGGTTGCAGATTTGGCAATGGGTTCACCGTTCCGAACAGGCGGGCAATGGCTTCGGGAGGAAGGTAACTGGCATAGCGGCCGCACATGGCGGAGATGTGGGATGGCCGAGCTGGCATTTCAGGGGGATACAGAGTCACCGCGACCTGGCCTGCGTTCCCTTCCCTCACCCCCCTTACCGCCTACATCCTGGCTCCACCGTCGCCTTTACGTCACCCGAGATATGATGGCGACCGAACAGGGCGCCCGCCTCCTGTGACGAAACAACGCGGCCTTGGGACGCTCGAGTTGGGATATGACATTGCAGTTTTGAAACGTCAAAGGCCTTGCACCGCCGGCGCGGGACGCGTTCTGCCATTACTTCGATGTCGAGCGCTGCGCCGAGGGATTAGCCGCCGTATGTGAAGGTGGGCATCGCATTCAGGGCGTCCTTGCTCGCGCCCGGCATAGTGACCTTTGTCTGGTCCTTGTCTGCTTCCAGGTGAAGTTGATCATACGGAACCGCAACCAATTTATTGCCCATGCCGAGAAAGCCGCCAACCGAGACGACACCCAGGATGATTCGGTTGCCATCCTTCATGATTAAGTCGTCTAGACTGCCAATCTTCTCGTTTTGGTCATTGGACACTGCGGACCCGATCAGCTTGCTGATCCGTGAACCGCCCTGCAGCTTCACCGTTGCCACCGTCAAGTCAGGGTTTTTTGGCATTCCTGTCGGGTCCGGGGACGTGGTCGGGACCGCCGCCTTCGGCTGGTCGGGCGACTGCTGAGCCAGCACAGGCGAAACGGCGATAATCAAAGATGCTATGGCGAGAAACGCTGGACGGATCATTGGAATTCCCAGGGATCGTTGTGAGACGTTTACCTAAGCGCGAGAAGAGGCAGAACCGTTCAATCACAATATCAGTGCCCGCCGGCAATGCGATCGAGCCCAGGGCGAACCAAGAGACAGACCCGTCCACTGGCGGCGACGGAAACGTGCTGCGATCGTAGGAGCATATGAGGAGGACTGGCTGGCCGCCGGAGATCCCCGAGATGCCCCGGAACGTCCTGTTCATTACTAGACCATCTCGATCTGCCGATATCGAGCAGACGTTTGGAGGCGCATGGGCCGAGGCGACCGCACGTGGTGCAGGTGGGGGACCGCTGAGTTGCGGATTATGGCTCGGCATCTCGGAAAAATCTCGGTTGGCGCCGCGCGGCGACGATAAAAGCGCCAAGCTCAAAAACGTGATGTAACCGATCGCATCGCTGTGATGCCGATCCCGGCATCGGGTCCCACATCCGCCGCATGAATCTGATCAGGCACTCCGCCGCCCGCGATCTGCGCGTCGATTTCTTCCGCGGCCTTGCGCTGTGGTGGATCTACACGGACCACATCCCGGGGGATGTGCTGGGCGATTTCAGCCTCCGCAACTTCGCGACGTGTGACGCAACCGAGGTCTTCGTCCTGCTCGCCGGCTATGGGGCCGGCTTGGCATATGGGATGGGGCTAGGTCGCAACGGCTACATCTCTACCGGCGCGGACGTCCTCAAGCGGGCCTGGACGCTGTATATCGCGCACATCTTCCTGTTTGTGCTGTTCACCGCGCAGGTGACCTACTCCGCCACCGCGCTGAACCGGCTGAACTACCTGTCAGAGACCCGGCTGGACGTGCTGGGCGACGATCCGTACCGCAGCATGCTGGAGGCGGTGCTGCTGCGATTCCAGCCAAGCCTGCTGAATATCCTGCCGCTGTACGTCGTGCTCCTGGTGTTTTTCGCCGCCACGATCTGGATGTTGCGCTGGCCGCGGCTGCTGTTCGGGTTCTCCCTCACGATCTATCTGCTGGTGCGTGCCACCGGCCTTAACCTGACCTCGTGGGACGAGGGCGGCTGGTTTTTCGACCCGCTCGCCTGGCAGTTCCTGTTCATCATCGGCGTGTTACTGGCCTGCGCGCCGATGCCGTTGCCCAAGCCGACATGGCTGTTCGATGCCGTTGCCGTCGTGGTGGTCGTTCTGGGCGTGGTCGTAACGGTGGCGATCGCGCCCTATCCGCATCGGCTCGAAGTTGTGTCCCGCTCGGTGTTCCAGTCGCTGGTGGAGGACGACAAGACCAGCCTGTACCCGCTCCGGCTAACCTCGATCCTGGCGCTGACCTGGCTGTGCGTCCGGCTGATCCGCTTCGATTCCGCCTGGCTGCGGTCCCGCTGGGCCGCGCCGCTGGAGCTGCTTGGACAAAATTCACTGCCGGTGTTCTGCTCCGGCATCGTCTTCGGGTTCGCCGCCCGGCTTGGCCTTGAGTATGATGACCGTGCCTTCATGCAGGTGGCGATTAACGTGCTCGGCGCGATCGCGATGCTGGCGGTGGGTGCTCTGGCGGCTTGGTATCGGACCAAGGGCAAAGGGCGGCCACCGCGGGCCGTGCCGTCTGCCTCCCCCGCGCTATTGCCGGTGAATGCGCAGACTGATATCGGTTGAGGACTGATACCGGTTGAGCTTATGCAACGGATTTCGCTTGGTTTTCTTTTACTCGCCCTGCTTGTCGCGGCTTCTTGCCCGGGACGCGCGGATGGCGGGCTCGCGTGCGATCTGCCGGCCGACCTGACATTGCCGTCGGACCCGTTGGCCCATGTCGCGGCCGCGCTGGCGACAAAAAATCAGTTGGACATCCTGGCGCTGGGGTCCGGGTCCACGGTCGGGGATTCGAGCGGCGCGGGCGGTGGTCCGGCGATGGCTTACAAAGCGCCACGGGCTTCCTTCCCCTACCGGATGGTGGAAGCGCTCAAGGCGATGCGTCCCGCCGACCGCTTTGAACTCACTGTCGAGGGCGGGCGAGACATGACGGCCGAGGCCATGCTGCCAATCCTGCAGCGGGAGTTGGCGGCGCATCACTACGATCTGGTGTTGTGGCAGACCGGGACGGTCGAGGCGGTCCATGGCCTGCGGCCAGAACGTCTTCACGAAGTGCTGCAAGATGGCGCCGACGCGCTGGCGAATGCACAGGCCGATCTGGTGCTCGTCGACCCGCAGTTCAGCCGCTTCATGCGCGCGAATGTTGACGTCAGCCCTTACGAGGCGGTGCTGCAGCACATGGCGGGCAATCCCGATGTGACCCTGTTCCACCGCTTCGATCTGACCCAGCTTTGGAGCGGCAGCGGCCAGGTCGATCTGGAGAGAGCTAGCCGCGACCAGCGGGACAGGACGATCGCGCTGTTGAACACCTGCCTGGGCGAGGCGCTTGCGCGATATGTGCTGGCCGGTGCTGGCGAGCACTGATCCGCCCCCTGGGTCCGGTCGCCGCGGTCGCTCGGCAAGGTCTGGCCAACGTACCGGATGTCCCGCATCATCCGTACGACACAAACGGGGGGATCAATGGACTATCACTCAGCCTTCGCCGGGATAAAGGTTGTCGATCTAAGTGGCGGCGTTGCGGGCCCGTCATGCGCCATGATGCTGGCCCAGCACGGCGCGGACGTAATCAAGGTTGAGACCCCGCACCACGGCGGTGACTGGTCCCGAATCCTGGGGCGGACCTATGAGGACCACTCTGCGTTCTCGTTGTATGGCACGCTGGGCAAACGCAGTCTGGCGGTGGATTTGAAGACCAAGGAAGGGAAGGAAATCCTCTGGCGGCTGATCCGCGGTGCGGATGTGTTCATCGAGGGGTTCAAACCCGGCACCATCCAGCGCTTCGGCTTCGGCTACGACGCGGTCAGCGCGAAGGAACCGGGGATCATATACTTCTCGATATCCGGCTTTGGTCAGACGGGTCCGCTGGCGGCGCGTCCGGCGATGGACCCGGTGCTGCAGGCGTTCATCGGCATCGTGACCGAGAACAAGGGCGAGCACGACAACCACCCGCATCGCATCGCCATTTCGCTGATCGATATGTTCTCCGGGCTGCTGGCCTTCCAGGCGATCTCGACGTCGCTGTACGCGCGGCGGGAGCAGGCGGTGAAGCAGGGCCGGTTCATCGAGCTCAGCCTGATGCAGGGCGGAGCGATGCTGGCGGTGATCCGGATGATCGCGCATCACCTGGAACACGGAGTGACCCAGCGCACCAGCATGCCGAATGGCGTCTTCAACACAGCGGACGGGCAGATCAACATCACCATGGTGCGGCCGTTCCACTGGGATCCGTTCTGCGCGGCAATCGAACAGCCGCAATTACTGGATGATCTGCGGTTTTCAAGCATCGCCGCCCGGTCGCAGAACCTGGATGAACTGTATGGTGTCCTGCGGCCGATCATCGCCGCCCGCACGACGGAGTGGCTGTCGGAGCGGCTGACGGCAAACGGCATCATGAACGGGCGGGTGAACAGCTACGAGGAATTCCTGCAGGAGGAGCAGGTGGCGGCGACCGGGATCATGTCCTGGCTGGCAGAGCCGGGCGTGCCGGAGCCGATACCGATGCCGAACATTCCCGGATTGCCGCCGTTCGAGAGCGGCACGAAGCGGGCGCATGCGCCGGCGTTGGGAGAACATACGCGGGAGGTGTTGGCCGAACATGGATATTCGGTCGCGGAGATCGCGGCGCTGTACGAGAAGAAGGTCGTGGCCGGGGGGCAGTAGGATCGCGCGTAGGGGACGCTGTTTTCGGGGGCGAAGGTGGCGGGTGCGCGGTATTCATGAACCTTCGCTGGCAATGAATCGCTCAGCTTCAACGGGATCGGCGAACCACGGAAAAAGGGTCCGCGGATCGTTGAAGCCGTTGACGAACGCTCGCCCGATCCTCTCTGACGTCTGCGCGGCGCCCAGAATGTTGATGACGTGAGGTGGCGGCGGCATCAAGAAGCCATTCGAAAACCCGGTCGACCATTGAGCATGGTCCCAAAAACAATCGAACGTCTGCTGCATCCAGGCGCGGTCGAAGGGTTTGTCGCCATTCTCCAAGATGCGATTGAGATAAGTTCGAGCAGCTTTTGCCGCATTGTTGGATCCCTGACCTGCAATGGGGTCATTCAGCACAACGGCATCTGCCATCCCAAGCACCAACGCGCCCGAGGGAAGTTGGCCCACTGGTTTGCGCACCGTAGGCGTGAGCTGGCCGGACAGCACCCCGTGCGAGTCAGTGAGCGCCATATTTCGACAGCGCTCGACCTCCCACGGGACGAATTGCCGGAGGATGTCCTTGGCGCGCGTCAGGTAGTCATTGGGAGTATGAACCTCACGCCAGCAATCCATTGGGCCGCCGGGCAGGCCTGCAAAGGCCAAGATATGACAGGGCCCCCCGATGGTCAGCGCCGGAATGACAAAACATTCACCAATCCCGGGTATCAGATCGATATTGAAACGAGAAAATCCATCAACTGCCACGACCCCGGTGACATAGACCATACCCCAGGACCGCGCCGGCTTGTCGAACGGCGATCGCGAGGCATCGTGTTCGAAGAGGCCGCCAATGCTGGCCTTGCCTGATGCCACGATGACGAGATCGCTGTCCCTGCTATATCGTTCGAGATCGTCGACCCCGGCTTCGTGAATGACCAGTTCGCCACCAATCTCCTCGAAATGCTTCATCCAGCCAGGAAACTTGATCCGCTGATCGACGGATTGGCCTGGTTTGTCGAGCCGGTATGCCCAGTGCAACGCCAGACCAGAGCCGTCTTCCGCGGCGACGTTCAAACCAGCGCCATCCAGGTTCGGACATTCGGGCTCCCAAAAATTTATGCCGAGGTCGCGTTCCGACTGAAGGGCATCGTCGAACATACCCTGGCTCGACGTGACCTTGCCATTGTGGATGTCGTCAGGTGTGCGATTGGAAACGACGCTGGCGTCGAAATTTCTCTGACGCAGGCCGATTCCAAGCTGCAAGCCAGCCTGACCGCCGCCGACAATTGTAATCCGCATGTTTCCTCCCCTCCTTGACGGGACGCCTGGTCCGAGGAGATGGGCGCATGGATTTGTCAAATCAAACCAAGACAAAGCCCACCGCGGCTCAGCCCAGGGGCCGGGTTATCCAGGCCAATCGTGTAGCGTCTCAGTTGGTATTTGGCGGCGGTAGGAAACCTAGTTGACGCATAGTAGTCGCCATATCCCAATAGTCTACAGTGTGCGTGATCTTACCACCCGCACACTCCATGAGAGACACGCCGGCGACGTTGGTTGCCTTGTTCGACGTGGGCATACCCGGCATGTCGCCTCTTTGCGTTCCGGTTACCTGCCACGCGACCGCGGCGCGATCTCCAGAAATAACAGTGGACGTAAGCGCAAAGCTTAGGTCGGGAAACGCTTTAAACCAGCCTGCAGCGAAATTTCGCAGTTCATCCTTGCCATGAAGCACGGCATGAACGGTCGTGTCCTCATAAACTACATTGTCAGCGAAGAGCGGCATAAGCTTCGGCAAGTCATGCGACCAGCCAGCCAAGAAGTCCTGAGCCAACTGCTCAGTGCAGCCTTGAGCGATTGCTGAAGTGGCAGGCGTCGTTAGCAATGCAGCAATTGACAGAAGTGGCACCACCAATACATATCGGAATTGCTTTGCCATCGTCCTCTCCTCTGAGTTCAGGCATGCTTTTGAACAATCCAGCCAAGGGACATCCGCATCGTTTCGTCCAAGACAGCAAAATCTCGAAACCTTGCAGCAACCCCTGACGAAAACCTACACTATATCGCGGGTGTTGTGCGCAACTGACGTCGGCATTTGAAGCTTAGCCCAGCAACAGAAAAGCGCTCATCACATTTCCGTGCGAGTTCGCCGTCTATGGCGAGCACCCAAACATGGTTTGCCGCGCGGACGATGGGCAGCGAAAGCGATGACCGGCCTTCCAATATTCGGAGCACAGGTCATCGAAAGAGGCGATTCCACGTGCGGCCGCAGCGGTGTGTGCGCAGTCTCACCAGAGCGCTAGCGGTTGGTGCACATGATTCCGAATTTCGGAATGAACGTTTTTGGTGAATCCCAAATTGATGGCGAAACGTAAGGTTCGCTTAACTGGGGGTGCCGTGCTGGCCGCACATGCGTTTTTGGCAGCGGAGATCGCGGCGCTGGGCGGAAGAAGGAGTCTCGCTGGGGGGTGAGGTTTCGATCGCCTTATCCACGCGCCGGGGTCGATCTAATCAGCACGATCATGCACTCTAAACGATGGGTCCCCGAGCATTCAACGCATCCCGGTCAAACCCCGCGACCCGCTTGTATTTCGCCGCCGTGCCGTCCAACTCCTCGGCCGTAAGCACGTCCTCGATCTGGCTAAAGCCGCCCGGCGCGCGTTGCTCGACCAGTTGCATCACCTGCTCCGGCCCATTCGCCCGGTTCGCCATCACAATCTTCGCCGTCGCCGGACGCCGCTCCGCCTCATAGGCGAGCAGGGCTTCAGGGGTCAGCCCAACCCGCCAAAGTTCGCGCGCGAGCACTCGAGCATCCAGGATGCCCTGCGAGGCGCCGTTTGATCCGATCGGATACATCGGATGCGCCGCGTCACGCATCAACGTGACGCGCCCGAACATCCAGCGGTCCAGCGGGTCGCGATCCACCATCGGATATTCGAAGGAGGCGTCGGCGGCCCGGATCAACCCCGGCACGTCCAGCCAATCGAACCGCCTATCGGCGAACCAGGGCAGAAAATCCGCCGGACTCCCGGCTCGGTTCCAATCCTCCCGCCGCCAGTCGTGATCCGGCCGAAATTTGCGTTCGGCGATCCAGTTGATCACCGCTTCCCCCAAAGTCGGACCTGCAATCGGATAAGCGACGAACTTTGGTAGCCGCTCAGGATGTTACCAGCGCCCAGCCGCTCGCGCGATGCCTCCAAAAGCATCAGTTGCAACCGGCCGCGATGGATCGAGAACTGCGGCCAGTGATAGCCCGCCTCACGGCCGCGCGGCTCCGACCAGATGCGCTCCTCGCCGCTCTTGACGCCCCGGGCAAAGTCACGCTTCACCATAAGTAAAGGAAGCCTCCGGCGGGATGAGGTTCCTGGCTTCGGGGACTTATGGATGAATCGCGGACACCTCGCGCCATTCGGTTTGCTCGCCTGCCTCATTTTGCCCGTCACGACGACGCTGGCTGCGCCGTTCAAGTGCCCGCATGTCGGAGGTGATTTCGTCTTCGGCCAGGAAGCCAACACCAACACGCTCGACCAGATGGCGTCGAGCACGATTGCAACGCGTAACATCGCGATGAACATTTACGAGTCGTTGATGACACGGGACGAGAACAATCACCCGATCCTGGAACTGGCCGAGGCGATGATCGAGGCGCGCGATCATCTGACCTATACTTTCAAGCTTCGTCAGGGCATCCATTTCCATAACGGCAAGGCGATGACCTCGGCCGATGTAGCGGCATCGTTCGCCCGGTACGCCAGGGTCGGCAGTCAGCGCAGCACACTGGACAACGTGGATCACTGGGACACACCGGACGCTTCGACTTTCGTGATTCACATGAAGAAGATCCAGCCGACATTCATCGAGGCGCTGTCTTCCTATAGTGCGCCGATCGTCATCATGCCAGCCGAGAGCCGCGACATCCCCGCTCAGCAATTGACCCAGCCGATCGGCACGGGCCCGTATCAGCTTGCCGAATCCGTGCCTGGAAGCATGATCAAATTGAAGCGCTTCGGTGGATACAAGCCCAATGCAAGCTTTCAGGAACGTACTGGATTCGGCGGCTATAAGCAGGCCTGTCTCGACACAGTAACGTTCCGAATCGTGACGGACCCCGCCGCACGCACGGCCGGCCTGCGAACGGGTGAGTTGCAAGGGGTCGAGGATGTTCCCGCCAACGCGGTGCCGGAACTCAAGAACGACACCAACATCACGATCCTGCCGTTGAAGGACTGGTGGATCCAGATGGCCAATCCCAACATCTCCAATCCGCCCACCGACAACCTTCTGGTCCGCAAAGCAATCCAGGCCGCGCTGGATATGGACGAAATCATGGCCGCGGCGTCCGACGGCAATTACCAGTTGAACATCGGTTTCCAGTATCCGAACCAGGCGGACTACACCGATGCCGGCAAGGAAACCTACAAC
This sequence comes from uncultured Alphaproteobacteria bacterium, assembly GCA_963778125.1. Taxonomy (GTDB): domain Bacteria; phylum Pseudomonadota; class Alphaproteobacteria; order Acetobacterales; family Acetobacteraceae; genus Rhodopila. Next base: position 49,976 of record CAVZTH010000041.1, on the reverse strand, counting down.
CAGCACAACCCGGACCTGGCGAAGCAATACCTTGCTGATGCCGGGTACCAGGGTGAGCCGGTCGTGCTGCTGACAAGCATGGATTATCCTCCGATGTACAACTCGGCACTGGTGATGCAGCAGCAGTTGCAGGCGGTGGGGATCAATGCGCAGATGAAGGTCGTTGACTGGCCGACCTCCGTGCAGATGGCGTCGAGCACCACCGAGGGCTGGAACATCTACTTCACCGGATGGGGCACGCAGCCGGCGTTGGGCGCGCTGGCGACGATGCAACTCCTGGTCCAGCCGAACGCCAGCTACAAACCGGTGGACGGCAAGGATGATCCCGATGTGCTGGCGGCGTGGAATGACATGAATTCGCTGCCGACGGCCGCGGGTCGCCAGGAAGCGTTCGCCCGCATGCAGCGAATCGTGCTCGAGCGGGTCTATGCGCTTCCGCTTGGGTCTTTAACCAAAGTCCAGGCCGTGCGGTCGAACGTGAACGGGTTCGAGCCGTTTCGGATCCCGCGCATGGCCAACGTCTGGTTTAACCCTTGACCGCCGCATGTCTTTTGCGGCGGCAGTAAACCGCTCGACGGGTTCGTTCGTTACCCCTGGTGGCAACAGGAGCGCCCATGATGAAACAGCCCCATACCGAGCAAACGCTCGAACACACCGAGACGCAGCAGAATACGGGCAACCACAAGAAGCCCGGCACGCCGGATGAGCATGGCGCGGATCGTTTCGGCGGCACGCGGACCGGCAAGGAAAATATCGAGAAGACATCCGGCAAGCCGCCCCGGTGATGTGACAACCGTGCCTCCCCCCGCTATCGTCGGTGGCTGGAATGGGAGACACGCCAATGATCATCGAAGTTCGGACGTATCAGCTAAAACCGGGCTCCCTCGCCGAGGTGGAGAAGCGCTTCGGCGAGGCGCTGCCCGGGCGGGAGAAGCTGTCTAAGCTGGCCGCGTTCTGGCACGCCGAGGTGGGCGTGCTGAACGAAATAACCCATATCTGGACCTACGACAGCTTCGAGCAGCGGATGGCGATCCGAACGGAAGCGGTCAAGACCGGGGTGTGGCCGCCGAAGACCAGCGAATTTATCGTCGCGATGCAGAACGAGATTTTTCTTGCGGCACCGTTCTCGCCGCCGCTGGAGCCTCGGGAAGTCGGGCCGTTGTTCGAGATCCGGTCGTATATCTACGCGCCCGGCGCACTTCCGGGGGTGATTGAGCGCTGGGCGGGCGCCATCGGCGAGCGTGTCAAGCTGTCGCCACTGGTTGGCGCCTGGTATTCGGAAATCGGCGGGCTGAACAAGTGGGTCCACGTTTGGGCATACAAGGATCCCGCCGAACGGCAGCGCATCCGAGCGGAGGCTGTCCAACGGGGCATCTGGCCGCCGCCGAGTGCCGGCCCAGGACTGCTGTTGAAGCAGGAAAACAAGCTGGTGATGCCTGCGTCGTTTTCACCGCTGCGATAGCATAAGGACGAGGGCGGTCATGCAGGTCGGCACGGCGCTCAGCGTCCTCGCCCAGGCCGGGCGGCCGGACGCGGCACTTTATAACGAACACATGGCGTTGGGTGATCTTGCGGAACCGCTGGGGTTCGAACTCGCTGTTCGCGCTGGAGCATCATTTTACCGGGTATTCGATGTCGCCGGCGCCGCTGCAATTGCTGAGTTATTATGCCGGACGCACCAAGCGCATTACTCTGGGGACATGCGTCATCGTGCTGCCCTGGCATGATCCCATACGGGTGGCGGAACAGATCGCGCTGCTGGATGTCATCAGCGGCGGCCGCACCCTGATGGGTTTTGGCCGAGGCGCGGCCTCTGTCGAATACGAAGGCTTTCGTATTCCGATGGAGGAAGCCCGGCCGCGATTTGTCGAAGCCGCGAACCTGATCATCACCGCGCTGAGCGATGATTCGTTTGAATGGGACGGCGAATTCTACAAGATCCCGCGGGTATCGATCCGGCCGCGGCCGATTTCGCATCCGGAACGGCGGTTCTATGCATCCTCGGTCAGTCCGGAATCGGCTGAGGTGATGGCGAAACTGGGGTTCGGGCTGTTGATCGTCATGCAGAACGAATGGCCGAAGGCGGCCGAGGATGTTCATCGCTATCGAGAAATGGTCCAAAGCGTCGGCCATACGCCTCGGCCGCCGATCATCCTGACGAACGTGGCCTGCGCGCCGACCCGTGAGGAAGCGCGTGACTGGGCCCTGCGCTACCTCAGTGAGAAATGGGATTCCATCGATAACCACTACCATTTCTCGGACGGACATTTAAGCGGCGTGAAGGGCTATGAGTCGTACGGTAAACTCGCGAAGACCTATACGAAGATGAAGGACGCAAACTTCCGGGCGAAGGCGACTGATTTCTACTTGAGTATCCAGATCGTCGGGACCCCGGACGATTGCGTCCAGCAGATCGGCGAACTGCGGCGCCTGACCGGAATGGATCATCTGGTGACGGAGTTTTCTTTCGGCAGCATGCCGCACCACCTCGCCGAACTGAACATGCGATTGTTCGCCGGGAAGGTGATGCCGGTGTTGCAGCGGGATGCCTCGTTTCAAGGCATCGTCGAACCGACCGCAGAGAAAACCGAAGCGGGTGACGAACGGCTGTTTGCACCCGCTTGAACAGCGAGAGGGAACTACCGAACGAAGCCTTCCAGTTCGTCCTGTGCCCAGTCCTGCACGTCCTTGATCGACTGACCGCTCTGCAGTTTCGCCATCATCGTCGGCAGCGTGCCACGGTTATAGACCTGCACCGCAATTTCGGGCGGGGCAGGGGCCCCCGAGATCCAACTCTCCTGATGGTGCGACTTGCGGATAGGATAGTGGTAGACGGTGCCTTTGGGCGGCTCCACCTCCTCCCAGATCTTAAAGTCCGCCATACTGGCAAAAGGAGGAACATCGAAGCCCTGGACCACCTTGCATCGCGCCTCGACGTTCTCCCGTTGCGACAGGTATTCAAGGAGTTCCTTGGCGGCGGCCTTGTTGGCGCTGAAGTTCCAGATCCCCCAGGAGAATGCGCCCGCCGGTAGGAAGCGTCCCTTGGGCCCCTTGGGCGCCGGAAATGTCCAGCAATCCTCTGCCACTTTGGGCGCATCTCGCTTGGCCACGGCCCAGGCCGAGGGCGGATTCCAGATCAGCGCGCTCTTGCCGGAGATCAGCGCCCTGTTATTGGACGCGTCATCATAGCTGACCGCGTCGTTCGGCAAGTATTTTACCCAATGCTGCGCGTATTCCAGCACCTGGCGTACCGCGTCCGAGTGCACGTTGATATCGCCTTTGGCAGTAATGACCTCCGCCCCAAACGCCGCGAACATTGCGCCGGCCGTGTCGACCGAGTCAGGGGTGGTGCCGAGCCCGACGCCGAATGTCATGTTGGCTTTCTTGCAAGCCTCGGCGGCCTCAAGCATCGTGTCGTAGGTCCAGTGGTTTGCTTCGGGCGTGGGGTCGGCGGACGGCGGATACATCTTCACGACGTCCAATCCGGCGACGTCCTTGAGGACGGAGATACGGCCGCAGGGTCCCTTGTTCTGGTTGCCGGAACTGCATGGCACGGCCAGCCAATGGCTCTTGATTTTGAACAAGTCACTCGCTCGAGGCCGCGACATTGCCGTATTTGGCGGTCAATCGCTGCATAATGTCGTCAACCGGTTCAAGTTGGTCAGCGTGGTTCTGCACCTCCCATCCCGGCAGTTGCTGAATGTCATGTCCGGTTTTCGCCTGCGCCTCCGCCGCAATCGTAAGGAGGTTCTTTGAGCCAACCGAGGTGATGAAGTCGACCTGCATATCCACCTGATGCGCCGCGGCAAACGCGGCACATTGCTGCTTCATGATCTCGTTGCCCTCGGGGACCCAATGGTCCCAGAAGCCGACGCTCAATTTGCCCGCGGCCCGTCCCGAACGGATGTGAACGAGCGGAAGGGTTGCCGAAGCCGTGGCGAGCTTCAAGGCATTCCGGCGGGACATTTTCCCTGTCCGAGTGATCATCGTAAAGTCCTTATCATGTGGTACGGGATCCCGGCCATTTTCCAGGGCCGCGATCCGTCGGTGTCGGAGGCAAGGCTAAAGCGGTCGTCCGCACGTGTTTCAGCTCAGATGAATTTCCCCGGATAACCTAGCCAGACCAGGATTGTTAGCACATTGCAAAGCGGCGCAGTAGGCCCGGGTCGCCATATTGAGAACGCGCCGGCTTGGATGAACCCAGCCGTTACGAAATGGGACGCCGGCCGCATCGCGCGGCGATTGCCGAAGAAACGTCTGGAAGTGACTGGCAGGCGGCTTTGGACGCGGGCGGTCGTCGCGGCGTACAATCGAAGGCCGGGAATGACCCGGCCTTAGTCCAGTCTTCTGGATCGCCCGCAAAGAACATCGCGTTGAGCAAGAACTTCCCGGCGTTTGGACATGCTCGGCGCGTGCCAATCTGGTAAGCGTCTTGATCATTTGACCAGACAAAGAGATAAGCGTTTTCAGCCGGCGCAGTCAGGCTGAAGAGTGGCTACCGACCTTTGGCTTCGCTGGCGGCCCAGGCAGCGCCATAATGTTGCTGTATCATACCATTAGGAACGCCCTGAGCTAAAGCTGCAATGCTTAAGCTCAGGCTCGCGACAGTAACGGCTGCAAGAGATCATCGATTTCATCAGGAACCCTCCCATCAAGGGTCGAGCGAGATGTCCAGGCTCGACACCGGTAGACGTTCGGCTGACAGGCCCCGAGGAGAATGCGGCACAGTAGCAATCCAGCTATGCGCGAACGGGCAATGATTATTTCAACCGACACAATACTAAAGATTTTCTTAAATAGTTGCTTTACAAAAATGACAAAAAATAAATTACTTGTTAGCGAAGATAGTACACCAAGAAGCCGAGAACGCCAGCGATATAGGCGCCTACCACAACCAGCCGGACTGCCTGAGCCTGTCGGCGGAACATCGGGGCGGCCAGGAACGCAGCCATCGTCGCCCCGGCCAAAATACGCCCCGCCTGCATCTCGGTTTCGCTGATCTGGTCGAGAAGCATGCTACTCCTGGGGATAGCGCCACGGCCTAGCGGGTTGCGGTGCCTCGGTATCGATCGTCCATTGCGGCAGTGACAGCCCGCCGGCCACATCGCTGAACACCATCCGGACACGCGTCCCGATGCCGACTTGGCGAACCACGTCAGGTGGCGCGAGCGTGCCATCGGCCGTCGTCAGGTTAGCCAGCACACGCAGGGCTTCATATTCCGAGGGCTGCCCCTTCTGGGTATCCAGGTCCACCAGCAGGACCATATACGGCGTGTATTGTTTGAAAACCGGCTGGATGGCGTGGTGGACCTCTTCGTATGAATGCACCTCGCCCTTGCCTTCGACCGCGGTCCAGGTTGCGTTCGGGCTGGCGCACCAGGGACAGCCGGTGGTCGGCGGATAGCGCAGCAGCCCGCAATCGTCACATTTCTGCAGATGAAAAGCGTGGGCCGCACAATGGCGGAAGTAAGCCAGGTTCTCCTGGTCCAAATCGTCGATGGACAGGGACATCCCGAGATATTCGCCTTGAATGGACATGACCGTTTCCCCTTTCAGCCGCGCCGCATGACCATGGCGGACGTCGTCATCGGATTGGCCCACCCTAGATTGGCGGTAACTTCCACATCCTTGACCTGACGGCAGCCGCCCTCCCGGTAGTCATAGCTGTGCTGGCGTTTGCCATCCGGCCCGATCGGGCAGGAATCGTCCACGTCGTTGCGAAGCTGGCGGACGTTCTCGATCACCATGTTCATCCCGTGTGTATAGCCCTCGCACAGATGGCCGCCGGAGGTGTTGTTCGGCCGCCGGCCGCCGAGCCGCGTGATGCCGGAGGAGACGTATTCGCCGCCTTCGCCCTTTTTGCAGAACCCGTAATCCTCCAGTTGCAACATTGAGGTGAAGGTGAACGCGTCATAGGCGCCGGTGGCGTCTATATCCTCGGGCCCGACGCCCGCATTGGGCCAGAGGATGTCCTTCGCATAGTAACCGCCGACACGAGCGATCGGTCCGGCCTGATAATGCATGTCCATGCGGGGCTTGCTGCACCGTCCGACGATGCCGCGGATCAACGCCGGCGTGTGACGCATGTCTTTCGCCCGATCGGCGCGGGTGACGATGATCGCGGTGCCGTTGTCCGTCTCGACACAGCAATCCAGGAGATGCAGCGGTTTGCAGATGATCCTGCTGCTCAGCACGTCATCCACCGTGTATCGCCGTTTGTAATAGGCCTTGGGATTATTCGATGCGTGCTCGGAGTGGACGACCTTCACCATCGCCACTTGTTCCGGCCTCGTGCCGTATTCATACATGTGCCGCATGAAGGAAGGGGCGAACATCTGGCCCGCGCTCTGAAAGCCATAGGCACGATTGTGCAGCATCTCCCCGCTGACCGGCGCCGCCGCTCGCGCGCCGGTGCCGCCGATGCGGACCTGAGAGAAACCGTTCATAGCGCGGAAGATCGCCACGCAGTTGCATAGCCCGGCCTCCATCACCCCGATCGCGATGCCGATCAGGGCTTCCGTCGAGGATCCGCCGCCGTAGCAGTCCATGTAGAAATTCAACCGAGCGCCGATGTCGCCGGCCATGAAGGTGGCGGGGGTGCTGTCATTGTTCGAATAGGACAGCATGCCGTCGATGTCCGAAGTCTTGATCCCCGCATCCGCGGCCGCGTTGCGCAGCGCCCAAGTCCCCAGCGCCCGCGTCGTCTTGTCCGATCCGCGCGTATAGGTGGTCTCGCCGACCCCGACGATCGCGTATTTGTCGCGCAGGTATTTCGGTGTGCTGACATCTGTATCCGCTGGCAGTGGCATGGCGCTTCCCCCGTTTTGGTTGGTCTCTTGTCAGAAATGCTGATCCATGCGCGAATTGCCGTCAATTCCGGCCGATTGCGCTTCCCCATCAGTGCGGAAAGTCGCTAACCTGAGCGAAACAGACGGGTGATCCGCTCGATAATGACACGATACGATTTCATCGTCATCGGCAGCGGCCCCGCTGGGCGCCGTGCCGCCATCCAGGCAGCGAAGCTCGGGCGCGACGTCCTGGTGGTCGAAAAGGGGCGCCGGGTCGGCGGTGTCTCCGTCCATACCGGCACCATCCCCTCGAAGACGCTGCGCGAAACCGTGCTGAACCTGACCGGCTGGCGCGAACGCGGCTTCTACGGCAGCGCCTACCGCGTCAAGAAGGACATCCAGGCCAAGGACCTGATGATGCGGCTGCACATGACCCTCGATCATGAGGTCGACGTGCTGGAGCATCAGTTTGCCCGCAACAAGGTCCAGACCATGATCGGCACGGGCCGCTTCCTCGATCCGCACACGGTCGAGATCACGTTGAACGACGGCGATATCCGCGTCGTCGCCGGCGATAACATCATGATCGCCGTCGGCACCCGTCCGTATCGGCCGGCCGACGTGCCGTTCAACGGCACCAACGTCCTCGACAGCGACGAGATCGTCGAGATTCCCCGCCTGCCACGCAGCCTGACCGTCGTCGGCGGCGGCGTCATCGGCGTGGAATACGCAACGATCTTCAGCGCGCTGGATGTCAACGTCGCCCTGGTCGAAGCGCGCCCCAGCTTGCTGGACTTCATCGATCACGAACTGATCGAGGACTTCACCCATCAGCTTCGCGACCGCGGCATGGCGATCCGGTTCGGCGCCAAGGTCGCGCGCATCGAGTTCGAGAACGACTGGCCCGTTACCATCCTGGAAAACGGCCGCCGCATCCGGTCCGAGATGCTGCTCTATGCCGCCGGACGGGTCGGCGCGACGGACACCCTGAACCTGGAATCCTGCGGCCTGATCACGGACGATCGCGGCCGGCTGAAAGTCGATCCCGCGACGTTCCAGACCGCGGTGCCGCACATCTACTCCGCTGGCGATGCCATCGGATTTCCCAGCCTGGCATCGACGTCGATGGAGCAGGGACGCATCGCGGCCTGCCACGCGTTCGACATCGCCATGCCGCCGGCCCCGGATTACTTCCCGTATGGGATCTATGCGGTGCCGGAAATTTCCACCGTCGGCATGAGCGAGGAAGAAGTCCGCCGCCGCGGCATCCCCTACGAATGCGGCATCGCGCGTTTCCGCGAGACGTCGCGCGGCCACATCATGGGCCTGAACAACGGCATGATGAAGATGATCTTCTCGCTGAAGACCCGCCGGCTGCTGGGCGTGCACATCGTCGGCGAGGGCGCGACCGAACTGATCCATATCGGCCAGGCGGTGCTGAACCTGCATGGCACGCTGGATTATTTCATCGAGAATACCTTCAACTATCCAACTTTGGCGGAAGCGTACAAGATCGCCGCGCTGGATGCCTGGAATTGTATGGCGGCCGTGTAGGGGGCGTCATTGGCGGTTGATCGTTCAACCGGTTACTGCCTGGGCGGCGTCTCTTCCGCGACATTCTCGGTATCGGTCTGCAACGCAGCTGTCCATTTCGGCGAAACCGGGCGCTGATTCGGAGACTGGCGCTGGTACGCAGGTTCAGGCTTCAGCTTGTCGTCCGGCGGGTGTGTCAGCCGGCGCGCGGCCTTGCGCATAATACGCCAGGCTCGGATGTCGTTTGTGGTGACATAGCCTTTGTGGTCCACGTCGATGTCGTCGAAATGCTTAGCGACCAAGGGAAATCCGCTCTTTGCCTCCTCCAGGGTCAGGTGCCCGTCATGCGCCAGATCGGCCTGAGTAAAATGCTGTTCCCAGGTCATGCGCGCAGGGTGACAATCGGTCTTGGCCGGCTCCTCCGCGAGGGCCGGTCCGATCAGGAGAGGCATTATCAGAAGGGTGATAATACGGCGCATAAGGCTCACCTGTGCGGGTTGGTCCCGGGCCAGCCTAGTGGGCAGTTCCTAATAAAAGGTGAATCGAACGGTTTATCGCACAGCCTCGGCGATCGCTTTCACCGCCAGCGCGACGCCTTCGGCATCGACATCCAGATGCGTGCAGGCCCGGACGCGATAGGGTCCAACTGTCGAGACCGAGATCCCTAGTTGGCGCACGCGTTCGGCCAGGGCATCCGCGGTCAGCCCAGCGCCCTCGCGTGTCGAAGAAGACCAGGTTTGTCTCCGGCTCCTCCACCGCCAGTCCCGCCACCTGGGACAGGCCGCGCGGCCAGTGCACGGGCGTTGGCATGATCGTCCGCGAGCCGGTCGACATTGTGGTCCAACGCGTAGAGGCAGGCGGCGGCGCAAATCCCCGCCTGGCGCATCGAACCGCCAAGCCGCTGCTTCCAGCGCCAGGCTTCGTCGATGAACGTCCGCGACCCGCACAAGCACGGCGCCGAGCGGCGCGCCTAGACCCTTGGTGAAATCCAGCCAGACCAGAATTCGCAGTGCTCGGCCATTTCGGCGGCTGTCGCCCCGGTAACCGATCACGGCATTCATCAGCCGTGCGCCGTCCATGTGGGTTTTCATATCGTGCTCATGCGCGGTGGTCAGCACATCGGACAGCAATGGCAGTGGCCAAACCGATCCGCCGCCGGCGTTCGCCGTTTGCTCCACCGCGACCAGGGTCTGCGGCGGAGCGTTTCGCCGCTTTTCCCGCAGCGCCGCCCTAATCGTGGCGCTATCGAACATCCCGCGCGCACCACGCAGACCCAGCACGACCGCGCCGGCCAGAGCGCCCGGACCGCCCCCCTCGCTAGCGATGATATGGGCGTCCTCGTGGGCCAGGATCTCGTCGCCGGGCTGGCAATGGACCAGGATCGAAATCTGGTTGCACATTGTCCCGCTCGGCAGGAACAACGCCGCTTGCTTGCCGGTCAATTCCGCCATGCGGTCGCACAGCGCGTTTACCGTGGGATCGTCGCCATTCTGCTCGTCACCGACCTCCGCTCGCATCATCCAGTCCTTCATTGCGGCGGAGGGCCGGGTCTGGGTGTCGGAGAACAGGTTCACCCGCACGGGTGGAAGGGCCGGGTCCGGACGGACGGGCGCGTAAACCATCGGCGCGTTCCTGACGAATGAGCGGAGGACCATAGACTTCGTGCGCGCGTTTGCGGAACGCGTTCACCATGCGCCGCACCGCCTCGTTGAACACGACGCCGATAGCGGCTTGCAAGATCCGGCTGCGAAACTCGAAATCGACGAAGAAGTTGACTTCGGTCCCGCTGTCGTGCGGCGCGAACTCCCACTGGTTATTCAGGTAGCGGAAGGGGCCGTTCTCGTATTTGACCGTGACCCGATGCGGCCGGTCGAGCGTGACGCGGCTGGTAAAGCTCTCTCGGAATGGCCCGAAGCCGATGGTCAGGTCGGACAGCAAGTGGTGCTCGGTCTGGTGCCGAATACGGGCGGCGACACACCACGGTAGAAAACGCGGATATTTACCGACATCCGCCACCAGGTCGAACAGTTGTTCGGGCGTGTAGGGGACGATTTGCTTTTCCGCATGTGTGGGCATCAGAGGCCGGGCGGCGCCAATTTTTCGGCTCTGGCCGCCCGCAACGCCGCGAAATCTGCATCGGCATGGTAGGAGCTGCGGGTCAGCGGCGTCGCCGATACCAGCAGGAAGCCCTTGGCGCGCGCGATCGAGGCATACTCGGAAAATTCCTCGGGCGTGACGAAGCGGTCCACCGCAGCGTGCTTCACCGTCGGCTGCAGGTATTGGCCGATGGTCAGGAAATCGACGTCGGCAATGCGCATATCGTCCATCACCTGCATGACTTCGGACCTGCGTCTCGCCGAGGCCTACCATCATCCCCGACTTGGTGAAGATTGATGGATCGATTTGTTTGACGTGATCCAGCAGCCGCAGCGACTGGTAATACCGCGCGCCGGGGCGGATCGTGGGATAGAGCCGGGGCACGGTCTCCAGATTGTGGTTGAACACGTCGGGACGAGCTGTGGCGACGGTCTCGGCGCCGGCCGGCTTGCGCAGAAAATCCGGGGTGAGGACCTCAATGGTCGTGGCCGGCGCGGCCTGTCGGATGGCCTCGATGACGGCGGCAAAATGCGCGGCCCCGCCATCGGCAAGGTCGTCGCGATCGACCGAGGTGATCACCACGTGCCGCAATCCTAATTTGGCCACCGCGTCGGCGACCCGCACCGGCTCATCTGTCTCTAGCCCAGCGGGGTGACCAGTGCGAACGTTGCAGAAGCTGCACGCTCGCGTGCAGGTGTCGCCCATGATCATCATCGTGGCGTGCCGCTGCGACCAGCATTCGCCGATATTCGGGCAAGCGGCCTCCTCGCATACGGTCACCAGGCGATTTTCGCGGATCAGTGCCTTGGTCTCATGATAAATCGCGTGAGTCGGAGCCTTCACCCGAATCCAGGCCGGCTTGCGCTGGATCGGATTGTCCGGACGATTGGATTTCTCCGGGTGCCGGATTGGGCCGCCGCTGCGATGATCGATGGTCAGGCGGGTTATGGACATGACTTCACTGATGTGGACGGCCATCGGAGGACCGTCAAGCAGTGTGACGCGGCGAAACTGATCATCTAGCCAAGACCTTCCGCAAGGGTGACTCCAAGCTGTTTGGTCGCGGTTGTGGCGTCATCGATATGAAGAGCGGAGGAGTGCGCACTGCTCGCCCCATATCTCAATTTAACGTCTGCGCCCATGTCTGATCGATGGCTGGTTTTATTCCGTTCCGCACTTGTCAACGGCGTCCAAAGTTGAGTACCACAACTGTTTCAAACGGAACACGGTCGAGGGTGGTGAAACAAAGGCTTAACATCGAGGTCGGATTCGACGTGACGATCAGCCTCGGCTCGGCGGGCAACAGCCTCGCCTTTTGGGCGGCGGGTAGGGCCCGTCGAGGGATCGGAGTCCACATGGAGAGCCAGCTGATGTTTCCCTCGACGCAAGCACTCGGCGATTGGATTTTGGCCGCGAGGGCCGGGGATCAGACGGAACGCACGGGCGAGGCATGCTGAGCGGCGTGCGTCCGTCTGTCCTGCTGTATGACTGGGACAACACGCTTGTCGACGGCTGGGCCGGCATTGCGGCGGCGCTCAACGCAGCTTTCGCTGAATTCGGCCACCCGCTCTGGAGCGTAGAGGACACGCGTAGCCGGGTGCGGGTGTCCCTTCGCGAGAGCTTCCCGGTCATGTTCGGCAACCGCTGGGAACACGCCCGTGACATATTTTATGAAGCTCTCACCGCCCAGCATTTGGATCATGTAAATCCCATGGCTGGTGTGCCGGATGTTCTGGAAACCGGAGCCGCGTGGCCACAAGGCGTGGTTTCCAACAAGGCTGGGGCATTTCTTCGCCGTGAAGTGACCCATCTCGGCTGGGCGCGATTCTTCGGGCCGGTCATAGGTGCCGGGGATGCTACCGCCGATAAGCCTGATCCGGCACCGCTGCACCTGGCCCTGGCCCAACTTGGCCGTTCTCCGGATCCGTCCGTTTGGTATATGGGTGACACAACCCTCGACATGCAGGCTGCTCGGGCGGCCGGCGTTACGGCGGTGCTGATTGGTAACGCCGAGCACGATGGGGGAGTTGAACGGGCCGCCCCGCATATCCACTTCCCATGTGCCCACGATCTTCGCGCGCGGCTATGCGAGCTTGCGTAAGGGGGGTGGGTTGTTAGAGTGCATGCTTTCCGGCGGCCGTGCCACGAACCGCCGGTCTATCGGTTCAAACGAACCTTCCACGCAAAAAGAAGGATTGTAGCCGTGGCCAACGAGAAATCGCAGAACGTTCAGGATGTGTTCCTGAACCACGTGCGGAAAAGCAAAACGCCGGTAACGGTTTTCCTTGTGAACGGTGTCAAGCTCCAGGGGATTATCACTTGGTTTGACAATTTTTCCGTTCTGCTTCGCCGGGATGGGCATACCCAACTCGTGTATAAGCACGCTATCAGTACCGTGATGCCGGGCGCGCCGATCCAGCTATTCGATGCGACAAAGAGCGAAGGCGCCGCAGCCGCACCCGCACGGGAAATGAGTGGCGTGACCGGGGACAACTGATTTCCCGGCCTCTCAAACCAGGGTTCATTGGCGTGGCTGATCGGACGAACGGCGGTAATCCGAGCGTGCCTTTTGGCGCGCTTGAACGGGGGAGCGATCCATCCCTGACGGGTGAGTCCACGCGGGCTGCAGTGATCTTGCCGTGGGAACGCCAGGGTCGGGATGCGTCCGGTGGCGACCAATCGCGCGCAGCCGAGGCCAGATTGGCTGAGGCAATCGGGTTGGCCATGTCGATCGGACTGGTCGTGATATATGAGGCCATTCTTCCTCTGCGCGCCCGGCGGCCTTCAATGCTGTTCGGTGAAGGCCAGGTCGAAAATCAACGGCAGGCTATATCCCTGAACGAAGTAGAGGTGGTGATAGTCGATGCCGCCTTGTCGCCGGTGCAACAGCGCAATTTGGAACGCGCCTGGGGCTGCAAGGTCATCGACCGCACTGGCTTGATCCTGGATATCTTTGGCGAACGCGCGGCGACGAAGGAGGGGACGCTCCAGGTCGAACTCGCGCATCTGCAATATCAGCGGTCCCGGCTGGTTCGGTCCTGGACCCACCTTGAACGCCAGCGTGGCGGATTTGGCTTCCTGGGGGGGCCGGGTGAAACCCAGATCGAGGCCGACCGGCGGCTGATCGACGAGCGTCTGGTGCGGATTCGCAAGGAACTGGAGCAGGTTCGGCGCACTCGGGGGCTGCATCGGTCTGCCCGGCGGCGGGTGCCGTTCCCGGTGATCGCCCTGGTCGGCTACACCAATGCCGGTAAATCGACGCTGTTCAATGCGATGACGGGGCAGAGGTGACGGCGAAGGACCAATTGTTCGCCACGCTGGACCCGACGATGCGCGGGCTTCAACTGCCGTCGGGCCGGCGAGTGATTCTGTCCGATACTGTGGGGTTCATCAGCCAGTTGCCGCATGAACTGGTGGAGGCGTTCCGGGCGACCCTGGAAGAAGTGTCGGAGGCCGACGTCATCCTGCACGTGCGCGACGCGGCGCATCCGGAGACAGACGGCTCAGCGCGGCGACGTCACCAAGGTGCTGGACGATATGGTCGCCGATGGCACGCTGGATGCCGCCTGGCCCGATCGCACGATCGAGGTGCTGAACAAGGCCGACCTTCTCGGCGGGGTCGCCGAGGTGCCGGTGCGCGACGGAGGCGGTCGCGGTTTCGGCTATCACCGGAGAGGGGCTGGAGGCCTTGAAAGCGGCGATCGATCTGCGCATCGCCCAGGGAATGGAGGTCGCCGATTACGACATCCCGCCGCAGGATGGAGCGAGCATGGCGTGGCTGTATCAACACGGGGAAGTGGTTGAGCGGCACGATGATGACGCCGCCGTGCATATGAGAGTGCGGCTGCTGCCGGCGGATCGCGCGCGGTTTGAGCGGCGCGAGTAGGGCGGCGCGCGATCCGGGTAGGCAGCCGATCGGCGGCTCGTGGATCAGTTCAACCGCAGATCGGTCAGGTGTTTCGGGTCCGGCTTGAGTTCGCCTTTCTCCACTCGCTTAACGATATCCGTCAGGGCGGCATTGGCCGGCGTGGGTATGCCGATTTCTTCGCCTTTGCGGGTAATGAAACCGTTCAGGAAATCGATCTCGGTGCGACGGCCCTTTACCATGTCCTGACCCATCGACGGGCGATGTTCGCCGCCCCCGGCCTTGTTCACTTCCTCCAGCCGATGCGCGTCGTATTCGCGGGTCGCGCCGGGGTCGCCCTCGCCGGCCTTGGCGATGATCTCCGGATCGATGTGGTGGATTTCCTCCAGTTCATAGCCCAGCGCCTGGCCGACACGGATGGCCTCGCTTCCAAGCCGGGCGCCGAAACGGCGCAACGTGTCATTGCGAAGGATGTCCTTGCTGATCAGACCGGTGCAGGCAGACATTCCGTTTGCCATGGCATTGGTCACGAGCTTTGACCAGCGCTCGCCCCAGAGGTTCGACGTTATCAGGGCAGAGTCGGCCAACGCGACGAGGCGTTTGATTTCCTGCACGCGTTCGGTGACGCGGCCATGCACCTCCCCCACGCGGAAGACCGTGTGTTTGTCACCACTTTTGCCGGCGGCGCGATGCACATGGCCGGGCTCACATAGATCGACGGTGATGGAACTGGCGATGCAGCCGACGACCTTGCCCCAGCCGACGACGCCGGCGATTGTCTCCTCGTTCATGCAATTCTGCAGTGAAACGATAAAGCCGTTCGGCGAGAGGTACTGGGCGATCATGACGGTTGCCCATTCAGTATCGTATGACTTCATGCAGACGAAGGCGACGTCGAAGGGTTTTTCTTTTGCGGCCTGTTGCAACTCCGTCAGATGCAGCGCGCGCACCTTCGTGGACCACTCCGGTACGTCGCGGATGTGCGAGACCTTCAGGCCCTGGGCCTTCATGGTTTCGACGTTCGCTGGCCACGGATCGATGAAAGTAGCGTCCTCCCCGGCCCGAGCCATGTGGGCGCCTGCGTAGGCGCCGACCGCGCCGGAACCCATGATGGCGATCTTGTAACCCATGTTTCTCTCCCCGCTCGATGGTCCTTGATTTTGTGGGCCGATTCACCCGACCGCATGGGATGCTTCTGTCGGGATCGGGCCACCAGATGCAGTGTGCCGACACGGGCTGGAAACGCAACCGCCGCTGATTCCGCGGTGTTAGGAGTCAAGCTTACCGAGGGGCGCCCTATCGCCCGACAGTGCACTCAATCTGACCGGCCGGCTCGTTCGTCGCGACAAATACCTGATTCTTGTTATCCAGACCAAACGGCGCGAGGTTGATCAGCAGATAGTGCTTATTCGGGCAGGCCATGCTGATGTCGGTTATCTCGGGCACCGCCTCCAGGGCTGCGGTCCCCATGCGGAATAAACTATCCTGCACGCTGTAGCTGTAACTCGTTGCAAAGACATCGAGCAACGTGGCTAGAATTCGCGCATTGGCAGAATCGTAGTCCGCCGGAGCCGTGCTCCAGCGCCAGGAGGCTTGCATGGCAGACGATAATATTCGGTCGTGCGTCTCGGGGATCGTGGTGTATTTGTCCTGGATGTAGTTCTCCCAGCCGGACTGGGTCGACTTCAGGAACGTGAAGCCTGACACACCGGACTCCACAGTCGCGCTAGTTCGTGTCGCGACTACCTTGGCGAAGGGCTTGCCGTTGTTATCAAGCACGAAGCTGTGCGGGTGCGGCTTCCCATCCACCGACAGGCGCGTCCATTTGGTTTCGTGTCCGGTAACCGTCGCTGTTTCCACCTCTGAATAGTTGTCCAACAGCTTCTGGGCCACTGCAGCGCAGAAGAGTTCCGTTCCCAGCGCGATATTCTCACGCGCGACCACGTTGACGACGTTCTTCACCGTGTCGGTGGCCACGGATGTCGAATTGTCCGCATGCGTGAACGCGCGGTCGAAATGGCCTGTCACCATCGCTCGGACGGTGAGTTCGCGCACTTCGTGTCGATCATCCTGACGATTGACCCGCATCACGCGGACCTGGTCCTTGCCGTAGGTCTTCTGTAGGAGTTTCATTCTTTGATGCTCCTTGAGGTTAATCGCTAGCCCTTGATTTTGTGGCCCGATTTACCCGACCGCATGGGACGCTTCTGTTGGGGTCGGACCACTAGACGTGCTCAGCGCTGGCGGCGACGGCAGCAGCGTCGCTACGCGCCGCCTCGACGCTACCCAGGCCGTTAAAGAATATGTTGAGGATCACGGAAACCACCGCCGACAGCAGAATTCCGGATTCCAGTAGAGGCTGTAGTTCATGCGGGAGGTTGTGGAAGAACGCCGGTGCGGCCAGCGGGATCATTCCGAACCCGACCGATACAGCAACGATGAACAGGTTGTTGGGGTTGGACTTGAAGTTCACGCCGGTCAGAATACGCGCGCCGGTGGCCGCGACCATGCCGAACATTACCAGGCCGGCACCACCGAGCACGACCTGTGGCACGGCCTCCACCAGCGCCGACATTTTTGGCAGCAGGCCCAGCACGAGCATCAGCACACCCCCGGTCACGGTGATCCAGCGTGAGCGGACGCCAGTCACCCCCACCAGACCAACGTTCTGCGAGAATGAGGTGTAGGGAAAGGTATTGAATATGCCGCCGAGAATTGTGCCGATACCATCGGCGCGAAGGCCGCGTGTCAGGGCGGCCTGGTCGATCGACTTGCCGGTGATCTCACCGAGAGCCAGAAACATGCCGAGCGATTCGATCATTACTACCACCATGACGATGCACATCGTGATAATCGGGATCGGGTGGAATTCCGGCATGCCAAAATGGAACGGCAACACGATATCGACCCAGTGCGCCGTTGCGACCTTTTCGAAGTGCATCAATCCGATTGCCGCGGCGAGCACTGCGCCGGCGACAATTCCCAACAGCACCGCCACGTTAGCGACGAAGCCTTGCCCCCATTTGATCAGCGAGAGGATAACGACCAGCACGAATAGCGCGACGGCGAGACCGGTGAGCTGACCAAAGGCAGGATTCGGAAATGCGGCCGGCGTGCCATCGACGACTTTGGTGAACGTCTGCAAACCACCGCCTGCCCAATTTATGCCCACCCGCATCAGCGAAATACCGATCACCAGGATGATGGTGCCGGTGACCACCGGCGGAAACATCGGTAGTAGCCGACTGATGAATGGGGCGGCGAGGACGCCGAATATGCCAGCGCCGATCACCGCGCCGTAGATGCCAAGCAGACCGATCCCGGGCGTGGCTGCCATGGAAAGCATCGGACCGACCGAGGCGAAGGTGACGCCCATCATCACTGGCAGGCGAATCCCGACGCCCGGAAAACCCATGCTTTGCACGATGGTGGCGAGACCGCAGGCGAACAGATCGGCGCTGATTAGGAAGGAGACCTGCTCCGGCGGAAGGTTCACTGCACGCCCAATGATCAGGGGAACCGCGACCGCGCCCGCATACATGACGAGGACATGCTGAATCGCCAGCGGTATCAGTCGGGCGATCGGAAGTCGTTCGTCTACAGGGTCGACGCTGTGGGACATTCGGTCACTTCCTCTGCCACTTTTGCCGCGACGCGGTTCGCCGCCGACAGCCTCTCGCCGGGGTATGGTCCCGGCTTTGGCCGACAGGCAATTTTTGGACCACGATCTCTTCGCGTTGGTTTTGGAACAACCTATCCGGTCTCGAGCCGAAGACACGGCTCGTGATTCCGCGCCCGCATGACGGTCTGCGGGCTCGTGGTGCCATAGGGGTGCCCGCTGTGAGCTGCGCTAGAAAGTCCGCACGCTGCCCAGCGTGATGGCCCGCCAACGCGCAGCACCATTACGGCTGCCATCGGTCCATGCGGGCTCAAGCTGGGTCAGGAAGGGATCGAACTCATCCGGCTGCGGAAGTGCGCCAACTGGTTCCGCCTTTCCGGCCGCGCTCTAGAGCATTTTCAGCCTGACTGTGCAGGCCGTAAATGCTCTATCGTCTTGTTTGATCGCATGATTCACACGCTTTCAACGTTCCGCTCAGCGTGACCATGCTCTAGCTCGCATCGCGTCGGATCGTCGGGTGCCAGCTAGATCAGCCGCCCGTGGCAATGCTTGTATTTCTTGCCGGACCCGCACGGACACAGCGCGTTGCGCGGTGTCGCCGCCCAGGTGCTTTCATCGTTGGGATCAACCGCCGGTATGCGGTTCGGCGCCATCGAGACGATCCTGGGCGGCGGCCGGCGCCTCGGCCAGAGCCAAGTCCGACGACAGCGCCGATTGCGGTTCCGCGTGGCTTTCCACCATCTGCATCACTCGGCGGCGGCGCCATGCGGCCGCTCGGGCGCCAGTTCCACGCGTGACAGCATGCCGGTGATGCGTTCCTTCAACTCAACCAGCATCGCGTTGAACAGGCGCGAAGGCCTCGGACTTGTATTCGTTCAGCGGATCGCGCTGGCCATAAGCACGCAGGCCGATGCCCTGGCGCAGATGGTCGAGCGCATACAGATGCTCTTTCCACACCGCGTCGAGCGTCTGGATCAGCAGGCTCCTCTCGATGAACCGCATCAGTTCCGGGCCCATGTTGGCGGCCTTCGCGGCCATCATCTCGTCCACCGCCTGCTCGATGCGTTCGCGCAGATGGGTCTCGTCGATGCCATCTTCCTTGCCCCATTCCTCGATGGGCAGGTTCAAATTGAACACGCGCTGGACGTCGGCGGCCAGATCCGCCAGTTCCCACTGCTCCGAGAATGCCTTTTCCGGCACCCGGGCCGCGACCATCAGGGCTAGGACGTCGGCGCGCATTTCGGCGACGGTGTCCGCCACGTCCGTCAGCTTCATGAACTCCTTGCGCTGGGCATAGACCTCCTTGCGCTGGGCATTCATCACGTCGTCGTATTTCAGCACGTTCTTGCGGGTGTCGAAGTTGCGGGCCTCGACCTTTTTCTGGGCCTTTTCCAGTGCCTTGTTGATCCAGGGATGGACGATCGCCTCGCCCTCCTTCAGTCCCAGGCGCTGCAGCATCCCGCCCATGCGGTCGGACCCGAAGATGCGCATCAGGTCGTCTTCCAGCGACAGGAAGAAGCGCGAGCGGCCCGGGTCGCCCTGCCGGCCGGACCGGCCACGCAACTGGTTGTCGATGCGCCGGCTTTCGTGCCGCTCGGTGCCGATGACGAACAACCCGCCGGCGTCCTTCACCTTCTGGTGCGCGATCGCCACTTCGTCGCGGATTTTTGCCTCGCGCGCCGCCCGTGCGGCTTCGTCGTGGATGGTGGACAGCTCCTTGCGCAGCCGCACGTCCAGATTGCCGCCGAGTTTGATGTCGGTGCCGCGGCCGGCCATGTTGGTGGCGATCACCACGGCGCCCGGGCGCGCCGGCCTGCGACACGATCTCGGCTTCCTGTTCGTGGAAGCGGGCGTTCAGCACCGCGTGGGGCACTTTTTTCTTCTTCAGCAGGTCGCTGATCGTCTCGCTTTTTTCGATCGAGGTGGTGCCGACCAGCACCGGCTGGCCCTTGGCGCGGGCCTCGTCGATCAGCGTGGCGACGGCTTCGTATTTCTCGGCGGCGGTGCGATAGACTTCGTCGTCCTCGTCCTTGCGGGTCACCGCGACGTTGGTGGGGATTTCGACCACGTCCAGCTTGTAGATTTCGGCGAACTCGTCGGCTTCGGTCATCGCCGTGCCGGTCATGCCGGCGAGCTTGGGATAGAGCCGGAAATAGTTCTGGAAGGTGATCGAGGCCAGGGTCTGGTTTTCCGCCTGGACGGTGACGTGCTCCTTCGCCTCCAGCGCCTGATGCAGGCCTTCCGAGTAGCGGCGGCCCTGCATCATGCGGCCGGTGAACTCGTCGATGATGATCACCTGGTCGTCGCGGACGATGTAATCGACGTCGCGGGCGAACAGCGTATGGGCGCGCACCGACTGCTGGACGTGGTGCACGACCGAGACGTTGAAGATGTCGTACAGGTTGCCCTCGGTCAGGACGCCGGCTTCCTTCAGCATGTCCTCGACGCGTTCGCTGCCGGGTTCGGTCAACGAAACCGTCTTGAATTTTTCATCCTTGTCGTAAGTGGATGGGTCCTTCACCAGTTCCTTCACCACGACGTCGACCTGGCGGTACAGGTCGGAACTGTCCTCGGCGGGGCCGGAGATGATCAGCGGCGTGCGCGCCTCATCGATCAGGATGGAGTCCACCTCGTCGACGATGGCGTAGAAGAAGTCGCGCTGGACCATGTCTTCCAGGCGATACTTCATGTTGTCGCGCAGGTAGTCGAAGCCGAACTCGTTGTTGGTGCCGTAGGTGATGTCGGCGGCGTATTGCACGCGCTTGGTTTCCTCGTCCTGGCCATGGACGATCGACGCCGTAGGTCAGGCCGAGGAAATTGTAGATCTGCCCCATCCAGTCGGCGTCACGCCGAGCAAGATAGTCGTTCACAGTGACGACATGGACGCCCTTGCCGGCGAGCGCGTTCAGATAGACGGGCAGCGTGGCGACCAGGGTCTTGCCCTCGCCGGTCTTCATTTCCGAGATCTTACCGTCGTGCAGCACCATGCCGCCGACGAGCTGCACGTCGAAATGCCGCTGTCCGAGCGTGCGGCGGCTGGCCTCCCGGACCACGGCGAAGGCTTCCGGCAGCAGGTCGTCCAGCGTGGCGCCATCGGCGAGCCGGGCGCGGAATTCCGCGGTCTTTGCCGCCAAGGCCTCGTCCGACAGCGCCTTCATGCCATCTTCCAGGGCGTTGATCGCCGGAACCCGCCGCTGATAGCCTTTCAGGGAGCGGTCGTTGGCGGAGCCGAAAATGGCGCGAGCGATAGAGGCGAGCATGCGGACCTTCCAAACGCGATCAGTCCGGGAAGACCCAGACACGCGGGGTTCAGATAAGACCCCGCCGCCGCAGGGTCAACGATTTGACCAAAAATGACGGAGGATGAAGGCCGCCCCTGATGCTGATTACCCAACGGGCACGGGGCGCACCAGCGCAGTTACATCGAGAGCCGGACGTGTCGTGTCAGAGCAAAATCCGGTTCAGGGCGAGATCATTCTATTCAGGCGAATTCTGCCGACGCAGGCAGCCAGTGCGTTGTCCTTCACGCGACGCCACGCATCTGAGGGCGGTGACGTCCGGCGAACCCATCGGTATGGTCACTGTATGCCGTGGCAGCACATAAATATAAATCGGTTTGGCGGTCCTGAGGTCCTCGAACTGGCCGAACAGCCGGTCATTCCAGAACCCGGCCCCGGCGAGACCCGGATCAAGGTGCTTGCCGCCGGTACCGGCTTCACGGATGCGTTTATCCGGCGTGGTCGTTACCCGGACTTCAAGGGGCCGCTGCCGTTTACGCCCGGTTACGACCTCGTGGGGATCGTCGAGAAACTTGGACGGGGGGTAACCGAACCGCCTGAAGGCCAGTTAGTCGCCGATCTCTGTGTCACCGGCGGCTACGCCCAATACGCAATTCGGCCTGCGCGCTTCCTTGTCCCCGTTCCAGATGGCGTCGACCCGGCTGACGCCGTGTGTATCCCGCTCGCCTATCTGACGGCTTACCAGATGCTCACCTTGCACGGTTCCCTGCCGAAGGGCGCCACGATCCTCGTGATCGGAGCTTCCGGCACGGTCGGCACGGCACTGCTCGATCTGGCCCGCCATCTTGGCCTTAAAGCGATCGGCACCTGTTCGGCGGCGAACCTCGCATCCGTCCAGCGTTTCGGCGCAGTTGCGATCGACTACCGCGCGGGCGATTTCGTTGCGGCCGTGCGCGAGATCGCCGTCGGGCGCCAGGGCGACGCGGGCGTCGATGCTGTTTACGACGCGATTGGTGGCGCGCATTTCAGCCGCTCCTTCGCCTGCCTCGCGTCCGGCGGCCTGCTCGTCGGCTACGGGTCGCAAACCATGGCGGTTGGGGGCGAGAGCTTGCTTTCCGCGGGGCTCGGCTTAGCTCGGCTGAAACTTTGGGGGACCCTGAAGTTTCTGTTCGGTGGCCGTCGCGCGGTTTGGTACAGCATCACCGATCGCCGATCGACACATCCCGACGCGTTCAAGGCTGACATGGCAACGCTGTTCGGCCTGCTACGCGACGGCGCTATTCATCCTGTGGTTGTCGATCGATTGCCTCTCGCGGCCGCCCGCGAGGTCCATTCCCGCATCGATGCCGGCGGCCTCGGCGGCAAGATCGTATTGCTGCCCTGGCTGTAGCGAGTCATCTGCCGCTGTTAACCATCCATAAACCTTTCGGCCTTAATCTGCCTCGGCCCGACCAAAATGGTTCGCCCACATGGCCGAAGACTCACCGCTCGCATTGTCCAACTCGCTGATCGCCGGCCGCTTCGCTGTCGATGTCTCGCAAGTTTTGCCGGATGCAGGTGCAGGAATACCTGCTTACCTCGCCCGCGACCGGATGGCATCAGACGGCAAGCGTGTCGCCTTGGCCGTTTCCCGGGACGCATCGCCCTGTGCCAGGGCCCTGCGCGTCCTCATCGAACCAATAGACAACCTGATGACGCCGCTCGGTCACGGCGTTGCGCCATTGGCCGGCGGAAAAGGCGAGGGCTACTTCATCGTCTGCACGCCGCCGTTCGGCCCGGCGGTCTCGGCTTCGCTCAGTCCCTGGCCGGACAAAGCGCTGATGGACCTCGTGTTGCGGCCCATCGCCCGGGTGCTCGAAGCCCTGGATAGCCTCAAACTCACCCATAGATCGATCCGCCTGAACAATGTGTTTCAGTCGGCCGCCGGGCAACCGGTGATGCTGGGGGCGGCCTGGGCGGCACCGCCCGCGATGCACCAGCCCGCGATATTCGAGTCGCCCTACACCGCCATGTGCCATCCCGCTGCCCGGGGCGCGGGCACGATCGCCGATGACGTCTATGCTCTGGGCGTCCTGTTGCTGACGTTGTCGACCGGCGTGGTTCCCATGGCAAACATGGACGACGCAACGGTCATCCGTTGGAAGATCGAACTGGGCAGCTTCGCCGCGCTGACCCGGGAGCGCCCGGTGTCCGGGTTTTTCGCCGATCTGCTGCACAGCATGCTCGCGGACGACCCGGATCACCGGCCGCTGCCTGCTCAACTGCTCGACCCGGCGAGCCTGCGTGGGCGCCGGGCTGCCGCGCGTCCCCCGCGACGCAGCCAGCAACCGTTGATGCTGAACGACATCGCCGTGTTCGACGCGCGCATGCTCGCTTACGCGCTGCTGCTCGATCAAAGGAAGGCCACGCAGTTTCTTGTTGGTGGGCTGGTCACCCAATGGCTTCGGCGGGGCTTGGGCGATGCCAGCCTGGCGACGCAAATCGAGGATCTGGTGCGAGGACGCTCCACCGATACGAGGTCGGGACCGCTCACCGACCCGCTTCTGGTGATGCACACGATCAGCACGATCAGCGCGCGAATGCCCCTGTGTTGGCGTGGCATCGCGCTTTGGCCAGACGGGCTGACCGGGCTGCTGGCGCAAGGGATCGCCGGGCAACCCGATCTGTTGACGGCGGCCGAGGAATTGCTCGTCAACGATGCCGCTACCGTCTGGGTACGGGCCGGCGCACGTCCGGATCGCCCGGAACCACCCGACATCTCGGCCATCATAACGCAGGCTGGGGGCTCAAACGGTATGGTGCGGTTGTTCTACGAGCTAAATCCGCTATTGCCATGTCGAGCACCAGGAATGGGAACAGCATGGGTTGCCGACATGCCGGCCCTGATGCGGTCCCTTGAGCAGGCAGCGGGCAGCGCCGGGGGCGCCTTGCTCGGCCAACACCTGTTCGCTTTTATCGCAGCCCGCGGAGACCGCAAAAGCGAAATGCAGGTGGACAAGTTGGCCGCTGCCAAGACCGCGGACAGCTTCCGTCTTGGCGAACTCGCGCTGCTGCGGGATTTGCAATTGCGCTACCATCCCGAGCCAATGGTTGCCCTCACGAAATGGGCCGCTTCGCGGCTGCGGCAGGATCTGGAGGTATGGCATAACAAACCCCGCCGGCTGGCCATGCAAGCGCGGCTCGAGAGTTTGGTCCAGGCGGGCTTCCTCGCACGCTTATTGGAACTTACCGGCGACCAGGCGGCCCGAGCAGTTGACATTGCGGGTGCAACGCGCGCGGCGAACGAGTTAAAGGCAATCGACGCCGAAGTCGCGGCCATCAATACCGAGGACAGGCGGCGCTTCGGGGATGCCGAGCGGTTTGGCCATGCCATCACTGGCGGAATTGGCCTCTCCGCGTTGATCCTGATGGCGATGTCGGTCTTGCTGCGTTGAGCGCAGGCTCGAAAATCGGGCGTCAGTTGGGAGGCCTGATCGTTTTGCTGCTGGCGCTGGCTGGTGGCGGATTGATCGCGTTGTCACCGGACATCGCGCTGCCATTGGCGGTGCTGTTGCTGCCGGGGTTGATCGCATTGATGTTCGACCGATCACATGGCTGCGGCGTGGCGCGGGCCATCCTACTGTTTCAGGGGGCAGCATGCGTGCATCCGGTCATGGACGCATGGTATCGCTGCGCAGGGATCGACGGCTGCATGAGCTACCTGGCGGAATGGCAGTCCATCCTGCCAGCGTGGCTGGCAGCAGCGGCAGGATGGACAATGTCTCAGGTTCTGCCGCTGGGCCTTAAGATGCTCGATGACTATCGTCTGCGCTATCGCGGCGCTGCCCTGGCCGCCCGGCGCCAGGCTCTCGTGGAAGAGTGGGGCTTGGACGAGTGACGCTTCGCCGCCCGACCCAGGCCGTTCAAGAGCCTCGGGTCTCGGCGGGCAGTTATTTTAGCGAGCCGCCAAAGTAGGCGGAAGGGAACGGCCTATGCCGCAACCTCTACCACGACCACTTCGGTCGCCGTTGTTGCGGTGATCGTGATCGAGCGTTCGTCCGAGATCGCTACGCCATCGCGAGCCTGAGCAGCGATGCCATTCACCGTGATCGCCCCGTTCACCGGGACGAGGTAAGCCGCGCGGCCCGGCGCGAGTGAAAACTCCGTTGTCTGGCCCTCGGCCAGCGTGCCGGCCAGCACGGCGGCGTCGGCGTTTAGCTGCAATGCATCGGACGACGCGTCGGATGAGCCGGCCGCTCGCCAGCACGGACAGGCCGTTATTGCCCCGGGGAAAGGCGCGCGTGCTCCACCCAGGAGCAACTCCCCGCCGGTCCGGGAGGATCCAGATCTGGAACAGCCGCGTTGGGACTTTTTCCAGATTGTATTCGGCGTGGGTGATTCCGGTACCGGCATGCATCACCTGGACGTCGCCTGCCTCGGTGCGGCCCTCATTGCCGAGGTTGTCGCGATGGGTGATCGCGCCCTCGCGAATAAAGGTCACGATCTCCATGTCGCGATGCGGGTGCGGGTCGAAGCCGGTGCCGGGAGCGACCTCGTCGTCATTCCACACGCGCAAGCGGCCGAGGCCCATGCGGCCGGTGTCATGGTAGCCGCCAAAGCTGAAATGGTGGTGCGCGTTCAGCCATTCATTGCGGAACGCGCCCAGAGTATCGAACGGGCGAAGTTGGATCATCGGGGCAATCCTTTCTGTTGCCCGCGAACTTGGGGCGCCATTTGGCATTCGACAAGTCGTCCACAGCAGGCGTCAGCCTCGCGCATGGCAGGGAGCTGGCCGACGAGGGTTTCGACGCGGCCGTGCCTGACCTACCCGCGTTTGGTTGCCTAGCTGTTCGGCCCCCGCTCCATCGAGACCGGCTGCCACCGTCGCAGCTTGGAGTTCATCAGCACCGCCGGATTGACGCAGCTCATCGGCCACCGTCCGTTCAGGATCAACGCCAGTTCCCGCCCGACATGCAGTTTCCGCGCCGGATCGAACCGGGCGGACGCCGACGCTGTATGCGCGCTCAGCGTCACGTTCGGCATCCCCAGCATCGGGTTGTTGTTTCCCGGCGGCTCGATCTCCAGCACGTCCAGACCGGCGTGGGCGATCCACCCTTCCGACAGCGCCTTGATCAGTGCCGACTCCTGCACGGTTGGCCCGCGGCCGGTATTGATGAACACCGCGGTCTTCTTCATCTGCCGGAAATGCTTCTCCTTCAGCATCCCCTCCGCCTCGGGCGTCGCCGGAGCGTGCATCGAAACGAAATCCGACTGCGACAGCACTTCTTCCAGCGTGCACGGCAGCACGCCGTGCTCCACCATCACCAGTTCCTCGATGAACGGATCGTAGGCGATCACCCGCAACCCGAACGGTTTCGCCCGCTTCGCCACCGCCCGGGCCACGTGCCCGAAGGCGATCAGCCCCAGCGTCAGCCCCATCAGCCGAGGTATCTGCAGCAGTGGCGGCCGTCCCTCGCGCCAGCGGCCTTCGCGCACCATCCGATCCTGCTCGATCGTGCGCCGATGCGCCGCGAGCAGCAGCATCATGGCGTGGTCGGCGACTTCCTCGATGAAGGTATGCGGGCAATTGGTCACCGGCAGCCCGCGTTCGGTCGCCGCCTTCACGTCCACGCTGTCTACCCCGACGCTGCCCAGCACGATCGCGCGGCACCGCTCCGGCAAACCCTCCACCACCTTGCGGGTGAACCGCATGCCCTTGGCATAGATCGCGTCGGCGTCCTGGGCGAACTTGATGAACCCATCCTCATCCGTCGGACCTTCGACGATTTCGGCATCGATCCCATCCAGCGGTTCCATCTCGTAGTCGTAACCGCCGCCGGCGGTGGTGAAGCTGGCCCCGGCCGGGGTCGCGATCTTGAATTTTGCCACGTTCCTCTCCTTCACAAAAATTCATTTCTGCGGCGGTCGCGCCCGCACCGCCTTCTCGTTCACATCGATCCCCCACCCCGGGCCGGTCGGCAGGACGAACGCGCCGTTCTCGATCGTAGGGACAACCGTATAGAATTCGTCACGCCAGGGTGCGCTGTCGATATCGATCTCCATCACCCGGAAATTCGGCACGATCGCGCTGAAAGTCGCGCTGATCGCGCTGCACAGATGCCCATAGAAGTTATGCGGCGCGACGTTGATCTCGTAGACATCCGCCATCGCCGCGATCTTCGCCGACTCCAGCAACCCGTTCCAAACGACATCGACGATCGCCACGTCACAGGCATAATGTTCCAGGAATGGCTTGAACTCCCGCCGCCCATGGAGCGTCTCGCACGACGCGATGGGGCAGGGAGCGCCACGCTTGATCTCCGCCAGGGCAGGAGCGTCGTGCGTATCGATTTCCAGCCACGTCAACCCCACCGGAGCCACCGCGTCAGCGATCCGCTTGAACCCCTCGGTCTTGAAGTTGAAGTTGATATCGAGGTGAATCCCCATGTCCGGGCCCACCGCCTCGCGAATAACGCTCAACTGCTCCACCACGCCGCGAATCAACCGGTTGTCCCAGTTAAGCTCCGGCCACCCCACCGTGCGCCCGAACCCCGGCGTATACGATGACAGGCGGCCATCCGCCAGCGGCAGGATATTCGTTTTCAGCGCCCGGAATCCGCGGTTCCGCACCTCGACGGCGTGCGCTGCCAAGTGGTCGTACGAAAGCAGTTCCGGCACTCCCATCAGCGCCGCGCTGCGCACCCGATACGTTCCGAAATGCGACCAATAAACCGGGATACGCTCGCGGATGGGGCCGCCAAACAGTGCCGCCACCGGCACCCCGTAGGCCTTCCCCGCGACATCCAGCAGCGCATTCTCGATCGCCGCGATCGCTTGCTGGTTTAACCCGCCTCGCGACTGCCGTGTCAGAACGTGCAAATGCTGGGTAACCGCCTCGAACCGAAGCGGGTCGCGTCCGATCAACAGCGGCGCAAGCCCCTTGATCACGTCCGATAGGCCGGTGCTGCCGAAACTTTCGTTAAACTCAGACCAGCCGACGATGCCGTCGCTGGTGGTTACTTTCAGGAACGAAAACATCCGCCAGCCAGCGTCGGCCTGAAGAGTTTCGATTTGCGTGATCTTCATGGCTTCCCCCTTCGCATGATGATCGCGATATCACGTGGGGATTCCAAGCACGCCCGGCCCCGAGGGGCAAGTTTCAGGACGTTATGTCCCAAAACGGGGGCACCCCGTAATGCGCGTAGACGTCTCGCCCCCAGGCGTCATCGTCCCATGCCGCTGTCTTGGTGTCGGAGTAGGAAGGCGCGCCCTCCAGAGTCTCGCGGTCGATGTCGACGACGTAGCCGCCCAACTCCGTGTTGTAATTTAGCTTCTCCCAAGGCAGCGGATGATAACGGTCGCCGATGCCAAGGAAGCCGCCGAAACTCAGAATCGCATAGGCGATACGGCCGCTGGCCTTGTCGATCATGATGTCCTCGACCGTCCCAAGCTTCTCCAAGGCGGTGTTGTATACACTGGCGCCCTGCACTTTATGCGCCGCGATCAGCTTGCCAGCTGGATTATTGGTATCGTCAAGACTTGCCATGTGAACTCCTGTCGCCGTCGACGAATGCAACGCACGGGACGGTTGAAGGTTACAGGCTAACAGAACCCTCAACAGGAGACGACAGTGGGTGGGTATCAGATCTTCGCCCTGATCGCCGGATTGTCGCTGGCGGCGTGTAGTTCAGACCCTAGCGCGCCGGTAAACCAGACATTTCCGGTTCGGCAGATGGACAGGTTTTTCAATTCACTTTCGGCACCACCGGCGCCGCAGGGCTACACGCCGCAGGGCTACACTCGGCAGATATCCCCGCGCTACACTGGCGCGCCAGTCCAGGACTATACGCGCCAGCCCGGTTACGCGCCCGCCTATCCGCCGTATGATCCACGCTATGAATAGCGGACTTGGCTCTAGGAAAAGCGCGGCGGCCGCTTGTCCTGGAACGCCTTTACGCCTTCGACGAAGTCAGCCGACCGGCCGGCTTCGCCCTGAAGCCTGGCCTCCAGGTCGAGTTGAGCGTGCATTGATCCGGGAACCGCTCCGAACAACTGCTTGATTCCAGCCAGTGCGCCCGCCGGAGACTGGGCCAGCCGCACCGCCAGTGCCTCGGCTTCACTCGCCAACGCCGAGTCATCCACGACTTTCCAGATCATCCCCCAGCGTTCGGCGGTCTCCGCATCGATCGCGTCCCCGAGCATCGCCAGGGCCCGCGCCCGCGCATCGCCGACCAGCCGCGGCAAGAAGAACGTTGCCCCGCTGTCCGGAACCAGTCCGATGCGAATGAACGCCTGTACAAACACCGCCGACCGTGCGGCCAGGACGATGTCCGCCGCCAGAGCGAAACTTGCCCCCGCGCCGGCTGCCACCCCGTTTACGGCGCAGACGAACGGCAACCGGGACCCGCGGATCCGCCGCACGACCTCATGATGATACCGATCCGCGAGCGCTTGCAGATCGGGCGGCCCATGCGGACCTGGCATGAAGTCGGCACCGACCTCCTGACCCGCGCAAAACCCTCGTCCTTCCCCTGTCAGCACCACCGCCCGGCAGCCGGCATCTGTCTCGGCTGCGTCGATCGCGGCCACCAGTTCGACGATCATCTGCGTGGTCAAAGCATTCAGCTTCGCCGGCCGGTTCAGCACCAGCCGATACCAACCCTCCCGCTGCTCGACCAGGATAAACTCGCCGCTCATCAATCCGCCGCCACTTGCGCCAGCCGAAACGCCGCCATCGGATACACGCCCAGCACCCGCGTCTCGGTCGAAAAGAACGAAAGCTCTTCCAGCGCCCGGCGCAGCGCCGGCTGTTCGGGGTGGCCCTCAACGTCGCACAGGAACTGAGTCGCCGTGAACTCCCCGTTTATCATGTAGCTTTCCAGCTTGGTCATGTTGACCCCGTTCGTCGCGAACCCGCCTAGCGCCTTGTACAGCGCCGCCGGCACGTTGCGGACACGGAACATGAACGTGGTCATCAGGTTCGCCGTCGCCGGGTCGAGCTCGGCCGGACGCGGCGCCACGACGTAGAACCGAGTGGTGTTATGCGCGGCGTCCTCGACGTTCCGCCGCAGCACATCCAAACCGTAAATCTCCGCCGCGAGAGACGACGCGATCGCGGCCTCCTCCTTGCGCCCCCATTCGGCAACAAGGTGAGCCGCCCCGGCGGTATCCGCCTCGACCACCGGCTGCAGCCGCAGGTCGGCCAAAATCCGCCGTACCTGTCCGAGCGCGACGCTGTGCGAGTGAGCCCGCTTAATGTCGGCGATCTGAGCGCCTTTCACCGCGAGCAGGCAGTGCTCCACCCGCTGGAACTGCTCGCCGATGATGAACAACCCGGACTCCGGCAGCAGCGAGTGGATGTCTGATACCCGCCCTGCGAGACTGTTTTCGCAGGGCAGCATGCCCAACGTCGCGGTCCCTTCGCGCACCGCGTCGATCGCCGCCTCGAATGACAGGCAAGGCAAGGTGTTCATCGCCGGATAGGCGTTGCGGCACGCCAGGTCTGAATACGCTCCCGGCAGTCCCTGGAAGGCGATCGTCATTGGCCCGGCATCCGAGGCCGAGCGGAGCGCTGCGTCAAGACGCCGCGGGCGCGTTCAAGATCTTCAGGCGTATCCACCCCGAACGGTCCGTGTTCCATCCGTACGCACGCGATTCGCATTCCATTCTCCAGCGCCCGCAATTGCTCCAGGCTTTCGCGCAGCTCCAGCGGACTGGGCGGCAGCGCGACATAGCGATCGAGCACGGCGCGTCTGTAGGCATAAATCCCGACATGATGCCAGCGTGGCCCCTGGCCCCAGGGGATCGCCTGACGCGAGAAATACAGCGCCGGCGCGATGGTCTGGCCGGGCCTGAAGGCGCATGCCGCCTTGACGAAGGAAGCAGTCGAGGCCTCGATCTCATCATGGATCGGAACCACGAGTGTGCCGATATCGACATTCGGATCGGCCAGCGGCGTTATGACCAGACGCAGGCCGTCCGGGTCCAACGTCGGGAAATCACCCTGTAGATTGACGACGATATCGTGCGCCCGGTCCGGGTCCAGCTCCGCCAGAGCCGCGTGCACCCGGTCGGACCCCGACGGCAGCGCTGGATCGGTGAGCACCGCGCGGCCGCCGGCAGCCCGGACAACCGTTACGATCTCGGGGTCACCACAGGCGACCGCGACCGGGCCGATCCCGGCCTGCCTCCCACACTCCATCATATGCACGATCATCGGTTTGCCGCCGATAGCCGCCAGCGGCTTGCCGGGCAGGCGCGTGGACGCCATGCGGGCGGGGATTACGATGATCGGGTTCAAGGCGGGGGGATTGGGTTCAAGGTGGGGGCGGTTTCACCGAGGGTCTCCCTGGTGCTGTCTTCTCGAAGCGCCGCCGCCGGTGGCATCAAACCGGCAATGGCCGCTCGGAGGTGGGTTGAAGAGGTGGTTTCGTTTCCCTATGGTGCCGGGAAGTTTACGGACGCGCTCGTTCCCGTGCAACGGCAGGCGCGTCCGTCCGCGTCCGTTCAACCTGGGCCTATACGCCTTATACGATCAGGAAGCTTCGCTGCATGGACAGCATGGAAATCAATAAGGGCGTAGCCGCTGTCCTCGTGGCGGGCATCATGTTTTTTCTTACCGGCCTGATCGGCATGCAACTGGTGAAAGAAAAACACCTGGAAAAGCCGGCGATCGCGATCGCGGGTGCCCCGGCCGAGTCCACTGCCGCCGCTCCGAAGCAGGAAGAGTTGCCGCCGATCGCACCGCTGCTGGCTAAGGCGGACGTGGCGACGGGCGAGGCGACCGTGAAGAAGCTATGCACCTCCTGCCACACCTTCAATGACGGCGGCAAAGCCGGCGTCGGTCCTAACCTGTATGGCGTGGTCGGCGGCCCGCACGCCCACATGCAAGGTTTCGACTATTCCGCCGGGATGAAGGCGAAGACTGGCCCGTGGACCTTCGATGAACTGAACGAGTGGCTGCACAAGCCGTCGTCCTACGTGCAAGGCACCCGCATGGCGTTCGCCGGCATCAATAACGACCAGCAGCGGGCGGACGTGATCGACTATCTGCGCACGCCTGTCGCCCAACCCCGTTCCTCTGCCCTCACCCTGAGCACCGGCCTGGATCGTTACGTGGCGGCGGCGATCGCCGCTGCCGACGCGGCCGGCGCGGAGATTCGGCCGTTCTTTCGAGGCACCTCCGTTGCCACCCTGAAAGCCGACCAGACGCCGGTTACACTCGCCGACCGCAATTCCGAGCTGGCGATGCGGACGGAATTGAACCGAATTTGCCCCGAGTGCGGCATTCTCGGCGAGGAGTTTGGTCTGGAGCGCCCCGAGTCGCGGCTGCGCTGGGTGCTCGACCCGATCGACGGCACCCGCGCCTTCATCACGGGTCGTCCGACCTTCGGCACGCTGATCGCCCTGTTGGAGGACGACGCCCCCATCGTTGGCATAATCGACCAGCCGGTGACGGGCGAGCGCTGGATCGGCGCCGCCGATCGTCCTACCGCGTTCTCCGGCAAACTGGGCGGCCGGGTCGGTACCCGAGCGTGCCCGGACCTGAGCGAGGCTGAGCTATCCGCCACCAGTCCGGAAATGTTCGGGCTTGATCTTCCGCGCTTTCAGAAACTGGCCGCCCGGGCCCGGCGCAATTACTGGGGCGGCGACTGCTACGCTTACGGTCTTCTCGCGCTCGGGCAGATCGACGTGATCGTGGAGTGCGATCTGAAACCCTGGGACTGGGCCGCGTTGCTGCCGGTCATCCACGGCGCGGGCGGCCGCTTGACGGACTGGGAGGGTAACCCGCCTCGGCCGGATGGGGACGGGCGCGTGATCGCGCTCGGTGATCCGGCACTGTTGCCGGCCGTAATGGCCGCGTTGCGCTGAGATAGACCGGCCGTCCCCGCGCGGTCTTCACTATCCGTTTGTGAAAAGAAAGGACGTCTGCGATGATGTCCTTCGGGCAGGTTGCTGCAACTGGGGGCTAGACGAAAATCCGACCGCAATGAACGGTTACGCAACCAAACTATGGCTCGCGCACAGCAGTCGCTCGATGCGGCCCTCCAGCATTGACAACTTATAGGGCTTTTGAATCAATGGTTCGAGTAGATCTCTTGTGTCCTCAGCCGCCTGCGGAGCGCCTGAGGTGAGGAGAACCTTGATCTCAGGGAATTGCCGGCGAACCCATTTCTCCAAAGCAAAGCCGGTTTCGCGGTTCGGCAGGTTGACGTCGCTGAAAACCAAATCCACGCCGCTCCGAAGAAGCACTTCCTTGGCTTCGGCTACTGTACCTGCCTCAATCACATTGTAACCGCAGTCTCGGAGAAATTCAGTGGCACAGAATCGAATTCCCTCCTCATCTTCAACAACGAGGACGGTTCGACCAGGGTTTTCTGCAAACCCGGACCGCGTTTCGACAGTGGCTGTAACCATGTTTGCAAACCCCAGACCGTCCGTTACGATCTGGACTTAATACGGGGTTGTTAATAGAAAGTTAACAAAAAGCTCTGGGGGCATACAATTGTGATCACTCGCGCACTTGTGAAACGGTCGGCCGCCAAACCTCCTCTCGCGTCGCCGGCGGGGCGAAAGCGCGTGCGCGATCTCAACTCCGCTCCGGACGCCCTTGCCGCAGCGGCAAATTCGTCCGGTAAACTATTCGCTTAAGCGCCAGGGCGGATTCGAATGACTGCACTCCGGGGATGTGCACCAGATGCCCCCGCAGGAACGTCTCGTACGAGGCGACATCGCGGGCAACCACTCGGAGCAGATAATCGCTCGCGCCGGTCATCTCGTACATCTCCATCACCTCCGGGCATGCCTCCACAGCGCGTTCGAACCCCCGCAATGTCTCATCCTGGTGGTTCGCCAGCTTCACCGTGACGAACACGTTCACCGGCAGCCCGACCTTGTCCTGGTCGAGCAAAGCGACGTATCGCTGGATGATCCCGGCCTCCTCCAGCAGCTTCTGTCGCCGGTGGGACGGCGAGGCTGACAGATGCGCCGCCTCACCCAGGTCCTGCGCCGTCGCGCGGCCGTTCGCCTGCAAATGATCCAGGATCGCGAGGTCCAGCCGGTCCAACTCCATCTCACATCCTTGCCACTGTCTCGCCCCGCGGTCCGCTGCATCACACGGTGGACGCAGGGATCGGCAGGTCATCCGCCTTAACGCCCGGCCTCGAAAATTCGTCGCGCAGATGGTTCGGCCCGGGGGAAGGGCTGGCCACTAAAAGTTTTGGTTCGTCGCGCACTTTGGCTGTTTCTGCTAAAAGAGACCATCGCCGATCCGCACTATGGCAACCTTTCCTGCAGCGCCGAACCTACTATGTAGTACCCAGGACCCTCGAAGGGACAAACGCCCATGGATATCGGAATCGCGCCCACGGCCATCACCCTGGACTCGCGTTTCACCGATTTGGACCGCCCGGTCCTGCTCACCGGAATCCAGGCGCTGCTGCGCCTGCTTCTCGAGCAGCGCCGCCTCGACAAGGAAGCAGGCCTCAACACCGCCGCCCTCGTCTCCGGCTACCGAGGCTCCCCGCTTGGTGGCCTCGACCGCGAGCTCTGGGTCCAGAAACAGCTGATGGCGGAAAACGACATCCGCTTCGAGCCCGGCATCAACGAAGACCTCGCCGCCACGATGCTTTACGGCACCCAGGAGCTCGATGCCTTCCCCGGCAAGCGGGTCGATGGCGTGTACGGGATGTGGTACGGCAAGGGACCCGGCGTAGATCGCTCCGGCGACGCGCTGCACTGCGCCAACATGGCCGGCACCCACAAGCATGGCGGCATCCTTGCGATTGCCGGCGACGACCACGGCGCGCATTCCTCCACCTATCCGCATCAGACCGAATACATTTTCCAGAACTGCTTCATCCCGGTGCTGAACCCAGCCTCGGTTCAGGACGTCATCGACCTCGGCCTCGCCGGATGGGCGATGTCGCGTTTTTCCGGCGTCTGGGTCGCGATGAAAACCACCGCCGAGACCATGGAGCAGGCCTCGACCGCCATCGTCCCCTCCGCCCGCCGCTTCGTCACCCCCGACATCGCACTGCCGCCGCACGGCCTCAACTTCGATCACACCATGCATTTTCCGGCCGATCGCGCCGAACTCGAACGCCGGATGATCGAGGAGCGCATGCCCGCGCTGCTCGCCTGGGCCCGCGCCAATCGCATAGACCGACTTATCAGCGGCGGCCCGGACGCCACCATCGGCCTGGTCACCGTCGGTAAGGCGCACGAGGATACCCTGCACGCTCTGCGCCGCCTCGGCCTGCACGACCACCCGCAACTCGCCATCTACAAGGTCGGTATGACCTGGCCCCTGGAAACCGAGGGGCTCAAGGAATTCGCCCGCGGCAAGCGCTCCATCCTGGTCGTCGAGGAAAAGCGCGGTTTCGTCGAAAGCCAGATCCGCGACGCCCTCTACCATCTGCCCGCCGACGAACGCCCCGAAGTCAGCGGCAAGACCGATCCGCTCGGTGCCGCCCTGATTTCCCCGTTGATGGAACTGTCGCCGGAGAGCGTGGCCGCAAGCCTCGGCAGGTTCCTCGGCCGAGCCGGCCTGAACCTCCCCGCGCCTCCGGCTCCGCTCGCGGTCGAGCGCCCGGACGGCCTGCTCCGCCGCATTCCGGCATTCTGCGCCGGCTGCCCGCACGCCACATCGACAAAGCTCCCCGACGGCAGTTTTTCCAGCGCCGGCATCGGCTGCCACTTCATGGCGATGGACGACGGCCCGAACACCCGCACCTTCGCCCAGATGGGCGGCGAGGGCGCCCCCTTCATCGGCCTCTCCAGCTTTACCGACGTCAAACACATGTTCGCCAATCTTGGCGACGGCACCTACCAGCACTCGGGCAGCCTGGCGATCCGTCAGGCGGTCGCGGCGAAAACCCGAATGACCTACAAGCTGCTGTTCAACGACGCCGTCGCGATGACCGGCGGCCAGCCTACCGAGGGCCAGCCTACAGTCCCCAACATCGCGGCACAGCTCGCGGCTGAGGGCGTCAAGCGCATCGCCGTCGTGGCTGACGAAGCCGACCGCCTTCCGAAGGCCTCCGAGTTGCCGCCCGGCGTCACCCTCCACACCCGCGACGCGTTGGACTCGGTGCAGAAATCTCTGCGCGACTACGATGGCCCCTCGGTCCTGATCTACGACCAGGTTTGCGCCACCGAAAAGCGCCGCCGCCGCAAGCGGGGCTCGATGGCCCAGCCCACCCGCCACGTCGTCATCAACGAGGCGGTCTGCGAGAACTGTGGCGACTGCTCCACTCAATCCGGTTGCATCGCCATCGAGCCGGTGGAGACCGAACTTGGCCGCAAGCGCCGCATTAATCCGACGAGCTGCAACGTCGACCTCTCATGCCTGAAGGGCTTCTGCCCCAGCTTCGTTACCCAGGCCGGGCCTCCCGCCGCGCCAGACGCCGATCCACAATGGCAGGCGCGCGAGAACGAACTCGCCGCCGCGCTTCCCACGCCAACGTTGCCATCCGGAACAATTTGGCGCGGCCTTTTCGCCGGCATCGGCGGCGGTGGCATTGTCACCTCCGGCGCCATTCTGGCGATGGCCGCCCATCTGGAGGGTAAAGCCGTGAAGACCCTCGACTTCACCGGTCTGGCGCAAAAGAATGGTGCCGTGGTCGCCCACGTCCAGATCGCGGCCGATGAGGCAGCCCTTGATGTCGTCCGCATCCCAGTCGGTACCGCTGACCTGATGCTGGCCGCGGATCTCGCCGTCGGCTGCCAAGCCGGTGTGCTGGAGCGCAACGCACGGACCTCCGTCGTCATCGGCAACATGGACCTCGCTGCCACGGCAGACTTCAAACGTAACGCTGCGTTGTCGATCGATGCCGCCTTGCATCGCCGCACGATCGAGAAAGTTACCGACAGCGACCGCTCGATCTGGCTGCACGGCGTTCGCCTGGCCGAACGGCTGTTTGGCAATTCGCAGGCAATGAACACCATGCTGCTCGGGATGGCTTGGCAGCGCGGCCTTGTCCCGGTCGGTGAACCGGCGATCTTGCGCGCCATCGAACTGAACGGCGCGGCGGTCAAGCTGAACAAGCGCGCATTCCTGTGGGGCCGGATTCTCGCCGAACAACCCGGCCTGATGAAGCAGATCCTCGACGGTCTGACTGACGGGCCGCCGGCCGATCTGGATGCGCTGATCGCCCTCCGGGCACAGGCTCTGACCGCCTACCAGTCCAAACGTTACGCTGCGCGATATCAGAAGCTCCTGCGTGAGGTCGTTGCCCGGGAAACCGCCGTGACCGGTTCCCCCGGCCGGCTTTCGCGCGCCGCGGCTGAGGGGCTGTATCGCGTGATGGCATACAAGGACGAGTACGAGGTCGCCCGCCTGCACGCCACCGCTAGCTACGGCGAAAAACCTGAATTCCACATGTCTCCGCCGCTTATCACCCGAATGGACCCCAATACCGGCCGACGTCGCAAGATCGCCGTCCCCGGTTCGGTGGCGCTTCCGCTGTTCCGCGTGTTGCGCCACGGCAAGATGGTACGCGGCACTTTACTCGACCCGTTTGGCTACCAGACTGAGCGCCGGCAGGAGCGAGCGCTGATCGACCAATACACCGCGGACCTCCGGTTGGTTCTCGCGGGCCTGACGCGCGACAAGCTGCCCACGGCGGTGGCACTGGCCGAACTCCCCGACCAGATCAGGGGCTTCGGTCCGGTCAAAGACGCCAATCGGGAGAAGGCTCAGCTTGTCCGGACGCAGTTGCTGGACGCGCTGGCAACAGCCGACAGCGACGCCGATGGCAGCCGAGTAGCCCCAGCGCGGCAGGGGAGCATCGATTAAGTCCCGCGTTGCTGCGGTTGGGGGTGAGGCGCTTAGCCGAACGCCCCGACTTCATGCGTGACCGCGGTAGCGATTTCCCGCACCATGGCGAACAGACGGCGCATGGGGGCAAAAATCTCTTCGTGTTCCCGCACGTAGGCGGCGGTGCGGCGGTTCGGCGCGGGTTCGCCATAGTCGCAGTCGGCGGCGGGGTCGGTCGCCGAGGGAAAAATTTCCGCTAAGACATTCAGGGATGCGTCGATATCCAAGCGCAAGATGGCCGCCTCCAGCGCCAGGCGCGTGACGCCGTGGCGCGGTGAAAAATCGGGAATCTCCGTGGCCAGCAACCAGATCCGGTGGATCAGCGCCAAGCGAAGCGCGTGCAGCAGGATTTCGCGGTTCACCATGTGCGGCACGTCCGGCCAGGCTACCCGCAGCGCCAGATGATCGGCGGAAATGCGGCGGAACATGGATTGGGCGGCGGCCCAGATGTCGAGACGTTCAAGCGCCTTCGCAACGGCGACCAAACCTTCCCGTCGGCCGGGGCGTCTGGTGTGGGCGGCGCGGTCCAGCCAAGTTCCGGGATCGAGTGTGGCGATAACCGCGCGCAACACCTCGATATCCGA
Source organism: uncultured Alphaproteobacteria bacterium (assembly GCA_963778125.1). GTDB lineage: Bacteria > Pseudomonadota > Alphaproteobacteria > Acetobacterales > Acetobacteraceae > Rhodopila. The sequence goes on along the minus strand of CAVZTH010000041.1, from coordinate 11,453 downwards.
GTGGGCAAGGGCATGGCTCGCCAGATCCATTGCGCGCTTGAAACGGCGGCTGTTCTGTCGCAGATCGGTGAAGGTTTCGGGATGGCGGGCGGCAGCCCCGCCGATGCCTTGCAGCGTGTTGGCGCACCAGCCGATTTGTTGCAGGATCGCGTTATTAGGGATCGCGCGCAATTCGCTTGGGTGGCGGATGCGGGTGGCTCCGCCCATCCCGTCCGACTGCCTCGCCGACGGACGCGATCCGGTCTTGTCAAGTAACGAGGGACCGAAGGCGCCTAGTAACGCGGCATAGCCTTCATCCTCGACCAGGCCTTCCATGTTGGAGCGGATCGTGGCGAAAAAATCGGCTGCGAAGTCCGGATCGGCGTAGACCGGGTCCTCGATCGGGCCAGCTGCCGGGTGATAGGTCTGCTCGGCGATGCGGGTGATCGTTGCCAGGGCTAGTTCCGGTGTACCGAACAGCAGGTAACCGTCGCCGCCTTGGAACGCCGCCTCCTCGCGCACTTTAAGGCCGGCGTGACCGAGCGCCTGACGGGAGGCGGTGGGGGATAGGTATTTGAGGCGATCGGCGAGCGAGCCCGGGTGCGCGCCGCGGCCGATGCTCTCGCCGTGTGTGTCGAACAGGATGACTTCCACGCCGGTCACGCCGTGGTGATGCAGAGTGTGGGCGATCTTCAGGCGTAGACGCTCGATCAGGTAACTGGCGGCCAGTTGGCCGACATAGCGGCCGGAGTCCGAGTAGCCGAACTGCAGGGCCAACCTGCCGGTCTTCTTCAGGTAGTCGCGATAGTGCGGGCTGCGCAGGGCTTCTTCCAGGACACCGGCGCCTTGCTCCAGCGCCTCGGCGGTTTCGAACAGGGGCGAGATCTCGATGTGTTGCTCGATGCCAAACAGGCGGGCCAGCCAGAGCGCGGCGAGCAGGGTGTAGCCGGACTCGGTTTCGGCGATCAGGAAACGCACCGGGATGGAACCGTCCACGTGCTTGACGATCTGCGCGACCGTCATCATCAGCTTTGCGGCTGAGGCTTGTTCGCCGATGAGGGCGCCGAAATCCACGGGCTCGGGCTTGACTGCGTCCAGCGCGGCATTGATCGCCGAGAACAGCGCGCGGCGATGGGACGGGTCTTCCGGCGGATCAGCGATGCCAAGTCGCTGGCGGACAACGTTGTGGAGCTGCGCCGCGTTCAGCCGCGTGTGGGTGTGCGCCAGCGCCATGCCGTGTGAGATCAGGCCGGCGCGGGCGACGGTCAAGGCGAGTTTGTGGCGATCCTCGGCCTTGGCGATAGCGGATCGAAATAGCGGCAGCAGGGGCGCCGGCGAGGTCAGCGCGATTTCTCTACTGGCGACCAGGTGGTGCGCGAAAGCGGCAACCTTGGTTGGCTCCGGCTGATCGGGGCAGAGTTCAATCTGCTGGTCCACGGCGTCGCGCGCCTCGGCGACGCGTTCGGCGAGGGCAGTGGCGCTGGGGAGGACGGAGACCTGGGCGTGCAGACGGGCGAGCTGGAGGCGCTTCATTTCGATGCGCAGCCGCATGGTGTCCCACCAGCCGATATCGGTGCGGCCGTCGGTGTCGTAGCCAACCCAGCGTGGACAGCACCACTGGGCTCGGGTTGAGTTCGGTCCAGCGGTCGGCCCAGGCGCCGCGGGCGACGGAAATCAGCGCGGCGTTGAACCGGTCTATGGCGTCGCGGCCGTTGGCGATCGCGGTGACGGACTGGTCGAACTCGCTGCGCAGGGTGATGGGCGGAGGGCGGTGGGATTCGAAGGCGGGTGCTGGGTGGCCGCAGGCCGCCCTTGCAAGGGCCTGGTTGACCGGCAGCGGCAGGGAGAAGGTGGGATGGGCGGTGAAGACGGCGGCGAAGCGGGTGCGTTCGGTGAGCGCCTGGTATTCGGCCCAGCGAACCGGGCTGTCGTTAGGATCGGGACGTAGTAAATGATGTGCCAGCCCGGCCAGAATGGCATCGTTGGTCTCGGTGTCGATGCCGCCGAGATAGACCGGGATGCGGGCGGCGCGGTCGTTGAAAGCGGCGTCGCGCAGATAGCGGATCAGGCCGGCGATATCGTCTTCGGTCAACTCGCCGGCGTCGAGTTGGCGCGTGATGGCCAGAGAGACCGATAAAACCGGGTTGCCGAAAGGGTCCTCGTTGGCACGAGCACCAAGGCGAGCGGTGAGGTCCAGGAGTTCCTGGGCCAGGGCGGAGGTCTGCGAGGCAGCTGGCACGTCCGGCATAGCGAAAGTTTGGCTCGATTTGTGCGACGCAGCAAGGGGGGTGCGCGCGCTGTTAGCGCAACGCGAGAATGTTCCTCTTCCTCCAAAGTTAGAATGTCCCTTCTTGGGCGTTGCCCAATGAGAGGCTGGCGTGAACGACCAGTGGGCAAGAGCGTGAGCGGTCGCAGCTGATCCGGCGAACGATCGAGAAGACGCTGGCCAGCGTGAAGCGGCGGAGCGGCTTGGGGTAGCGAGCGGCAGTTCAAGCGGCTGGAAACGACACGGCGATGCGGGTCTGATCAAACGCCAGCGTGGGCGAACTTTGCACAACCGTCTGGCGTATGCCACGCGCTTTTGCGGACCGAACAGCTTTTGCGCAAGCGTTACCCGGATTTTGGGCCGAGGCTGGCGGCGGAAAAGCTTTGAGCGGTATGGGATCGAGGTATCGCTTTAGACGCTGAGGCACATCCAGACACGGCTTGGGTTGGGCCAACCGAAGAAGCGTCGTGCGCCGCGGGTTTTTCAGTTGCGCGAACGGCGTCCACAGTTCGGCGAACTGTAAGCGCTGTGGCGGCAACACATGGCGGCGCGGGGCTGTCCTGTGATGGAAGTCGGCCATGGACGCAACGCCGACTTTGGCTCCAGAGCTCGATCCTGCTGAGGACGCCCGTACGATAGGTCGTAAGGGTGCTCGTATGCCTCAGGTCGAGGTCATCACGCGCGGCGATCGACGCCGTGTTTGGACGCTCGAACAGAAGCGCGAGATCGTCGCGGAAAGCCTGGAGTCGGCGCTGACGCCGACGGAAGTGGCGCGCAAGCACGGCATCAGCAGCGGCCTGCTGTATGGCTGGCGACAGAAGCTGCTCAATGGCCAGAGGACGCATTTGCGGCAGCAGCCGCCCAGCTTTGCCGAGGTGGAGATCGCGCCGACGCACTCTGACAGGGCCAATCCTGAGCCGTCCAGCTCGGACGTGCTGTCCCGTCCGCCGGGCCTGATCGAGATCCTGCTGCCCAGGAACGTGACGCTGCGCGTGGACGCGCAGGTGGATGGCCCGGCGTTGCGCCGCGTGCTCGCGGCGTTGACCGGGCGATGATTGCGCTGCCGCCAGGCGTGCGGATCTATCTGGCGTGCGGAATTACCGACATGAGGAAAGGCATGGTAGGACTGGCCATGCTGGTGCAACAGGGGCTGTCCGACAATCCTTTCAGCGGCGCAATCTATGCCTTTCGTGGACGCCGCGCTGGACTGATCAAGCTGCTTTGGCATGACGGCATCGGTCTTTGCATGCTGACCAAGAAACTGGAGCACGGCCAGTTCGTCTGGCCCTCAACGACGACGACCGGCCAGATCGCATTGACCCCGGCACAACTGACCGCGTTGCTCGATGGTTGCGAGTGGCGCGCGCCGGTGGCGCGCCGCAGGCCGGAACTGGCGGGCTGATCACGCCGGAGTCATTGGAACCGATTCGGCGGCGTTGATCATGATGCTGTCGTGCAAATCGACCTCGCCGCCCTGCCTGACGATCCTGCCACGTTGCAGCAAATGCTGCGCGAGGTCGTCACCGCGGCTGAACAGCAGCAGACCACCTTGCAGCAACGCGATGCCGAAATCGACAAGCTGCACCTGCTGATCAAGCGTCTGTTGCGCCAGCAATTCGGCCGTCGCTCGGAACAATTGAGTGCGGACCAATTGCAGTTGGCACTGGAGGACCTGGAACAAACCGCCGCCGCGAACGAGGCCGCGCAGGACGCCGCGGAGAACAAACAACGCCAGCGGCGCGAGACACGCCCCAATCGCAACCACGGCGCCCTCCCGTCACATCTGCCGCGCTATGAGGTGCTGATCGACTGCGAACGTCGCGATTGCCCCTGCTGCGGCGGTGCGATGCATGCGATCGGCGAACTGCGCAGTGAGCAACTGGACATCGTGCCCGCGCAACTGCGCGTCCGTGTCACCCGCCGTCCGCGTTACGCCTGCCGGACCTGCGAAGGCGCTGTCGTGGTCGCCCCAGCGCCGGAGCGGCCGATCGACGGCGGCATGGCCACCGAGGCGTTGGTGGCGCATGTGCTGGTCAGCAAATTCTGTGATTCGCTGCCGCTGTATCGGCAATCGCAGATGCTAGCCCGCCAGGGCATCACACTGGACCGCTCGACGCTCAGCAATTGGGTCGGCCGCGCCTGCTGGTGGTTGACGCCGCTGTATGACCTGCTGGTCAGCACAGCGCTGTCGGCGCCGAAGCTGTTTGCCGATGATACCACCCTGCCAGTGCTCGATCCGGGCCGCGGCCGAACCAAGACGGGACGGATCTGGTGCTACGCAGTCGACGACCGGCCGTGGGCCGGACCGTCCCACCCGGTCGCCGCCTATGTCTACGCCGAGGACCGCAAGGGCAGCCGCCCCGCCGCGCATCTGGCCGCATTCCGCGGCGTGCTTCAGGTTGACGGCTATGACGGGTTCAAGCGGCTGGCTTTGGATCGCCCAGACAATTCAGTGACGCTGGCGTTCTGCTGGGCTCATATGCGGCGCGCCTTCTACGAGTTCCACGTCTCCACCAAGTCGCCGCTTGCCTCCTGGGTGCTGGCGAAAGTCGCCGAACTCTATGCCATTGAAGCCGAGATCCGCGGCCATTCCGCCGAGCACCGACGACATGTGCGGCAGGAGCGAAGTCGCCCAATTGTCGAGGCTCTGCACACCTGGTTGCAGGATCAAGTTGGCCGCGTCTCGGCCGTCTCGGATCTGGCCAAGGCCATTCGCTATGCGATCCGACATTGGCCCGGCCTTGCCGTGTTCCTTGAGGACGGCCGTGTCGAGATGGACACGAACGTGGTCGAGCGGGCGATCCGGCCGAATACCCTTACGCGCAAAAATGCGTTGTTCGCTGGTAATGATGGCGGAGCCGTTCATTGGGCAATCGCGATGACACTGATCCAGACAGCCAAGCTGAACGGCGTCAATCCGATGGCGTACCTGGCCGACGTGCTGGAACGCGTTGTCTCGGGCCGGACCAAGCAGAATGAATTGAACACGCTGCTGCCGTGGAACTGGGCAGCCAGCGCATCCGCCACGATCACCAGCCAGGCCGCGTAGCCGCCGGATCAGCAGCGGCGCCAATCGTCAACTCAAATCCAGCCCCGTCGCCGCCGCAGCGCTTACGAATGACAGCAAGCGCCGTGAGGTCATGATGGGCGGCAAACTTCAGGAAAGATCGCAGCGCCGCCAAGCGCGCATTGCGGCTGCGCACCGTATTGTTCCTCGTCTTCTCCAGATGATCGAGAAAGCCGAGGATCAGCTTCGTGTCGAGATCGGCCAGGGTGAAGACGGCCGGTGCCTTGCCGATCTTGGCTTCGGCGAACCCCAGCAGCAAACGGAAGGTGTCCCTGTATGCGGCGATGGTACGCGGACTGACGGCTCGGTGCTGTCCCAGATGTTCGATGAAAAACCGTTGAAGCAGCGATGGGAAGGTGGGCGTTTGAACCGGTTCAGTCATGATGATCGCCCCGCTCCCGGCGGCGAACAGCTCAAACCGTTTCCCCGCGACCGCCATCAGATCAGGCACGCCAGTCAGGTACCAGTAGGTGTCCGACACTTTGGCATGGCCACGTAGGTTGAGAGCGCTGCCATGGCGTTGTCGATATCGGTGCCGTGCTCATGCCAGAGCTGGACTCGCCGGCAAACGAAGGTGTGCCGTAGGTCGTGAACGCGAACCTGGGCGTAACCACCACGGGCGGTCCAGCCCAAATCGGCGCGAAGCTTAGCAAACACGTGATGGACCGTCCGCTTCCGGAGCTGCTTTCCAGTTGACGACAAAAACATCGGCGCCTCCGCGCCGGTGCCTCCATACCGCTGTCGTATCAGCATGTAGCGCCGCAGTTCGGTCACTACGGTGCCGTGCACCGGCACATGCCGGGACTTTCGAAACTTCGTCTTGCGGACGGTGAGATGCCCCTGATTCAGATCGACATCGCCGCACTGCAGGTTCAGGGCTTCGGAAATGCGCAATCCGGTCGCCGCGATCAATCCAAAGATCGTCTCGTAGGTCACTGGCCGTAACGTGCCGCGCGGGGGCAACTGCCGGGCCGCCGCGAGGAGATCGTCGATCTCCCGGTCGGTATAGATGTGCGGCGCGAGCCGTCGGTGAGACCGGCCGAAGATCGCGGTCTCTGGAAACGCGGTGGCGGGATCCAAACGCGCCAAATATCGGGCGAATGGCCGGAGAACATCGAGCCGTCGGGCCCAAGACAACGGCCTGGCATGTTTCGCCTTGCCTTGCACCCAATCGAGAACGATCCGGGTTGTCAGCGGTCCGGTGTGACCGGTTGCGTCGACGAAGCGGGCGAACGCGGTGATTTGCCCGCCCGAAATGCCAAGATCAAAGCCAAGAAGGCGGCGTTCGGTGAGGTAATCGCTGGCAAGCAAGACCATGGAACCGCGCTCAATCATGATGCACTCCGCGGCCAGGGCAAAGCCACCGAAGCCAGTCTGCTCAGGTCCACTTTGGTATAGATCGCTGATGTATCGAGACTGCGATGCCGGAGAACATCGGCGATCTCCTTCATCGGCGTGCCCGCTCGCAACAGCCGGCTCGCGACGCTGTGGCGGAGAATATGAACGCGCGAGCGCTTCCACCCGCATCGCTGGTAAGCCGCTCTCACCGCTCGTTGGACCGCGCCGCGGTCAATCGGCGTGTCGTATGGCGCGACATGGCGAACGAATATGGCCCGGTTCGACGTTCGAGGCCGTTCGTCACGTAGATAGGCCGCGATCGAGGCACCGGTCGCAGCGGGCAGTGGGAGGGTATCGACGCGCCGGGTCTTGGTCCCGGTCAGGCGAAGCGTGCCATCGTTCCAGTTAATATCGTCGAGGCGAAGGTTGGCGACTTCGCTGCATCTCAAGCCGAGGTCGGTGAGGCACCGCACCATGGCGAAGGCGCGCCGATGGGATCGGAACGGTGCATCGAATGACCCGAGCAATTCGTCGATCTCGGCATCGGAGAGGACTTCCGGCAATGATGCGAGGCGCCAATGCGCGGCTCGCGGGATCACCGCCAACAACGCGGTCACGCGATCGCCCACCATGGCACGGAACCGCAGGTAACCGCCGATCGCGCCGCCAATCACCCCGATGGTACCGGCGCTCCACCCGGCGCCATTCCCGAGAACGAACTGCTGGATCGCCGTGGGCTCGATAGCCGGGATCAGGATCGGCCCGGTCTGGAACAATCCAGCCAGAAACTGCGCCACGATCCTACAGCGTTGCTGCCGCGTATTTAACGCCAGCCCGCCAGAATCGCGCATGTGCGCCTCGAACTGGGCGAGCTCGCGCGCGAGATGAGTGTCAGGGGCAGCATCGCTCGGGATAGCTCCCTCTGCCCGCAGCACTCTCAGCAACTGTCCGAGTGCGGCTCGGATCTCGTGTGGGATACGCCGGACCGGATAGGGGCAGTCGCAACGTGGCAGATGCTCCGCCACAAATCGGCTAACGGCAACTTCGCTGACTGCTCTCAGGGGGTGGTTCTCGAAGGTCAGCCAATGGGCGAAGTGCGCCACGCAGCAAAGGTAAACGCGCCGAGTGTTCGGGGCGTACCGACCGCGATGCAGGTGGTCGCCGTAGGCGGTGACATAACCCTGAAGAATGCTGTGCTCCAGCCAGCTACGCTGTTGCACCCGGATGATGATCTCTTCGGCCATGTTGGCCTCCTGTCTTCGGTGGGAAGGTCCAGCCAGCAGATCAGGATTATGCGCAGCAGCCAGGCGGCTTAGCCGCCGGATCAGCAGCGGCGCCGGTCGTCAACTCAAATCCAGCCCCGTCGCCGCCGCAGCGCTTACACTTTGTCAGCACCGCCTTCTCCTCAAGGGTCAGTTTTGGTGCCGCGCCGCCGCGTTTTGGAGGATCCGACAGACCAGCAAGGCCCTTCTCGTTGTAACGGATCACCCAATCGCGCAGCGTCTGTCGATCCATGCCGCAGCTCCTGGCCGCGTTCGCCCGGCCATGACTTTCCAAAACCAAGGCTAATGCCAGAAGTCGCCGTGCAACAGCCGCTGCGGAAACCTGCGCCGCGTGCTGACGCAGTGCCTCCGCATCGTGCTCGAGCCGTGTGATCCACACCGTCATCGCCAGTCCACCCTGATCCAAGACCCGGAACCAATCATGCCGCGCCGAGCCGGGCGAAATCACAGTAGAGTCAACTCAAGAGTCGCTTGGTATTAGACAATGATCGTTAGCCCCTCCAACTCGGTCAGCCTTAGGCGTGATCGCCGGGGCTACTGCACACCTAACCCATCACGACCTGAATTGGTCCTGGCGCATCGCTTACCCAGAGTGGGGCGAAACCGGCGCTGTCGCCATCGGTTTGCGCAGGTACCGCGTCATTCTGGATAAAATCGATTCGATTCGCCCGAACGTGCCGAACCCCAGGCGCTCGTCCGAGCAGATTTAGCGGCAAGGCGGCGCCGTACATCATGGCCGCCCCGGGGCCTGAGCGGTCGAACAGGACCACCGAGAAGCCCGGATCGCCCGGGACCGCGTCCGCCGTTAGGCGGAACCTACCGCCGTAAAGGCGTCCCTTGCTGATGATGACGCTGGCGGCTTCAGTCTCGGTTTCGTCGATCCGCATTCTTATGACAGGGAACCTGTAGCGGGCCAGTTCTCGCATCGACTGCATGACGTAAGCGCCTTTGCCCAACAATTTCTTTAGCGGAAAGGGCAGGTTGCGAACTACATGGGCATCGAACCCAACACCTAGCATCTGGACGAATAGTCGTGTCCCATCGGGGCCATTCGCCAACCCCGGCCACAGCGTGCAGGTGCGGCCAAACGCCAGCGCGGCGGCGACGGATTTGGGAGCGAAGGGCAGACCAAGCTCATGTGCCAGGACGTTCGCGGTTCCGAGCGGAATGACGCCGAGGCAGGCAGAGGAACCGATCAGTCCATTGGCGACTTCGGCAATAGTGCCGTCTCCTCCGGCCGCGACGACCATCTGCTCGCCGCGCCGCACCGCCTCGCGCGCCAAAGCTTCGGCATGGCCGGCGCGGTGGGTCTCGGCCAGATCAAGCCTGACTCCATTGGCGACGAGCACATCGAGCACCCGCCACAGTAGATTCGCACGGCGGCGACCGGCGACGGGTTGAAGACAATGACCATCCGGATTGGGACCATCAACGAATTTGAACGGGGCACAACGAAACGAACTCTGCATGCCATTGCTGATGTTATTTGCATGACAATTCAATGACTTATTAAATATCTATAACAAAATCGACCAATTTCGCTTGCGTCATCGAATCTTAACTTCCCCGGCGCGGCAAGAACAGTATCTGGTGCGCCGAAAGCAAGAAGCCGGCATCAAACTCTAAATGAATGCCACGAAATGATTGCTCCCAGATGAACGCAATGTCCCATGTCGGCGTGCCACCCGTCTACAGGACTATCTTCGTTTCGGACACGCACCTCGGCACGCGTGGCTGCCGGAGTGAGTTCCTGGCGGATTTCCTGAGGCAATCAAGCTGCCACAATCTTTTTCTTGTTGGCGACATCATCGATGGGTGGCGACTGCGAAAGTCCTGGTATTGGGATGATGGCCATGACGAGGTGCTGAAGCAGATCGTGCGACATGCCCGCTCTGGTACGGCGTGACCTATATTCCCGGTAACCACGACGAGATGTTTCGCAATTGGCTGCCGATCGGACTGGAGATTTGCGGCATCAAGATGCAGCGGCAATCGGAACATACCACGGCGGATGGCAAGCGCCTGCTGGTGATGCATGGCGATGAGTTCGATAGTGTCGTGCGGTATGCCAAGTTCCTCGCGCTACTGGGCGACTGGGCGTACACTGCGGCGCTTGTGGTCAATCGTTGGTTCAACGCGATCCGCCGCCGGTTGGGTTATCCATATTGGTCGCTGTCGCAGTGGCTGAAACGGCAGGTGAAGGAAGCGGTCAAGGCGATCGACCGTTTCGAAACAGCGTTGGCCGCGGAGGCGCGTCGCCGCGGCTTCGACGGGGTCGTTTGCGGTCACATCCATCAAGCCGAAATGCGCGAGGTTCAAGGCATCCTGTATCTGAACGACGGGGACTGGGTCGAAAGTTGTACCGCACTGGTTGAGCATCACGATGGCCGGCTCGAACTGATCGACTGGGCGGCGATCAACCGCCTCTCGTTTTTCGAACCGCGCCCGGTTCGGGTTCCCGCAGCTGCCTGATTCCCTTCCCCTTACGGACATCGTTGGTGTCGACGACATGCTGCCGCCGGCACCGTCTCATCGTATTTTAATCGTAACGGATGCGTGGAAGCCACAGGTCAACGGGGTGGTCCGCACGCTGTCGACTGTTGTGCTGGAACTTCAGGCGATGGGTCATGTGGTCGAGGTGATCGGCCCGGATCGGTTCAGGACATTCCCATGCCCGACTTATCCGGACATTGCTCTGTCGTTGCTGCCGCGACGGCGGTTGATCCGCCTGATCGAGGCGTTCAGGCCCGACGCTCTGCACATCGCAACCGAAGGCCCGCTGGGTCTGGCGGCTCGCAGTTGGGGGAAGCGGACAGGGTTTGCATTCACCACGGCGTTCCACACCCGGTTCGCGGAGTATGTCAGAGCTCGGACTGGGCTGCCGGTGCGGCCGATCTATGCCTGGATGAGGCGTTTTCATGCCGCGGGTCAGGGGACGATGGTCGCGACGCAGTCGTTGCGAGACGAACTATCCGCCCGAGGGTTCCGCAATATCAGGTCGTGGTCGCGGGGTGTCGATCTGGAATTGTTCAAGCCCTATCCGCGCGATGCGTTTGCACATCTGCCCGGACCGATCTTCGTCTATGTCGGGCGGGTGGCAGTCGAAAAGAACATCGGTACTTTTCTAGACCTGAATTTGCCGGGATCGAAAGTGGTGGTGGGTGGCGGCCCTCAGTTGGCGTCGCTGCAACGCGAGTATCCGAAGGTCACCTTCACCGGACCACGCTATGGCGAAGCCTTGGCTCGGGCCTATTCCGCGGCGGACGTGTTTGTGTTCCCGAGCCGGACGGACACGTTCGGATTGGTCATTTTGGAGGCCTTGGCCTGCGGAACGCCGGTGGCGGCGTTTCCGGTGACCGGGCCGAAGGATGTGCTGATCAATGCGACGGGCAAGATCGGGTCGGTGAACGAAGACCTGCGGGCAGCGGCGCTGGACGCGCTGACCGCAGATCGCGCGGCTTGCCGAACGCATGCGGAACGCTATTCGTGGCGGGCATGCGCGGAGATTTTCCTGTCGCAT
>CAVZTH010000040.1:0-100098 GCA_963778125.1 uncultured Alphaproteobacteria bacterium | reverse complement strand
GGATCTCGGTGGTCTCATTCACGATCAATTCCAGACTTTTGTTTCCATCAAGCACCGAGGTGTTGGTGCCATTGCCCGAATGCTGTTGGGAAAAATCGAAACGAAACCGCCGCTCCAGCAGCCCGGTAGTGGTGGTCAGTGGGGTGGACCAGTTGGGCTCCGTCGCCCGCGCCGATGCCGCATATGCATCTAAAGTAGCGATAATGGAATCTAACGTCCCGATGAAGCCTCCGGTCGGAGTTTGGGCGGATGCCGGAGCCGGGACTGTTGGAGAAGTTGGCGGATCCAGTTGGCTCAAAGGCGGTAGCCGAATATCGAGTGGTTCCGCTGCCCGCGCGGACGGTTGGGCCAAACCAAGCGGCAGAATGCAGAGAGCCCCGACGAACAGTTTCCTGCGCATCACCGTGCTTGAATGAACAAGCGATCGTGCAGAAATCGGGATGAGCGTGAATAGCATACTCCAATCCTTCTCCTCGGGTGGCTAAATAGTGCACAAAGGAGTTTATTTTTCCATACGTGGGCAACGAAATTACGGAAATTAGTTTATTCATCTAACGATGTTTGTTTATGAAGAATTTCATTTTCCCTCGCAGCCGCCGCGATATTAGAATATCGCTGGCCGCTTTTTCCGAGCCTGTCGGCAGTCCTGGTCGAATGAGAGCGGCCAGTTTCCCACTGCCCTCAAACTGCCTTAGCATCGTGCATTGCAGCATGACCCGCAGCGGGGATTTCCCGTTCGACATCGAGACAAGAGGACAGCTATGCCAGACGGATCGACAATTGGACGTTTCGGAAGTGGCCGCGAGGTGCGGCGGATCGAGGATGCGGGTCTGCTCGCCGGCGCTGGACGGTTCACTGACGACTTCTCATTGCCGGGTCAGACGTATCTGTCGTTCCTGCGCTCCCCCTACGCGCACGCCCGGATCGTCTCCATCGATGCCACTACGGCTGGCTCGATGCCGGGCGTCGTGGCGGTTCTGACCGGAGCCGATCTGGTCGCCGCCGGGGTGAAGCCGTTGTCAGTGGCGCCGATGTTCCAGCGCCCGGACGGCTCGCCGGGAGCCACACCACTGCGGCCGGCGCTCGCAGACGGCGTTGTCCGTTTCGTCGGAGAGGCGGTGGTCGCGCTGATCGCCGAAACGGCCGAACAGGCGAAGGATGCACTGGAAGCCGTCGTCGTTGATACGAAGACCTGCCCGTCGTCACCGAAATGACCGAGGCGGCGGCCGAGGGCGCGACCTTGGTTTGGCCGGCGGCGACCGGAAATATCGCGGCGCAGATGAAGCACGGCGACGCCGCGGCCTGTGATGCCGCGTTTGCCGGCGCGGCACATGTCGTCACGCTCGATCTGGTGAACCAGCGTCTGGTGCCGTCATCGATGGAGCCTCGGTGCGCCTTGGGCAGTTACGATGCGGCGACCGGACGTATCACGTTACGTCTGTCCAGCCAGATGCCGTCCGGCGCGCGTGACACGCTGTGCGAGGTGCTCGATTTACCGGCCGAGAAAGTCCGTGTGGTGGTGGGGGATGTCGGCGGCGGGTTCGGGATGAAGACCGGCTTGTATCCAGAAGATATTGTCGTCGCGTATGCCGCCCGTCAGATCGGACGGCCGGTGAAATGGACACCCACGCGGCTCGACGAGTTCCTGTCTTCGACGCATGGCCGCGATGTCGAATCGCACGCGGAACTCGCGCTGAGTGCGGATGGCAAGGTCCTGGGCTACCGGGTCCGCACGCTGGCCAATATGGGTGCCTATGGCAGCACTGTCGGGATCATCATCCAACTGATGATCGGGCCGTGGGTGTCGACCAGCATTTACGACATCCGGACCATCGATTTCGACCTGCGGGCAATACTGACCCATACCGCGCCGACCGCCGCCTATCGCGGTGCCGGGCGGCCGGAGGCGATCTATCTCATCGAGCGTTTGTTCGATGCCGCCGCGCACGAGTTGGGGATGGACCCCGCCGAGATCAGGCGCCGGAACCTGATCGCGCCGGAGCAGATGCCATACACCAATGCGATGGGGCAGGTGTATGATTTCAGGCAATTTCGGATCCATCCTGCAGCAGGCGCTTGAGCTTGGCAAATGGAATGACTTTTCCAGCCGGGAGGCGGATTCGAAAGCGCGCGGAATGCTGCGCGGGCGCGGATTGGCATCGTTCCTGGAATGGACCGGCGGCAACGTGTTTGAAGAGCGTGTGACCGTCGCCGTCTCTGGCGATGGCGAGATCGAGGTGTATGCCTCCACGATGGGTATGGGACAGGGGATTGCCACGTCCTACGCTCAACTCGTCGTTGATGTATTCGGCGTGGAGATCGAGCGCATCCGCATCGTCACGGGCGATACCGATCTTGGGTCGGGGTTCGGCAGTGCTGGGTCGCGGTCGCTGTTCACCGCAGGGTCGGCGATCAATCACGCGTCGGAAATGGCGGTGGCGAATGGGCGCGATCTGGCGGCTGAGGCGTTGGAGGCGTCCGCTGGCGACATCGAGTATGCCGAGGGAATGTTCCGAATTGCCGGGACGGATCGAGGCATCGGGCTATTCGAGCTGGCCGGCCGCCAGCCGGACCGGCGTATTTATGTCGATGCCACCAGCTCGGTGGGCGGACCAAGCTGGCCAAACGGGGCGCATATCACGGAGGTCGAGGTCGATCCGGAGACCGGGATGGTGGAGATCGTGTCCTATGTCTCGGTCAACGACGTCGGGCGCGTGGTCAATCCGATGATCGTGCGCGGACAGTTGGATGGCGGAGCGGTCCAAGGGATCGGCCAGGCGCTCGGCGAACACATGCTGTATGAGCACGGATCCGGGCAGGTGATAACCGCCAGCATGATGGACTACTTCGTGCCGCGGGCAAACATTATCGGCGAGTTCGTGCATGTGCTCGACCAGTCGGTGCCGTGCCTGAACAATCCGCTGGGTGTCAAAGGTGTCGGCGAACTGGGGACGATCGGTGCCACGCCGGCAGTGGTCAACGCCGTCATGGACGCCCTGATTCGCGGGGGCCACGCCAACGGGGCGAGCCGTCTCCAGATGCCGCTGACGCCAGCCAAGGTGTGGGAGGCGCTGCGGGAATAGTAAGGCCTCGCGGTCTGCGTGCTGACGGGGCAACCCTTTTGAGTGTATAGAAGAACTTATGTCGGATGGTCTCTATGAGCGTGACGTCTTGGCTTGGTCGCAGCACCAGGCTGACCTGCTCCGTCGCGTTGGCCGGGGGGAAAGGGTCAACGATGTGGACTGGGTGCAGATCGCCGAGGAGATCGAGGACGTGGGACTGTCCGAACTGCATTCGGTCGAGAGTTTCCTCAACCTGATGATGGTTCATCTTCTGAAGATCCAAGCCTGGCCGAACAGTTCGGCGACCGACCATTGGGACGCGGAAATCGCCGCCTTCCAGCGCAACGCGAAACGGCGCTTCACACCGTCAATGCGGCAAAGGATCGATCTTCAGGCGTTGTATGGTGATGCGCTTTACCAACTGCGAGCCGGCAATCGGCGAAGCAATGCCCCGCGGCCCTGGGCGGACGTCAACCCGTTCACGCTCGATCAATTGCTGAATGACAACGTGGATGATTTGGTGCGGCACTTGCCGGCGGCGGCGCCGTAGCAGTTATCCAACTTGGACCGGCACCAGCGTCATGGTGTCGTTGCCGAAGATGTCGATGACTTTCACCGCGACGGTACATCGGCCGGCCTTGGGGTGCATTTGCGGCGGCGGCGTCAGAGCAACGTCCCTCACGCTCTTCTGCGCCTAAATGCCAGGTGGGCACCCGATCGAAGAGTGATTTTCCTGCGGGTCCCTTCTAGTTTGCCCTTCTGGGGGCAATAAAGGGGGGATTAAAATGCGTCACTGGACGATGCCGTTAATGGCGGCGGCGATGACCATGGGGATTTCAGTCGCCGAGGCGGCGACCATTGCCAAATCGAACTTCGGCACGACGCAAGATGGCAAGCCGGTCGATCTCTACACGATGACCAACCGGCACGGCATGACTGTCAAGTTCATTAGCTATGGCGGTATCATCACTGAAATTGATGCCCCCGATCGGCGTGCTCGGCCGGCCAATGTCGTGCTCGGCTTCAAGACTCTGCGGAAGTACGAAACCAAAAATCCATTCTTCGGCGCTTTGGTCGGCCGCTACGCCAACCGGATAGCGAAGGGCCGGTTGGAACTCGACGGTACCACCTATCAGTTGGCGGTCAACAACGGGCCGAACGCACTGCACGGCGGCGTGAAAGGCTTCGACAAGCAGATTTGGGAAGTGCAGGCCGAACCCCCAAAGGGATCCGAGGCATCGGCGACCCTGACCTATGTAAGTCGCGACGGCAAGGAGAATCATCCCGGCACACTCACGCTGCATGTCACTTACACGCTGACCGAAACCAACGAGTTGCGCATCCACTTCAAGGCGACGACAGACAAGGACACCGTCGTCAACTTCACCAACCACTCCTACTTCAATCTCGCGGGCGATGGCAGCGGATCGGTAGAGGATGAGCGCATCAGCATTGCGGCAGACCGCTATACTCCCGTGAATGCGGGCTTAATCCCCACAGGCGAACTCGCGCCCGTCGCCGGCACGCCGCTTGATTTTCGCCGTCCTGTCGCGATCGGGGCGCGGCTCCGCGCCGCAGATGAGCAGATGCTTCGCGGACACGGTTACGATTTCAACTGGGTCCTGAACGGCGGCGTTACGGCTCAGCCACGTTTGGTGGCGCGTGCCGCTGATCCGAAGTCCGGCCGTCTGTTAGAGTGCTTGACCACAGAGCCGGGCTTGCAGCTTTACACCAGCAATTTTCTCGATGGGTCAATAGCGGGGGCCGCCGGCACGACCTATCGTCAGACCGAAGCATTTACCTTCGAGACGCAACATTTCCCGGACTCGCCGAACCATCCCAACTTCCCGACGACCGAGCTCAAGCCAGGCCAGACCTTTGATTTGGAGACTGTCTTCCGCTTCACCACAGGTGTCTTATAGGAAGCCTTGGTATCAGCTTGGCGCGGGGCCGGCCGGGTCGCGGCGAGTTGATCGCTGATGCGCCCGCTTCAGTAGAGGGCGGCTGGCCCCCGGACCGCTTGCGCGTGGCGCCTTCCAGATACCGAGCGACCCCTTCCCGAGACAGGTCTAGTACGGCAAGAACCCGGGGCCCTCCAAGCGGTCGAGTTCCGTCAGAAGCCGCTCCCGCGGGCTCTTCGTCTCGTCCTCACCCACCCGGCGGCGAACCGCACACGAGTGACACTTCACGGTACTTGCAAGCGACGCTTCTCGGCCCGATACATCGCACCATGAACGACACGACCACGCCTGCCCCAGAAGCCGGTCCGCGCTACAACTTCGCTGCCGCCGAACCGAAGTGGCAGCAGGCCTGGGCCGAGCGCGGATGCTTCCGCGTGGACGATGTGCCAACGGATGGGAAGCCGAAATACTACGTGCTGGAGATGTTTCCTTATCCCAGCGGCAAGATCCATATGGGCCATGTGCGCAACTACACGCTGGGGGACGTGGTCGCCCGGTACAAGCGCGCGCGCGGCTTTTCGGTCATGCATCCGATGGGTTGGGACGCATTCGGGCTGCCGGCCGAGAACGCCGCCCGGGAACGCGGTGTGCATCCCGCGAAGTGGACGTTCGAAAATATCGCCAACATGCGCACCGAATTTCAGCGCATGGGACTGTCGCTGGAGTGGGAGCGCGAGTTCGCGACCTGCCAACCCGAGTACTACCGGCATCAGCAGAAGCTGTTTCTTGATTTCCTCCGCGCCGGCCTTGTGGAGCGTAAGGAAAGCTGGGTGAACTGGGACCCGGTCGACGGCACCGTTCTGGCCAATGAGCAGGTGATTGACGGGAAAGGCTGGCGGTCAGGCGCGCCGGTGGAGAAGAAGCAACTCAGCCAGTGGTTCCTGAGCATCACCAAATATGCTCCGGCGTTGCTTGACGCGCTGGACAAGATGGACCGCTGGCCGGAGCGCGTCCGTCTGATGCA
Organism: uncultured Alphaproteobacteria bacterium; assembly: GCA_963778125.1. Classification (GTDB taxonomy): domain Bacteria; phylum Pseudomonadota; class Alphaproteobacteria; order Acetobacterales; family Acetobacteraceae; genus Rhodopila. The sequence continues at coordinate 94,111 of CAVZTH010000040.1, read as the reverse complement.
GGCAAACTGGATCGGTCGCAGCGAAGGTGCTCGGCTAGCGTTTCCCGTGGTCGGCGACACTGAAACGATTGAGGTCTACACCACGCGCCCCGATACGCTGTTCGGGATGTCATTCCTGGCAATCGCGCCGGAGCACCCGGTGGCGGCGGCAGCGGCGGCGCGGGATCCGAAGGCGGCGGAGTTTGTGGCCGATTGCCGCAGCCGAGGGACCTCCGAAGCGACCATCGAGACCGGTGAGAAGCTCGGTTACAATACCGGCCTGCGGGTTGCGCACCCGTTTATCCCGGGCGCGACCTACCCAGTCTGGATCGCCAATTTTGTGCTGATGGAATACGGCACCGGCGCGATTTTCGGCTGCCCCGGCCACGACCAGCGCGATATTGAATTCGCCCGCAAGTATGGGCTGGACGTGACGCCGGTGGTGCTTCCGCCGGGAGCCGACCCGGCAACGTTCACGTTGCACAAGGAAGCTTACGTAGGAACGGGCACGATCTTCAACTCTGACTTCCTGGATGGATTGGACGTCGATGCAGCCAAGCGCGCTGCGATCCAGAAGCTGCAGGAACTTGGTATCGGCGAGGGGCTGACCAACTGGCGGCTGCGGGACTGGGGCGTATCGCGGCAACGCTACTGGGGCTGCCCGATTCCGATCATCCATTGCGGTGCCTGCGGCGTCGTGCCCGTGCCCGACGACCAGTTGCCGGTGCGTTTGCCGGACGACGTGACCTTCGACCGGCCCGGCAACCCGCTGGATCATCATCCGACCTGGAAGCACGTTGAATGCCCCCAATGCGGCAACCAGGCGCGGCGGGAAACCGACACGTTCGATACGTTCGTCGATAGCGCCTGGTATTTTGCCCGCTTCTGCTCGCCCGCAGCGGATGTGCCGCTGGTTAAGACGGCGGTGGACCACTGGATGCCGGTCGATCAGTATATCGGCGGTATCGAACATGCGATTTTACACTTGCTCTATTCTCGGTTCTTTACTCGGGGGATGAAGGATACCGGTCACATCTCGGTGGAGGAGCCATTCGCCGGCCTCTTCACGCAAGGCATGGTGAACCACGAATTGTATCGCGCCGCTGACAACCGCTGGCTGTATCCTGACGAGGTCGAAAAGCGTCCCGACGGCACCGCGGTGCTCCGCGAGACCGGAGAAGCGGTGACGATCGGCCGCGTCGAGGCGATGAGCAAGTCGAGACGCAACACCATCGATCCCGGCGCTATCATCGCTCGATATGGGGCTGATACCGCGCGCTGGTTCATTCTGTCCGATAACCCGCCGGAACGGGACATGGAATGGACGGAAGCCGGCGCCGCCGGGGCGTTCCGCTTTACCCAGCGCGTGTTCCGTCTGGCGGAGGCGCTGGACGGCGTCCGCACCGAGATGATGCCCGACCGGTTCGGTCCCGCTGGTCGCTTATTGCGCCGTGCCACGCATCGCTGCATCGCGGCGATTACCGAGGCGCTGGAGGGGTTCGCGTTCAACGTCGGGGTCGCTCGTTTGTATGAACTTGCCAATGCCATCACGGATGCCGAACGCTCCACGCCGGAGGCGGGCCTCGCCTGGGCTCGGCGGGAAGCCGTGGAAATGCTGGCACGCCTGAGCAGCCCGATGATGCCGCATCTGGCGGAGGAGGTTTATGCCCGTCTGTTTCCCGACAACGGCCATCTGGTGGCGGAACTCGCATGGCCGGAGGCCGATCCGGCTCTGCTCGTGGCGGACAGCGTGACGATCGCGGTGCAGGTGATGGGCAAACTGCGTGGCACGATCGAGGTGCCGCCTGATGCCTCGGCGGCGGCCAACGTCGCGGCCGCGAAAGCCGAAGCCAATGTCGCGAAGGCGTTGGAGGGGAAGCGCATCGTGAAAGAGATTTACGTGCCCAACCGCATCGTCAACTTCGTGATCGCCGGATGAAGCACCCGCTCGGCCGCCGCACATTGTGCATTGGCTCGTTGGGCAGCCTCGCGGCTACCTTGAGCGGCTGCGGGTTCCAGCCGGTCTATATGCCAACGGCCTCCGGCAAGACCGGTGTGGCGCAGCGAGAACTGGCATCGATCTACGTTGAGAACATTCCCGAACGGCCGGGGCAGGTCCTGCGCCAGGCATTGCAGGAGCGATTTGGCGATGATTCCGGTACACCTGCCGCCTACAACCTGAGCGTTACCTTCTCGGTCTCCGGCCAAGGGATTGCAATCGAGAACGACAGTATCGCCACAAGGCTCAGACTGATCGGTACCGCGACCTGGAGACTGATCGGTCACGACCCAAAACGCACCGTCTTGGCAACGGGCAGCGCGCGAGCCATGGACGACGTCAACATCTTCGAGTTGCAGTATTTTGCCGCCGACCTCGAAGTCGAGGCCGAGAACGCGCGGATCGCGCAAAACGTGGCGACCCAGATCGCGACCCGGCTTGCTATCTGGTTCCGCCAGCAGGCGGCGAAGCAGACCGGCTGACGCCGTTGAAGCTGCCTCCGGCTCGTATCCAGGCCTTTCTACGCGATCCCGGGGACTGCCGGGTTGTGCTGCTGTTCGGCGAAGATGCCGGCATGATCCGTGATCGCGCCGAGGCGCTGGTCCGCGCCGTGGCTGGCTCCTTGGACGATCCCTTCCTGGTTTCGGAAGTGCCGCGGGAGGCGATCAAGGGTTTGGCCGCCGAGGCCGCAGGTTTGTCGCTGGTGGGCGGGCGCCGCGTCGTGCGCGTGCGCGACGTCACGGATGCGGCGACCGATCCTGTCCAGTCGTTGCTGAAGATGCGGGCTCCGGCGCTGGTGGTGCTGGAGGGACCGTCAATTCAGTCTCGGTCGAAACTGCGAACGGTGTTGGATGCCGCGGCGGACGGCGTGGCGATCGGCTGTTATCCGGAAGAGGGCCGGGCGCTGGAGGAGACAATTCAGGAGACCCTGCGGGCCAATGGGACCGGCGTCGAGCCGGATGCGCTGTCCTGGCTGTCGCGCCAACTGGGAGCCGACCGCGCCTCGACGCGGGCCGAACTAGAGAAATTGGCGCTGTATGTGGGGCCAGGGAACCGGGTTGATCTGGAAGCGGCGATGATCTGCGTTGGCGATCTGGCCGGCCTGTCCCTGGATGACGCGCTGTTCGCCGCGACCACCGGCGATGTGGCGACCGCTGACCGGGCGCTGGAAGCGGCGGTTGCCGAGGGCGCCACACCCGTCCAGGTTTTGCGCGCCGCGCTCGGACACTTACAGCGGTTGCACCGGGCAAGGCTCGCGATGCAGGAGCACGGACTGACGGCGGGCGATGCAATGAAAGGGCTGCGGCCGCCGGTTTTCTATCAAAAGGTCGGGGCGTTCACCCGTTCGCTGGGGCTATGGCAGTCCGCGACGTTAACGGCGGCGATAGCGGCATTGGCCGAGGCGGAACGTGGCTGCAAAAGAACCGGGTGGCCCGATCAGGCTCTGTGCCGGAACGCGGTGCTGACGTTGGCGCGGCGCTCGGCGGCGGCGTCTCGTTCGATGCGACATTAATCCGGAAACGGGCCATTACGTCTCTATATTAATTCTTTTATCGCTAAAAGACGCTTTATTTTGCTGGCGTACTGTGCGACAACAATGGCGTGGGGTGCGACGTTGCCTCCCAGCGTCTGGAGGGTGTCATGCGGATCAAGCGTCGTTTTGAGCATAATAGCCTTGTGACAACCTTCGCGGCGCCGGTCCCACCACTGGGAGATGCAGACCTAGCGCTGGTGCAACGCGCGATGGCTGAGATAACCCCGGATTGGGCTGTCGCGCTGGAAAGCATCCGCGCCGACGAAACGACTTTGGTCCTGGTGCCAGACGACGGTGACGATCGGTCGGGACCGAGCTTCGTGGTCAGCCGGGAGGCGTATGGGCTTCGTGTCGATCAAGTGCATTGGGATGAAGTGACCGAAATCGGCGTGTTTGCGTCGCTGACTGACGCTCTCAAGGTCCTTCGCGGTCGGCTGGCATTTTGCGTCGACAGCACAGTGCCGGCTTCGGCAACGATACACTGACGACCCACGATTGGCCCTCGGTTGCGTAGCGGATAGACACCCGTGTGAGGTAAATCGCTTTAGCAGCAGTTTGGATTTTCGGCGCGGTTGCCGCCGGGCAGTCACGTGGGCATGGTGCTTTTTGGCCGTTGGTCGGCCTTGGCGTAAAGGTGGTTATCCGGGACTCCGCGCGGCGGAAAGAAACTCAAGAGAACCAACAGCCAATGGCTCGGCATATCCTCGTCATCGACCAGGGGACTACCTCCACCCGAACCATCCTGTTCGACGCTAAAGTGGCGCCGGTCGCCACGGCGCAGCAGGAGCTGACGCAGATCTACCCAAGGCCCGGCTGGGTCGAGCACGACCCCGAGGAGATCTGGACGGCCGCACTGTCGACCGCGCGGCAGTTATTGTCAGAAGCCGGGCTTACACCTGCTGACATCGCGGCCCTGGGTATCGCGAACCAGCGGGAGACGGCGGTGGTTTGGGACCGTCGCACCGGCAAGCCGATCCACAACGCCATTGTCTGGCAGGATCGCCGTACCACTGCCATGTGCGCGGCGCTTGAGAATGCGGGACATGAGGCGCTGATCGCGGCGCGCACCGGGTTGCGGCTCGACCCATATTTTTCTGCTACCAAGATCGCATGGCTGCTCGACAATGTTGAAGGCGCGCGCCCCGCTGCCGAGGCTGGGTCGCTGGCCTTCGGCACGATCGATAGCTTCCTGTTGTGGCGGCTGACCGGCGGCGGCGTCCATGCGACCGACGCCACCAACGCCTCACGTACGCTGCTGTTCGACATCCATCGCGGCGATTGGGATCCCGATCTGCTGGCGCTGTTTGGCATTCCGCGGGCGATACTGCCCGAGGTCCGGGACAGTGCCGGCACATTTGGTGATACCGAGCCGGCGCTGTTTGGCGGGTCAATCGCCATACGCGGTATTGCCGGCGATCAGCAGGCAGCGCTGATCGGGCAGGCGTGCTTCCGGCCCGGCATGGTTAAATCCACCTACGGGACCGGCTGCTTCGCTCTGCTCAACACTGGACGGAAGGCAATCGTCAGTTCTCACCGCCTGGTGACCACCATTGCGTACCAGTTCGACGGCGTGCGCACCTATGCGCTCGAGGGGTCGATTTTCGTGGCCGGGGCGGCGGTCCAGTGGCTGCGTGATGGTCTCGGCCTGATCAAATCCGCCGCCGAGACCAGCGCGCTCGCGGCTGAAGCGGATCCAGCGCAACGGGTCTATATGGTCCCCGCCTTCGTGGGCCTCGGCGCTCCGCACTGGGACAGTGAGGCGCGAGCGCTGCTGACAGGTATAACACTGGGCACGACGCGTAGGGAACTCGCGCGAGCCGTCCTTGAATGTGTCGTCTACCAGACCCGCGACCTTTTGGAGGCGATGCGGGCCGACCTTGGTGCCGAATGGCCCGGCGACACCGTCATCCGGGTGGATGGCGGCATGAGCGCGAGCGACTGGACGATGCAGTTCCTCGCCGACATCCTGGCCGCACCGGTGGATCGGCCGTTCGGCCTGGAGACGACGGCCCTTGGTGCGGCCTATCTAGCCGGCAAAGCGGCTGGTCTATATCCGGACATCGAAACATTCGCGGCGAATTGGACCGCCGAGCGGCGCTTCGAACCGGCGATCGGCGCGCAGGAGCGTTCCGAACGATATCGCGGCTGGCAGGACGCGGTCGCGCGCGCCTTGCTGCGGCCCTGACTTCCAACCTCGCGCTTTGCGCCGCCCTTGGACGGCGTCCAGCCGCCGTTCCGGTAGAAGTTTCGCGGTATTAACCTTTCATCAACCAGCATCATCCTAGAGTCGCGCCGCACAGCGAAGGGCTCGTGCACTTAGCTGAGCATTGAATGAGCGTTGGAACCAACTCGCAAATGAGAGGCGCGTTATCCGGAATGGGATTGATCGGCCGGCTCAGGGGCTGCCTGGAGGTTTTCCGGTCCGCACGCGCGACCATGTTGCTGAGCGTCCTGATCGTTGCAGGAATAGGTACGACTGCCGGCCTGTTGATTTGGCATGAGCGCCAGACGGCGCTAGAAGAGCACGAGCACGAAATGAATAGCATAGGTGTCGTTCTCTCCGAACAGACCTCTCGCTATGCGCAGGTGATCGATCTGATCCTTCGACAGGTGCAATCACGGATCGCCCTTCTCAACGTCGCAACCCCGGAAGACTTTCAGCAACAGTTAGCAACCCAGGAGATTCGGAGCTACCTGGCAGAGCGACTGACGAATGTCCCACAGGTCGATGCCATCGTCCTGATCGACGCCGACGGTCGTTCGCTGAACTCGTCACGGGCTTGGCCCGCCTCGGCCGCGGATGCGACCGGTCGAGATTACTATAACTATTTCAAGGAGCATGACGATCCCGGCCTGTTTGTGGGCTCGGTGTCGAAAAGCCGCGTCTCCGGGAATCTGAGCCTGTTCTTCGCACGTCGTATAAATGGGCGGGACGGTAAATTTTGCGGTCTGGTTCTTGGGATCGTCGATATTAAATCATTGAGCGCTTTCTACCAGGCGGCCGGCGAGGATACCATGGAGTCTGTCAGCCTGCTGCGTCGCGACGGCACAATGCTGATGCGCTACCCCAGCCCAGAAATGGCCGTTGGTGTGAGGCTTCCACTTATTTCACCGTGGTATATGCGCGTGGCCGAAGGCGGCGGAAGTTACTTCACCGAGAGCACCTCCAGTGCGATTTCGAGCCTCGTCATAGTGCATCCGCTGACCGAGTATCCGCTTGTCGTCGACGTCGCGATGGGTGAAGCAGATATATTCGCTCGGTGGTACAGAGAAGCAGTCTATGTTGCAGGCTTCGCTTTAACTGCCGCACTTATCTTTGCTGGCTTGTTCTGGATGTTGGCGCGTCAGTTCAGGCGGCAGGCGGTGCAGAACGGCAAGCTGGAGGTCGCCGCGATCCGCTTAAGTGAGAATCAGCAGATTTTGCGGGCCTACGCGGAGATGTCGGCAGACTGGCTATGGGAGCTGGACGCAGACTTTCGCTTGAAATCTGCTTCCGATTTCGGTGACCGAAGCAGACGACATCGGCAAAACTCTTTGGGAACTGGCCGATCCCGCGATGGAGGAAGAACGCTGGGTGGCTCACAAGGCCGAACTCGCCGCGAGGCTCCCTTTTCGCAATTTCCGTTGGGAACGGATTGGGTCAAACGGAGAGCGTCTTTTCATAAGCTCAAACGGTGTTCCGATTCTTGATCGGAAAGGCGTGTTCCGCGGTTATCGTGGCACCGGGCGCGATATCACCGCGGAAGTAGCGGCAACCGCAAAGTTGTTGCAGTTGAATTCGGATCTGGAACAGTGGGCCGCCGGCACTTCAACGCTGTTTTGGACAGCATGTCGCAGGGTGTCTGCCTGTTCAATGCCGACAAGCGGCTGGTGCTGTCAAACCGGCGCTATGCCGCGATCTACAATCTGCCGCCCGAGTCAACTTGCCCAGGCCAATCATTCGACCAGATCGTGAAGCGATCGATATGCGGCGGGAAGTGCGCTGGATATGTCGGAGGCCGAATTTCTTGCTTGGCGGGGCAAGGTCATCGCCGACGATCAGCCTTCCGTCGCTGTTACTCCGCTGAAAAATGGCCGGGTTGTCGCCATCCACCACCAGCCGATACCCGACGGCGGCTGGGTCGCCATCCATGAGGACATCACCGAGCGCCAGCAGGCTGAGGCGAGCATCGTGTTCATGGCTCACCATGACGCACTGACCAAATTGCCCAACCGGATGCTGTTCCGAGAACGTGTGGAACAGGCCATCGCCATGGCCGGGCGAGGAACTGAATTCGCGGTGATCTGTCTCGATCTGGATAACTTCAAGCAGATCAATGACACACTAGGCCATCCGGTCGGCGACGGACTGCTGATTGCCGTCGCCGACAGGCTGCAGTCTTGCGTGCGCGACGTGGACACTGTCGCTCGCTTGGGTGGGGATGAGTTCGCCATCATCCAGATCGCCGTCCATCAGCCCGAGGACGCGGAAGTTCTCGCGAGCCGTCTCATCGCTGCGTTTCGCCAACCGTTTGACGTCGCGGAGCGTCAGATCATGTCGGGCGCCAGCATCGGGATCACAGTGGTATCGGGCGGCACCATCTCCTATGAGACGTTGATGCGGGACGCCGACATTGCGCTTTACCTGGCGAAGACCGAGGGCCGCGGCACGGTTCGGTTCTTCGAGCCGGAGATGGATGCCCGCATTCATTTGCGCCGGGTATTGGAGGCGGACCTCCAGGGTGCTCTCGCCCGCAACGAATTCGAACTCTACTACCAGCCGCAAATTGACCTGACCTCAGACAGTGTCTCGGGCTTTGAGGCTTTGCTGCGTTGGAATCACCCTGTTCGCGGCCTGGTCTCGCCGTTGGACTTCATCCCAGTCGCTGAAGAAACCGGCATGATCAGTGCCATCGGGGAGTGGGTGCTCCGGACGGCATGTTTTGAGGCAGAAAACTGGCCGGCCGGGATTAGTGTTGCCGTGAACCTCTCGCCGGTTCAATTCAAGAAGGGCGACCTTGTCTCGGCCGTGCAAGCGGCTCTCGCGGCGTCTGGTTTGCGACCGGACCAACTCGAACTGGAAATCACTAAGTCGGTTTTGTTGCGGGACACAGCCGATACTCTGGCGGCCCTGCATCAGCTGCGTTCGATGGGAGTTTGCGTGGCGCTCGATGATTTTGGGACTGGATACTCGTCCTTGAGCTATTTGCGCAGCTTTCCGTTCGGCAAGATCAAAATCGACAAGTCTTTCGTGCGTGATCTGATGACGGACAACGGGTCCATCTCGATCATCCGAGCGGTTACCGGTCTGGGTCAAAGCCTGGGCATGAAGACGATCGCCGAGGGCGTGGAGACTCAGGAACAATTAGAGCGCTTGCGGGAAGAAAGATGTGATGAGGTTCAGGGTTACCTTTTCAGCCGCCCGAGGCCGGCCAGCGAGGTTCCATCGCTGATTGAGAGACTTCAGCGAACGAGTGAAGTGCAAGTCCGATGAAAATCAGCCGCTGACCTTGCGCCGATAACGAAAAAGGCTTCCCGGCAGAGCCTCATGATCCGCCGGGAACGGGCGCGAGTTCACCCCCGCCCGCTCTGTTCCGCGTCATGCTGGCGCCTGCCGGCATCCACGGCTCTATTCAGATCAGCACAGCAAGTCGTGGATGGTGGGCCTGCGCCCACCATGGCGGCGAGAGCGCAGTGTCGATGGGTCACTTTCAGGGGCCGCTGCTATTAGACCATGATCGTTTTGGGGTTGATCGACACTTCGGCGTCCGATCATGGTCTAAGCTTGTGTCTGATCGCGTGATTCACGCCTTCCGACTGGGTCAGCCTCAGGCGATCACGCTTTAATCGTCTTCCAGTCGACGCCGCGCTCAAATGCCGCGGCGGCGCGGTAGATGGTCTGCTCGGCGTAGGGCTTTCCGACCAGCATCATCCCGACCGGCAGTCCATCAACCATGCCGCACGGCACACTCATCGCCGGATGGTGGCTGCAGTCGAACGGGGCCGTGTTGGGCAGTATTTCGAACGCCCGCTGAATGATTTCTGAAATTGGGGCATCCGCTGCCGGCAACGGTGTCGCGGTCACCGGCAATGTCGGCATCATCAGCAGATCGAACTTCGACAACGCGTCGTCATATGCACGCTTCAAGGCGTGCACGAGGTTCTGCGCCTTGGCGTAGTAACGGCCACGGTGGTGGGTTGTCATGTACTGGCCAAGCAGCATTGTGTTCTTGAGCGTGTCGGAAAGCTCGTCGGCGCGCTGCCGCCAGGCTGAGTGCGCATCCATCAGGGAAACGACGTACTGGCCCTGCCAGTTGAAGCCAAACCCGTTGCCCTGCATCATCTGCACCGTCGCCCCCTCCGCGGCGATCGGCAACCAGATGGCGTTGCCCAGGCGGTGCATCGGAATCGTTACTGTTTCAACGGTCGCGCCCAGGCCGCGCAGACGTTCTGCCGCCTCGCGAACCACCGCATCCGATTGCGCCTGCGAATGCGCGTGACCGAACCCCTCCTCGACGACGCCGATCCGAAGCCCCTGCACGCCCTGCCCCAGCGAGTCGCGATACGGCATGCTTTGGCCGCCATACTGGCGCGGATCGAGGCCGTCGGGACCGGCGAGCACTTCCAGCATCAGCGCGTTGTCCTCGACGGTCGCGGTCATTGGACCGGTATGATCGAGGGTCAGTTCAATCGGCATGATGCCGGTGTAGGGGACCAGACCGTGCGTCGGCTTCATGCCGTAGATGCCGCAGAACGACGCGGGCATGCGGATCGATCCGCCTTGGTCGCCGCCGAGCGCCATCGGCACTTCACCGGCCGCCACAAGGGCCGCACTCCCGGAGGACGAGCCACCCGCGGAGTAGCCGTGACGATGCGGATTGTGCACTGGTCCGCTGGCGCTTGTGTGACTGCCGCCGGAGAAACAGAAATACTCGCAAACACTCTTGCCGACGATCGTGCCGCCGGCGTCGAGAATGCGTTGCACCACGGTCGCGTCGACATCGGGCACATAACCCTCGAGCGTGGAGGCGCCGTTCATCATCGGCACGCCCGCCACACAGATATTGTCCTTCACGACAACGGTCTTGCCCTTGAGCTTGCCACTCGGCGCCCCTTCAATCCTGGTCTTCACGTACCAGGCGCCGAAACGATTTTCCTCGGCACTCGGCCGGCTTCCGGGGGTGCGCGGATATTTCACCGCCGGCATCTCATCCGGCATCCGATCCACGATGTTGTAGGCCGCGAAACCTGGAAGCAGACACTCCAGATGCGCGGCCAGTTCCGCGTCACCCATGCTAAAGCCGAGCGAATCGGCAGTGGCGCGAAGCTGGTCCAGTGTGGGGATCTTAATGGTCTCGGTGGTCATTTTTCCGGTCTCCTTGGATCGGACTGCGGATTGAGCAGGCCCTTTGATATTGGTCAAGCCATTCCGACGAATTCATCCATCATCGCGCGGTCGCGCGCAATCTCGGGCGGTATTTCCCGCGTCACCTCGCCCTTCTGCAGGATAAGGATGCGATCCGCGAGCGATGCGATGAAGTTCAGATTCTGTTCGACCAGCACCATGGTGACGGGACGCCGGCGCCGCACGGTCAGCAACGTTTCGATCATCTCTTCGATAATCGACGGCTGTATTCCCTCGGTCGGTTCGTCCAGCAGGATCAATCGCGGTTCCGCGCAAAGGCAACGCGCCAGTGCGAGCAATTGCTGTTCGCCGCCCGACAATGCGCCTCCCGCCCGGTCCAGCAAGCCGGGTGAGGCGGGGGAAATCCGCCAGGATCGCATCGATGGTCTGCCGGCTGTCCGGCAGCCGCAGGCAACCCATGCGCAGATTTTCGGCGACGGTCAGCGTCGAGAAAATCTCGCGTCCCTGCGGCACGTAGCCGATGCCCCGGCGCGCGCGGGCGGTCGGCGATAACCGGGTGATGTCCTCGCCGTTGAAATGCACGCTGCCGTCGGTCGCCGGCAGATAGCCCATCAAGGTCCGCAGCAGCGTGGTCTTTCCCATGCCGTTATGGCCGAGAATGCCGACGATCTCGCCGTCGCTCACCGACAGCGTGACCCCCACGAGAATCGGAATGCGCCCGTAGCCGGAGTGCAGCCGGGACACCGCGAGCATCGTCATGCCGCCTGCTTTCCGAGATAGACGTCCCGCACGCGCTGATCGGCCAGGACATGACCGACATCGTCCTCCATCAGCACGCGTCCCTGGTTGAACACCGTAACCGTCTTGGCGATCATGCGAATGAACTGCATGTCGTGCTCCACGACCACCAGCGCATGCGTGCGGTTGATCTCCCGGATCAGTTCGGCGGTTCGCTGGACCTCGGTGTGATTCATTCCGGCGGCCGGTTCGTCCAGCAGGATCAGATCGGGTTCCTGCGCCAGGACGGTGGCGATTTCCACCCATTGGCGCTGGCCATGAGCAAGCTGGCCGACCATTTGATCGGCAATCGATTCCAGTTGCAGGCGGGACAGGGTTTCCTCGACGATCCGGCGAGCGCGTGCCATGGACTTGCGCCGCGCTGCGCCGATGAAGACGTTTTCCCGCACCGACAGTCCGTTGAACACGTTCGGGACCTGCGTCTTGATGCCGACGCCGAGGCGGGCGATCTCATGCGGATTGGCGCCGGTGATATCCTTTCCGCGGAACAGGATGGTCCCTTCAGTCGGCGCAAGCTGGCCAGTCAGGATCTTGAAGAAAGTGCTCTTGCCGGCGCCGTTCGGACCGATCAGGCAGCGGAGTTCGACTTCGCGCAGGGTGAAATCAACGGATTGCACCGCGGTGACACCGCCGAACCGCATGGTGACCCCGCGCGCCTCGAGCAACGCAGTGCCCCCGCTCATTGCCGCGCCTCCGCCGGGTTGGCCGCCGGCATTTCGCGCACTACGGGTTTGCGGACAGGGAGCAGCCTGTCCCGGATCATGGGCACGATGCCTTGCGGCACCAGCAGCACGAAGGCTACCAGCACGACGCCGAGGCCAAGATTGGGATCGACAACGTTTTGCGAGCCGGCCTGGATCATGAGGTACTGGATCGCCACCGCACCGAGGATGGGGCCAAGCAGCGTGCCGAGGCCGCCGACCAGGACATAGATGATGACCTGTGCCGACATCGTCAGGCCGAACACGGTGGGGGAGATGAACCCACCCCAGTTGGTGAACAGGCAGCCGGCCATCCCGCCTACGCCAGCGGCGATGATGAAGGTCAGCAACTTGTAAAGCCGAGGGTCATAGCCGAGCAGCATGGCTCGGGTTTCGTTCTCCCGGATGGCAACTACGACGCGGCCGAAACGACTGGCCAGGATGGCCCGCAGCATCGCGTAGACCACGATCAGCGTTCCCATCGCGGCGTACCAGGTCTGCTCCGGACTGAGCGGGCTTGATGCATCGCCGGGAAAATTTAGCGGCGGCACCCCCGGAATCCCGTTAAATCCGCCCAATTCGGCGCTACCGATATGATAGGCGTTGCCCGAGGTGGAGTTGACCAGCTCGAACAGGATGATGGAGACGGTGAGCGTAATGACGCCGATATAGGCATCGCTGATGCGGCCGTAGAACATGAAATAGCCCAGCAGGGCGGCGAAGATCATCGGAACCACGACGGCGAACATGACGGGCAGTGTGCTTTCGCCAAGATTGAGCGCGGCGATCGCGTAGGCGTAGCCGCCGATGCCGAAAAACGCCGCCTGGCCGAACGACATGATGCCACCGAAGCCCCAAAGGAAGCCTTGGCTGAGCGCAAACATCGCCATGGCAACGAACACGGTCATCTGCACGATGCCGAACAGGTCCAGCACCTGCGGCAGGCCGAACATCAGAAGCAGCCCGGCAACGACCATCGCGATGAAGCCGGCCCAGCCGGATGCCATCAGGCCCGCCGGGGCTTTCATAGGCTTCTCCGCAGGAAGCGGCCGGTGATACCCTGGGGCAGGATCCGGATCATCAAGATCGCGGTCGCCAGCAGCGCGACGTCACCGATGATCGGCGTCGTCTGGAACGAAACGAGTTGGTTGATCAACCCGAACACCGTGGATGCGAGGCCGGTGCCGGTGATGATCGCCGGGCCGCCGCCCAGGACGGTGATGAACGCCCGCGCGATGTAGGCCGCACCCATGCCGGGCGAGACGCCCGAGATCGGCGCCAGCACGCCGCCCGCCAGCCCGGCCAGCGCGGACCCAAGCGCGAAGGCCGCCATGTAGATGATCGGCGGGGAAACGCCAAGCGCCGCGGCCATGTTGGGGTTTTGCATGGTGGCCCGCAGGATCAAGCCAAACTTGGTATACCGGAGCAGTGCCAGCATACCGGCCAGCCCGGCGACGGCGGCCGCGACAATGACGAAGCCATAGAGACTCGCGCCGTAACGCCCGATGCTGAAACCGCCCGTCGGTGTCGGCACAGCGCGCACGACATTGCCGAAAATCGTTGCCATGAGGCCGGTCAATCCGAGACTGACGCCCCAGGTCGCCAGCATGGTATCGATGATGCGGCCGTACAAGAACCGGATCAGTGTCCGCTCCAGCACCAGCCCCACCAGGCCGACGAGTATCGGTGGCAGCACCAGCATTGAAATCCAGATGTTGACGCCGGCCTGATTGGCGATGACGGCGGTATAGGCGCCCAGCATCATGAACTCGCCATGCGCCAGGTTGATGACCCGCATCATGCCGTAGATGACGCCCAGCCCCAGCGTGATCAGCACCAGGGTGGCGATACCGGTCAGCACATTGAACGCGAGAAGTCCGGTCAGATCCATGCGTTAGATGCTCGGTTCAAACTGCTTGTCGGTGCGCGGGTTCTTGATCAAGTCGCAGGCGCCCCCGGTATCGGCCGGATACTGATCCGGAAAGGTCGCCATGATCTTCCATTTGCGGTCTTCCGGTTGGGCCAGATAGGCGTTGCGGATGGTGTGGTGAGTCTTTGGGTCCATCGTCACCTTGCCGGACGGGCCCTCGATCACAATTCCCGTTTCCAGCGCCGCGATCACTTTCTGCTGCTCGACGGAGCCAGCCTTCTTCACCGCCTCGGCCCAAATCATGATGCCTTCATAGGTGGCGGAATCAAGCTCGCCGAGGTCGGTGACGCCGGCGCCAAACTTTTCCTGCATGCCCTTCACGAACGCGTCGCTCGCCGGGGTGCCGAGGTCGTTGTACCAGCCATAGCAGGTGACGATGCCATTGCTGGTTCCGGGATCCATGCTTGCCAGCTCGTTGCCCAGGCCAAATACCGTCGACGCCATCGGGATCTTGCTTTTCATGCCGGCAGCGGCCCACTGCCGATAGAAGCCCTCCTGGTTGGTGCCCACCAGGGCGGACAGCAGGTAGTCTGGAGCAGCCTGCTGGATGCGGCTGATCGCCGAAGAGAAGTCGGTAACATCGAGCGGGAAGAAATCGGTCCGCGCGACGCTGCCGCCACCCTCGCGGACGAACTTGGTCATCCACTTGGCGGTGATCTGGCCATAGTTGTAGTCGGCGGCGATGATGTACGCCTTCTTGCCCCACGTCTTCAGGGCGTAGGCCACCACGTGGTCGACGGTCTGTGCCGGCGTTGTTCCGGTGCAAAACACGTTACGGTCGCACACGCCGCCCTCGGTACTGGGTATTGTAGAAATACAGCGTCTTATAACGATCCAAGGTGGGCCGGATCGCCTCCCGGGATGCCGAGGTGATGCCGCCTTGCACCACGTCTACCCGGTCTTTCAGCACCAGTTGTTGTGCGTACTGTGAGTATAGCTGCATGCTGGACTGGGTGTCATAATTGATCAACTGGATCTGACGGCCGAGCAACCCGCCCGCGGCATTTAGCAGGCCCACGGCGTATTCCGTTGTCTGGATCATGCGGGCTCCGGCTACTCCGATCGGGCCCGACCCGTCGAGCAAGCTGCCAAGCTTGATCGGGTCGGCAGCCAAGCCGTTGCGGAGGATAAAGGGCATGGCCAGCGCTCCGGCGGAGACCACGGTCCCTAGCTTAAGCGCTCCACGGCGGCTGAGGGCGTCATGCGTCATGTATCGTCTCCGTTGATCAAGCTGAACGTGCAGTTCTTAGTGCAAGACCGGTGCCAGGAAAATTGCTTTTCGGACATAAACCCGGCGGCCGGACAGGTGCTTGTTTCAGAGCGATGCCGCGCGGTCACGCCACCCATGCGCGCTTGAATGGTGCGGAGCCGATGCTCAAACAGACACCATCCTTCCCGCAGGAATGCCCAAAGAAGGACCCACGAATTCGTCAGGGACGCTCACATTAAGCACTTGAAAACGATTGTGCCGGCGTGATGGTTGTCGTTCTGCATCAGGGCCTCGAGCCCCGTCGTCTGCTGGGTCGGCCAATCACGAGTTTTGCGCTTCTTCTAGGACTGCGAATATTACTCTACGGATTTCGTGAGTTCAGGACCACAAGCCATGGATGGTCGGCCTGCGCCGACCCATGACGTCGTGTAGCGGACGCGTCCTCGGTTATTCGCAGCAGTCCCTTAGCGAAGCCGAAGATCGCCAGTTCGCGCGCCGCCGACGCTGATTGCCAGAATTCGGCTGATCTCGGTTAGGTCTCGCCCCGATTCAGCAGACCATCGATTGAACGCATCCTGGATGATCGCGAGATCTCGCTTGCCGCCAGGCTTTTCCGTGAGGACTTGTTCGCGTACGAGGGCGGCCGCGACGTCGGGCGTCGTAATGAAGGCAGGTTTGCCGATCGATCTCAAGAAGCGCATCGCGGGCTCCCCGCCCAGGCGGTTTGCGCGTCTTTTCAATATGTCGAGCAGGCCAACATAATTGGCGTCAGGCCAGTCGGCGAAAAAGCGCGCTGCACTGCCGTGCTCCGTCGCCAGATCGAGCAGGAATTGGCCATTGAGCGCCACCGACCGGATCTTGGCTGCATTGCGAACAATACTGCTGTCTTTCAGCATCGTATCGAAACGCTCTTCGGACATCGACGCACAGCGAGCCGGGTCGAAGCCAGCAAAAGCTGCCTCGAAGGCGTCCCATTTGGCATCCACCACTTTCCACGCGAAGCCGGCTTGGAAGATTCTGCGTGTCATAGCACTCAGGATGCGATCATCGGGCATAGCGGCGATCTCCTGTGGCGTTCGGGACTGAGTTGGGGCGAGCGCATCCTCAAGCGCGCTTATGCCGCCCTGGCGCTCGGCTGCCATTGCCACGATCTCGTCGAAACGGCGCATGCCGCTACCGCTCTCCCCCATCGCCATGCACCGTCTCTGCTACCGCCCGGCCCTCCGCGGCCTGGCTGACAGCGACGTCCAGGAAAACTCAGACTGACCCGAACCGCGGCTCGGGCCAGGATTGAGCGGTCCGGGTGAAGCGCTGTCGAGCGGGACCAGCGTTGCGCCCGCTAACGCGCGGAAGTCCAGCCCTTGTAGTCACCAACGTTCTCACGGGTGATCAGCTTGCTGTCCATCAGAAGCGGATCCTTCTCCGGCTTCTTGCCATTGAGCAGATCCACGCCCTCCTGCACCGCAAGCCGGGCCATCATGAATGGGTCCTGGCTGGCCGTCGCGACGAACTGTGTTGAGTTAGGGTCCTTCAGCGCGGTCTCGGCGTCGGGGGCGCCATCCACCGCGGTGATCGGGAAGCTGGTCCGCTGCATCTGCTTGGCTGCCAGTTCGCCGCCGATGGCGGTTGGGTCATTGATGGCGAACAGGCCGTCCACTTTCGTAAAGCGGGTCAGCAGCGACTGCGTGACCTGAAGACCACCGTCGCGAGAACCCTTCGCGTCTTGATCGAACGAGAGCAGTTTGACGCCCGGATTCTTGGCGATCACCTCCTTGCAGCCATTGACCCGCTCGATCACCGAGGAAACCTGTGGGCCATTGACGATGATCATGTCGCCCTTGCCGCCCATCTTTTCGATGAGATACTGGCAGGCGACCGTGCCGGCCTGGGTGTTGTTGGTTTCGACCGTGGCGTTCGCACCCTTGGCCGCGGTATCGACCGCGACCACGATGATGCCGGCCGCCTGGGCTCGTTTGATCGCGGGCTCGATCGCTTTCGGATCGCCAGGGTTGAGCAAGATCATGTCGACGCCGGCAGCGATGAAATTATCGATCTGCGTGTTCTGCTTGCCCAGATCGTAGTCGAAGCCGACCGCCGTCACTTTCACGTTGGGATTGGTCTTTTTTGCCTCGAACTCCGCTCCTTTCGAGAGGGCCACGAAGAACGGATTCCCCATCGAACCGAGCGAGATACCGATCGACTTGAGTTCTTTGGCTGACGCGACGTGAGCGCCGACCATCAGCGCAGCGCTGGCGAGCAAAATTTTCCTGAACACCGTTTCCGTCCCCTCCTGGAGCCTTATTGGAAACCCGCGCGCCCGCCTGGCCAGGATCGGCGGATGCGCAGGTATGCTGACCTGATCAGGTACGTGCCGAACCTCGCAGCCGGTAGCGATCGAGCGCCACCGCACCGATAATCACGGCACCTTTGGCGATGTACTGCCAGACATCGGTGACGCCGAGCAAGATCAGCCCGTTGGTCAGCACGGCGATAATCAGGGCGCCGATCAGGGTGCCCCAGATGCTGCCGATGCCGCCGACAAAGCTGGTGCCGCCCAGGATGACCGCGGCGATCGCGTCAAGTTCGTATGACTGGCCGAGTTGCAGACCGTTCGCGGCATACAGCCTGGCGGCCTGCATCACACCGCCCAAGCCGGCCAGCGCGCCCGACGCGCCATAGACGAAAAGCAGCACCGCCCAGACCTTGATGCCCGACAGTCGCGCTGCATTGTCGTTGCCGCCGACCGCGTAGATGTGCACGCCAAGGACAGTGCGACGGAGCACCAACCAGGAGCCGAAGATCACCAGAAATGCGATGACGACCAGCCACGGGATGGAAAACAGGTCGCCGATGTGAATCGAGCTGTTGCCAATAAAGGCGAACGGCAGGTCCGCGTTGAACACCGTCGTGTCGTTTCCCAGCAGCCTCGCCAGGCCTCGCACCGCGGTCAACGATCCGAGCGTCACGATGAACGGCGGCAGTCGCAGGAACGCGATCAATACGCCGTTGCCCAGCCCGATAATGAGGCCGGTCAGCATTCCGGCGAGAATTCCGAGATAGCCAAAATCTTGTGATGCCAGCAGGGCAACCACCGCGGACGCCGCGAGGATGGAACCGACCGACAGGTCAATACCGCCGGTCAGAATCACGAACGTCATTCCGGCGCCTAGCACTGCGTTGATCGAGGCTTGCTGGGCAACGATCGACAGATTCTGCCAGGTCAGGAACCGGCCCTCGCCGGTAAAGTAGACTCCGGCCGCCTGGATCAGTATGCCCAGGATGATCAAGACCGGCAGCATGCCGATCGAGCGTATGAACGACCGCATCTGCGCCTTGCGTGCGCGCTGGCCGGTCGGTTTAACCTCGGCGGTGGTGTCGCTCATGCTGCCACCTTTTCCATTTCGACGCCGGTTGCGAGGGCCATGATGGACTCCTCGGTGATGGGGATGCCGGTGGCGCCGCCAACCTCACCGCGGGTCTCGCCCTCACGCATCACCACGACGCGGTCCGCGATCCCCACGACCTCCGGCAGTTCCGAACTGATGACCAGCACCGCTGCCCCCGCTTGCGCGAGTTCATCGATGATGCGGTAGATTTCCGATTTGGCCCCGATATCGACGCCGCGCGTCGGTTCATCCAGGATCAGCACCTTCGGCTTCGTCTCCAGCAGGCGCGACAGCAGCACCTTCTGCTGGTTGCCGCCGGAAAGAGAACCGACGGTGGTTTCCGGGCCGGGGACGCGGATGCTCATCGCCTTGATGGCCGCGAGCGAGCGGATTCGCGCACGGGCGCGGTCGAGCCAGCCGCCGATCTTTGCATCGCGGCCGATGACACCGAGATTGATGTTGTCGCCGACCGTCATGTCGAGAAACAGACCCTGCGCCTTGCGGTCCTCGGTCAGGTAGACGACGCCGCCATCGATCGCTTCAGCGGGCGTGGGGTAATTGACCGGCTTTCCGGCAAGTTTCACCACTCCCGCGGTTCGGGGTTCGGCGCCGTAGATGAGGCGCGCGAGTTCTGTGCGGCCGGCGCCGACCAGGCCCGCGAGGCCCAGCACCTCTCCCTCATGCAGCGTAAAGCTACCGCGCTTCACCCGATGCCCGTCAGCCAGGTCGGTTACCTCAAGCACAGGCTTTCCCGCAAATCCGGGGCGATGCTCCTTCTTGTAGAAGGACGAAAGATCGCGACCGACCATCATGCGGACGATGCTTTCCGGACGGACCTCCTCGCGGCTCAAGGTGCCGACATAGCCGCCGTCGCGCAGCACCGTGACGCGCTCCGACAATTCGTACACCTCCGCCATGCGGTGGGAGATGTAGATGATGGCGAGACCTTCGGCCTTGAGGCGCAAAATCACCTTAAACAGCCGCTGTGTTTCGCGGCTGGACGAGCGCGGTGGTCGGTTCGTCCATGACCAGAATGCGGGAGCGGGCGTGAATGGCGCGCGCAACCTCCACCATCTGCTGTTCGGCGATGGAGAGGTCCCCGACCACGGTGCGGGGTCCGAACGTCGCGCCCAGATTGGTCAGAATGTCCGCGCAGCCCGCGATCATGCCGGCGCGGTCGATCGTCGGCCCGCGTTGCGCTTCGCGGCCGAGGTAGATGTTTTCGGCGACCGTCAGATTAGGCGCCAGCGCCAGTTCCTGGTAGATGATGGCGATGCCGTGCTCTTTCGCCGACAGCGGTCCATTGATATGGACCGGCTTGTCATCAATGAGGATTTCTGCCCCGGGGTCCGGGACGTAAGCCCCAGACAGGATTTTCATCAGCGTCGACTTCCCCGCGCCATTCTCCCCCATCAATGCGTGCACCTCGCCGGGATAAACCGTGAGTTCTACTTTCTGCAGCGCCTTCACGCCGGGGAACGTCTTCGAGACGTTACGCATCCGCAGGATCGGCTTGGGATCAGGGGACACAGACATTTGTGCCTCGCTGGGAAAGGATATTGAGCAAATATGGGATGTTGTTGCTGTTTGCCGGGGCGGGGTGCCCGGCCAACGGTAATCGTCGGATGCGGTTGCGCGCCGCGAAGAAGCAGCACGAATTGCGAATCGTTATATCGATATAATGTGTTGGGGAAATCGACGTGATCGATTCACATGGACTGCGTGCTTTCATGTTCGGCGCTTCCTCGGCCGACGGTTCACTCCGCCGGAATTGAGTATTCTAGCGGTGAGATCAACCCGGGCTGTGCGGGCTGTCAAGGCGGCATGCGCACCGCCGCGTTCAATGCGCCTCGAGAGAAAGCGTGGCCGCGTCGGCCACTGTGTTGGCCGTTGTGATCAAGGAGCCGCCCGGGACCAGCGCCTGGCAACCAGCGACAAACACGCTTCGGGCAAGCCGATTGACGGTGTGATGGCAAGGCGGCACGGTCCAGCGATCGTCAGGAGGATACCGATGACGCGTCCGTTCGAAGGCGTCCGAATTATCGACATCACTCACGTCTTGGCCGGCCCGTTCGCTACGTATCAGCTCGGATTGCTGGGCGCGGATGTAATCAAGGTCGAAGATCCCAACGAGCCGGATCAAAGCCGTGATTCTGGCACCGATAACGACCTGAACCATGCCGGCATGGGCACGGGTTTCCTGACACAGGGATCGAACAAGCGCGCCATCACGCTGAACCTGAAGACTGAAGAGGGGCGGACAATACTGAAGAAGCTGGCCGCCACGGCAGACGTGCTGGTGGAGAACTATCGGCCCGGCGCGTTGGAAGCCCTGGGGTTGGGCTATGAAGATATTCGGAGAATAAACCCCAAGCTGATCTACGCGTCGTTCTCGGCATTTGGTCAGGGCGGACCGAAGCGGGAGCGGACCGCTTACGACCATGTGATCCAGTCTACCTCCGGCATCATGGCGATGACCGGCACGCCGGAGGTCAATCCCATCAAGATCGGGGCGCCGGCGATCGATTACGCCACCGGGACGATGGGCGCCTTCGCCCTGTCCGCGGCGTTATTTCAGCGCGAGCGCACCGGTGAGGGCCAACGCATCGATATGGCGATGCTGGACGTGGCGATGATCCTGATGGCGAGCCATGTCACCGGCTATCTCCGCAACGGCAAGCATCCGAAGCCGTCGGGCAACCGGATGCCGCACGCGACCTCCATGGCTTACCAGACCGCCGAGGGCATCGTCATGCTCGGGGCCTCGAACTTGCGGCAGCAGAAACGTCTCTGGACCGTGCTGGAGCGGCCGGACCTGATCAAGCGGACCAACGATGAACGCGACGCCGATCATGACCGGGAGGTGCGGACGCTGACCGAGCTCATGCGGAGCCGCACGGCGGCCGAGTGGGAAGAGTATTTGCAGGAACGCCACGTTCCGGCCTCTCGGGTGCGGACAATGGGAGAAGCACTGGCGGATCCGCAGCTTGGATCGCGTGGGCTGCTGCATCGGCACGACGGCGCTCCGGGCGTTCAGGGGGCTTTCACGGTTCCGGTCACCGGCTTCAAGTTTGGCCACGGCGGACCGCGCGTCGATCGGCCGCCGCCGCTGTTCGGACAGCACAATGAGGAGGTTCTGACGGAACTCGGCTACAGTTCAACCGACATCGCCGGCTTCCGGTCGGCGAAGATCATCTGAACAGGAACTTGCCATGAAACTGGGACGTCTTGGGGTCTGGTACTTCTACTGATAAACACAAAGATGCGGCGGCCATCAGCGCCTTCGTGAAAACCGTGGAGCGACTCGGATACGATACGCTGTGGTACCCGGAAGCGCGCGGCTACGAATCGTTCTCCGTCGCCAGCTATATGCTGTCGCAGACTTCGAAGCTGAAACATCGGCAGTTCCATCGCGTCAATCTACGCGCGCGATGCGTTCACCTCGCGTCGAGGTATGATCAGCCTAAACCAGCTGTATAGCGATCGGTTCATCCTGGGGCTGGGTGTCAGCCATGTCCCGATGGTCGAGGGCATCCGCGGGCACGTGTATGAAAAGCCGGTGCCGGCGATGCGGGCCTATCTGAATGGGATCATCAAAGGTGAGGCAGACGCAGCGGATTTCCCGATCTGCATCGCCGCGCTGGGTCCGCTGATGTTGAAACTGGCCGGGCAGATGACCAGAGGCGCGGTGCCGTACAACACGACTCCTAAGCATACGGCAGAGGCGGCGAAGATTCTCGGGCCCGACAAGTGGCTCGCCATCGAGCAGAAGGTTACGATTGAAACCGATTCCGCCAAGGCTCGAGCGCTGGGCCGTGAGGAACTGTCCCGCTACATGGTGCTGGATAATTACCGGAATGCCTGGCTGCGGTATGGGCTTCACCGAGGCCGACCTGTCGAACGGCGGGTCCGACGCGTTCATCGATGCAATGGTTTTGTGGGGGTCCGCCGCTCAGGTGAAGGACGCTCTTCGGGCCCATTTCGCCGCCGGGGCGACCCATGTCGCGATTCAACCGGTGCACGCGGTCGGGGATACCGCCGGGCGGGATGCGATGCTGGCGGCGCTCGTGGACACGTAACCGCCGCCTCACCCAGACCGTCATTGGGACAGCCAGGTCATGGGCGGCGCCCGGCCGACCTGGACGAGGACTGACAGGGGACGAGGCTGGCACGATTACAAATTTGCTGTTACCTGGGGCGTCTACTGCGGACGGCGCCAGTTGAGACAATGGTTCAATACTTCGATGCATCTCATGAGATCTCCAGCACTGCCCGACCATCGTGAATGACATCTGGCGCGACTTGCTCCATCTGAGGCCGGACGCAACCGCTGCGATTGGCTTGGTGCTTGCGATCGGCGCGACGATCCACATTCTGTTGCGCAAGCGGGAGGTGGCGTCCGCGGTCGGCTGGATCGGGCTCGTCTGGTTCGCGCCAATCCTCGGGGTGATCAGCTATGCGCTGTTTGGCGTCAACCGGGTAAGAAGCCGCGCCCGCCAACTCCGTCCGGCGGACGATGATCCCGACGGCGCCCCTGCCGTTCCGTATTCACGGGGCGAGGCCGAAGGCATGCATCCGCTGGGTCGCGGGATCGGCAATATCACCGCCCGTCCGCTTCTTACCGGGACCCAGGTGACGATCTACCAGAACGGGGACACCGCTTACCCGCCCATGTTGGCAGCGATCGAGGCGGCAAAATCCAGCGTTGGGCTGTCGTCCTACATCTTCCGAAACGACGTCTGGGGTGGCCGCTTTATCGTTGCCCTGATCGATGCCAAACGACGCGGGGTCGAGGTGCGCGTGCTCATCGACGGCATCGGTGGCGGCTGGCTGTTGTCGCCAACCTATCACCGATTGCGCCGCGAAGGCGTCCGGGCGGCCCGCTTCATGCACTCGCTGCTGCCCTGGCGCATGCCATTTATCAACCTGCGCAACCACAAGAAGGTCCTGGTGTTGGACGGAATGGTTGCCTTCACCGGCGGCATGAACATCGCTGACGAGAACGTAATGGCCACGCGGCCGAAGATGCCAGTGCAAGATCTGCATTTTAGGATCGACGGACCGGTCGTCTCGCAATTGGCTGAAGCTTTTACGGATGACTGGGCCTTCGTTACCCGCGAAGACCTGGAGGGTGCCGCATGGCTACCTCCGATTTCCCCGCGCGAGGGTCCATCGGCGCGTGTCATCGATTCCGGGCCAGACGAGGATCTCGAGAAGGTGGAGTTCGCGGTGCTTCAGGCAGTGTCCTGCGCGCGGGAGAGCATCGACGTCATGACCCCCTACTTCCTGCCGGACGAGCGGCTGATCACCGCGTTGTCGCTGGCCGCGATGCGAGGTGTGACGGTCAATGTGGTCGTGCCACAAAAGAGCAACCACATGTTAGTGGATTGGGGGAGCCGAGCGAACATCGGCCCGCTGCTCGGCGGTGGCGTCCGCATCTGGCGGAGTCCACCACCGTTCCATCACACCAAGATCATGGTCGTGGATCAAGAGTGGTGCCTGATCGGAAGCTGTAATTGGGACATCCGCTCATTCCGGCTCAATTTTGAGCTTTGCATGGAGGTTTATGACCGGAATCTGGCGAGTGCGCTGACCTCGATCATGGAGAGTGCCCGGGCCTCGGAATTAATCCAGGCTGACCTGGATAGCCGTTCCCTGCCGGTCCGCTTGCGTGACGCGGGCGCACGATTAATGCTGCCGTATCTGTGAACGGACGCAAAAGGACGCGAATGCGTACAATTTGGTTGCACTAGTCGTGCGCCAGCCGCATTTATGCTCGGCAATGTTCAAACTTATCAGCTGGAACCTGCTCCGCCTGACCGGGGCGTCCGTGGATGATGTGGTCCGGCTGATATGGCGCGAAGATCCCGACCTTCTGTTGATGCAGGAGGCGACACGGGAGATGGACGGTTTAACTAAAAGAGTCGGCGGCCAATATCAGCGCAACCTCATGCCAGGCCGCGTCCACGGCCTCGCGGTATGGAGCCCGGTGCCGCTCCCAAAAGTGCCGGTCGTGCTGCCGCTTCAGGCTGGAGCGATGTTTCATCGCGTTTGCCAGATTGTCGACCTTGGGTCGATTACGATCGCGAACGTTCATCTCTCGCACGGCCAGATCCTGAACCGCCGGCAACTCAGACGGATCGCCAGGGTGCTGCCATATCGGGCCGCCGTGGTCGGCGATTATAACTTGATCGGGCCGGCCCTGCTTCCGGGCTTTCGTGATGTCGGACCCCGTGAACCTACGCACGTCGCGGGCGACGTGGTCCCGCTGCGGATCGACAGATGCCTGATCCGAGGCGTTGCCTGCCTGGGAGCCAGAACCCTGCTGCGGGAGGCGTCGGATCATCGGCCGATTGTAGTTAGCCTGGGTGTGATCGCACACGCGCAAGTGGCGGAGAAGGCGTCTGCAATATCGCTGGGCGTTGTCGCCTGACTCTGGGGGCCGGCCATTGATGGCCGCATCTTGACCAAGCAGCCGAGCCGCCATCCGGATGACGTTGATGCGATGTGCAAGGGCGGGTAGAACCCCGCGCCGGCGGAAACCCAATCGTCGAACCACACAGGCGGGCGGCCGTCGGCGCGGAGGAACAGCATGTCAACGACGATAGGGGCGGCCCCGTTCGACGCCGATCGCCAAACCGCGGCCGCCATCCTGGCGCGCCTCGACCGGCTGCCGGCCACCCGCCATATCTGGCTGATGGTCACGCTGCTGTCGCTCGGCGGCATGTTCGAGTTCTACGACCTGTTCATGACCGGCTACGTCGTCCCCGGCCTGGTGAAGGCCGGGCTGCTGACCGGCGTCGTCGATCGGCATGTTCTCGGGCCCAGCGCTTGTTCGTCGCCTCGACCTTCTTCGGCCTGTTCATTGGCACGTTCGTCTTCGGGTTCGTCGCCGACAAATACGGGCGTCGGGCGATCTTCACCTTCTCCATGCTGGCGTATTGCGCCGCTACTCTGATCATGGCGTTCCAGACCACCGGCTTTGGCGTCTGCCTGTGGCGTATGATCGCCGGGATCGGCATCGGCGTCGAACTGGTCACCATCGACACCTACGTCGCCGAACTGGTGCCAAAGCACATGCGCGGCCGGGCCTTCGCGTTCAACCAATGCGTGCAGTTCTCGGTCGTGCCGGTTGTCGCGTTCCTTTCCTACGTGCTGGTCCCGCTCGCGCCGCTGGGCTGGGACGGCTGGCGCTGGGTGGTCGCCATCGGCGCCATCGGTGCTCTGTTCGTCTGGTTCCTCCGCCGCGCCATCCCGGAAAGTCCGCGCTGGCTGCTGACTCATGGCCGGCTTGCCGAGGCCGACATCGATCACCGCCCAGATCGAGGATCGTGTGCGCGCGGACCTTGGCGGCCAGGCGCTGCCGCAGCCCGCCCCGCATGACGTGGAGGACCTGGCCGCCCGGGGCACCTTTCAGCGAGATCTGGCAACCGCCTTACCGGACCCGGACCATCATGCTGATGGTGTTCCAGTTCTTCCAGACCTTTGGCTTCTACGGCTTTGCCGCCTGGGTGCCGACGCTGATCGCCAAGCAGTTGGGCATCAACCTCAGCAGCAGCCTGCAATATTCGTTCATCATCGCCATCGCGAACCCGTTCGGTCCGCTGCTGGCCATGAGCTTCGCCGACAAGTTCGAGCGCAAATGGCAGTTGGTCGGCGCGGCGATCTGCATCGGGGTGTTCGGCGTGCTGTTCTCGCAGCAATCGACGATGCCGCTGCTGATCCTGTTCGGCGTGCTGATCACGCTGTCGAACAACGTGCTGTCCTATTCGTTCCACAGCTACCAGTCGGAGCTGTTCCCGACGCGCGTCCGTGCTCGGGCGATCGGCTTCACCTATTCGTTCAGCCGCATCAGCACGGTGTTCGCCAGCTTTATCATCGGGTTCTTCTTCGCCGACGTTCAACGGCACCACGGGCGTGTTCGGCTTGATCGCCTTTGCGATGCTGATGGTGGTGCTGTCGATCGGCATCTTCGGCCCGCCGACGAGCAATCTGGAACTGGAGAGGATCTCGCACTGATATCGACCGGTATCCGGATGCTTTTCGAACCGGTCCCCTGACCGCAATCTTGGCCCGGAACCTGACGGCAGGCGCTTGCCCCAATTCCGCAACCGTCGGAGGAACGAGCATATCGGTCAGCACGTCGAGTTGGGAAGCATCCGGCTCGGCAGGCCGACCTTCTCGACCTCTTCGAAATCAGCGCACAACTTCAGCATTTCTGTCGTTTGATCCGGGTGATTTCGATACTAAATCACTCGTGACATATGCCAATTTCCCAGACTTTTTCCTCGCAGTGACCTGCTGTGATTGGGCCGAATGTGGCGTGACTTAACCAAACTACTTTCCGTATATTGCTTTCAGCCTCCATTTTGAAGTTTCCCGTCTAGCAAAACCAACGCGATGCGATCAGCCGGGTGCACGGCGCCAAAACGGTCGATAGCCCGACACCAGCCGGCTGCCGCCGGCGACAGCCAGCCAGTGAGCCGCAGCATGGTTTCGTGATGTTTGCGTAAGTCCCATTGCAGGATCGGCTCGTGATGGGCGATGCGGTTCCTCAGCGCCTGAATCTGGGCGAGAGGCCTTGAGAAATCCTTACGCGCTAGATGCCTGCCGTCCTCGCGCACAGCGATCCGGAACAGTCCCTTTTTCCACTGCTCGTCGTATGGCCTGTCGAACATGCTCGTCCAAAACCCGAAGCTCAGTGCGGCAACCACTTGCCCGGGCGTCGGGCTCCTTAAACGCCTCACCGCATCGCCCAACTTAACTTGTTGATCCGCGACCAGGAGAAAGCCTTCGTCCTCGAACCACCGCGGATGCCTGATGTCTGACATGACGGCGTGAATCCGATTGCGCAGCGCCACTTCCAGCATCTGCAGTGGCGTATAGAGCGCCTCGGACAGTCGCGTGTTGAGTGCATATAATTCGGCAGCGCGATTGCGGTCGCCCCCGGCCCAGCCTACGTATCGGCCGAACCGTTCCAAAGACAACGCCTCCTCGAGCTGGTCGATCTTGATCACAACGCGCACATACCTCCACAACCGGCTTGCCTGAGCCGCCCCGAAGTCCTATATTTGTTCTGCACACCCCGGACCCGCCTCTGCCAGTCTATCGGCATGCGCCCGGGGTAAATCATTTTAGGGCCGTTTTCGCCGCCTCTGCCGCATGCTCGGCAGCAGTTCGGCGTTGCGTCGGGCGTCACGCCACGCTGCCTTAGCGGTCCTCTCCTTGGCAAAATCTGGCTCTATGCCTCGCAGCCGCTCCAGCAAACCGTCGAGATGGTAGACGTTTGTATCCCAGTCACCCAAGGTCGTTTTGCGCAATTCCCGCCAATCAGACCGGCATCCTCTAGCGCCTTCATGTTCATCTGGATGGCCTTCTCCGTGATGCCTATCCGATCGGCCAAGTCGCGCTTGCTGGGAAACGGGCGCCGCGCGGGATCACGCCAGGTCCTCGAGAAGCTGGACGACGATGCTGAATTTCAGCGGGCTCAGGCCAAGGCGCCCCTGCGCCCTGATCAGGATCGCCGGGATTGCCGTATAGCCGTGTGTCGCCACCTGCTTGCCCCAGATCGCCTCCAGCGAGGACGGCCTGCGAGCATCAGGTGCGCTTTCGGGTAAGGGGGCCGTCTCGCTCATGTTGCATCTCCGTTGCGACCCCTACATATGGATCGCAACGCGCAACATCAATCGATCAACAGTAGGCCGGGTGGGGTAATCGATGGGGCCACCCGCTTGAGTTTACTTTGGATGGTCCAAATGAGGCTACTTGCGCTCAGTTACTTAAGTGGTCACCTGACGCCTCCACCGTGACCCCAGCAAGTTCCTGTCCGGTAGGGAATGAAAGCTCCCCACCTCGAACCCCCGACATAAGCCAGACCGTCCGGTCGCGGCGGATCTCGCGTGGCAATCGCGGATGAGCTTGTAGGCGATCGCTAACATCTAATCATCGCCGATCACGCAACTGAACCGGCCGGAAGACGCTAGGCGCTGGAGGTGGCGGGGCTGTCGGGATTATTATACGTCATATCGATAACGAACATCCCATCGGCAGCCGCATGTTGAAGGAGTTCATCGGCGCTAAGCCCTAGTTCTTGGGCTTTCTCCTGGACCATTTCATGAATGTGTTTGCCCACCGCTTCGTTGAGGAATTTCCCAAAAGCCGCGACCCTTCGGGCCATATCGCTCAGATTGACGGTGCGCTTGAAGGCATGCAGCGTGAAGCTATCAATCGGATAGTTCCTTTATGCTGAATGGATCAGCCATATTCATGCGCTCGCCTTCGCGATGAAAATGCCCGGCCGAGACCGTACAAATCTTCGCCTTGGGCGGGGGACCATCAAGTCCGCTGAACTCATAGATCCAAACGAACGACAGGGCGCCGAACAGAGCCGACGCTCCTTTCTGATCGGACAGGTTCGACAGGTTTCCCGGTAGATGGTCGATCTTGTTCCGAAGGCTCGTGGCGATCTCGGTTTCCTTGATGAATTGTGAGATTTCCGGCGCTTTCAACGTGCCGGGAAACGCCTTCAAGATCGTCCGCAGATCATGGACGCTGTTCACCAGCGACCAGGCATCAAGATACATGCTTCGGCGTCCCCTTGGGTCGCTATCAAACTCCGGAAGTTTGGAGACGATATGGTTCGCCGTATAGCGCAGCCGCGCCATGGCGATTTCGACAAGGTCGATCGAATAGATCACCATATCCAGCGCCATGCGCTGTTCGGTATCCAATATCTTCGGCAGGCAACGCAACGACGGTTCGTCCGGCACGACTCTGCTCCATATGAGGGGCGTGCCGTATATCCTGACGGCGTCGTGACAAGGGAAGGTGGCAGAAATTTAATGGGCGCAGCGTCGCAGCAGACCTGACGCGATCAACTCCGATAAGGAAGGCTTAAGATGCAACGTTTCCATCTTGCCATTCGAGCACTGTGTAGCTCATCCATAGGCTCTTGAAATCATTGGTCGGAGTGAGAGGATTCGAACCTCCGGCCCCTGCGTCCCGAACACAGTGCTCTACCAGGCTGAGCTACACTCCGACTGAGAGCCCGCGTTTAGCCTCCCCCCGCGTCCGAGGCAAGGCACTTAAGACAGGCGCTTAATGGCAGAGCCAACTGCTTGGCGCGGCTTTTGTCCAAGCATCACGGTTTTTGTCCAATCACGAGGGGGTCTCACCGCGGTAAGCCTGGAAGCGCGGTTCGATGGCACCGCGTCTACTTTGATGTCCTGTCCATGAAATCTGTGCATACCGTTATGCTGCAGTGCGGCATTGCGCTGCAGTGCAGCATGATTAGATCCCCAACGAACAAAGGTAGCGCGGCGGCTCGGGTTATTTGCCCTGTCGGCGACAAAGATAGGAGATACACATGCTGACAGCTGTTCTCAGGGTGGCAATGGTTCTTGGCTTAAGTCTGAGCGCCACGGCGGCAATCGCCGAACCCGTCCCGGTCAGACAGCAAATCGCGCCGACCCATATGGACGTCGCCAGTTCCAACGGGCCTCGGGACCGGTCCGCGCCGACCGCAACGGACGAAGAGCAGCGGACGGCGTCTGACACGCAAGTGACGCAATCAGCCGATTCCGACCCGGAGCCGGAGAGCATCAGCGGAGGCACCGAGCCCTGAGGGACACCAATCCAACCAGGGCGCGAAATCGACGGGATTAGAAAAGCACGTGCGTTTTCAGGCCGAGCACCACGGCGTCTGGCACCCAGGACACGCCGCCGGGACGTACGAACCACTCGAATTCTGGCTGAAGCTGGATGCCGCGGTAGACCGGAATATTATAGTTGGCTTCAAGCACCATCGCGTGGGTCTGAACGCCATATTGATAAGTCGGCGGCAATCCAAATGCCTGTTCCAGACGCTCGGTCGACGTCAGGCTGGGGCTTACCTGATAGTAGGTGAACGCGAGCCCGATCTGATCGTCGGGTCGCGCCTTCCAGAACCCGGAATACAGCATGCCCACCCAGACGAAGTGCTGGTAAAGCGAGTTGTCGGGGCTGTCGTGCGCATAGGCGCCCAACACGGTCAGGCCATGGTTCGCCCCCGGCCCGGTGCGGAACAGCATCTGGTCGAAGGTAGCCCAGACCTGCGTGCGACCGTGACTAGTGGACGGGGGAAGGCCGCTCAGGACAAACGCGTTGCCGTTCAGGTCCAAGAACTGGTCAGGAAAGTTGCTGGTGTCGTAGCCGACGCCGACCTTGTAGTGGCCCGAGAGCCGGTCGCGTCCGAACACCGGCTCCCAGCCAAGCTCGGTGGCATAGAACGCCCCCGTTATCTGATTGGTGGACCAGTCGAAGCCGCTGCGTCCGCCGCCGGGGAAAGGCTGCGAGGCATAGATGCCGCTCATCACGTAGGTCTCGGCGGTCGGGCGCACGCGAACACGGCCGCCCCAGGTGTTCTGCGGCCAGTCGATGAACCCCTGCTCGGCGGTCAGCGCCCGCGGATGGCCGCAGATCGTCAGGGTCATAAAGTCGCAGTATAGCGGCGAGGCGGCGAAATCCATGCCAGGGAAGACACGGCCGAACACGGCGTCGACGCGGCCATCCAGGAGCTTTTCTTCGCCGTAGAACCAGACATCATGCACCGCCATGTCGAAACCGGCACCGAAGATCTCCTGAGCCTGAAGGACGTTGTCGCCGATGTAGTCGCTACTCAGGTTGCGACCGGCACGATTGACCACCACCATGTGGGTTGAGAAGCCCGGGACATCCGCGAGTTTCTCCCAGTCCACATCGACCTGGAGACCGATTTGGTGGGCATAGTCGAAGCCCTGGCGCAGTCCGCCGGCGACGTTCCCGGCGGACTTGGTCGTGTAGTCCAGGGATAGGTTGATGCCGAGATTGCCGAGCTCGGTCCGAAGCCCGCCCCAGTCACCGAACAGGTGTGGGGGACCCGCCGGTGACGGCGCTGGCTCTTGCGGCTGGGCTTGCTGCTGGCTCGGGTCGATGCCGACGCCGCTGTTGGTCGGCTGTTGTGCCGACGACGCGCGGATGCCTAGTCCGGCAAGCGCGATTGTGACGCCGAGAGCGCATGCTGCCGCCTTCGCGATTGCGGATCTCGTCACGAGGTTCCTCCATGCCTGCCTCGATGAATTCCGTTGCGGGTCGCGCGATGCAGTCCGGCGGTTAATCAGGTAGCGCGTAAGCGATCACGTAATCTCCCGTCTTGGTGCCGAATGATCCATGACCGCCGGCCGCGGTGAGGACATATTGTTTGCCGTCTATTGCGTAACTCATCGGCGTTGACTGGCCGCCGGCTGGCAGC
Source organism: uncultured Alphaproteobacteria bacterium (assembly GCA_963778125.1). GTDB lineage: Bacteria > Pseudomonadota > Alphaproteobacteria > Acetobacterales > Acetobacteraceae > Rhodopila. The sequence goes on along the minus strand of CAVZTH010000040.1, from coordinate 61,962 downwards.
CGGTCTTCCCATAATTGCTCGCCGGTGGTGACGTCATAGGCGCGGATGAAATAATCGAGCGTCGACGTCAGGAACGCGACCCCTCCGGCCGTGGTCAAAGGTCCGCCCAGCGTGGGCACGCCCATCTTGATTGGAATCGGCACCGGCGCGCTGTCGCGGATCGTTCCGTTCGGGTGCATCCAGGCAATCTTCATGGTCTTCAGGTTGATCCCAGCCATGTAGCCCCAAGGTGGCCGCAAGCACGGCAGACCGACAGGTGAGAGCAAAGGATGCAGCACGACGCCGTAGGGGGTGCCATACATCGGCTGCACGCCTTTTTCGCTGCCAGAAGGATGCGCGTCGTTTGGCGCCGCGGGATTGTCGGGACCGCGCGGCAACAGCTTGGAGACGAACGGCACAGCCATCGGGTTGGCGATCGCGATCTGCCGGACCGGATCGACTGCGACGCCGCCCCATTCGAACATTCCGAGATTACCCGGAAATACCAGCGTGCCTTGCAGAGAGGGCGGCGTGAACGTGCCCTCGTAGCGCAGTTGATGGAACAGGATCCGGCAGGATAGCTGGTCGAAGATAGTCGCGCCCCACATGTCCGCGCCCGTCAGCTTCCGTTCGTTGCGGAATGTCAGCTGTGAGAACGGCTGCGTGGGCGCGACATGGTCGCCGGGCGCCGCTCCCTGTGGCACGGGCAACTCGGGCGCGGGAACGATCAACTGACCGGTGCGGCGATCGAGCACGAACAGATTGCCCGTCTTGGCCGGCTGCAGAACCGCGGGGACAATCCCGCTAGATGTGGAGAGGTCGATCAGCGTTGGCTGGGACGGCAAGTCCATGTCCCACAAATCATGATGCACGGTCTGGTAGGACCAGACGCGTTTGCCGGTGCTGATATCCAGAGCCACCAGCGCGCTCGAATACCGCTCCGCCAAGTCCCCGCGATTGCCACCCCAAATATCGGGGGTCTGCACACCCATCGGCAGATATACCAACCCAAGCTTAGGGTCGTATGAAGCCGTCATCCAGGAATTGGGTGAGTTCTCGGTATAGGTATGGTCGGCGGATGGCAGCGCGTTTTCGTCAGCGGCTCCGGCGTCCCAGGCCCAGATCAGCTTGCCGGTGTGGATGTCAAACCCGCGAATGACTCCGGAGGGCTCGTGCGTCGAATAGTTGTCGATAACCGATCCCGCGACGACGAGGATTTTGTCGCTTACCACCGGAGGTGAGGTCGGCTCATAGAAGCCGGCGGTTTTCACCCCCATGCCGACCAGCAGATCGAGCGTCCCGTGATCGCCAAAGCTTTCGCAAGCCTTGCCGGTATCGGCGTTGACGGCGATCATCCGCCCGTCATTGACAGGCAGGAAGATCGTGCGCGGGCAATCCGTCGGCGCCGGCGCGCCATCGGCGTTCGTGTCGCCTGCTGCCGTTTCGTGGTAGGAGACGCCGCGACACGTCAGATGCTGGAAAGTCGGATTATCCTCTACCTTCGGATCGTATGACCAGCGTAACGCGCCGGTTTTCGCGTCGACCGCGAACAGGCGCTGATGCTGCGAGCACAGATAGACGGTATCGCGCACCTTGATCGGCGTGACCTCGAAGGTGGTTTCCACCGGGTCGTTCTTGCCCGGCAGATCACCGGTGCGGAACGTCCACGCCACCCTCAAGGTCTTTACGTTGCCCGGGGTGATCTGGGTCAGTGGCGAATACCGTTGGCCGAACTGAGTGCGGCCGTAGTCATGCCAGTCTTCGGCCGGCTGTGTGGCTGCCTCCTGCGGCTGGGCCACGGTTTCGGCGGCTGCGATCGAACCGTCGATGTCGTGATAATTGGAGGTCAGTCCGACCGCGAGGACCGCCACGCCAGCCCCCACCCCGACCCAGAGCGGCAGGGTGATCATCAGCGCGCGCTTCGATGTGTCCTGACGGAGGTTGCGGGTGATCCACGGCGTCAGCAGCCAGATCCCAAGCGGAAAAATGATGTCGCCGCGCGCAGCGAGCGGCCACCAGTCGAAGCCGACTTCGCTCACCGCCCAGATCAGCGTGCCGATCAGCACCGCCGCGTAAACCCACAACGCCAGCCAGCGACCTATCGCCAAGAGTATTCCGCTGGCCAAAATGCCTAGACCTGCAGCGAGATAAAACGCCGACCCACCGAGCGCGGCGAGCCAGACGCCGCCGCCGGCAAGCACCAGTCCGATTAGGGCGTAGACGAGCCCGGTAATTCTTAAGACGGGTTTGAACTTGGAGAGGTGACGGCATCACTGGGTCCTCCGGTGTTCTCGAACCGCTAGTCCTTGATTTTGTGAGCCAACTCATCCGACCGCATGGGATGCTCCTGTCGGGATCGGACCACTAGCGGTGGCGCGCATCTCATGGAGCCCGAGGCCGTCTATAGGGATAAGTGATTTTTGGCTCGGCAGGTTCCGGCCAACACGCCATCGTTTGACTGATTCGTGCAGGAGACAGCTAAGTAAAGCTTCAAATGTCGCTGACCGGTTCTGCGGGGATGGAGGTGATCAGAACAGACCTTCGATCGCCCCGTCGTCACGCAGATAGATCGCCTCCGCGGCCGGAACGCGCGGCAATCCCGGCATGGTCATGATGTCGCCGCAGATCGCCACCACGAACCCGGCGCCCGCGGACAGCCGCACCTCCCGCACCGGCAACACGTGGCCGGTCGGCGCACCCATCACCGTCGCGTCCGCAGTGAAGCTATACTGCGTCTTGGCGATGCACACCGGCACATCCCGAAATCCGGCATCCTCGAACGACGCCAGCTTTTTCGCCCCCGCGTCCGTGACGGCGATATCGGCCGCGCGGTAAATCTCTCTCGCGATCGTGCGGATCTTGTCCGCCAGCTTCATCTCCAGCGGATACAGCGGCCTGTAGGCGGCTGTCCCCGCCTCGATCCGGCTGACCACGGCACGGGCCAGATCCTCGGCCCCTGCGCCGCCGTGCGCCCAATGGGTGCAGGAGATCGCCTCCGTGCCCAGCGCCGCCATCGCGTCACGGATGGCTTCGAATTCCGCTTCGGTATCGGAGTTGAAGTGGTTGACCCCGACCACGACCGGCAGGCCGAATTTTTGCAGATTTTCGACGTGGCGCTGCAGGTTGGCGATGCCGCGCTTCACCGCCTCGACATTCTCCGGCCCCAGCGCGTTGCGCGCGACGCCGCCGTGCATCTTCAGGGCCCGTACAGTCGCCACGACCACGGCACAGGACGGCTTCAAGCCCGCAGACCGGCACTTGATATCCAGAAACTTCTCGCCGCCCAGATCGGCACCGAACCCGGCCTCGGTCACCACGATGTCCGCCAGCTTCAGCCCCAGCCGAGTCGCCATCACCGAGTTGCAGCCGTGCGCGATGTTGGCGAACGGCCCGCCGTGCACCAGCGCGGGCGAACCCTCCAGCGTCTGCACGAGGTTCGGTGCCAGCGCGTCCTTCAGCAGCACCGACATCGCCCCGTCCGCCTTCAGGTCGGCGGCGGTCACGTTGGTCCCGTCGCGATTTTGCCCGATGATCATCTTGCCCAGGCGGGTCTGCAGGTCCGGCAGGTCGCGCGACAGGCAGAACACCGCCATCACCTCGGACGCGACGGTGATGTCGAAGCCGTCCTCCCGCGGGAAGCCGTTGGCCACGCCGCCCAGGCTGCCGACGATCCTGCGCAGTGCCCGGTCGTTCATGTCCAGGCAGCGGCGCCAGGTAATGCGGCGCGCGTCGATCCCCAGCGGATTGCCCCAGTAGATCGAATTGTCGATCATCGCGGCGAGCAAATTGTTCGCCGAGGTGATGGCGTGGAAATCGCCGGTGAAATGCAGGTTGATCTGGTCCATCGGCACGACCTGCGCATATCCGCCGCCCGCCGCACCCCCCTTCATCCCGAAACTCGGCCCCAGGCTCGGTTCCCGCAGGCAGATCGCCGCGCGTTTGCCGATCCGGTTCAGCGCATCGCCCAGCCCGACGGTTGTGGTGGTCTTTCCCTCCCCCGCCGGCGTCGGGCTGATCCCGGTGACCAGCACCAGCGCGCCGTCGGAGCGCGGCTCCAACGTGCCGATAAAATCCAGCCCGATCTTCGCCTTGTGGCGGCCATACGGCTCCACCGCGTCCTCGGGTATGCCAAGCTTGGCGGCGATCTCCTGAATGGGCCGGAGCTTGGCGGCGCGGGCGATCTCGAGATCGGGGTTCATGCCTGGGCGGCCTCCCTGCGGTTGATGCCGATTTCCCCCAACACCTGGTCCATGGCCTGAACCACACCCACCATGTCGTCGGGTGTGATCGCACCGATGCAGCCAACGCGAAATGTCGGTGACGGCGTGGTGTAGAAGTTGCTTATCAGGATTTCGCGACGTTTCAACGCATCGACGAAGGCCTGCAGGTCCCAGGCCGGATCGGCCGGTGCATGAACGTTGACGATCACCGGTCCCTGGCGCTCCGGCGCCAGCCACGGCGTCAGGCCAAGACCGCGGATGCCATCGTAGAAGATGCGCATATTGGCGGTATATCGAGCGAGGCGGGCCGGTTGACCCTCTGCGTCGATGGAAGTTCAGCGCGACATCCAAGGCGGCTAGAAGCTGCGCCGGCGGCGTGAAGCGGAAGACGCCCCATCCTTCCCGCACGGAATGATCGTAGATATCAGAAAGATCGAACGACCAGCTTCCAGCGTTGCCGGCACACGCCAGCAGCCGGTCGACCCGCGCGACCGCGAAGGCAACCCCGGGAAGCGCTTCCAGGCACTTGTTGGCGGTAAAGACCGCCGCATCGACCTCGGGCATCACGGAAAGGTCCAGCGGCAGAGCGCCAAACGCCGAGACGGCGTCGATGATCATTCGTCTTCCGGCCTCCCGCACGACCGCGCCGATTGCCTGAACGTCGTGGATCACGCCGCTGCCGGTCTCCGAGTAGACCATGCCGACATGCGACAATGTCGGGTCCGCCGCCAGCGCATCGGCGACGGCGTCCGGATCAGTTGTGTCGGTCAGGCCCATCGGCAACGGCACCGGCACCCGGCCCGGCCTCCCGCGCCAGACGGGTCATGCGGTCTGGCATAGGCGCCGGTGGCGGGAATCAGGATGCGCCCGCCAGGCGGCAGAAAGGTGCGCAGTGCTGCCTCGGTGATGAAATGCCCGCAGCCCTGCAGCGGCAAGCGTCGCGTGCTGGCCATCCACCCCGCCGGCAAGATGCAGGAGCCGGGCGCGCAGTCGCGCCACAAAACTTCGAAACTCATTGTCCCAGGGCGCGATATCTCGGGTCAGCGCCTGGCGAACCTCAGGGTGGGTGGTGACGGGGCCAGGGATCAGGAGCAACATCGATGCAAACTCGCACGCGGAACGCAGAAATCCATCCACCCGAAGCCGGTTTAATGCTAAGATTCGGGCATGAACACGCTGTTTGCATTCCCGGACTGGGTGCCCTGGTGGGTGCCAATGGTGCTGCTCGTTCCCGCGCTGCTGTACGCGCTGGCCTTTCTGTTCATGCCGTTCAGCGTCCTTGGGGTCAAAACCCGGTTGGAGGTCATTGAAGTACGGCTGGACGAAATTCAGCAGGAAATCCGCCATCTCGCGCTGCGACTGCCGGTGGGCCCGCGGGAGGTCGATTTTGAGGACGTGTACGCACCGGCCCAGCGAACTTCGCGGCGGGAACCGCCCGTCAGCGACCGGCCGCCGATCCCACCCGCGCCGCAAGATCTGCTCAAGAATGTCAATGAGCCGTCAGAGCGGCCCGCGCCGGCATCGAATATGCGCCCCGCGAGGCGGCAGGAACCGTTGATCGAGCGACCACAACGTTCGGAACCAAGGCTGGATGGGCGGCAATAGCCCGCTTCAGACTGGCGATCCGCCTGAACGTTGCCGCCGCGCGGACGCCTCGAGGGATCGGTGGTTCGTGCGCGGCCAGAACACGCGATTTCCCGATTGTGGGAAACAGCTTCGACTGGTGGTTGTTCGCTGAGAACGACAGCCACGCATCATTGTCTGCAGCGTGCCGATAGGTCCGGGTCCAAAATCCTGAGGCTCGTCTCATCAACAAGCCAATCTCAGGCGGATATCGTGACAGTTCACGTTTGCGATGGTAGAACGTCCTTGAGTGAGGAGCGATCCGGAGGCACAGTCCGCCGTTCTTTACCCCTTTAAATTTCGGGAAGCGTTCCTCAATGCGGCGTATCGCCTTACTTTGCCTGGCACTGACGCTCAGCGGATGCGGCTACAAAACGTGGTGGAACCCGCCTTTCAGCGGCGGATCCAATCCCAACGAGCCAGTCGGCGACAGTGAGAATCTGCTCCGTGTCCGTGGGCAAGAGCCTGCCGTTAAACCTTTAACCACCGAACCGGGCGATATCTGGCCCGGTCCTCTGCCGCCGGCACCCACGATGAAGGATCTGGTGAACAACGGCGGCCTGACACCCGAGCCGGAACAACCAGTGCCCGGTTCGCCGCTCAGCCGTGGCACAGCCCCGCCCTCACCATCGCCGAATCCGAGCACGGGCAGTTCCACGCCGCCGGAGAATAATCAGCCTGGCCTGCCGCCGCCGCAGTCGGCACCGCCGCTGTCCAGCTACGCCGCCCCGCCCGCCGCACCGCCGGCGCGCGGTTCCAGCGGTCAGGTCATTCAAACGCCTGGCGGGCCCAATGTCACCACCGGCGGCGGCCCGGGTTACCAGACCACGACAACCCCGGGCGGCGGACAAGCGATCGTTGTGCCGAATGGGAACGGTACAAGCACCGTGATTCACTCCGACGGGAAAATCGAGACGATACCGACGCCGAAGTAGCACCCATATAGCAGGTATGAATAAGCCCCTAACCATTCTGTACTTCGCCTGGCTCCGCGAACGGACCGGCGTTTCGCAGGAGGAAATCGCTTTGCCGGACGGCGTTCGCACTGTTTCCGCGCTGATTGGACCACCTGTCGGCTCGTAGTCCCGGCCACGCCGCGGTGTTTCAGAACCGCCGAACCGTGCGAGCTGCCGTGAACCAGGAGTTCGCGGACCTTTCGGAGCCGATACACCCGGGTGACGAGGTGGCTTTCTTCCCGCCGGTCACTGGGGGGTAAGGGTCTGGGGCCAGGCGGTTAACCGGCCTGGCTGGACTTCTACCGTGCCTGCGCGCTCGCCTCTGACCGGGTCGCGCCGGAACGAGCCGCGAGCGCCGCCGCCATGAACTCGTCCAGGTCGCCGTCCAGCACCGCGTCCGGGTTCCCCTTCTCCACCCCGGTCCGAAGATCTTTCACCAACTGATACGGCGCCAGTACGTAATTCCGGATCTGATGCCCCCAGCCGATATCCGTCTTCGCGTTCTCCTGCGCCGCGGTAATTGCCTCCCGCCGCTGCAGCTCCGCCTCGTACAACCGAGCTTTCAGCATCCCCATTGCGGTCGCCCGGTTGCGGTGCTGGCTGCGATCGGTCTGACACGCAACGATGATGCCGCTCGGAACATGCGTGATCCGGATCGCGCTTTCCGTCTTGTTCACGTGCTGCCCGCCGGCGCCGGACGCGCGATAGGTGTCAACCTTCAGGTCAGCCTCATTGATTTCGATATCGATCGAATCATCCACCACCGGATAGACCCACACCGAGGCAAAACTGGTCTGTCGCCGAGCGTTGGCGTCGAACGGGCTGATACGCACCAAGCGATGCACGCCGCCCTCGGTCTTCAACCACCCATATGCGTTCGGCCCCGTGATCTGCAGCGTCGCCGACTTGATCCCCGCCTGCTCCCCTTCGCTTTCCTCGATCAACTGCACCTTGTATCCGTGCTGCTCGGCCCAGCGCATATACATGCGCATCAACATCTCGGCCCAATCCTGCGCCTCGGTCCCGCCGGCACCCGAATTCAGCTCGATATAGCAATCGTTAGCATCCGCCTCGCCGGACAACAGGCTCTCGATCTCCCGCCGCTTCGCTTCAGCGGCTGCCGCTCGCAGCGCCGCCATCGCTTCGGCCGCCATCGCCGCATCGCCGTCAGCCTCGGCTAATTCGATCAGTTCCAACGCGTCGGAAACCTCGGCTTCCAGCTTCAGGACGCCCTCCATCGCCGAGGCAATCTGATTCCGCTCCCGCATCAACTTCTGCGCGGCCGCCGCGTCGTTCCATAGCGCCGGGTCCTCGGACCGGTTGTTCAGGTCCGCGAGGCGGGATTCGGCGGCATCCCAGTCAAAGATGCCTCCTCAGCAGTGCGATGGACTGCTTGATCTGTTCGTTCAGGGCGTCGGACTCAGTGGACATGAGGATGCCTAGGGAAAGGGCCGGTCAATACAGCCCGCCCAGGCTGTTATCAACCCCGCCGTGCACGATCGGAGGGGACGCGGGCGATCCGTCAGACGACGGCGCACTGGCCAGACCCAAGCCGATCGGGCGCCGAGGCCCCCGGAACCTGATCCGCCTTGAATGCGTCGGTCACTGTTCCCGTGCTTGTGCTCCAAGGCGCCATCGTCACCCCAGGCGGCATCGGAAAGGACAGCACTGGCCGGCCCGCCAGTGCCATGGCCATGTAGTCATGCCAAATCGGCGCGGCGACGGCGGCTCCCGTTTCGTTATCGCCCAGCGACGCCGGATTGTCGTACCCGACCCAGACCGACGTCACCAGATCGGGCGTAAACCCCGAGAACCAGGCATCGGTGAAATCCTGCGTGGTGCCGGTCTTGCCGGCGATCGGCCGGTTCAACCCCTTTCCCGCCGGAATGCCGGTGCCGCGCTGCACCACGCCCTGCATCATGGTGATCAACTGGAACACACTGTCCGGGTCGGCGATCTGTGCCCGCCCGTCGGTCACGGTCGGCGGCTTCGACGCATCGCCGCAATCGGAGCAATCCAGGCCCGGGGCCCGCATCACCACATGCCCGTCGGGATCCTGCACGCTATCGATAAACGTGGGCACTACCTCACGGCCACCCGCGGCGATCGATGCATAGGCCCCCGCCTCCCGCAGCACGGTGGTGTCGACCGCACCCAGCGCTGCCGGAAGCACCCGCGGCATCGAGTCCACCATGTGGAAGGCGATGGCGTTGTCCGCGACGGCCTGCATGCCGACCTGCTGCGCGACCCGGATCGTCACCAGGTTCCTGGACTCTTCCAGGGCGACCCGCAGCGACATCGGCCCGTTGAAGGTGCCCTCGAAATTCCCTGGGCGCCACCGTCCTTCCGGCGTATCGACTACGACGGGCGCATCGAGGAATCGCTGACTCGGCGAAATGCCCTTCTCCAGCGCCGTGAGATAGACGATCGGCTTGAAGCTCGACCCCGGCTGCCGATTGGCCTGCGTGGCGCGATTGAACTGACTCTGCTCAAAGCTCCAGCCACCGACCATCGCCAGTACCCGCCCGGTTTGCGGGTCGAGCGACACCAGCGCGCCCTGAACCAGAGGAATCTGTCGCAGCGTCGCCCGGTTGGCCGGTGGTGACACCGGAGGCGGGAGCGCCTTGCCCTTGGCCGGCACCACCGGCGGCGCAGGCGGCTTCGGCAGCACGGACGGTGGCTCGATCATCACCACGTCGCCTACCTGCACGACATCCGCCATCCGCCTTGGCGCGGGTCCGGGCTTGCCGTCGCGCAACGGACGGGCCCAACTCACGTCCTGAAGCGCGATGACGGCGGCCCGGCGTTCGCCGGCCGGGCTGAGCCACTCGACCTTGGCCTCGGCGTCGGTCAGTCCCGCCACGATCGCGATCCTCCAGTCCGGCAGCATACCTGGCGGCCGCGGCTGCTCATTCAGCGCCGCCGGCCATTTCGTCTCAAAATCGGCCGGCGGCAGCGTCAGGTGCGCCACCGCACCCCGCCAGCCGCCCATCTTGCGGTCGTAGGCCATCAGGCCGTCGCGCAGGGCCCTCTCCGCCGCGATCTGCAACGTCGGGTCGAGGCTGGTGCGGACCATCAGACCGCCCTGAGTAGTCGTTTCTTGACCAAACCGAGCAATCAGCTCGCGGCGGACCTCCTCAGTAAACCAGTCGGCTCCGGGAATTGGCGGCGGCCGGCGGAATTCCGACGGAACGACGGGCGCTGCTTTGGCTTCGGCCTGCTGGGCAGGCGTGATGGCGTGATCCTCGGCCAGACGATCCAGCACATAGTCGCGCCGCGACCGAGCCGCGTCGGGATACTTGAAGGGGTTGAGATTGTTCGGCGCCTTGGGCAATGCAGCGAGAAACGCTGCCTCGGCGATTGTCAATTTGTCCAACGGCTTGTTGAAATAACTTTGTGCCGCCGCTGCGACACCGTACGAGCCCAGCCCGAGGTAGATCTCGTTCAGATACAGCTCGAGAATGCGGTCTTTGCTGAGATTCTGCTCTATGCGAATCGCCAGAATGGCCTCCTTCACCTTGCGGGAGAACGATATCTGGTTGTCCAGCAGCATATTTTTGGCGACCTGCTGAGTGATCGTGGAGGCGCCGACCGGCCGCTTGCCCTGGCCGGCATGGGCCAAGTCGAACAACGCCGCTCGGGCAATTGCCAGCGGGTCGACGCCACGATGAGTATAGAAGTTTTGATCCTCCGCCGAGACGAAAGCCTGTTTCACGATGTCCGGAATGGCGGTAATAGGAACAAAGATTCGCCGCTCGGACGCCAGTTCGGCCAGCAGGCGCGAATCGCCGGCATAGACCCGGCTCATGACCGGCGGCTGGTAGTTTCGCAGACCATCCACGTCGGGTAGGTCGGCGCTGTAATGCTGGAATGCCAGATACCCGCCGGCGGCTCCCGCTACGCCCACCAGTAGGAACAGGCCGAGCACCGCACCGAACAGGCCGCGCGCGGTTCGCACCAGCAGGCCGCGGCGGGGCTTGGATCCTTTTCCGCGAGGAGCAGGGGGCGCAGTCTTTTGTTGGCCGCGGATGTCCCGGCCGTTGGGCGCCAGCGGTTCGCGGGCGGTCAGTGGTCCTGTCATGGGCGGCGATATGGACGCTTTTGTTCAAAATCGCCAGCAACGAGATCGCTATCTTTCGGTGCAAAATGTCGCGCTCAGCCGGCCGTTGAGCCGGACCGATCCGCCATGTGGCCGCTGCCGGCGAAAAAGGCTTCCACCGCCCGGAACATGGATTGCGCCACCAATTTACGGTGATCCGGCTGCCGCAATGCGGCCTCATCGCGCGGGTTGGACATGAACCCCATCTCCACCAGCACGCTCGGGATATCCGCGGCCTTCAGGACTACGAATCCGGCGTGCCGAGCGGGATTCGGCAGCATCGGCAGATCCTGATCCAGGCTGCCGACCAGCCGCCGGGCAATCCGCACGGAGCCCACCCGGGTTTCCTGTCGCACCAGGCTGGCAAGGATCTGGGATACCTCAGGCGAGGTGCCCTGCCATTTCCGGCCAATAAACCGGTCGGCGCTATTCTCGGTGCGGGCCAGGGCGGCGGTCTGCACATCCGACGGCTGTCTGCGCCAGCGTATAGACCGACGCTCCACGCACCGAATGGTCCAACGAGCGCATCCGCATGCATCGATACGAACAGGGCCGCGCCCCGCTTCTGCGCCAGGTCGACCCGGCCGTCCAAAGGAATGAACACGTCGCGGGTTCGTGTCAGCTCCACGCGGTAGCGGCCGCCGCTCTCGAGTTGGCGCTTCAGTTCCAGCGCAGTGGCGAGGGCTACCTGTTTCTCATAGGTGCCCGATACCCCGATGGCACCCGGATCCTTCCCGCCGTGCCCTGGGTCCAGCATGACCAAGGGCCGCGGCGGCTTGGCGGCCTCGGCTGTCGGTGCCCTTCGAGCCAGGAGGGGGAACTGTGACGCTTGATGCTGAGCGGCCATCGCATCGTGCAGGGCGGGCGGCAACAGGAAAGTGCCGAACACTGACGTCCCCGCCGTAAAACGGCGCAGCAGCAGGCGACGCGTAACGGGGGAAGCCGGTTCCATGGCTGACCCTCTTAACAGATTGGATGCATGTTCGCAGCTTGTATGTTGATTACGGCGAGTTAAGGGCGGCGGATGTGATCTATTTCGACAGAACACAGGAATGCCTCGGGTTCCCGAACCTTCGGATCTGCCGTTTGATGAGAGCGATTGCATGAGCCTATGAGACCAGACGGTTTCTTCCCCACCTCACCTCGCAGTGACGACGTTGCCTAGGGCTAACGGTTCCGGTCATCCTTGGCACACATCCGTAGATGGTAGGTCTTCGCCTACCATGACGGCGTGGGGCGACGGTGCCTCGACTGCGGCACTTGTTTTGCGGTCCTTAGTGACTGGCGCCACGGGCGCGCCAGGGGGCCCGGTCGATGCGGCCACTATGACGAGAGGGCCTAAACGGCCGGCATAGTCTGGGCCAGACGCCCGCCAACACGGACGGGTTGGACATCGCGCGCCAGTCCGGTGACGTCGTCGGTTTCAACGAAGACGCCGCAGATGGTTGCCTCGCCTTCCGCCGGTCCGAGCTTTTCACCGGGCATTTTGCGCCAGAAGCGCAGCGTTGCCCCGTCCTTCACCATGCCGATCACGCTGTCGTAGTCACCGCACATGCCGGCGTCGGACTGAAAGGCGGTGCCGCCGGGCAGGATCTGCGCGTCGGCGGTCGGGCAATGGGTGTGGGTGCCGACGACAAATGACACCTGGCCATCGAAGGCATGGGCATAGGCCATCTTCTCGCTGCTGGCCTCGGCATGGAAGTCGGCGACGATGGCCTGGACCGAGGCGCCTAACCGGTATTTCGACAAGGTGTCGGCGGTGCCTCGGAACGGACAATCCAGCGCCTCCATGAAGAGGCGCCCCATCGCCTGGAGCACGAGCGCCTTTCGGCCGTCCTGAAGCGCCACCAGGATCGAGCCGCTGCCTGGTGTGCCGGGCGGAAAATTCAACGGCCGGATCAAGCGCGGGGTCTCGGCGATATAGGGGATGATTTCCTTCCGGTCCCAGGCGTGGTTGCCCAGGGTGATGACGTCCGCCCCCGCGGCGAACAACGCCCTCGCCATATCGGGCGCCAGGCCAAAGCCGTGGGAGGCATTCTCGGCATTGACCACCGCGAGGTCGATCCTCAGATCCTGGCGCAGACCCGGCAATCGGGCCGCAACCGCGTCCCGGCCGGTTCGGCCCACCACGTCACCCAGAAACAGTATTCTCAATTTAAGTCCCCGCAACGGATGATGCCGCATTCTGTCGCTACGGCATCGAGTCTGATGTCGTAAGGTCCGTTGGGCACGGCGTCTACCTGTTGCGCCGCGAATGCGCAGCCCAGGCGGAAGCGGTTCGGTAGGGCGGCGAGCGTGCGATCGTAGAAACCGCCGCCATAGCCCAGTCGTCCACCCTTGATGTCAAAGGCCAGGAGCGGGATCAATAGCATGTCCGGGACCAGGATATCGCCGGTCGGGCGAACCGTTCCGAAGCGCTCCGGCACCAGCACGTCGCCCGGCTGCCATTCCCGGAAGGTGAGCGGGTCGCCTCGGCGCGGGGTGACCGGAAGGGCGATGCGATTGCCACGTTCGTGGAGGGCACGCAGCAGCGGGCGGAGGTCGATTTCGTCGCCAATTGGCCAGAAGCCGGAGACGATGGCCCCCGTCGGCGGGGGGCAGTCACGCAGCACGTGGGCGGCCAGCGCCTCGCCGGCGGCTCGGCGTCCAAGCCACGGCGGGTCGCGAACGCCGCCTGACGCGCGGCCCGCTTGGCTGCGTCGAGATCGGTCATCGTGAGATCGGGGATAAGCGCGGAGCCACCATGGCCGTTGGCGTGTCATCCTCCCAGAGCCTGCGTGTGCAGGTGGGCGCCAGATACCGAGACCAAGATCCCGACAGAGCCAGCTCCCGAGGGAGATGCTTACTGGCCCCGGGGATGAGCTTCCTGACGCACCGGGCAGCTCCGCACATCAAAGGTAGCGACCCAGGCTGAAATAGCAAGCGATTAGCCGCTGATAGGCGATATGATCCGCTTGCGGTGGCGGACGGTTTGCGTCATGGTCACCCCGCTCCGGTGACGTTACGGGGACGGCGGCAATCCGCTTTCCCTCGGCTAATTTCCGGCGGCGCGTGATCCCTTGTTGATCTGGTCGGAGCCAGATTTGCAAGTTTGGGGAGGATCCGCCTCGTCGTGGCCACGTCGCCGTCCGTGTCGCGCCCGCCATCTTGGACTTGTGGTGCGCCGGGGTCCTGTCCGAAGCGGGTCGTTTTCGGCCACTCGGGCGGCGCGAGCGCCGACTTTTTCACGCGGGGGCAGCGCTCGTAACAGAGCGCGCCAACCGAACGCCAGGAACTGATGTACCACGTTACGCCGTACCCGTCCCAGTTTGGACTTTCATCCCGCTTTCCGGGTGGTATCGCCGTAGCGTGTTCCGATCGCCATTCTTTTCCTGAACCTTCGGGCGGGCCCCTTCCCGCAAGCCTTGCAAGCCGTCCGCTGACTGCGACCCGAAGAGGGTCCTGTTCATGCGCACCGGCGGCACACCGGAGTTCTGGACTAGATGACGAAGCGCATGCTGATCGACGCCTCGCACGCGGAAGAAACCCGCGTCGTGGTGCTGGATGGTACTCGACTTGAAGATTTCGACGTCGAGACGTCGACCAAAAGGCAACTGAAAGGGAATATCTATCTCGCCAAAGTAGTCAGGGTCGAGCCCAGCCTGCAGGCCGCGTTCGTCGAGTACGGCGGCAATCGCCACGGCTTCCTGGCGTTTAGCGAAATCCACCCCGACTACTATCAAATCCCCGTCGCCGACCGGCAGCGCCTGATCGAGATGCAGGCCGAGGATGCTCGGCGGGAGGAAGAGGAAGAGGACCTGGAACTGGCGCTGAGCCAGGGCACGGTCGAGCCTCAGCCGGCGCTCGTTGCACCAGAACCGGAGCCGGCGACCGAAGCCTGGGCATTCGCCTCAACGCCCCCTTTGCTTGCCGCAGATCTGCCCGCGCCCGAGGCGGCCGCCGCAACGTCGCTGGCCGAGGCCACACCCGACGCCGAAGCCTGGGCAAAACCAGACCATCCGCCGTTGGTCGCCGCTTCCGACGCAACCGCCGCGCAGCCCTTGGAAATCGCGACTTCGCAGATCGTCGACGATGAATCCGGCAGCGACGATACTGAACCCTACGAGCCGGACGGCGATACCATCGAAGCCTTGCCACCTCCCGAAACGGTCGGCGGTGGCGACCAGGAAAACGGCGACGACCAGCGGGAGCGCCGGCTGCCGCCGCGATTCCTGCGCAACTACAAGATCCAGGAGGTCATTCGGCGCCGGCAGATCCTGCTTGTTCAGGTCGTCAAGGAGGAGCGCGGCACGAAGGGCGCGGCGCTCACCACCTATCTATCACTCGCGGGCCGCTTCGGCGTGTTGATGCCAAACTCCCCGCGTGGCGGCGGAATCTCCAGGAAAATCACCTCGGCGACGGACCGCCGGCGGCTGAAGGAGGTGATGGCGGAACTCGATATCCCGCGCGGCATGGGCATGATCGTTCGCACCGCGGGCGCCAACCGGCCGAAGCCTGAGATCAAGCGCGACTGCGAATACCTGCTGCGGCTGTGGGACGACATCCGCGAACATACCATGAAGTCGGTGGCCCCCGCGCTGATCTACGAGGAAGCCAGCCTCATCAAGCGGGCTATTCGCGACGTCTATTCGCGTGACATCGACGAGATTCTGGTCGACGGCGAGGACGGCTGGCGCGCGGCGCACGATTTCATGCGCATGCTGATGCCGAGCCACGCCAAGAAGGTGCAGTTGTGGCGGGACGGTGGGCAGCCGCTGTTCGCCCGCAACCAGGTCGAAGCGCAGCTCGACGGCATGTTGATGCCGACGGTGCAGTTGCGATCCGGCGGCTATCTGGTGATCAACCAGGCGGAGGCGCTGGTCGCGATCGACGTCAACTCCGGCCGATCCACCCGCGAACGCAACGTCGAGGAAACCGCGCTTCGCACGAACCTGGAGGCCGCCGACGAGGTGGCCCGACAGTTGCGGCTGCGCGACCTTGCCGGCCTGATCGTCATCGACTTCATCGACATGGAGTTCGAAGCGCCACAACGCGATGGTCGAGCGCCGGATCAAGGAGGCACTGAAGAACGACCGCGCCCGCATCCAGGTCGGCCATATCAGCCACTTTGGCCTGCTGGAAATGAGCCGCCAGCGCCTGCGGCCATCGCTGGCGGAGACCAGCTTCATCCCGTGCCCGCATTGCGGTGGTACCGGCCATGTCCGCAGCACGGAAAACGCGGCGATCCATGTGCTGCGCGGCATCGAAGACGAGGGCAGCAAGCGCCGTGCCGCCGAGATCGTGGTTTATGTCTCCACGCCGGTGGCGCTGTATCTGCTCAACCATAAGCGCGAGCGGTTGCGCGAGATCGAATTGCGTTACGTCATGCGGGTCGTCGATCGCCGCCGACGATACGCAGATCGCACCGCAGTTCCGCATCGAAAAGGTGCGGACACGTTCCCCAGACGAAGTGCCCCCGGTGGTGACGGCGGAGCGCTCGATGCCGCCGCCGGTCGTGGACTTCGCCGACGAGGAGGAAGAGGAAGCCGAAGCTGTCGGGTCCGAAGACGAGGACGACGACACCGAGGAAGACACGTCCGAACAACATGCAGGCGATGCCGCTAGCCCCTGACGACGCCGATGAGGCTGAACGGCGGCGGAAGCGGCGGCGGCGGCGGCGGCGTGGCGGGCGGCGGGATGAACCGCAGATCAGTTCTGTCCCGGAACCTTCGGTTGAAGCAGCCGAAGGTGACGTCGAGCCGCAACAGGAACCGGTGGTCGCGGCAGCGGCGGAAGAAGCCGAAGGCGCTGTGGAAGAGGCGGCCGAGGCCTGGAGAGGCGGCGGCTGGAACGGACGACGATCCGCGCAATCGCCGGCGTGGGCGGCGTGGCGGACGCCGGCGGCGGCGTGATGGCGACGGGGAATTGTCACCTTTGGCAGTGCCTGGCGCCGAGCAGCCCGAGTTGCTACCCGTCTATGCCGGGCCGACGCCTGCCGATCCTTTTGGCGGCCGAGCATTCGATATCTTCGACGTGATGGATCAGGCGGAACGGGCCGCCGAAGCACAACCGGTCTCGCGAGCAACATCGACCGTCGAGATCGTTAACGACGGCGCACCGGAACCCGAAACGATCAATACGGACTCAGAAGCGGCGTCGGATGAAACAACCGCGCCAACGGGCGAACACATTGCCTCCGAAATGGAGCACTCGGAGGATGCTGGGGCACCAGCGCAGGGCGATGCGGAGCCGGACGCTCACATGGCGCAGCAGACGGAGCCCGAGATCATCAATACCGCCGCACCCGAACCCTCGGGCGAAGCACGGCTGACTGGCGCTGAACCTCAGGCTCCCACGCCAGCGAACGATACCGGATCGGGGATCGAGATGCCTGAGCCGCCCCCGCCGGAGCCGTTGGTCAAGCCGATCCTGATCGGCGCGGACGGCGAACCTCCGGCGGAACGAAAACGCGGCTGGTGGCGGCGATAAGTCACCAAGCGTAGCGCCGGCGCTTCCAGTTGAGCGCGCGGCATTTCTTGGTCTCGGCGCTCAGCGGATAGGATCGCGTGGGTCCGGGGGCTTTCGATCGCGTTCGCGTGACCGAGTCCCGGCCATGCTGTTGGCTGCGATCTGGAACGAAGCCGTGCTGCCTGCGTTCGGTGTTCCACCCACCGGGGAAGCACGATGGACCGACCAGATCAGACACTGGATCAGGATGAGGCGCTGCGGCGCCATGCCGCGGTCCATGGCCCCGTCTCGGACTGTCCATTGCTGAGTGGTGCCAAACTAACCCTGCTGCCCAGCGGAGGCGAAACCCTGGACGCGGTGTTTGCCGCGATCGCCGGCGCGCGCCAGCGGCTGCACCTGCAGTATTACGAATTCGAGGACGTCCACTGGGCGCGGCCACAGCCTTGCGGACCTGCTGGTCGAAAAGCTCGGGCAGGGCATTCAGGTGGCGCTCAGCTACGATGGCGCCGGATCAAAAGACACCGACGACGCGATCTTCGACCGGTTGCGCCAGGCTGGGGCGAGGGTGCTGGAGTTCCGCCCGCTCAGCCCGCTGCGCCGGCGCTTCAACCCGTTGAAGCTGAACGATCGCGACCATCGCAAGATCCTGGTGGCGGATGGGCGCGAGGCCTTCCTGGGTGGCGTCAACATGGCGCGCGTCTATGAGAACCCGCGCTCGGCCGGTGCGGCGCCCGACCCGGAAAAGGCATTCTGGTATGACGCCGCGGTGCGCATCGAAGGGCCGCCGGTGGCGGAGGTGCAGAAGCTGTTCTTCCACAACTGGCATCGTCAGGGCGGCGACCGGCTGCCGGATGGCGACGACGTTTCTGCCGCTGCCGCATGCGGGCAATGAGATGGTGCGCACCGACGGCAGCGCCCCGCGCGAGCGGCGTCAGCTGTATTTCGAGTCGCTGAAGGCAGCCCTGGCGGCGGCCCGCGATCACGTGCTGCTGGCCACCGGATATTTCGTGCCGACCCGCCGGCAATGGCGCCTGCTGGCCGAGGCCGCCGAGCGCGGCGTGGCGGTGGATCTGATCCTGGCCGGCGCCAGCGACCTGCCGAGCTGCGTCAGAGCCGCGCGCGCCCTGTATGGCCGACTGCTGAAGCATGGCGTTCGCATCCATGAGCTGCACGACGGCATGCTGCATGCCAAGATCGCCACCATCGACGGGGTGTGGACAGCCATCGGCTCCTCCAACCTCGACCGGCGCAGCTTCATCTACAACAACGAGGTGGACGCGATCGTGCTGGGCCGCGAGACCGCTCGGGGCGGCGGAGGCAATGCTGCGCGACTGGATGTCGCGCGCTGAACCGATCACGTTCAAGGGCTGGGAGTCACGGTCGCTGCACGAGCATGCCGGGGAGCTGCTGACGCGGTTCTGGAGCCGTTACATGTAGCTGTCGAGAGCGCAAGAACGGCGGCATTCAGCAAATCCCAAGCCGCAGTCTCTCGACTAACGATCGTCGACATGTCCCACGCCCCCGGTTGACCGTGGTGCGGGAGGGACCCCAGCGACCGTTCCTCCCGCATTATCCTGCCGGCCGCGCCTTCGCCTCGAACCGGTATGGCGTCGACCCCGCCGTCAAGGGGTCCAGCGAAAGCCGGTGCTCGAGCGGCGGGAATGCCCGGCTGCCGCAATCGGGCCGGTCGCACAGCCGGCACGATAGCCCAATGCCGACACGCGCCCGGTCCAGATCCAGCCCGTCCGCGTAAACCACGTCCCCAGCATTGGCCAGCGCGCACCCCATCGCCACGACATGGATCGGCCGCGGCTCCCCCCACCGCGCCACCGGCTGCGCCACCGCCTGAGCGAAGCACAGGTAGGCGGCGCCATCCGGCAGCTCGGCGACCTGCACCTGCACGATATTCGGCTGGACGAACGCGGTATGCACCACCCAACGCGGGCACGACCCGCCAAACCGGGCGAACGGAAACCCGGCGGCCGAGAATCGCTTGGACACGTTGCCCGCCGGATCGACCCGCAGAAAGAAGAACGGCACCCCGCGTGCGCCAATCCGCTGCAACGTGGACAGCCGGTGGCATGCCTGTTCGAAGGACACGCCAAACCGCGCGGCAATCGCCTCCATGTCGTGCCGCAGCTCCGATGCCGCCGCGTGGAACGCCGCATAAGGCATGACCAGCGCTCCGGCGACGTAGTTCAACAGACCGATCCGCATCAGCATCCCGGCCTCGGTGGTCGACGGCGAGGCCTCCTTCAGCACCGCCTCCACCGCCTCCCGCGCCTCCAGCAGGGCGAGTTGGAACGCCATGTGAAACCCGCGGCTTTCCCGAGGCAGTGACTCCGACAGCGCCAGACTGCGCGTGGCCGGGTCGTAGCGGCGCAGCGCCATCTCCAGCGGCTGCACCGTTACTCGCACACCATGCACCGCTCGCAGCCGTTCGGCGATCGCATGGTTCATCTCGGCCGGCGCGCCCGGCGCCAGTTCAGCTGGCCAGCGTTTCGGCCGCCTCTTCCAGGATCGGAAAATGGTTGGCGTGATCGTCGAAAAAGTCCCGCACCTCCTCGTTCGGCAGCAGGATACGGCGCCCGGACGGCAGGGCGATCCCGTTGGCGTCCTCCCGTGCCACCCGCCACGCCCGATACAGCGCCAGCACCGCCCTGGCAGCGTTCGGGCTGCCGGCCGCCAGCGCTTCAACTTCCGGCTCGGCCACGGCATCGGCACCCAGCAGCGGGTCGGCGAAGGCCTCGCGCAACCCGACGCTGCAACTGGCGCTCCTGGGTGCCGGACAACTCGCCCAGATCGACGCGCAAGGTCTCACCCAGCTTGATCAGCAGTGAGGCGGTGACGGCGCGCTGATCGTGCTCGATCAGGTTCAGATAGCTGGCCGATATGCCCAGCCGCGTCGCCAGCGCCTGCTGCGAGAGGTCCCGTTCGGTCCGCAGCCGGCGCACCGTCCGCCCGATCAGCGTGCGGCTCATTCTTTACATCCTTTACAAATTTGCGTCGCTTGTCGGTGAAGGCAGCGACAGGATTGCCTGACTTCACGGGAATTAGGGGTTCGTTTTCGCGGGTGCAATGTCAATTATTCACTCACCGAACACCAATCAAAGGATATGATGATGCGTTCCACCCCCCTGTATGCCCCCGATGGCCTGACCAGCGCCGGCGGCGATCCGGAGCGGTTCGCCGGCATCCGCAGGGACTATACACCCGCGGACGTCGAGCGCCTGTCCGGCTCCTTCCGCATCCGCCACACGCTCGCCGAGATGGGCGCTGCCCGCCTATGGCATCTGCTGAAGACCGAGCCGTTCGTGAACACGCTGGGTGCGCTGACGGGCAACCAGGCGGTGCAGCAGGTCAAGGCTGGCCTGAAGGCGATCTATTTGTCCGGCTGGCAGGTCGCGGGCGACGCGAACTCCGGCGGCGAGATGTACCCCGACCAGTCGCTCTATCCGGTCGACTCCGTGCCGAAAGTGGTGCGCAACATCAACAACGCGCTGCGCCGCTGCGACCAGATCGCCCAGTCCGAGGGCGGCAAGGACGGCACCTACTGGATGGCGCCGATCGTCGCCGACGCGGAAGCCGGATTCGGCGGCCCGCTGAACGCTTATGAGCTGATGCGCAACATGATCGCGAACGGCGCGGCGGGCGTGCATTTCGAGGACCAGTTGGCGTCCGAAAAGAAGTGCGGCCACCTCGGCGGCAAGGTCCTGGTGCCGATCAGCCAGCACATCCGCACGCTGAACGCCGCTAGGCTCGCCGCCGACGTGGAAGGTGTGAACACCGTCCTGCTGTGCCGCACCGACGCGCAGTCGGCGCAGTTGCTGACCTCCGATGTCGATGAGCGCGACCGGCCGTTCATCTCCGGCGAGCGCACACCCGAAGGCTTCTTCCGCATCAAGCCGGGCTGTCGGCAACGACTACGCCATCGCTCGCGGTCTGGCCTATGCGCCATACTCCGACCTGCTGTGGTGGGAGACGTCGGAGCCGAACCTGAAGGAGGCCGAACGCTTCGCCAACGAGATCCACAAGCAATTCCCCGGCAAGATGCTGGCGTACAACTGCTCGCCCAGCTTCAACTGGGAGAAGAAGCTGCCGGCGAAGGACATCGCGGCGTTCCAGCGCGAGATCGGCAAGATGGGCTACCGGTTCCAGTTCGTGACGCTGGCCGGGTTCCACAGCCTGAACCTGTCGATGTTCAACCTGGCGCGCGGCTACAAGGAGCGCGGCATGGCGGCTTACAGCGAGACTGCAGCAGGCCGAGTTCGCGGCCGAAGCTGAGGGCTACACCGCGACCCGGCATCAGCGGGAAGTGGGCGTCGGGTATTTCGACGCGGTTGCGATGGCGATCTCGGGCGGCAAGTCGTCCACCACGGCGTTCGCCGGATCGACCGAGGCGGATCAGTTCCACGACCATGGCGAGATGACCGAGGCGCAAGACCGTCATGACGACGGGCTGGTGCATAATCACGAATGGGCTGTCACTGCGAAGTGAGGGTCTAAAGAGGGACCTCTCACGGTCCCGCGGCAGGCCAAACGGCCGCCGTAGTTTAGGGAGGCTACACGTCGGCGGCGGGGCTTAAGCTCCGCCGTTTTCGTTTCCTGGGCCGCCAGCGGATCGCTTCGACGCGGCCCGAGTGTCCGTGACGGCGGAGTAGAAACGTTCAGGTCGGCGCGATCATCCCTTCAAGCCCTTTCCTGGCTCGATCGGTGTCCCTTTGAGTCTCAATAGCCGCCATTTCCTGGGGCGCCAGCGGATCGCTTCGACGCGGCCCAAGTGTCCGCGACGGCGGAGTAGAAACGTTCAGGTCGGCGCGATCATCCCTTCAAGCCCTTTCCTGGCTCGATCGGTGTCCCTTTGAGTCTCAATAGCCGCAAGATCCACGCTTCTTGATGAAGCTGAGTGTCGCATCGCGCACAGGTGCTATAAAGGTCAAGGTGTCCGATAGCGCTGCGATGACGCCAGTATGGCCCAGCCCCGGATACAACTCATCTTCCACCTTGGCGCCCTTATCGCGCAGACGTTCGGCAAGGTGCAGCGTGTTGTCGTAATTAACCGAGCCATCGCTTGTTCCGGTGAGTAGGAGCATCGGCGGAGCGTCGGCGGACACGTAGTTGATGGGCTGCGACTTCGGCCAATTGACCTCGGGACCGAACACCGCCTTGAGCTCTCTGTGCAGCGGCAGAAAGTCATACGGCCCCGCCAGTCCTATCACCCCGCAAATATAGTGCTCCGGTGACGCGGACACTGATCGCAGATATTCAGGGTCCATCGACAAGAGGGTGGCTATTTGCGCGCCCGCGGAATGACCCATCAGGAATAGTCTATCGGGATCCCCGCCGAGGCGCGCCGCGTTGACGTGTGCCCATTCGACGGCTTCAGCCGCATCGTTCATGAAGGCTGGAAACTCGACATCGGGGTGCAGCCGGTAATCCGGAATCACCACGACCAGCCCTTGCGCGGCCAGGGCGTAGCCGATGAAGGGATACATCTCTTTGGACCCTGATTCCCATCCCCCGCCGTAGAAGAAGACAACAACCGGAGCGGACGCGGTTAACTTCTCAGGCACGTAGATATCAAGAG
The DNA here is from genome assembly GCA_963778125.1 of uncultured Alphaproteobacteria bacterium. GTDB lineage: Bacteria > Pseudomonadota > Alphaproteobacteria > Acetobacterales > Acetobacteraceae > Rhodopila. The sequence continues at coordinate 39,051 of CAVZTH010000040.1, read as the reverse complement.
TGTGGCGCGGTCCAGTGCCATAGGAAACGTCATTCGTTACTGTGATGCCGTCCTTCTGCGCCATCCACGTCAATGCGTAGTTCGGCGAGAACAGGTGCATCAATACCATGACAAGGAATGTAGCGGCTTTCGCGCCCACAATGATTAACTCCCGCGGTCGATTGAATTGTGGCCGGCTGCGTTTGACGCGCTAATGACATCAGGAGCACGCGCGGTGACGCGGTCGCGCGATCGTTCTACACGAGCCGACGTGACGCGGCGGTGACTACTGCGGCCCATCTAGCTGGCTACCGGCGCGTTTAGGGCCTGCTGCGAAATAACCGAATCGTTGGCGAGGACGTATCCGCTAGGCGACGTCAGGGTCGGCGCAGTCGGACCAGCCATGGCTTGGGGTCCTGAACTCGAGAAATCCGTGGATGGTAGGCCTTCGCCTACCATGACGGCTCTGGGGCGACGGTGCGTCTCGCCGTTCGCCATCGCCGTTTCGTGGAATAGGGGCCGATCCCGGACCTGCTACTGGCATGTTTCGATCGAGCGCTCGCGGTTGCTGCTTTGGATTGAGCCGGCTTTCGGCTCTCGCAGTAGCGCAAGATCGCTAACACTTTATTAACTGCCGGCCAGAAGATCAGCCTGACAGAGTTTACGCCGCCTTGCGCCGGAACGCGTCCAAACTGCCAGCGTGGATCAGTTCGCTTGGCAGTTGGTGCCCGACGATGTCCTCGGCCATGCGGCCCACCTCGATCAGCTCGTCAAGATCGACACCGGTGTGGATGCCCATTTCCTCGCACAGCAGCACCAGTTCCTCGGTGCAGATATTTCCCGCCGCTTTCGGCTGACCGGCGAACGGGCAACCGCCCAGGCCGCCGACCGTCGAATTAATACTGGATCACGCCCATTTTCAACGCGGCATGGGCATTCGCCACCGCCAGCCCGCGGGTATCGTGCAGATGCAATGCCAGTGTCATGTCCGGCCAGCGGTTCCGCACCTCGGCGATGACCCGCTCGATCCGCGCCGGCGTGGCCCAGCCCATCGTGTCGGCTAACGAAAACAGCGTGATCGCGGCGCCGGTCTCCGCGGCGATCGCCAGCCCGTCCTCCAGGGTGCGGATCACCTGTGCCGGCGAGATGTCGCCCTGGTAGTTACAGCCGAACGCCGCCATGATCCCGATCCGGGTGACCGGAATGCCCTTGGACTGCTGCAACGCGCTGTGCTTCTTCATCGCGTCGATGTTTTCCTGCGGGCTCCGGTTCAGGTTCTTGCGCGTAAATCCCTCCGACGCGGTCAACGCGATCGCCCCGTTGACCGTTAGCTTGCCCTTGAACGCCAGCGCCCGGTCGAGCCCGTTGCCATTGAAGAACAGTCCCGTGTACTCGACGCCGGGCTTGGCGGTGAAGCCCTCCACCACCGCTTCGGCATCTGCCCAGCCGGGCACCAGCCGGGTATTGACGAAGGAGCAGACCTGGATGTGCCGCAGCCCGGTTTCGGCCAGCGCCTCGATCAGGCGGATCTTGTCGGCCGAGGGGATGGGGCCTGGCTCGATCTGAAAGCCCTCACGCGGGCCTTCCTCGTGGATTTCGACGCGGCTTGGCAGATCGGGCATAGTGGTGGTTCCTCCTGCTTGAGATGACACCATGCATCGAGGCCGGCGATTTTGCCATATCCGCTCCCCCCAATTCAGGCCAACGCCTGAGTTTTCGGATCATTGCGGTGATGATCGCCCCGGTGTGGTGTGTTGCAGGGCGCGGACGTTAGCGGAGTTCAGAATTTGCGCGCAGGGACGCTTGCCGGGTCATGAATATCGTCGGATCAGCGATGATCGTCCTGACCCTGCTGCTGACAGGCGCGATGGCCGGACTGTTCGTACAACCGTTCTTGTCCGACGCGCACCGCAGCCGGGAGACACGGGAATTGTCGCAGGCGGTGACCGGGATGCTGGTGACCCTCGCGGCGTTGGTGCTTGGACTATTGACCAACTCGGTCAAGCAATCGTTCGACGCGGCGGAAAATGATTTGAGAGGATACGCGACGGCTCTGATAGAGCTGGATCAGACGCTGCGCAATTTCGGCTTCGAGGCGCAGGACGTGCGCCGCCAGCTGCGGACCTATGTCGCGAGCGCGATCGCCAGTACGTGGCCGGAGGAGCCCAGGCCGGCAGGGGCGGAAACCATCACCGACGCGAATCCAGCGGCGCCGCACCTTAGAATCGAAAGCGAAACGCTGGGCAATATGCTCAACCAGGCGCTGAGCGGGTTCCGGCAATTGCCGGCGAGTGACCGGATTCACAGCGAGATTGCCGCCACCGCGGTGCAGCAGTTCGGACATTTGGTGGACAGACGGTGGAAGCTGCTGGAAGATGCGCATAGCTCCATACCCCTGCCCTTCTACCGGGTGCTGGAGTTCTGGCTGTTGATCGTGTTCGCCACACTTGGGCTGATTGCGCCGCGAAACCTGCTGGCGCTGGCGCTGATTGTGTTGGCGGCGGTGGCGATCGCTTCGGTGATATTCGCGATCATGGAGATGGACACGCCGTTCACCGGCCTAATCACTGTCTCCAGTGCGCCGATGCGCGACGCGCTGGCGCATTTGAGCGAATGAAGCTGCAGCGCGGCCTGGGCTCTGACGAAGCGGACGGTCAGTGAGGGGCGGCGCTTGGCTTCAGCAATGTCGACGTCCGCGGGCACGTCCCGGCAGCAGCCTGAAAATCGCCGCGAGAGCCTTCCGTCGGTCTGCTGCCCAAACGAGCGCAGCTTTCGGGCCTCGATCACATCGATATTAAACGGCTAAACCCGCGGCAAGCCCCGTTCGACGCGCCGCCTGATTTGGTCCAAGCTCCACTTTATGTGAGGCGTGTCCAAATTTACCATCCTGGTTACGTGATTTAGCCGATCCCGTTACGCTATAAAACAGCCGGAACTTACCACACCGCGGAGTTTCTCGCTCATGTCGTTCAAGGTCCAGGTCGGCCCGCCACAGATCGCCATCCACGAGGCAATGACCGTTCTGATCACCGAACCGGATGGGCAGATCCATTGGCCCGGTGACAAAGGTCTGTATTTCTTCGACACAAGGCTGATCAGCGCCTGGTCCGTCTACGCGAACGGAACACCACTGGGACCTGATCAACGGCGGCGCGCTCAGTTTCGACGCCTCCCGCATCTTCCTGACCAACCGGGGATTTCTCACTGAGGACGGCCCGGTCCCACGCCAAACCTTGGCGTTCGGGTTGTCCCGGGTGATGGATCGAGGTCTGCACGAGGACCTGGATATAACGAACTACGGCCAGAAACCGGTTCGGTTCAACCTAGAGATCGCGATCCGATCGGATTTCGCGGACGTGTTCGACGTCAAGGCCAAGCGCGATATCCGCCGTGGCCACATCTCCTCCGACTGGTCGGAGCCACGCCAGACCCTGACGAACCACCTACCGCAACGCCGACTTTTCCCGTTCCGTTGCCGTTTCGGTCGGCAAGAGCGACTCGCGCGCCGTCTTCGCCAACGGCCGCCTGAGTTTCGAGGTCAGGGCTGCCGCCCGGCGGCGGGTGGCACTGTTGCCTGCTGTACGAATTCGCGCGATGGCGACAGGCGCTACCACGCGCCGAACGATTGTGCCGTGCACGCCGAAGCCTCGCCGCAGGCCCAGGCGCACCGCGATTGGCGACAGACAGTATTGAAATTGCGCACAAGCAACGAGGAATTCTATCGCTTCTATCAGCAGGCGATCGATGACATGGCGGCGTTGCGCCTGCCGATCGAGGGCACCGACCACATGGTTTTTCTGCCCGCCGCCGGGCTGCCTTGGTTCATGGCGCCATTCGGCCGCGACAGTCTGGTCGTTTCGCTCCAGAATATTCTGGTCTATCCGGAGTTCGCGCGCGGATCGCTGGACGTGCTGGGTCGCTGGCAATCCAAGGAACGCGATGATTTCCGCGATGCCGAACCCGGCAAGATCATGCACGAGCTTCGTTACGGTGAACTCGCGCATTTCAAGCTGATCCCGCACACGCCGTACTACGGCACCGCCGACGCCACGCCGCTGTATCTCGTTACGCTACACGCCGCCTGGCGCGCGACCGGCGACCACACACTGCTGGAGAAATTCCTGCCCAACGCCGAGGCGGCACTCGACTGGATCGACAACTACGGCGACCGCGACGGCGACATGCTGCAGGAATACCAGACCCGCTCGCCGGTCGGCTATGAGAACGTGGCCTGGAAAGATGCCGGCGATTCCATGGTTTATACCGACGGGACGCCGGTGCGCGGACCCAAGGCGCTGTGCGAACTGCAAGGCTATGTCTATGACGCCTGGGTCCGCATGGCCGAGGTGTTCGACGCGCTGGGCAAGCCCGATCGCGCAGCGACCTTGCGCCAGAAGGCCGCGGCTGCTATTCGATAAGTTTAATGAAACCTTCTGGGACGAGGACACCGGTTTTTACGCCTACATGCTGGATGGGGAAAAACGGAAGGTGATGACGGTCGCCTCCAATCCCGGCCATCTCCTGTGGTCGGGCATCGTCCCGCCAGATCGCGCCGAGCGCGTGGTGGCTCGGCTGATGGCGCCGCGACATGAATTCGGGCTGGGGAATACGAACGCTGTCCAGCGAACATCCCGCGTTATAACCCATATTCGTATCAGAATGGTTCGGTCTGGCCGCACGACAACAGTCTGATCGCGCTTGGTTTCAAACGATATGGTTTCAGTGCCGAGGCCGGACACATCGCGCGCGACATCAGCGGCGCAGCCAGCCACTTCCTGCTCAATCAGTTGCCGGAACTTTATGCTGGCGTTGAACGTAACGGCACCAGCTTCCCGGTGCAGTATCTTGGCGCCAACGTGCCTCAGGCCTGGGCGGCGGGCTCCTGCTTCGCGTCTGTTGCAGGCAATTCTCGGTATTCAGCCGGACGCACCGAACGACAGGCTGTATGTCGATCCAGACCTGCCGGAATGGCTGCCGGACGTTACGCTGCTGGATCTGCGCCTCGGCCGCCGGCATCTGGATATCCGCTTCCGCCGCGACGGCGACAAGAACGTCTGGGACGTTCTGCGCGGCGACGCCCATGTTGTCGCCTATCGCAGCTCGGTCGAAGCACGGGAAGCCATGAGGCGGGGCTGATAGCCCACCGTCTTGCCTCCGGGGCGTTTCCCGCCAAGTTGATACTGTTCTATGCTCGCGCTCCACGGAGGAAGCGCGATGAAAATCACCAGCTATGAGGCGACAACACTAAGCATTCCGGAAGACGACCCCCTGGCGAATATGCCGGAGGAAGCCGGGCGCACCCGCCCAATCGTCATCCTGCGCCTGCGCACCGACAGCGGCATCGAGGGCATCGGCCTGACCTTCTACGGCGGCAAGATGACCGGTAGCCTGCGCGTCGCGGTCGAGGAACTCGCCGCCCTGACCATCGGCGAAGACCCTCTGCGCATTGAGAAAATCGTCGCCAAGCTGCAAGACGGTACCGGCGATTCCTGTGGCCCGGGCGGCATCTTTACCCTGGCGCTTTCCGCGATCGACACCGCCTTGTGGGACATCAAAGGCAAAGCCCTCGACCAGCCGCTCTGGAAGCTGCTCGGTGGCCATCGCGACCGCGTCGCCACCTATGCGTCCGGCTCGCTTCGCCGGGGCCTGACCGACGCCCAGGCACAGCGCGCCGCGCAGATCCTGGTGCAAAAGGGCTTCACCGAAATGAAGACCCAGATGGCGCTGCCGGGCAACCCGACCCCCGCTGAAGAAATCCGCCGTGTCCGCACGGTGCGGGAGGCCATTGGGCCTGACATCAAGCTGATGTGCGACATCAACCAACGCTGGCGCCCTGAACAGGCCATCGATATCGGCAGCCGGATCGAGGACGTCGGCCTCTTTTGGCTGGAGGACGTCACCGTCGCCGACGATTACGCCGGCCTCGCCCGCGTCACCGCTGCCCTGAAAACCCCCATTGCCGGCGGCGAATACGTTTGGGGCATCGTCCCCTTCCGCCACATGATCGAGGCGAGATCGGTCGACATCGTCATGATCGACATCTGCCGGGCCGGCGGCGTCACGCAATGGATGAAGATCGCCGGCATGGCCGAGGCCTTCAACCTGCCCGTCGTCAGCCACGTGATGCCGGAGATGCTTGTCCACCTCGTCGCCGCCTGCCCGAACGGGCTGACGGTCGAATACATGCCCTGGATGCTGTGTCTCTACGAAGAGACCCCCGCGCTGGACAACGGAATGCTGGTGCTGCCGGAAAAGCCGGGATTAGGATTGAAGTTCGACGAAAAAGCGGTGGCTAGCTTCAAGGTCGGGTAAGGCTGCTGGATATGGCGAGCGCCCGGCGTCGGTGAGATCAACACAAAATCTTGTTCGACATCAAAATTATACCATTTGTGCTGTTTCGTCGGCATTGAGTATCGAGCAGTGGCTCCTGCCGACGGACGAACAAATCCATGACGATCTCCGTTGTTGACCGCATACGGCTCGAAAGCATGCTCGGCATGCTTGGCAGCAATCATGTCGGTGAACGCGACAACGCCGCGAAGCTTATTGCGCAATTCTTGCAGCGCCGTGGCCTGACCTGGCCCGACGTGTTGGCTCGCCACGCGGCAGGCGATGACGGCAAGCCAGAAACCCGGCCGAACCAAGCCTTTTGGAAGCGCCCGCCACGTGCCACCTACTCCGGAACACCCCGTCCCGGCAGCCACGCTCAGGACGTTGTCTGGCGGTGGTCCATGCTGATTGGATTGGTGATCGTAGGATCGATCTCACTGATGTCGCTGATCCAGCAACGCGCCGCGGATCCAGTGATCAACGCGGGCGCCATGGCGGAAGCTCGGTGCGGAGGCATCTCCTCGGCGTGCCCGCCGTTCGCGGACACCCAGAACGGGATCAAGTCGAGGCACGGCGTCGAAACTGTCGCGGCCGCCGCGCATAAGCCGTCAACATCGTTTGCTCAAGGTTTGGCAGATCGAAAGGTAGCCGAATCATGGCACAAGTCGGCTCCTCCAGGGTTATGCGCCGGACCTATCGGTCCTGATCGGGAAGAACTCAGGTCAGCCTGCTTCACCGCGGAGAAATTACTGACACAGTTCGATCAGCGCCGGCGCACTGATCCCGAGTATCGGCGCGGCTGGAATAGCCTGTCGTCGTAAGAGGGCGCCGGCGGCATCGAGCACGCACGCATCAAGCAATCAGCTCGGATCGGCGGTCAGCCCCGCCGCGGCCAGACCAGCCAACCCAGCGGCCTCATCATTGTCCGAGCTATCGCCCGTCACCCCGACGGCGCCGATTATGCTCCTGTCATTGCCGCGGATCAGCACGCCGCCGGGAACCGGTATCAGCGAGCCGCCCACCGCGTGGGTCACCGCCGCGATGAAGTGCGGACGCTCTTCCGCGCGCTTGCCCAATGTGCGGGACCCGACCCCCATCGATAGCGCGCCGTGCGCCTTGCCGATCGCGATATCCGCGCGCCGCAATGCCGAACCATCCTCGGCGGCGTAGGTCTTCAGTACGCCGCGGGCGTCCAGCACGGCCACGGCCATCGGCGCCAACGCCTTCTCCCGCGCATACGCCAGCGCCGCGGTGATGATCGTCTGAGCCTTGGCCAGTGTCAGTTGGGTCATCCTGTTGTCTCCAAATTGAGTGCTTACAGGAATACCCCATCCGGATCGCCGTTGAACATGACCCGGCCGACCGACTCGAAGTGCGAGTCGCGCGACTGGATCTGCTGCGACAATGTGTGGATATCGCGAAACCGGCGCTCGAACGGCGTGCCGCGGAAGATGGCGGACGTGCCAGCGGCCTTATAGACATAATCGGCGACCTCGACGGCCGATCCGATGGCGTGGGCGCAGCCAAGCCGCACCCGCACACGGGCCGCCAGATCGATCGGCGCGATGTCGTCGGCGCCCGCCCAGACATCCTTGAGGATCTCGACCAGCCACGCCCGCGCCGCCCCCAGAGTAGCCTCCCGCCGAGCCACATCCGCCTGCACGACGGGACTGTCCGCCAGGCGCTGCAGGGCGCGTGGTGTCTTCTCCACCGCCAGGGCGATGAACTCATCCAGCATGGCGCGGGCGATCCCGAACGCGACGGCCGCGACGCCGACCGCGTAAAGTCCCTGCATGGTGAAGGCGTAAAGCGGGCCCCGATCGCGCCGCAATGACGGATCCTCACGCGTCCCGCTGTAGGCTTCCGGCACAAACAGGTCGGTGACCCGATATCCCTCCGACGCGGTGCCCCGCATGCCGATGGTGTTCCAGTCCTCGATCGCCCGGGCCTGCTCCTTGCGGAACAGCAGCGTCCGGGTGGTTGGACGGCCAAAGCGGTTCAGGCGAAGCGATCCGTCCGTCTCGGTCACCTGGCAATGCGCGCCCATCCACGTGGCCTGCCGCCTCCCGCTGGCAAAATGCCACTCGCCGGTGACCCGGTACCCGCCCGCCACCGCGGTCGCGCCGCACCGGTTGGGCGGTCCCCAGGCGATCCAGGCCCGAGGATCCGCGAAGATCGCCTCCGCGGTATCCAAGGGAATGAACGGCGCGATCAGCGCGGCGCTGTTGGCCACGAACAGGTTCCAGCCCACCGATCCGTCGTGCCGGCTGATTTCCTCGATCGCGTGCAGATAGGTCCACGGATCAAGCTGGTCGCCGCCGACCGAGCGAGGCAACAGGATGCGCGCGAGTCTGGCGTCGAGAATATGCGTGAGAAGCGGTTCGGGAATCGCCTGGGTGCGCTCGATTTCATCCGCCGCGGCTTCGATCTCGGGACCCAGATCACGGGCGCGCGCGACCGGATCGACGCCGGCGGTCCCGAGGCTGACGTGGTTCATGGGGCACTCCTGCGTCTTGATCGGCCAATTAGCGGCCCGAGGGGCTGGAATTGTCAATGTTCGGCCCGGGCACTGGCCATAGGCGCCGCGCACACGATGGTTCATTGAACGGAACAGCAGGTTCCGCTACCTATCGTTTAAATGCGCCCACCGCCGATCCTCTTTGCTACTTGTTTGACCGCGTCGGCACCTGCCTTCGCGCAGGTGACTGTCGATCTGCACGCGCTGCAGGCCCTGCCGGAACGTCCTACAGCCACTCGCCCCTCACGTCCGCCGCCTTCGGTCGCGCTCGGCAGACCTCCGTGGCAGTAAACACCCCCCCTGCCGTCAGAGCAAACCCGCGGTCGCCGCCCAGGAACCGGCGCCGGCGCCGCCCGCGCCGCAACCCGCGATGCCGGAAAACGTCCCTCAGACGGCGGCGATCAACCCGATCGCGCCGCCGGAACCGCCAGCCGGGTCGCCGCCGCCGCCGCCTCCGCCGGTTTCCGACAAAGGCCGCGACCACCGCCGCGCCGACCACAGCGGGCCTCCGTCTGACCTTCGCGCCCGAGCAGTCCGACCTCAGTCCCGCAAGCATCGATTCTGTCAAGCAACTGACAGCATCCGCCCCGCCGGGCGACGAGACCACTTTCAACGTGCAGGCCTACGCCCCGGGAAAGGCCGACGATCCCTCCACCGCCCGGCGGATCTCCCTGTCGCGCGCCATGGCGGTACGCAGCGCGCTGGTCGCGGATGGCGTGCCTTCAGCCCGGATCTTCGTTCGAGCGCTAGGGGAGCAATATGGTGACGGTCCGCCCGACCGGGTGGACATCGGCGTGAACGCACCCTCCAGCACGGCGACCGCGCGATGACACGCCCATCGAGCTACCTGATCCGCATGCTGATCTTCCTGGTGGCGGTCGGCGTCGTCGCCGGTCTGCTGTCGCCGGTGCTGATCACCGCATTCTACAACAATCCGGTGCTGAACAGCCTGATCCTGCTGATCTTGTTGCTGGGAATCTTGTGGAACCTCAACCAGGTGCTGCGGCTGCGGCCGGAGGTAAGGTGGCTGGAAACCTACCAGACTTCGCGAAGCCGGCTGGCCGCCCTTCCTTCGCCCAAGCTGCTGGCGCCGATGGCGAGCATGCTGTCGATGCGTGATGGCCGCGACAATGGCCGCCATTTCACCCTATCGACGACGGCCATGCGCAGCCTGCTGGACGGATTGGCCTCGCGACTTGACGAAAGCCGCGAACTTTCTCGCTACATGACCGGCCTGCTCATCTTCCTCGGTTTGCTTGGTACCTTCTGGGGCCTGCTGAAAACCGTCACCTCGGTGGCCGACGTTATCAGCAGCATGTCGATGGGCAACGGCGACATTAACCTGATGTTCGAGCAATTGAAGACTGGCCTTGCCCGTCCACTCGCTGGCATGGGAACCGCGTTCTCCGCCAGCATGTACGGTCTGGCCGGCGCGCTGGTGCTGGGCTTCCTCGACCTGACCGCCGGCCAGGGACAGAACCGTTTCTTTAATGAGCTGGAGGAGTGGCTGGCCGGCCTCACCCGCTTGTCTTCCGGAGTGCTGTCGGAAGGCGAAGGTTCGGTGCCGGTTTATGTCCAGGCGCTGCTGGAGCAAACCGCCGAGAACATGGAAAGCCTGCAAAGCGTCCTGGTCCGCGACGAGGAAAACCGCAGCCCAAGTCAACCAGGCGGTGATGACTTTGAACGAACGGCTCGGCTCTCTTGCCGACACCATGCGCGCCAGCCAGCATCTGATGCTGCGGATCGCCGAAAGTCAGACCGCGCTGGGTCCTGCGCTCCAGCGCCTAGGCGAACTGCAGGGAGATGACGCCGGCCGTAGCCATCTCCGCAATATTGAACACTACCTCCAGCGCCTGGTGGCAGAAAGCGAGCAGGGCCGCTCCCGTGCCACTGCCGACATCCGCAATGACCTACGATTGCTTACCCGCACAGTCGCGGCCCTCGCCGAGCCGCCGCCGCGGTAGATTGAGCCATGACATGTCGCGAAACGGAATAACATGATGCAACCTCAGATGATCGTGGTCTAGCACAGTGGCAGCACGGGTTCGCCGGCACGGCGGTAACGGATTGGATGCATGGCCCGGCTATGTGGACGCCCTGTCCACCCTGCTGATGGTCATCATCTTCGTGCTGCTGGTGTTCGTGCTGGCGCAGGCCTTTCTGACGGTGGCGCTGTCCGGTCGCAGCCACGAGCTGGACAAGGCCAATCAGCAGCTCTCTGCGCTTGCGGACGCCTTGTCGCTGGAGCGAGGCAAGTCGTCGGACCTGCAATTGTCCGTATCGCAGCTTAGCCAGCAACTGGCGCGCGCGCACCGCCGAGCGCGATCGGCTGACATCGCAACTCGCCGACACGACCCTCGCCGTCAAAGCCGCGACTGCCGCCAATGCCCGGCTCCAGGTGCAATTGAACGACCAGTCCAAGTCCGCTCAGGCGCAAATGGCGGATGCGCAAGCCCAGCTTGCCGAGATGAAGAAGCAGATCGCCGAGCTCGATAAAACGGTGGCGGTCGACAAGGACACGTTGGCCACGAAACTGTCCGACCTCGCGACGCTGGCCAACCAGTCGCGCGCGCTGGAGGCGTTGCGGGATGAACTCGAAAAGCAGGCGCAGGACGCCGCGGTCCGGGCCACGACGGAGCAGCAGCGGCGCGAGGCGGTCCAGGCGCAGCTTTCCGATGAGAAGAAGCTAGGCGACAGCGCCCGCGCCCAGGTCCTGCTTGCTTAACAAGCAGATCGACGAGTTGAAGATTCAGCTGGCCTCGATCGCATCCAGCCTGGATCTGACGCAGCGCCAGAACGAGAGCAAGGACGTCAAGATCGCCAACCTGGGCCAAAAGCTGAATGTGGCGCTGGCGGCGAAGGTCGAGGAACTGCAGCAGTATCGGAGCGAATTCTTCGGCAAGCTGCGGACCCTACTGGCGAACCGGCCCGGGATCACCGTTTTGGGCGATCGGTTCGTGTTCCAGAGTGAGGTGCTGTTCCCGGTTGGCAGTGCGGAGCTGACCCAGGCCGGCAACGCGCAGATGACCGCACTGGCGGTGACGATCAAGGATATCGCCGCGGAGATCCCGCCTGACCTGAAATGGGTCTTGCGGGTCGATGGCCACACTGATCCGCAACCCGTGAAAGGCGGTCAGTTCGCCTCCAACTGGGAGCTTTCGGCCGAGCGCGCGATCACTGTGGTCAAGCTGCTGATCGCTGACGGCGTGCCAGCGGAACACTTGGCTGCGACGGCGTTCGGCGAGTATCAGCCGTTCGGTACCGGCGATACACCGGATGCCTATGCGAAAGATCGGCGCATCGAATTGCGGCTAACCGATCGGTAGGGCCCCGGCGATCACCCAGTCATCCCAAGGGTGACCTGATCCCGATCAGTGGTGCTCGAACAGACGGAAGGCCCCGGAATTGCTTCCGAGGCCTTCCCATTGTTTGTGTGCGTCCGTCACCGGACCGGAGATAGTTTACGCTGACGCCTTTACGCCAGCGATCCAGGTCTGGGCGATGGAAGCCACGGAACAATGAGACACTGGATCACCTCCTTTCAGTTGTTGCTACGACGCGAGCAGTCTGTCGCAACTCGTGCACTGATGCAAGCAATTCGCCACTGGAGTGACATTAACCTGCTGTAACCAACTCACGTCCGCGTCATGGCTCCACGCGTCCGGAATTACCTCCGCGAAAAAATACAGCGAAGCCACCGACCGGACGCAACATCGTCTCAAAAGAAACGATCGAACCATGCCAGCACCTCCACGGGCGCTTCCTCTGCAAGGTAGTGTCCGGCTTAAATCGAGGCACCAATCAACTCCCCGGAGCAATACGCCCTCCAGATCGCCATCGCATCATACCATTTGGCGATCTTTCCTTTCGCCCCCCAAAGCACCAGCATCGGACAGCGCACTTTGATCCCAGCCGCCCGCGTCGCCCGATCGTGCTCCAAGTCGATGCTGGCGGCGGCGCGATAATCCTCGCACATGCCGCGCACCATCTCCGGCTGCCGGACCGCCGCGAGATAATCCGCCATCGCGTCCGGATGGAACAGTTCGGGCAACGAGGGGTCGCGGCTGGTGTGTTGCCGCCACCAGTCCTCCGGCGCGCGGTTGATCAGCCATTCCGGGAACGGATGCGGCTGGGCGAGCCAGAACCAGTGGTAGTAGCCGAGCGCGAAGTCCATGTTCGCCCGCTCGAAGTGCTCGATCGTCGGGATGATGTCCAGGACGGCGAGTTTCAGCACGCGGTCGGGATTGTCCAGCGCGATGCGGTGCGACAGCCGGGCGCCGCGGTCATGGCCGGCCAGAAAGAACTGCTTGAAACCCGAAATGATCCATCACCGCCGTCATGTCCTTCGCCATCTCGATCTTGGCATAGGGCGCATGGTCCGATGTGGCCGGTGGCTTCAGGGAGAAGCCGTAGCCGCGCAAGTCCGGACAGATGACGGTGAACCGTTTCGCCAGCGTCGGGGGCGACCAGATGCCACATCGCATGGGTCTGCGGGTTGCCGTGCAGCAGTAACAACGGCGGCCCGGACCCGCCATGGCGCAGCCGGATCGTCCCGCCGGGCACTGGCACGTGCGCTACGGTGAAGCCCTCGAAGAACATCGCCTATTCCCCCCGTTCGTAAGACCTCGAAGTTGGACCCGATCGCCACGCGGCGCCAGTTCGGCTGGGTGAAAATGTTCCGCCGCAGCGGCAATCGCGGCGATGCTGTCGCGATCCTGGGCCAACAGCGCCAGGCCAACCCGGTGATACGGGGCCATGCGATCAGCAATCGGATCGCCGGGGCGGATCAACAGGATGGGAAGCGCGGGCGGAGCCTCGATACCGAAGGCGCCGACGATGCCGACACCGTCATTGCCCGCCGGGACAAGCACGACCGCGTCGCCGGCCAGACGAGCGGCTTCATCCGCGGCGAGCCGGGCGGGCTGCATCGTCCGCGGCGAGAACAGCAGGCCGGCGATGCTGACGAATTGAAGCGACAGGAGGACGAGTAAGAAATATCAGCCGGCCCGGAAACCGGCTCCTCCCAACCAGTGGCAAACTCTCCGCCACCGACAACGCCACGAACGGCAAGCCGAAGCTCAGATAGCGCAGCTCGATAGGCGTGGTGTTGAACACGGCCCCGAGAAAAAACAATCCCAGTGGTGGAGCGACCGCCGCGGCGAGCACCACTTGATTGATACCCCGCGGTCTGGCTAGGGCGACGCTCGTAACCAGCGCAATGGCAACCGCGCCGAGGCCGGCTTTCACCGCGAATTGCCAACCTCCACCGACATACAGCGGCAGCCCTCCAAACACCGCCGCGACCTGATACTCCGCCAACCGAACCACGCTCGGCCACGCCGCGAACGGCGGAAATTGGCCTGTACGAGCAGCGTGCTGTGCAACAAAGAACCATGCATCGAGGGCAATGAACGGGATCGCCGCCAGCATCGCGACCCAGGCTTCGGCAACAAGGAGCACGGCGCCCCCGACAAATACCGCAAGATAGTTGCAGCAACAGGCTGCGCCCAGGCACACGCCGGCCAACACGTTCCGGCCGCCGAGCAGCAACACCACACCGCACAGCGTCAGCACCTCCGCCATGGCAAAACCTCGGGCGATGGCGTTGGTATAGACGAACCCGTAGCACCCCAGCGTAAGCAAGCATTGCGACCGCCGGGCGGATGGCGCAGCGGTGGGCAATGATCCCGACCAGCGCGATCGAGACCGTGCCGCACAGCACCGACAGCATCCGGGCGGCGAACAGGCTCGGTCCGAACACAAGCCGCCAGAGCGAAACCGTCCAGAAATATAATGGCGGATGCACGTCGGTGGCACGCAAGTCGCGCGCAATCCCGCCCAGCGTCGCATGCCCGGCTTGAACCAAGGCCACATCGCCGGCTGGGAACACAGTCGCGGGCCAGTTCGGCCGAGGGGTCCCAGCGGTCAGGAACAGCGTGTATTGCTCGTCGTATTCCGCGCTGCGCAACCAGGCGGCGGCGGTCAGCACCAGCGCCGCCAGCAGCAACAACGCGAATCGTCCGCGGAATTCTGTCGCATTAACCAAATGTCAATACTTCCGGGTTCACTCTGACCCGGCGTGTACCAATAAAAAGTTAACGGATTACTTATGCAGGACGTCCCTCCGCTCTCGGTGCGACGATCATGGCAGCCCGCGGTCTCGGTGGTCGTGCCGGCGTACAACGAGGCGGCTGGACTCAGCCGGTTCCACCACCGCTTGGTGCGAGCGCTGGCCGACGTCGAAAACTGGGAGGTGGTCTACGTTAACGACGGCAGCACCGACACCACGCTGTCGGTGATCGAAGCCTTCCGCAACACTGATCCGCGGGTCGCTGTCGTCAGCCTATCGCGGAATTTCGGCAAGGAGATCGCCATAACCGCCGGTCTCGACCATGCCGCCGGTGACGCCGTGGTGATCATCGACGCCGACCTGCAGGACCCGCCCGAGTTGATTCCGCAATTGATCACCTGTTGGCGGGCTGGCTTCGACATGGTTTACGCCAAGCGGCGCAACCGGAACGGTAGACTCCTGGATGAAGCGTGGGACAGCCCACGGCTTCTACCGCTTGATGCAATACATGGGCGACCTGAAATTACCCGAGGACACCGGCGACTTCCGCCTCATGAGCCGGCGTGCGGTCGATGCTGTTCGCCAATTGCGCGAACAGCACCGGTTCATGAAGGGCCTGTTCGCCTGGGTCGGCTATCCGACGACGTATGTGCTGTACAGACCGCGCCCCCCGGTGCGCCGGCGTCAGTAAATGGTCGTACTGGAAGTTGTGGAATTTGGCGATCGAGGGGATCACCAGCTTCACCGTGATGCCGTTGAAGCTCGCCACCTATGTCGGGCTGGTGGTAGCGCTGCTCTCTGCGATCTACGCCGTCCAGGTGATCGTGAAAACGCTGATCATCGGCAATCCGGTCGCGGGTTACCCAAGCCTGATGACGGTCGTGCTGTTCCTTGGTGGGATGCAGCTGATGTTTCTCGGCGTGATCGGCGAATATCTGGGCAGGGTGTTCAATGAGACAAAGCAACGGCCGCTCTATCTGGTCGAGCGGTATGTGCCGAGCGCCGTGAAAGTGTCGGCGTGAGGCTGTGGCCGGGGATCCTGGTCCTGGTGTTGTCGCTGTTGGCGGGATGGGGCGGCAGCGCGGCGGCGGACAGCGATCGTCATCGTCCGGATGCGCATCCTTCGTTAGCCCAGCCGTCGGCCCTTCGTGTGGCGGTAGCCACGACGGCCGGCTTGCCGCCTGTACCTCCCGTCGTTTTGACCCGAGGCATCAACATTACTGGCTGGTTCCGTTTTCCGGCCAGCCGCGACCCTGCTGTCCTTGCCGCCTACCTGAGCGATCAGGCATTGGCGGACCTCCGCACCGCCGGCTTCGACTTCGTGCGCCTCGCGATCGATCAGGACGTGAACGATACCGCCGTGTTGATCGCCTCGATCCGGCGCATCCAGCGCCACGGATTGACGGTCGTCGTCTCCTTGCATCCACACGACTGGCACCTGGAGACCGCCGGCGACCAATTGCGTGCGTTCTGGCGGAGCCTGGCCCCGGCATTGCGTTCGCTTGACCCTGCTCGCACGGTGCTGGAAGTCGTGAACGAACCGGTCTTTCCAAATGACCCCTCCGCCTGGGCAGCCTTGCAGCATGCAGTGCTGTCAGACATCCGTCAGACACTGCCCAATGCCACCGTCGTGCTGACCGGCCAGGATTGGGGCAGCATCGGGGGCCTGTTGGCGCTGACCCCCGAAGACGATCCCAACGTCATTTACAGTTTCCATTTCTATGACCCTGCCGAACTGACCTCGCTGGCAGCGTATCGCCCCGGCCTCGACCGAGCCTCCCTGGCGCGATTGCCGTTTCCGGTCGATGACCGGTGCGAGGACACCGCCGCTGAAGCCGCCGACCGCGGGACGCAAGATCTGATGCGCTATTACTGTTCCTTGGGATGGGACGCGCCGCACGTAGCCGCGCCCATTGAGCGCGCCGCCGCATGGGGCCGCCTGCACCATGTCCACGTGCTGGCCGGCGAGTTCGGTGCAAGCGCCGCGCTCAATGCGACAGCGCGCTTGACCTGGCTGCGCACCGCGCGGCAAACGTTTGAATCCCAGGGTATTGCTTGGGCGCTCTGGGGTTACGACGATGTCATGGGCTTCGCCGTGTCTCGGCCGCCCGCACCGCGGCCGGTGCTGGACCGAGCCGTGTTGGGCGCGCTGGGTATGACGACAGGGATGTGATGACGCAGCAGGAAAATCCGCACGATATCCCTGCCAACAAGAGCCTTGATCCCGACGACTGGACCGATCTGCGCGCCCTTGGGCACCGCATGGTCGATGACATGTTCGATCATCTTGCGACCCTTCGCGACCGCCCCGTCTGGCAGCCCATGCCTGGAGCGCTGCGCCAGGAACTGCGGCAGCCACTGCCCCGCGGTCCAGCGCCGGCGGAGGCAGTGTACGACAGACTTCCGGCGCCTGGTGCAGCCCTACGCGACGGGCAACCTGCACCCTCGGTTCATGGGCTGGGTACACGGCGGTGGCAACCCGGTCGGCATGCTGGCGGAATTGCTGGCCGGCGGCCTGAACGCAAATCTCGGCGGCCGCGACCACGCACCGATAGAGGTGGAGCGTCAGGTCATCGCCTGGGCGGCCGAAATGCTGGGATTCCCACCGGATGCCTCTGGCGTGCTGGTCACCGGCACTTCCATCGCCAACCTCATCGGCATCCTCGTCGCCCGGTCCGCCAAGCTTGGGCCCTCCGTTCGAACTGGCGGAGTCGATGGCACCCGCCTGGTCGCTTACACATCCGCCGCCGCGCATGGCTGCCTGCCGCGCGCGATGGAAATGACCGGTCTGGGTCGCGATGCGCTGCGGATGGTCCCGTGTGACGAGTTGGGCCGGATGCGGTTGGACGCGCTGACCCAGAGCATCGCGGTCGACCGGGCGAACGGCGATCGGCCGTTTCTCGTGGTTGGCACGGCCGGCACAGTCGACATCGGCGCTATCGACGAACTGGAGGCAATTGCGGATTTCGCCGCTGATCAAGGGCTGTGGTTCCATATAGATGCGGCGTTTGGGGCGATCGCGGCCCTCGCGCCGAAGCTGCGGCCGCTGCTGGCGGGGATCGAGCGAGCCGAACTCTGTCGCCTTCGATTTCCACAAATGGGCTCAGGTGCCGTACGACGCGGGTTGTATCGTCGTCCGGGACCCGTCGCGTCACCTGGATGCGTTCGGTGCCGAAGCGGCCTACCTCCAGCGCGAGGAACGTGGTCTAGCGGCAGGCGGAGTCTGGCCCTGCGACCTGGGGCCCGACCTCTCCCGGGGCTTCCGCGCCTTGAAAGTGTGGATGACCTTGTCGGTTTATGGAGCCGACCGGATCGGTGCCATCGCCCAGCAGACCTGCGACCTGGCCGCGATACTGGCGAGCCGGGTGGATCGGGAGCCAGCGCTGCGTCGTCTGGCGCCGGTCGCGCTGAACATCGTGTGCTTTCGCTACGTCGGGGCGGACGGAGATCTGGACCGATTGAATGCCGATATCGTTGCGGATCTGCAGGAAGCGGGGATCGCCGCGCCGTCGACAACAACGATCGGCGGGGTGTTGGCGATCCGGGCCGCGATCGTCAATCACCGAACCACCAAAGTCGACATTGCAATTTTTGTGGACGCGGTGCTGGAGGCTGGCCGCACGCGCGTGGCAGAAAGGTCAGTCACGCGCCAACTCCGCGCTTCGGCCGGCAACTCATAGGCCTTCAATGATATTTTTTCATACTTCAGTCTCCGCCACAACTCGCTCAATGAAGATGTTGTCCAGATACCGCCCCTGCTGTCCATGCTGACCCGCACCGAACGTGAACGGCGCGCGGCGACAGAGATACGGCACTTGTAATCCAGGACGTGATTCGAGACAGGGGTCGCGGACGGCAAACCTATTTGTTTTCTTCGTCCTTCAGCTTTGTGGTGTCGGAAATCGGCTTTTTTTTGAATAATAACACAGGTAGCCAACCACCATCGCGAGGACAAATAGGGAGGGAACGTTCTGCACCGTGACGGGATTGGTCCAGAGGTTTTCGTGGTGTCCTTTTTCCTTCTGAATTATTTGAGCCATTTGCTCTGAACCCTCTATGCCGGAGTCCAAAAGAGTAGCGAGGATAGCAGCAACTGAGGGTCTTGAGTTGGATTCCTGTAAGTTGTCTATGTCCATCAAGATGTTGATCGCAAGCTCATAGACCTTTTTTATTTCGGTTCGACGATCGTTAATGGATTGTTGGGTCCTATAGCGTTGGCCGCGCACCTCTTTGGTCGCTACCTGATCAAGCAGATTGAGATACGCGAGGTCGTTGCTGATTTGGCGAACTGATACTGCCAATCGGTTTCGCAGCACGTTGATCTCCGCTTGATCCCTGGCAAAACTGGGATCATCCGGCATCACTCCAGTGCCATACAGGAATGCTCGTTGCTTCGGAATTTTACTCCGTACCGCGTAAAGGGTTGATACAATTGCGTGCAGCCTTGATCCGCTTGCCATGCCTTCGTCCCTGAATGCAGCCTCACGGAGCGGCGGCGGATATCCGTCAAAGTCGCTAAGGCGAACCTTTAACGTCAGCGCGATCTCGGCCATAGCACAAAAGACACCAACGCAAGTGCTGCAGCAACTCAGCGCGGATTTCATCGACATACCCCGAAAGCCGGACTGAGGGTTGTGGCCCAGCCCATCAGTCCCACAAGGCAGCGAAGGCGGTAAATTCGATCAGGAAATAGACCAAGCCTTTGACGATGTTCCACGTCAGGGGGCGAGCATGACAAAGGCGGTCAGCAGCCCGAAGGGGATTTTTGCTACGCCGGTCAGGAGCCGGATGGGCCAGGACGGTAAGGCTACGGGCTGTAAACCGAACCTTGAACTTTCTGATGTTGCGTTTGCAACCCCGCCGTATTCTTACTTGCAGAAAGCGCCCCCGGTTGTTCACCGGGGGCAAGTATACAGGGAGGCTTCACGTCTGGGAGACGCGGGGACCAATGGCCCCCTTCCAGCGACTGGCGCTGGAACTCTGGCGGAGGAGCCGCCGTAACTGATGTTCGACACGGTATCTCGCACTTGCGAAGGAAACCACTGTCGAGAACCGGCAGCGGACATGCAGAATTATCATATCTACTGACCGGCATCGGCAAAATCGGAATGGCTGAGCCAATTCAGGGGGTAAAGGCGCAACGTCAAGGCTCTTCCAGAGCCGCGCCCTCAATGCATCTCCGCCAGCCGGGCCAGCAGGAAGTCGCGGAACACAGCGACGCGTTTGGAATTCCGTAATTCCTCCGGATAGACGAAAAACACATCCACCTTCGGCCCTTTCAGGTCTGCAAGCGCGTGCACCAGATCCGGATTCTCGTTCACCACGTAATCTGGTAGCGCACCGATCCCCATGCCGGACCGGATCGCCAGCAACATCGCGTGGAAGGAGTTCACCTCCAGCAGTGCGCGCCGCGGGTTGCCTGGCCGCCGTCCTGCCTCGGCCAGCCAATTGACTTCCTGAACGGGGGGATGATGCGGGCCGAACAGTATCAAGCGATGCGCATCGAGATCTTCAGGTCGCTGCGGGACGCCATGCTTCTTTAGGTATTCCGGCGCGGCGACAACCAACCATTGCATCGCCATCAGATGCCGCTGCACCAAATCGGGCTGCTTCGGCGGATGCATGCGGATTGCCACGTCCGCCTCGCGCATCGCCAGGTCGAGCTCGGTATCATCCAGCAGCAGTGAAACCGACACGTCCGGATAGGCTTCCAAGAATCCGTGCAGCCTTGGCGCCAGCCAGGTCGAGCCGAAACCGACCGTCGTCGTCACCTTCAGGCGGCCCGCCGGCTTTTCCTTGCTTTCGGTCAGCAGCGCCTCGGTGATCGCCAGTTTGGCGAAGACCTCCCGCACGGTGCGGTTCAGCAACTCGCCCTGCTCCGTCAGGATCAATCCGCGCGCGTGGCGATGGAAAAGCGGAACCTGGAGCGCTTCCTCCAACGCGGAAATCTGCCGCGAGACAGCTGACTGGCTGAGGCTTAAGGTATCTCCCGCATGCGTGAAGCTACCTGCCTCCGCCACGGCGTGAAAGACACGCAGCTTATCCCAGTCCATCACAAAGCCTCTCCCGGCGGCTGTTGAATCGCACCCGCACCGACTTAGCCGCCCACCATGCGTGGTTGCAGCGCGTCAAGCCTAAACCCAGTTTTGCGATTCATGTGACTGAATTTGCCGGTTTGAGGCAATTTTCGTTTACCCGCAGCTTACGCCACGCGGATTTCGTCCTCGGCGAGGTACTTCTCAGCCTCCAGTGCCGCCATGCAGCCGGTGCCCGCCGCGGTTACGGCCTGACGGAAGACTTTGTCCTGCACATCCCCGGCCGCAAACACCCCGGCAACCGAAGTGCGGGTGCTGCCGAGTACGGTGCGGATGTAGCCCTCCGCGTCCATGTCGACATGGCCGGCGAACACCGCGGTCGTCGGACTATGGCCGATAGCGATGAAGACGCCATCCACCGGCAGGATGGTTTCCGCCCCGGTGTTTTCGTTGTGCAGCCGAGCGCCGGTGACGACCTCGGGCGTGCCACCGCCGACGATTTCCTTCACGGTGCTGTTCCAGACGACATCGATCTTGGGGTGCATGAAAAGCCGCTTTTGCAGGATTTTTTCCGCCCGCAGGCTATCGCGGCGATGGATCAAGGTGACGCGTTCGGCGTGGTGCGTCAGATACAGCGCTTCCTCCACCGCCGTGTTGCCGCCGCCGACCACCGCGACGGTCTTGCCGCGATAGAAAAAGCCGTCGCAGGTCGCGCACGCCGACACGCCGCGGCCTTGCAGCGTCTGCTCCGACTCCAAGCCTAGCCAGCGCGCCTGCGCCCCGGTGGCGATGATCACGGCATCGGCGGTGTAGAGGTCGCCTGAGTCGCCGTGACAGACGAAAGGCCTTCGGGAAAAATCCACGCCGGTGATCAGATCATGCATGATGCGCGTGCCGACATGCGTGGCCTGGGCCTCCATCTGCTCCATCAGCCACGGACCTTGGATGACGTCGGCAAATCCGGGGTAGTTCTCGACGTCCGTGGTGATCATGAGCTGGCCGCCAGGTTGCATTCCGGCCACCAGGATCGGCGAGAGGCTAGCACGCGCCGCATAGATGGCAGCGGTGTAGCCGGCGGGGCCAGCGCCGATGATCAGGACTTTGGTGTGGTGCGTTTCGCTCATGCCCGAACATATCGGTGCGCATGCGTTCGGGACAAGCTTCGCCGCGCGGCCTCTCTCCCGGCTGGTTTTCGGTTGGTGATGTAGATGGCGGCAGCAGTGGCGCGCCGGCAGCGTCGCAAAAGTTAATCCATGCCCTCCACATTGTAGCTTGCATGATGCAATCTGAAACGCTAGTAGCTTGCATACCGAAAGTTACTAATGCCGCAATCCAGCCTCAGCGCCAAATCCTGTCCCATTTCCACCCAAGCCAGGGGCCAGTCATGAGCACCACCGTGTTGGAACGCGCGCCGGATGTCCGCGCGCGCCCGAGCCGTCTCAGCGTGAAGAAGGTCGCGATGGCCGGAGCCGCCTTGCTGATCGGCGCCGGCGTCGCCTGGTACGGCTATAACTACTGGACTGTTAGCCGCTTCATCGAAAGCACCGACGATGCCTATGTGGGCGCCGACGTCACCGTGATGGCGCCTAAGGTCGCCGGATTCATCGCCGAGGTGGCCGTCACCGACAACCAACGGGTAAGCCAGGGCGACCTCCTCATCAAACTCGACGACCGCGACTACCGCGCCGCCCTGGCGAGGGCCGAGGCGATGGTCGCAGGTCAGCAGGCGACGCTGGCAAATCTGGACGCGACGAAACGGCTGCAGGAGGCGGTGATCCGCCAGGCCCAGGCCGGGATCGCCGCCGCGGATGCCGAGACCGTGCGCGCGCGGGACGATCAGTCACGCTTCCAGACGCTGGCCCGCACTGCGGCGGCGTCCATCCAATCATTCCAAAAGGCTGACGCCGACTACAAACAAGCCGTCGCCGGCGGCGACAAGGCTCGGGCCACACTCGACGCGGCGCAGCAGCAGCTAGCGGTGATCGAAACCCAGAAGCAACAGACCAGGGCAGCACTGGACGCGGCGGTCGCAGACCGGGACACGGCGAGGCTGAACCTTGGCTATACCGAACTTCGGGCGCCATTCGATGGCGTCGTCGGCGATCGCAGCGCCAGAACCGGCGCATTCGCCGCGGTCGGCTCGCAGTTGATCGCCGTCGTGCCGGCGCGCGGCCTCTGGGTCGATGCGAACTTCAAGGAAAACCAACTCGCCAAGATGCACGCGGGCGAGCCTGCGACAATCACCGCGGACGTGCTGCCGGACGTAACTTTCCACGGCCACGTCGCCAGCCTGTCCCCGGCCACCGGCGCGCAGTTCAGCGTGCTGCCGCCGGAGAACGCCACCGGCAACTTCACCAAGATCGTGCAGCGCGTCCCGGTGCGGATCCTGCTGGATGGCGATGCATCCGCGCTGGGCCGGCTGCGTCCCGGGCTGTCGGTAACCGCCGACGTTGATCTGCGCCCCGGGGCCAAAGAATGAACGCGACGACTGCCGAGCGGATTGCGGTTCAGCTTGATCCGACTGGTTTGACGATGCGGCAAAAGGTCTTCGCCTTTGCCACCATGACCGTGGGCTTCTTCATCGCCCTGCTCGACATCCAGATCGTCTCCGCCTCGTTGCGGGATATCGGTGGCGGCCTGTCCGCCGGTTCGGACGAGGTCGCCTGGGTGCAGACCAGTTATCTGATTGCCGAGATCATCGTCATCCCGCTGTCCGGCTGGCTGTCCCGAGTGATGTCCACGCGCTGGCTGTTCAGCATCTCGGCCGCTGGCTTCACGATCACCAGCCTGATGTGCGGCTGGGCCTGGGACATCCAGAGCATGATCGTTTTCCGAGCGCTGCAGGGTTTCCTCGGCGGATCGATGATCCCGACTGTGTTCACCACCGCATTCTTCTATTTCCAAGGCCATCAGCGAGTGATTGCCGCGGCGACGATTGGCGCACTGTCCTCGCTAGCGCCAACATTGGGGCCGACTGTCGGCGGCTGGATCACCGACAATTACTCCTGGCACTGGCTGTTCTTCATCAACCTCGTGCCGGGGATCTTCGTCACGATCGTGGTGCCGATCATGGTTAAAATCGACAAACCCGACTGGTCGCTCGTGAAGGGCGCCGACTACCTCGGGATGGCGCTGATGGCGGTGTTCCTGGGCTGTTTGGAATACACGCTGGAGGAAGGACCAAGGTGGGACTGGTTCGGTGACGATACCATCCGGACGACCGCCTGGATCTCCGCCGTGGCCGGCGTTGCATTCATCTATCGCAGCCTCACATTCGATCGGCCGGTGGTCGACCTGCGAGCGCTGAAAAGCCGGAACTTCGCGCTCGGTTGTTTCTTCTCCTTCATGACCGGCGTCGGGATTTTCGCGACTATCTATCTGACTCCGCTGTTCCTGGGCCGGGTGCGCGGGTTCAGCGCCCTGCAGATCGGTCTCGCGGTGTTCTCGACGGGCATTTTCCAGATCATGGCGATCCCGTTGCTACACCTTCCTCGCACGCAAGATCGACTTGCGCTGGCTGATGCTGTTCGGCCTGGCCTGCTTTACCTTCAGCATGTGGAACTTCACCCCGATCACCCATGACTGGGGCTGGCGGGAGCTGTTGATACCTCAGGCATTCCGGGGATTTTCGCAGCAGTTTGCGGTCGCACCGACGGTCACGCTGACCCTGGGGGTGATCCCGCCGGAGCGGCTGAAACTGGCCTCGGGCCTGTTCAACCTGATGCGGAACCTGGGCGGCGCGATTGGCATCGCCGGTTGCGGCACGATCCTGAACGACCGCACCAACCTACACTTCCTGCGGCTGGCAGAGCACCTCAACAACACCAACTCGGCGATGGTCGAACTGCTTGGCCGGGCCGGTGCGAAGGCGACTGCGCTAAGTGGGGGTGACGCGGTCATGGGCCATGCAATTGCCCTCCGGCAATTATGGAATCTGACAATGCGCGAGGCGCAGACGCAGACCTATTCGGATGCATTCCTGGCGCTAATGCTGTGCCTCGGGCTAGCGACCATGATGGTGCCGTTGATGCGGAAAGTTTCGCCTCCCAAAGCGCCGGTGGCCGACGGGCATTAGCGCCCGTTGCAACGACGTAGCCGTTCCGGTCTCTGTCACGCATTTCCGGTCTCTGCTAACTTAGGGTTGACGGAGCGAACGAGGGTGGCATGGCGACGGTGCGGCTTTGGACGGACGACGAGGTGGATCAGGACCCGGCTGTAAAGGCCGTGTTCGACGAAATCCGGCGCGTTCGTAGATCGGATTTTGTCAACAACTTCTGGCGCGCTCTAGCTAACGACGCGGCAACCCTCAAACGCACCTGGGAGAGCCTGAAGGCGATCATGGGCGGGGAGGGTGCGCTCGATCCGCTGACCCGAGAGCTTATCTACATCGCTGTTTCGGCTGCGAATGGTTGTTCCTACTGCATTCATTCGCACACAGCGGCCGCGAAACAGAAGGGCATGACGGAGGCTCAACACATGCAGCTGCTCGCCATCATTGGCATGGCCTCAGAAACCAACAATCTTGCCACAGCCATGCAAATCCCGGTCGATCGCGAATTTCTAATTGATGATTGAGGATGGACGAGCCCTTTTGCGACAAGCCTGCATATGCGGGCCAGGAAATTGCGCAGGCGCGATTGTTGGCCATTTATCCCCCTTGGCGGGGATAGTTGGCTCGCCATCCCGCGACCGGGCTTTCACCGCTTAACCGAGATGACCGGAGCGACGATGGCGCCGTAGTCACACCCCTCTCCAGCGACACACTGCCCATCGCACCTTCCGCCGTACTCGTCGACGACAAGTTGACGGTGCCTTGACAGTATGGGGCGCGACAGGCGACCAGCAACATGCCCAAACAAGCGTGCATGACCAGGGGAGGACTGAGAATATGACGTTCCTGAAAACCACCTTTGCGGCAGCCCTGCTAGGCTGCCTGACTCTGACCGCGCCCACCGCATTCGCCCAGAACAAAGGCACCATCGGTATTGCCATGCCGACCAAATCCTCGGCGCGCTGGATCGCGGACGGCGACAACATGGTGAAGGCCCTGCAAGCCAAGGGTTACAAGACCGACCTGCAATACGCTGACAACGACATCCCAAATCAGCTCGCGCAGATCGAAAACATGATCACCAAGCATGAAAAAGTGCTTGTGATTGCCGCGATCGACGGCACAACGCTATCAAACGCCCTGCAAGAGGCCGCTGACTCCGGTATCAAGGTAATCTCCTACGACCGCCTGATCGTTGGCTCGCCCAACGTGGATTACTACGCGACCTTCGATAATTTCCAGGTCGGCGTTCAGCAGGCGACGTCGATCGTGCACGGCCTGGGATTGGACGCCGGCAAGTCAGGACCATTCAACATTGAGCTGTTCGGCGGCTCAGCCGACGACAACAACGCTTTCTTCTTTTACGACGGAGCCATGTCGGTGCTACAGCCGCTGATCGACTCCGGCAAACTCGTCATCCAGTCCAAGCAAATGGGCATGGACAAGGTCTCCACCCTGCGGTGGGAGGCGTCAGTCGCCCAATCGCGCATGGATAACCTTCTCAGCGCCTTCTACACCAAAAAACATGTCGACGCCGTGTTGTCGCCCTACGATGGCCTGTCGATCGGCATCATCTCCGCGCTGAAAGGCGTCGGATACGGCAGCAAGGACGTGCCGATGGCGATCATCTCGGGCCAGGACTGCGAAATCCCGTCAGTCAAGGCGATCATCGCGCACGAACAATACTCTTCGATCTTCAAGGATACCCGCGAACTTGCCAAGGTCGCGGCCAACATGGTCGATGCCGTGGTCACCGGCGGCAAACCCGACATCAACGACACTAAGACCTACAACAACAAAGTCAAGATCGTCCCATCCTACCTGCTGAAGCCGGTGCCGGTTGACGCCAGCAACTGGAAGCCGGTTCTGGTCGACAGCGGTTATTACACCGCCAGCCAGCTTCAGTAACCGTCCCAGGGTGGCCCAGGGGGAGCGGAGATGACCACCATTCTCGAAATGCAGAACATTTCGAAGACCTATCCCGGCGTGAGAGCGCTCGACAACGTGAATCTCCGCGTACAGTCAGGGGAGATTCACGCCATCTGCGGCGAAAACGGTGCTGGCAAGTCCACCTTGATGAAGGTCCTCAGCGGTGTCATCCCGCACGGCTCATACCAAGGCAATATCATCTACGACGGCGAACCGAGAAGCTTCGCCCGCATCGCGGACAGCGAGCATGTCGGCATCATCATCATCCACCAGGAACTGGCGCTCGTTCCATTGCTGTCGATTGCCGAGAATATCTTTCTCGGCAACGAAACCGCCAACAAAATCGGTGTCATCGACTGGGGTCAGGCCTACGCCCGGACCCGGGGCCTGCTCGCGAAGGTCGGCCTCAGGGAAGCGCCGAACACCCTCATCACCGACCTGGGCATCGGCAAACAGCAGTTGGTGGAAATCGCCAAGGCTTTGTCCAAGAGAGTGAAATTGCTGATCCTGGACGAGCCGACCGCAAGCCTGAACGAAACCGACAGCGCCGCGCTGCTGAAACTGCTCCTTGACTTCAAGACGCAGGGCATCACGTCGATTATTATCTCGCACAAGCTGAACGAAATCGCCCAGATCGCCGATTCCATCACCATCCTGCGTGACGGCGCCACGGTCGAGACAATCGACTGCCGGTCGGAGCCGATCAGCGAAAGTCGAATCGTGACGTCAATGGTCGGCCGCGAGATGTCGGACCGCTATCCGCCACGCACCGCCGCCGTTGGCGAGCTGCTGTTCGAACTGCGGGACTGGCGGGTCGGCCATCCCGTCCACCCCGGCCAGGACATCATCAAGGGCGTCAACATGTTGGTCCGCCGCGGTGAGGTTGTGGGCATCGCCGGCCTGATGGGCGCCGGGCGCACCGAACTTGCAATGAGTGTGTTCGGCCGGGCTTATGGCCGGAACATCCGTGGCGAGGCGTTCCTGGATGGCAAGCCGGTCGACCTGTCGTCGATCCAGCTGGCCATCCGCGCCGGCCTCGCCTACGTCACCGAGGATCGCAAGGCACTCGGGCTGGTTCTGACCGAGGACATCAAGAACAACATTACCCTGGCAAACCTGCCCGGCATCGCCCACCGCGGCGTGATCGACAAACACCAGGAAGTGCGGGTCGCGGCACGCTACCGCGACATGCTGAAAATCCGCTCCTCCGGCATCCATCAGAAGACCATCAACCTGTCAGGCGGCAACCAGCAGAAGGTCGTCCTGAGCAAATGGCTGTTCACCGGCCCGCAAGTATTGATCCTGGACGAGCCAACCCGCGGCATCGACGTTGGTGCCAAGTACGAAATCTACACCATCATCAACGACCTGGCGGCACAGGGAAAGGCGGTGATCGTGATTTCCTCCGAAATGCCTGAGCTGCTGGGCATTTGCGACCGCATCTACGTCATGAATGAGGGTCGTTTCATCGAAGAGATGGCCGCCGCGGACGCCACGCAGGAAAAAATCATGGCGTCGATCATGCGACAATACGGAGTGGCAGCATGAGCCAAACTGTCCGCCCGGCGTACTGGCGCGATCATCTGCGTGATTACGGCATGCTGGGATCGCTGCTGCTGATCATGGGGTTCTTCGAAGTCGCGACTGGCGGCGTTCTGCTGGATCCCGTCAACATCACCAACCTGATCTTGCAGAACAGCTACATCGTGGTGATGTCGCTGGGCATGCTTCTGGTGATCGTCGGCGGCAACATCGACCTGTCCGTCGGCTCCATCGTCGGCTTCGTCGGCGCGGTCGCCGCGACCTTGATGGTCTATCAGAAAATCCCTTACCCACCGGTCATCGTTCTGTCCTTGATCCTGGGCGGGCTGATTGGCGCTGCGCAGGGCTATTTCGTCGCCTACGCGAAAATCCCGTCGTTCATCGTCACCCTGGCCGGCATGCTGATCTTCCGCGGGCTGACCGGCAATCTGTTACTTGGCCAGTTCGTCGGCCCCTTTGCCAGGGGCTTCCAGTCGATCAGCGCCGGCTTTATCCCCGACTTCAGCAACTATGGATTTCTGCTTGCGCCCGAAGGTCAGGACCAGTTCTACTGGCTGACGATGCTGATCGGGGTCATGGCCACCGGCCTCATGGTGCTGCTAGGGGTGCGGCGCCGCACCCGGGACACAGCCGCGGACATGGATATCGAGCCAGTCGCCCTCTTCATCGCCAAGAACGCCATATTCGCCATACTGGTGCTCGGAATCAGCTATCTGCTGGCTCTGCGCAAGGGCCTGCCGAATGTCCTGATCATCATGAGCGTCCTGGTCCTGCTCTACACCTTCCTTACCACGCGCACGACCATAGGGCGCCGGGTCTACGCCATGGGCGGCAACCGCCTGGCCGCCGAATTATCCGGGGTGCGCGTCGAGCGCCTGACGTTCCTCACATTTGTCAACATGGGCGTGCTGGCCGGCCTGGCGGGACTGATCGTCGCCGCGCGACTGAACTCGGCGACGCCTAGCGCCGGCAATTCATTCGAACTGGACGTGATCGCCGCGTGCTTCATCGGCGGCGTATCAGCATCCGGCGGCGTCGGCAAAGTCATGGGCGTGGTGATCGGAGCGTTCTTCATGGGCGTCATGAACAACGGCATGTCGATCCTTGGCATCGGCATTTTCTGGCAACAAGTAGTCAAGGGTATCGTGCTGCTCGCCGCCGTCTACGTCGATCTTTCGCAAAACAGCAAGCGCTGACGGATTGCTGCTATCGCCTCGTCACCCCAGTTGCACCGAACCGGTCAAACGCTAGCTGGCCCCCTCGATCACGTCGCCAAACCGCTCCCAGGTCTTGCCGGTCCACCTCTGCAACTGCATCGCCTTGATCGGGTGGAAGTTCGTCGGGCTGGTGTTCACCTTGATCCCCGGCAGCAGGACCGGATCGTAGGCATCATGCAGGTTGGCCGCCTGCTTCATGATGTTCGGCCGGGAAAAATCGCCGTCACACTGTTTCAGCACCTGCAGCATCACCATGCTGGCGCCGTATGCAAAGCTGTGGTTGCCATCGGTCATGTCCGCGCCCGGCATGTATTTCGCCATGAACGCCCGCCACTCGTTCATCCCAGGATCGTCCTTGAACGCCGGGTCGGTCGGGTCCTTCATATAACCCGTCGTAATGATGCCGATCCCGTTCTCGGCCCCCGCCGGGTTCATCACCGCCCCGACCGAGATCGACACGTTCGTCAGGAAAAAGGTCGGGTGCCAGTCGAGATCGTGCACCTTCTTGATCGCCTGAGCCGCGAACTTCGGCGTCGCCGCCACCAGCAGCACGTCCACACCGGCCGCCTGCAACGCCGTAAGCTGGCTGTCCACCGTCGCGTCGGTCGTCTCATAGCTGGCTTCCTTGACGACGACGCTGCTGTATTTGTCGCCCAGCACGTCCTTCACGCCGGCCGGGTAATCCTTTCCGAAGTCGTCGTTCTGATACAGGATCCCCATTTTCGCGTCCGGCTTCTGCGCCATCATGTACTTCGTATAGATCTGCGCCTCGGTCCGGTAGCTGGGCTGGTAGCCCATCGTCCACGGGAAATGCTTATAGTCGCCCCACTTATCCGCACCGGTCGAGATGAACAGATGCGGCACTTTCTTCATGTTCACATAGCGCTGGATCGCCGTGTTGGGCGGGGTCCCAAGGTTCTGGAACAGGAATGCGACCTGGTCCTCCTCGATCAGACGGCGCACCTGCTCGACCGTCTTCGGCGGGCTGTAACCGTCATCGTAGGAAATGAAGTTGATCTTGTGACCGGCCACCCCGCCCTGATCATTGACCATCTGGAAGAATGCCGTCTCGGTCTTGGCGATGACGCCATAAGCCGAAGCCGGGCCGCTATAGGCGTCGGTATTGCCGATCTTGATCTCGGTCGCCGTCACGCCAGGCAGGTCCGCGGCAGAAGCCGGCAGCGCGACACCCCCCAACCCCGCCAGCAACATCGCGCCAATCAGCACCCGCGCGGGCCCAAGGCAACTTTGCAATGTCCGAGTGAAAACTGGGTCGCCGCCGTATTCATTCCTGATCTCCCGATGAGCGTCCTTCATGCCCGAACCTCCAGCGGAGGGAAAGCCGCAGCCATCCCCGCATCGACGGAGATTCAGTCAATTGTCAGGACGACTCGGTACAATTTTCCTGAACGCCATGGTCATCGCCTCTTTTTCACCCGCGGTGGCGTGCTACGTCACTTTGATGCACGCACCGCTTCGCCGCCGAGCCCGCGCTTGACGGGCACCACCGCAATGGTGCCCCAAGGCCCGATTCCGACAACCGCCCGACGGCTTTACGAATGCCCCGATTGCGGGCAGATGCAGATCATGCCGGCGTTGCCTCCCGGCTCGCGCGCGATATGCCTGCGCTGCGACTCCGTACTGCGCCATACCCGCCGCGATCCGCTCCTGCTGCCGCTGGCGCTTAACCTCAGTGCGCTGATCCTGTTCCTTCTGGGTGCGACCCTGACCCTGATGTCCGTCAGCACCGCGGGCCAGGAGCGCCTCGCCGGACTGGCCACCGGCCCGGTGGAGATGGCAGAATATGGGCTGTGGGAAATCTCGCTGGTCGTGCTGGTCACCACCGTGGTCGCGCCGCTCGCCCGCGTGCTTTGCATGCTGTCGGTTCTCCTAGGCTTGCAGCTGAAGCGGCCACCAGCCGAACTGCGCACCATCTACGCCTGGGTCGAGTACCTGCGTCCCTGGTCGATGGTCGAAATCTACCTGTTGGGCCTGTTCGTTGCTTATGTTCGCCTCAGTGGGATGGCCACCGTCGATCTGGGCCCAGCAATCTTCGCACTCGGCGGGCTGATGGTTATCATGGTGCTGGCGGACTACACGCTCGACGACCAGGCGGTGTGGGAGGCGATGGAACCCCGCAACCGTCGGTGCGTCGGAAGCTGGATTCGAACCCTGCCACATCGGACCGGCCCGGACGAAACCGCGCCCGATGGCGCATCGGCTGTAACATATGCGGGCTGGTAAGCCGGGCCGCGCCCGGCATGCGGTGCCCGCGGTGTGGTTTTCGCCTGCACCACCGCAGGCCTGCCGCGATTCAGCGGACCTGGGCATTTTCGCTGGCGGCGATGGTGCTTTACATCCCGGCGAATACCTACCCTGTCCTGACGGTTGTCCAACTAGGCAACGCTCAGCCCAGCACCATCCTCGGCGGGGTGCGGGAGCTGCTGGAACTCGGGATGTGGCCGCTGGCGGCACTGGTGTTCTTTGCTAGTGTCGCGGTGCCCGTTCTGAAGCTCGTCGGATTGGGCATCCTGCTGATTTCGACGCATACAGGAACAAACCGGGCGCTGCATGACCGCACCGTGCTGTATCGGGTGGTCGATACCATCGGCCGATGGTCGATGATCGATATTTTCATGGAGTTCGATCCTGGTCGCACTGGTGCAATTCGGAAAACTCGCCAGCGTCTATCCCGGACCTGGCGCGATTGCCTTCGCCGCGGTTGTCATCCTGACGATGCTCGCCGCACGCAGTTTCGATCCGCGCCTGATGTGGGACAGCGCTCGTTCGCGAGCCGAAGCCGTATGAGCGACCAACATCCCACCGCGGTTGTGCGGTCCAAAATCGAACATAAGCGCCGCCTCTCGCTGATTTGGGCAATTCCGGTCGTAACCGTGATCATCGGCGGATGGCTGACCTGGAGGACGCTATCCGATCGCGGACCGCTCATCACCATCACATTCGAGACCGCGGAGGGCCTGCAGGCCGACCAGTCGCATGTCCGGCACAAGGATGTCGATATGGGCGTTGTAAAGAAGGTCGGCCTTACCCCCGACCTGAAGCGCGTTCAGGTCACGGTGCGGATGAACCGCGAAGCCGAGCCGCTTCTGACCGACAGGGCGCAGTTCTGGGTTGTGCGGCCGAGGTTCTTCGCCGGCTCCATCAGCGGCTTGCAGACCCTGTTCTCCGGCTCCTACATCGATCTGCTGCCCTCCGCGGAAGGTGGCCAGCCGCAACGCGATTTCGCCGGCCTGGAGAATCCGCCGGTACTGCAATCGGACGTTCCGGGCCGCACGTTCCTGTTGAAGGCCAATCGTATCGGATCGTTGAACCTCGGCTCGCCGATCATGTTCCGGGACCTGGAAGTAGGCGAAATCCTCGGCTGGGAGGTCGGAGAAATGGCCCGGAATATCACCATCCACACCTTCGTCCGGGAGCCATTCGACAAATACGTACACGACAACTCCCGCTTCTGGAACGCATCCGGGGCGAAAATCCAGCTCGGTACCAACGGCTTGGAGGTTCAGGTCGAATTGCTGCGCGCAGTGGTGCTTGGCGGCATCGCTTTCGAAACGCCCGACGATCCAAAGGTCACGGCGGAAAGCGCAGCCGACCATTCGTTCCAACTGTTTGATTCCGAGGAGGCAGCCGAGAGCTCGACCTTCAAGCGCAGTGTCCCGTTCGTCGCGAAGTTCACCGGTTCCGTCTCAGGCCTGAAGGCCGGGGCGGCCGTCACCTTGCGCGGGTTGAAGATTGGCGAGGTCTCCAGCGTCTCCCTGGTCTTCGATCGCGCGCTGGATAACGTCGTCGTCCCCGTCCATTTTACGCTGGAGCCTGGTCGCATTGCGATGCTGGATCTGCCGACCGGCGGCAACCTGGACGCCAGGATGAACGACCTGGTTAAGCGCGGCCTGCGGGTCAAGCTTGAGTCCGGCAGCATCCTGACCGGACAGAAGCAACTGGCCATGGACATCTATCATGATGCCGGTGCCGGAGAACTCCGAAAGGAAGGCGATGACTACGTCATCCCGGTCATGGGCGGCGGTTCGGACGACGTCGCCACCGCGGCCACCGATCTGGTCAACCGCCTGAGCGACATCCCGTTCGAGTCAATCGGCAAGAACCTCGACCAGACCTTGGCCGGGGTAAATGCGCTGGTGAACGACAAGCAGCTTGGCGAGGCGGTTGCCAGCCTGCGATCGACGCTCGCCAGCACGCAGACCCTGGTGGACAACCTCAATCACGGCCTGGCCCCGGCGATGCAGCGTCTGCCGGCCATCGCTTCCGGACTCGAGGACTCCGTCAAGCGGACCGACAAGCTGATCGGCTCGTTGGACAGCGGCTATGGAGGCGACTCCCGATTCAATCGCGATGTCAGCCAGTTGATGGCGCAACTGACCGATGCCGCCCGCTCGATCCGGGTGTTGGCCGACCTGTTGTCGCGCCACCCTGAGGCGCTGATTCGCGGCCGTACTAACCAGGGGGTTCAATGAAAGCAGCGGGTGCAACAGGACTGTCCCGGCGGGGCAGTCTGTTGGCGCTTGCGGCCGTGCTGGCGTCCTGCTCGTCACCCAACCCGAAATTGTACATTCTTTCAATGTTGCCCGGTAAGACGCACCAGGGCGCGCCGCGCGTCGTCGAATTGCGCGCCATCGCTATCGCGCACTATCTGGAACGAAACCAGATCGTACGGTCGTCGGAGGGTTACCGCCTGGACGTGCTGTCCAACGAATGGTGGGGCGAGCCTCTCGACGCCATGATGGCCCGCATTCTGGTGCAGGAGCTTAATCAGCGGTTACCTGGCGGAACGGTCTATGGGGATAGCGGCGCTATCACCACCCCCGCGGACGCGACGGTGGAGATCAACCTGCAACGGTTCGATCTCGATCGCGATGGCGTCGTGCTGCTGGCCGCGCAGGTCGCGATCGAGGGCAAGCGTTCGATGTCGCGCGCGGTGGCGCTGAAGGTGAGGCCGGAGGATGGAACGACCCAGGCGCTGGTCGCGGCTATGAGCGTGGCGGTGGCACAACTCGCGGATACGATCGCCGAGATGTTGGCGGGCGCTGATGCCGCCGATCAGACCTCCGGTCACGTCCATCGGCGACCCGCCGCGTCGCCCCGGAACCGTGCCAGCGGGACCCATGGTCAATAGCTGTTCGGCCGGCTCGCGGCGACGGATGGTCCCGCGGGGCTTGATCCAGGTCCATCACGATGACCTTCTTAACTCGGAACCGCAATCGTCGCTGCGCTAGATCCTGCTGAGATCAACAGTGATCGCATGATTGAGCGGACCGTGGCCTCGCCCCAGGCCCGGCGCGCTCTCGATCGCCGCGCGAACATACAGGCGTGCGCGATTTACCGCGTCCCGCAGGCTCAGTCCTTGCGCTAACCCGGCCGCCACAGCCGAGGCCGTCGTGCATCCCGTGCCATGTGTGTGCCGGGTCGGGATGCGTGGCGCCGCGAATGCTTCTGTGCCGGCATCAGTCGCCAGCAGATCGACCACGGTTTCCGACGCCAGGTGACCCCCCTTCACCAGCGCCGCCGGTACGCCCATCGCCAACAATGCGGTCGCAGCGGCCCGCATGTCTGCCTCGCTATCGATCGTCCGGCCCGTCAGCGCCTCGGCTTCCGGCAGGTTCGGCGTGATGACCGCCGCCAGCGGCAACAGTCGCCGGCGCAGGCTGTCCACCGCCTCCGCCGCCAGCAGCGCATGCCCACCTTTCGCCACCATCACCGGGTCCAGGACCACCGGGACATCCGGAGCGAGATTCGTCAAGGCGTCGCAGACCGTGCCGATTGTCGCGGCGTCGCCCAGCATCCCGATCTTGATGACGTCCGCCCCGATGTCGGACAGGACCACCTCGATCTGCTGACGGATAAAAGCGGGCGGCACCGCCATCACCCCGTGGACGCCGAGGGTGTTCTGCGCTGTCAGCGCGGTGATCGCCGTTGCGGCGAATGCCCCGAGCGCCGTGATCGTCTTGATGTCCGCCTGGATGCCGGCACCCCCGCCGGAATCAGACCCGGCGATGACCAGCACGCGCCCGCGCATCAGCATGACGACCTAGCGATCAACAGCCGAGCCGCAATTGGCGAACCGGAAGAAAGTGTGGCGGTAAGCGCACGATCCAGGCCCTCGTCCAGGCAAAGACTTGCCATCCGCGGACAATCCCCGCGTCCACGCTGCTGGGGTTCGGCTCGCTGCGGCACTGCCAACATGTGTTCCCTGCGGTTCATCCTTAGGCTATGTCATCACTTCGCGCCGGCGGATGTCTGCCCAAACTCCCCTGTCTGATATTAGGCGATTGCTCAGGCCAAAGAATAGTCTCTTGGCCGGAAGCAGCTCATCACTCCCGGCGGTCTGCGAACAGGACCAGCCCGCGCGAGTGCCAGAATAGACATTTAGTGGCCCGATCCCGAGAGAAGCATCACGTGCGGTCGGGTGAATTGGCCCTCAAAATCAATGACCGGTGGTTCAAATCAGACGGCACTACCCGTCGATTTTGAACCACTAGCTGTAGCGGCGCGCAAAGAACGCCTCGACACGCAATCAAGGCCGGTTTCCAACGCACATTATCTGAGAGGAGCCGAACCTCTGACGCACAAATAGTTGAGACACCAACGCTCGCTCGGTGCACGGACGCGCAATAGACGACCGCCGGTGCACGCGGCAATGATCGCCCCAGTGGGGTCTAGACCTTTGGGCGAAGCTGTCCCAGAACACATCAATCAACCTTGTTGAAGCGCGGGAAGTGTCTCATGCCCGTACTCGGCTGGGGTCCCCCCAGCCAGGTAGCCTTGGATCACTGAATATGAGCTGGATTTCGCTATGAAATTACGGCCGCCGATGATGTCGAGCAGGCACACGTGGGGTGGAGGGGCGTTATGGGGGCATCATCACCGGAACGGTTAGGCACCCTGTCCGATGTAAGCCCGTCACGGGAGCCAACTACCAGCGTCGCCGCGTTGATCCAGACAGCGCGCGCACTAGCAACGAAGGTCGACGCCGTTCGTGAAAACCTTGATCGCGAGCGGGCCCTTCCTATCGATCTGGTGGACCCCTTGGGCGCAGCGGGAATGTTTTCGCTTTGGCTGCCGAAGTCATTGGGGGGAGCCGAGCTCAATGCAGTGGACTACGTGCGCGTGATCGAGGAACTTTCCCGCCTCGATGGTTCGGTTGGGTGGTGCGCTTCAATAGCCTCGGCCTACAGTTGTATTGCCGGCTACCTCCAGCCAGACGTGGCGTCCCGAATTTACGAGGGGCGCGCGCAGTAGTTGCCGGCGCGGTCATGCCGATTGGCAAGGCGTTCATCGATAACGGCGGCTACAGCGTGACCGGCCACTGGACATATGGCAGCGGAATTCGGCACAGCCAGTGGACGTTGGGCAGTTGCATCGTGCATGATGGCGATGGGCCGCGGAAGGGTCCGGGTGGCACGCCGGAGATCCGTCTGGCGATTTTCCGACAAGTAGCGCTGAAGTAATCGATACCTGGCGTGTGGGCGGTCTCCGCGGAACCGGCAGCAATGACTACCGTGTCGCCAACTTATTCGTTCCGGAAAAATTACACTATATCGTTTCCTGCTCCACTTCCGGCTCAGGAAGGGACGCTCTATGCGATGCCATTGATGTCATTGTTGGCCGTTGCAATCGCCGCGGTGCCACTTGGGATTGCACGCGCCGCAATCGACGCAGTCATCACACTGGCCTCGGTGAAGCCCCTCTATGGATCGTCGACATTGCTTCGCGACAGGCCGGCTGTTCAAGCTGATGTGGCACGTGCAGAAATTCTGTTAGGCTCGGCACGTTCCTACCTGTTCTCAATGTTCGGCGGGTTGTGGGACGAAGTCGCCACCGGTGCGGTAATACCGCTGCAACGACGCGCTATGGCCCGGCTCGCTTGTGCAACGCGGGCCAAGCGTCGGCACAGGCTGTGGATCTCGTGTATAACGCCGCCGGCGGCACAGCATTGCTCGAGAGCGGCCGATTGGAACGATGCTTCCGCGACGTGCACGCATGCACCCAGCACATCGCCATCTCGACCATGAACTATGAAGCGGGCGGGCGCGTGCTCCTTGGCCTTGACCCCGGAATGCCCCGAATCTGAACCGGCGAACGAGGCGAACTGATGGTCCAGATGCGCCAGCGGGAGCTGCCGGCCTGATCGAACGGCATCACGCGCCTTCGAGTGTCTATTGCGCTCAGCCGATCGGGGTGAACCGGACCGTGCCCCGAGCGTTTCATTCGGCTGAAGGATATGCATCGCCTGATCGGCTGGCAAATCAGCCCGGTTTAGCGCGTCGGGAACGTGGCTCACCGGTTCGAGGCAGAAGAAATCAGCCCAGGACGGCGTGAACACCTGCAATTGCCGGAACACTTCGCTGGCTTCGATCCGAAGACGGCACGACCCGATCGGAAATCAGCTTCCCGTTCTAGCCGGTGAAGCAGTTATCCAGGCGCGATTTTGCGACGGAGCGCGGCTCGGTATAAAGCCAGGCGCCGCGCGCTGGCGCGTTGTGCGAAGGTAGTGAATCCAACGCCGTTTTCCCAGACACCGCTGGCCTTGAAGCGCAGCAATGGATCATTGGCCTTGGGAAAATGGGGGTGCAGGCCGATGCCCGCCGGCGCCGGTTTGGTGTGCCGGTTGGTCATTTGGATCGTGACCGTCAAGCCGGCGCCAGAGAGCCGGTAGCCGATCTGGCGCTAAGGCGAACGGCCAGGACGCGTCCGGGCGACGCATAACGCTTAGGGAACCGATCGCGGTCCGACTTCCTCCACCACCCGAGGGTCGCCAGCCGATGCCATGGATCGTGTGCGGACTGTCGCCGAAATTTGGCTCGAGTTGGTAGTCATACCGCGCCAGCGGAACCGGCCTTGAGATATCCGATTACCATACGGAAGGAGCGGAAACACCCCATCAAATGCGGATCGCGCCCAAAAGCCGCCTGCGGCAGCGCCCGCCGTAAGATCGGCGTCCGGCCGAGCATCCACCCGGTCAGTCCGGCCCCATATTCGGGGGCGACAACAATGGACGACGCGCCCGATGTCAGGGTCAGCATGTATGGACTCCCGTTGGCGCCCAGCCTAACTCGTTCCGCCGCCTGTCGTTAGGAGAAGAGGCGTGGAGCAAGTCGATTGCGTCGTAGTGGGTGCCGGCGTCGTGGGCCTGGCCGTGGCACGCGCGCTGGCCGGTGCGGGGCGTGAAGTCATCATCCTGGAAGCGGCGGAGGCCATCGGCACTGAAACCTCCTCGCGCAACAGCGAGGTCATTCATGCCGGCATCTACTATCCCGCCAACAGCCTTATGGCTCGATTTTGCGTTGCTGGCCGCCGCCAACTTTACAGCAATACGTAACTGAAAAGTCGAAGCAGACGAAGGA
>CAVZTH010000039.1:0-144075 GCA_963778125.1 uncultured Alphaproteobacteria bacterium | reverse complement strand
GTGCTTCGAACTATGTCCCGCGTTTCGTCAACTCGATCATCATCGGGTTTGGATCAACGTTTTGCGCGGTGGCATTAGGCACCCTCGCGGCCTACGCATTTTCCCGTTTTCGCATCCCGCTTGCCGACGACTTGATGTTTTTTATCCTGTCCACGCGCATGATGCCACCGATCGCCGTCGCCATCCCGATCTACCTGATGTTCCGTCAACTCGGCCTGTCGGACACCAAGCTCGGTATGATCCTTCTCTACACCGCCGTGAACGTTTCTCTAGCGGTCTGGTTGCTCAAAGGCTTCATCGACGAAATCCCTCGTGAATACGAGGAAGCCGCGATGATCGACGGCTATACGCGGCTTCAGGCCTTCCGAAAAATTGTGCTGCCGCAGGCGGCGACAGGGATCGCCGCGACGGCGATTTTCTGCATGATCTTCGCATGGAACGAATACGCTTTCGCGGTCCTGCTGACCTCCGGTGAAGCGCAGACCGCGCCGCCGTTCATCCCCATCATCATCGGCGAGGGCGGCCAGGATTGGCCGGCGGTTGCCGCGGGCACCACCATCTTCCTCGTGCCGATCCTTGTTTTCACCGTGCTGCTCCGCAAGCATCTGCTGCGTGGGATCACCTTCGGCGCTGTGCGGAAATGAGCGGCCGTTCGCGTTCGCGTCGCATATTCCGTCGCGGCCCGTGGGAGTGGGGCGCGATCAGCATGATCTGCGCCGGCGTCGTGATGTTAATGCAGCCCTTTGCCCTGGTGCTCTACACTTGGTCGTTCCTCGTCACGCTCGGCGGTGTCGTGTTGTACACCATCGTCTCGAAGTTCCCGGACTAACCCCGATGGCGGAAATCCAGGTCGAACATCTGCAGAAATCCTTCGGCGACTTCGTTGCGGTGAAAGATTCGAGCTTCACCGTCGCAAACGGCACCTTCTTCTGCCTGCTCGGTCCGTCCGGTTGCGGCAAGACCACAACGCTGCGAATGATCGCCGGCCTGGAACTGCCGACCGCGGGACGTGTTCTGCTCGGCGGCAAGGACGTCACCTACCGTCGCGCCTCGGCACGCGACATTGCCTTTGTCTTCCAGCTCTTCGCGCTCTACCCGCACATGAACGTGCGTCAGAACATCGGCTATCCGCTTGCATCCCAAGGCGTGCCGCGCAAGGAAATCCGCGCCCGCGTTGAGCAAACCGCTTCCATCCTCCGCATCACCAAGCTGCTGGATCAGCCGGTATCGCGCCTTTCCGGTGGCGACCGGCAGCGTGTGGCGCTCGGGCGCGCAATCGTCCGCGAGCCGATGGCCTTCATGATGGACGAACCGCTCGGCGCGCTCAATTCCGAGTTCCGCCACCTGATGTGCGGCGAATTGCGTGCGCTGCACGACAGGCTCTACGCCACCACTGTCTACGTCACGCACGACCAGACAGAGGCCATGTCACTCGGCGACACCATCGCCGTCATGAACCATGGCATCATCGAGCAACTCGCGCCGCCACGCGAAATATACGATCGCCCTGCATCGATGTTCGTCGCCGACTTCATCGGCTCACCGCCAATGAACTTTCTGCATTTCCATGGCGCGTTACAGCCCGGTGTGCCAAAAATCGAGATCGATGGCGCAACTATCGCCATCCCGTCACCGCGTGAGGCGCAGGCCCCCGGCGAACTCGTTCTCGGTGCGCGCCCTGAACACCTGCGGTTCAGCAACGATTCGCGCCTGCGCGGCGAGGTATTCGGCGCTGAATACATGGGAACAACTCAGATCGTCACGGTTCGGACAAACCATGGTTCGGTAAAGGCGCGCATGTCTTCCGAGATCCGCGTCGCACCCGGCGAGCAGGTCGGCCTGACCATGCGCGGCGACAAACTGTCCGTGTTCGAAGCATCCTCCGGCCGAGCCATCCTAACGGCGCTCCACGACGCGGCCTATGTGGCTTCCCGACATCGGGGAGGGATGCATGGCTGAAGTCCGGCTGGAACACATCTCCAAGCGGTTCCTCGACATGACGGCGGTTCATGACCTGTCGCTTACCATCGGTGACGGCGAATTCGTCGTGCTGCTCGGCCCCACGGGCGCTGGGAAAACAACTACACTGCGCCTGATCGCAGGACTGGAGCAGCCGGATGCCGGCACTGTCCTGATCGGCGGGCGAGACATGGCGCGGACACCATCCGCGGCGCGCGACGTCGCCTTTGTCTTCCAGCAGTTTTCGCTCTATCCGCATATGTCGGTGTTCGAGAACCTCGCCTTCCCGCTCCGAGCGCCGATCCGCGCCGTGCCGCAAGCGAGCATCGATGCGCGGGTTCGCGAGGTCGCGCGCCTGCTGCGCATCGAGGACAAGCTTTCGTCCCGCGTCACCGCGCTTTCTGGCGGCCAGATGCAGCGGGTCGCGATCGGCCGCGCACTGGTTCGTTCGCCCACGATCTACCTCATGGATGAGCCGCTATCCTCGCTCGACGCGAAACTTCGGGCGGAGCTGCGAGTTGAGATCAAGCGTATTCAGCAGGACCTCGGTGCCACGATCCTCTTTGTCACGCACGATCAGACCGAGGCAATGACCCTGGCCGACCGCGTCGGCGTAATGGAGCACGGCAGGTTGGTGCAGATCGGCTCACCACGGGAAATCTACCGCGACCCAATGAACACCTATGTCGCCACGCGCCTCGGCAGTCCCACGATCAACCTCCTGCCGCGCCGGCTTGTCCCCGAACTTGCGGCGCCGCCAACTGTGGAAACCGTCGGCGCGCGCACCGAGCACGTGCGGATCAGCAAAGCTGATGGTTCGGGTGGGATGGGTTCGGTCACCTGGGTCGAGCATCTCGGCGACCAGGACCACCTGCACATTCATCTGGCGGATCATGATTTCGTTACGCTCAGCGATCCTGCCTCCGGGCTGTCCCCGGGCGACCAGGTCGACATCAGCTTCGCCAGCCCGTTGTTCTTCGACCAAGCTGGCACAAGGGTCAGACCATGACTGAAACCATTGATGCCGCGACATTGCGTCGCCTGATCGAAACGGTCGCGGCGGTGGTCATTGACCACGCCGACGAACTCACCGCGCTCGACCAGGCGATCGGCGACGGCGACCATGGGCTGAACATGAAGCGCGGGTTCGAGGCCGTCCGCGCCGATAGCGCCGTGCTCGCGGATAAACCTCTGCCGGACGCACTACGCGCGATCGGCATGCAGCTTGTGATGAAGGTGGGCGGCGCGTCCGGCCCCCTCTACGGCACGCTGTTCATGGCGCTCGGCCAGGAGATCACGGGCGCGCCGGATTTCGCCGGCGCCTTCGCGCGCGCTGTGGAGGCCGTCAAGGCCAGGGGAAAATCCCAGGCAGGACAGAAGACGATGCTGGACGTTCTGGCGCCTGTGCAACTGGCGCTGCAGGCTGGCGGCCCAGATCTGCTTGTCCGTCTGCCAGTGGTCGCCACTGAGGCGGCGAACGCAACAGTCCCCATGTTGGCGTTTCGCGGCCGAGCGTCGTTTCTCGGCGAGCGTTCGGTGGGTCATATGGACCCCGGTGCGCGTTCGGCCGAATTGATGGTCGCGGCAGTCTGCCGCGGGCTGAAAGGCTGAAGCAGTGGCACCCGTCGGTATCGTTATCGTCTCGCACTCGGCGAAAGTCGCGGAGGGAGCCGCGGACATGGTGTGGCAGATGGTCGGCGACAGCGTAAAGCTGGCCTACGCCGGCGGCGATCCGGACGGTAATCTC
Source organism: uncultured Alphaproteobacteria bacterium (assembly GCA_963778125.1). Lineage (GTDB taxonomy): Bacteria > Pseudomonadota > Alphaproteobacteria > Acetobacterales > Acetobacteraceae > Rhodopila. The sequence continues at coordinate 140,369 of CAVZTH010000039.1, read as the reverse complement.
GGGACCGACGTGGCGAAGATACTGGCTGCAATCGATCAGGCATGGTCGGAGGCCGGCGTTGCGATCTTCGTCGACCTCGGCGGCGCCGAGACCAACAGTGAGATGGCGATCGAAATGCTCGATGCGGACCGCCGCGACCGCGTCGTGGTCTGCAACGCGCCGATCGTGGAAGGCGCGGTGATTGCCGCGACGGAAGCATCTGGCGGCTCATCGCTTGATGTGGTGCGCCGCACGGCGGAAGAATTGTCGCCGCAATAGGCTACGAAAGGACAACGATGACTGATGTCATGACATCGGTAATACTGAAGAATGCCACCGGGTTGCATGCCAGGCCCGCGGTTAAGCTGACGCAGCTCGCGAAAACCTTTTCCGGCGCGGTGGAGATCGCGGTTTCGCCTGATGGCCCGTGGGTCGATGCCAAAAGCCCGGTGAAGGTCATGCGCGTGCGGGTGCCGCGCGATGCGGTGCTGCATGTCCGAGCCTCGGGGGTTGACGCGGCGGCGGCGGCTAAGGCGGTGGTCGCGCTGGTCGAAAATCGGTTCCATGAAGAGCATCCCGAACCCTCGCCCGGTGATGACTGAACGACGCGTTCTCGGGCGGCCTGCCTCTCCCGGCTACGCTGCTGGGCGCGTTGTCTTTCTAGGTCTGTCGGATGCGCCGAAGCGACGGCCCAGCGGCGATCCGGGGATCGAGGCAACCGCGTTGCGGGAGGCGGTCGCTGGCGCGCTGGCCGACACGCGATCGCTGCAGGCGCGGGTGGACGCGGAGGCCGCCGAGATCATCGCGTTCCAGGTCGCGATGCTGGAGGACGACGAGTTGGTGGCACCGGCCGGCGTTGCCATCGTCGGCGGTGCGCCCGCGGATACCGCTTGGGAAGCCGCGGTGGACGCGGAAATCGCCGGCTATGCGGCGGCCGATGATCCCTATTTCCGCGCCCGCACCGCCGACCTTCAGGACATCCGCGACCGGGTCTTGACGAAGCTCCGGCCCGGCGTTGCTGGTGTAACCGCACCAACGGGTGCCATCGTCGCGGCAAACGATCTGCCGCCTTCCAGGTTCCTCGCGATTGACTGGCATCGCGGTGCAGCGGTCCTGCTAACCGAGGGCAGCCCCACCAGCCATGTCGCCATGCTGGCTCGGGCCCGTGCGGTACCAATGATCGTCGGTCTTGGCGGGTCGGCGGCGGCGCTGGACGGGAAGGAGGTGCTGGTTGATGCCGAGGCCGGGGAGCTGGTGATCGACCCGCTGCCGGCGTCACGCGATCGCTTTGCTTCCCTCGCGCAGCAAGCGGAAAACGCCATCGTCGAAGCCGAGGCCCATCTTTCCGCACCGGCTCGTTCGGCTGACGGAACACGCATCGCGATGCACCTCAACATCATCGGCGCCGAGGAACTAGCGCACCTCGACCCGGCGATCTGCGACGGCATCGGCCTGTTCCGCACCGAGTTCCTGTTTCGCGGCACCGGAGGCCTGCCCAACGAAGACGCGCAATACACGGTCTATCGCGCCGCGGCCGAGTGGGCGCGCGGGCGGCCGGTTACGATCCGGACCCTGGACGCCGGGGGCGACAAGCCGATCCCCGGTTTGACCGAAGCAAACGAAAGCAATCCGTTCCTGGGGCTTCGCGGCCTGCGCCTGTCGCTGCGTCATCCCGATCTGTTCCGCGTGCAACTACGTGCATTACTGCGCGCAGCGCGGCACGGCGCGGTGCGCATCATGCTGCCGATGGTCACCGTGCCGGAGGAACTGGAAGCCGCTCGAGCCCTGCTGAACGTGGAGATCGCCGAGTTCGCGCGCTCCGGTGAACCCGTGCCACGGCCGGAGTTGGGCATCATGGTGGAGGTGCCTGCAGCCGCGATCGCCATCGATCGCTTCGATGCGGCATTTTTCTCGATCGGCTCAAATGATCTGACCCAATATGTCACCGCGGCGGGGCGCGATATTGCCTCGGTCGCGGACCTGGCCGATCCGCTCAACCCCGCGGTGCTGCGGCTGATCGAGAGCGTGGTGGCGCACGGTGCGACGGATCGGGCGCGATGTCAGCCTGTGTGGCGACGCGGGCGGCAACCCGGCCGTGCTGCCAGCCCTTCTGGCGACGGGCTTGCGCTCGCTTTCCGTCTCGCCGGGCTTGCTCGCCCGAGCAAAACGGGCGGTTGCCGGGACCAGTCTTGCGGCGCCGGGACAATGAGCGGGGCGAGCGCAACCTCGGCGGTCGCCGGCTACAAGCGGTGCTGCAATGCGTGCTGGAAAACCGTCCTTCCGGCACGCGCCAGCGCCTCGCCACGGCGTTGGGCACCAACCGGTCTTTCGTGTCACAGATGGCCAATCCAGCCTACGCGATGCCGATCCCGTCGCAGCATCTCGACGTGGTCTTCGAGCTCTGTCATTTTTCCCAGGCGGAGCGAGACGCATTTCTCGAAGCCTATGCGCTGGCCCATCCGGATCGCCGTGATAGCGGGCACGCGACGTCAGGGACGCGCAGTATTACCGTGACCGTCGCCGATCTGGGCGACGCGGTTAAAAATCGGGCCTTGGATGAGATGGTCGTGCGGTTCGCGCGCCAGATCGGCCGTTTCGCCGAGAGCCTCGAGTCCTGAAAACGGGGGATCGCCATGAAGAAGCTTATAAACGCCGTCGATGATGTTCTCGCCGAAAGCCTCGACGGTTTCGCGGCGGCGCACGCCGATCTCGTCACCCTTGGCGAGGGCCGCAAGTATGTCCGCCGCCGTCAATTGGCGCCGGGCAAGGTCGCGCTGATCTCCGGCGGTGGATCGGGCCATGAGCCGCTGCACGCCGGCTTCGTGGGGACCGGAATGCTGGACGCGGCGTGTCCAGGGCAGGTGTTCACCTCGCCGACGCCCGATCAGATGACGGAGGCGATGGCGGCGGTGGATGGAGGTGCCGGCTGTCTGCTGATCGTCAAGAACTATGAAGGCGACGTCATGAACTTCGACATGGCGGCGGAAATGGCGAGCGGCCAAGTCGCCAGGATCATCACCGACGACGATGTGGCCGTCGAGGCCTCGACATGGTCCACTGGGCGGCGCGGTGTCGCCGGCACGCTGGTGGTCGAGAAGATCGTTGGCGCCGCGGCTGAACGCGGCGGGGACCTCGCCACGCTCCAGGCGCTGGGTGTTCGGGTCAACAGCCGGACGCGCTCGATGGGCGTCGCGTTGACGTCATGCACCGTGCCGGCCGCCGGCAAGCCGACATTTGTCCTTGGCGAGGATGAGATGGAAATGGGCGTCGGCATCCATGGCGAGCCCGGACGCAGGCGCGTGAAACTCGCCACGGCGGACGCGATCGCCGAGGAGATGCTGAGCGCCATAATACGCGATCTCGCACCCGCCGCGAACGCGGATTGTCTGCTATTTGTCAACGGCTTTGGCGGCACCCCGGCCATGGAGCTGTATTTGATGGTCAACGCCGCCCGCCGCGTTCTGGCGGGGAAAGGCGTGCGCCCTACCCGCTATTTGACCGGGTCCTATGTTACCTCGCTGGATATGGCGGGGTGCTCGCTGACCGTGACCTTGCTGGACGCGGAGATGGAGCAACTCTGGGACGCGCCCGTCCACACCAGTGCGCTGCGCTGGTAGCCTTGTGCGCGCCAGGGAGGACTTCAGACACCTCAGCGTCCTGGTGCACCTGGCCGGTGTAAGATATACGGGCTGAGCATAATCGCGTCCCTGGCGTGTAAATCACGCGCCCAAACAAAGAGATAGACGATCTTCGGCCTGTGCGGTCAGGTTGAAAATGGTCTGGTTAACTACGTGCGGAACAAGAGGACACAGCCCTGCTCAACTCACCGCGAGCACAGATCCAGGCACGGTTGACGACTTTCGCTGGGACGTCCGCGCCCATCGCCATCACTGCTTCGGTCGCGATTACTGTTGTGGCATTTGCGATTGTTTGCCTAGTCCCGAACTGCCGACAGGCCGCTCTATGCGGGATTTCGTGGCCATCCTGGACGGCGCTTACAAGATTTCGCATGGCCTTGTCCCTCATGTCGATTTCGCCGTTCCGCACGGAGCATGGCCGCTGTATCAGGCAGTCCCGGTGTTATATCTGCTGCACCGGATGCAGCCGCTGTTGCTCTACCAGTTTGTTGGGTGGCTGAGCATTCTTCCAGTGGCGATCCCGATCGCGATGCGACAACCCAAGCCCGGGCGCGCGGTCGCCGTCATTGCATTCGTCGCCGTGGCGGCTCTTGTTCCCTGCGTGATCGAATATAGCGACAGCGAATTGGCCTACTACGGGGGCTATAATCGGTTGGGTGACGCGCTCCTGTTCCTGACCCTGGTTTGGACGCTGACGCCGCTCACACCTTCTTGGCCGCAGGTGCTGCTGATCGCATATCTGCTGTTCCTGCTTCTGGCGACCAAAGTCACGTTTTTTGTCGCCGCCATTTCTATTCTGGTTGTGTACGGCGTGCTGACGCCGGTCATGCGCCCGTTGCTGTGGAAAAGCCTGCTAGTGCTGGTCGTTGTCCTGCTGATCGTCCAGTTCTCCACCGGAATGGTGGTGGCCTATCTGCACGACGTCAGGGCAATGGCGGCCGTGAACCAAGGCGGCTATGCCCATGTGGCGCTGACGACAGCGGTTCGCAATCTAGCCCCTGTGCTTGCCGCGGCCGCACTAATCGTCGCCACGCTGCCGCCTTCAGTAGCGACGAAGCAGCGCAACATCGGTCTCGGGGTATTGCGGCGCCCGGTTGCAGTGGGTCGCCTCTATCGGGTGCCAATCCTGATCCTCGTTGCGGTTATCCTGACGATACTCGTCGAAAGCCAGAGCACCGGCGGTCTGGGTTTCGCGACTTTGGCCGCTTTCTCCGTCGCGTTTCTTCCTCTCGCCAGGAAGTCCCGTACGTTTGGGATTGCTGCCAGCGTGGCCCTTCTGATCACGTCCGTCTCGCCCTGGATCTCCACCGTCTTGTTCAACGGATTGAGCCTGGTCACCGCGCAGATGCCGCGCGCGATCAAGGATGCCTCTGTCGAACTCGAGGTTCCGCATACCGTCACCGTTCCTGCCACGTCGGCGGTCGCCGAGGACTACGCCCACATCTGGCTGGCGGAGGCGGATCCTGAAGCTCCGCTCACCCTGGGCACAGCATGGATGGAGGTTGCTGTCGCTGCTGATTCCGCGCTGTTCGTCGCGCAGGTCCGTCTGATAGACGAAGCAATTGCCGTGTCGAAGCAGAAAAATCTGATTTCTCCGTCATCCCACACCATGACGATCGGGGACGTGGACTACTTCACGCGTGTGCTCGGCACCAAGCCCGCGGAGGGTATTGCTCTTTGGCACAACCGAAGAACATTTCTTCGTCCCTCCACTGACAAGGTGCGCACTTACCTGCATGAAGTGGACGTGGCGTTCGCGCCGCTTTGCGCCCAGTCGGAGGGCGACCTCTACATCGTCGAGACATTCGCTCCCGTCCTGAAGCTCGACTTTGACCGCCACTCGTTGACCAGATGCTGGGACCTGTGGGTCAGACGCCATTAAATCGACCTGTCGGGTTCGGGCCGCAGGGTCACTACCCGGCTGCGACCAGCCACACGCCGGCTACGACGAGCAATGTTCCGAAAATTTTTGGCAGCGTTAGCGCCTCTCCCAACAGCAGAATGCCCAGCGTCATTGTCAGAAGGAAGCCCAGCGCCACGAAGGCATAGGCCACCGAAACATCGACGCGAGCCAAAACGAAGAGCCATACCAGGGCGCTGAAGCCGTAAAGAAACAGTCCGACCCAAACCATCGGACTGGATGCCACGGCGAGCGCGACTGTCGTCGTCCCGCCGCCGGCAAGTGCCGTCTGCACCCCTGGGACGCTCATGCCGTGCTTCAGGGATATTTGCGCTAGTGCCGAGAAACTCACGCTGACGAGGATGAGCGAGAACAATGGCCATGTGATTAGGGCCTTGTGCGTTGCGCCGGCCACGATATTTATCACCCGGATGTCACAGCGGAAACGAGGGTTGCTCACCGTCTGTTCTCAAATCGCCAGCAGGACAAAAAACCGCACAACGCCACCGTCGCCAGGCTGACCGAATCACTCAACGCAAAGACGATAGGATCGTCGTGCATTTCTCCGCGATGCGCCAACATCAGCGCGCGACCAAGGAAGTAGAGCAAGAAGCGGGCAAATAAGCCACAGAAACAGCGGCCGAGAATACATTGCCGCCACTGTCTCCGAGGATATATAAAGGGCGAAGATCGTGACTGCATTTGCCGCCGTTGCCGCCGCCAGCGCTGACAAAATGGGTAGGTCGCTCTTTCGATAGTTGCGATTTCTAGGGTCCGGCAAACCGTCATTCAAGCGTTTAGACAACTCGACATAACGTTTTATCAGGGCAAGAGAAGTGAAAATCAATAGCGAAAACGCCAGCAGCCATTTCGATATTTCTGCATCGATCAAGACACCGCCCGCCACCACCCTGACGGTGTAAAGCATTGCCAAAACCACGACATCGATCAGCATCTTGCGTTTCAGCAACAATGAATAACTTGTTGTGGCGACGATGTAAGCAATGAGAACGGCGGCGAATTTGAGTGACAGCAGCAAGCCTAGCGCCAATGCGCCGGACGTCAGTAACACGATCGCGATCACGCCTTCCTGCCAACGCAGTGAGCCGCGGGCGAAGGGGCGATTGCGTTTTGTAGGATGACCGCGATCGGCGCCAACGTCGATTAGGTCGTTCAGCAGATAGACCGCGGATGCCGCGGCGGAGAAAGCGATGACACCCAACAGGACCAGAAGCAGCTTCCACGGCGCAAACGTGTGGGACGTGAGGGCGGGCACGAACAGCAGTGTATTCTTGGCATATTGATGCACGCGCAGCGCTTTTGCCCACGTGCGCACCGACGGCTTCTCTCGAGGAAACGTATGGAGCGGTATGCCCAGCATCTGTACGCGCCTGGCGAGCCTGCGACTTGGGCCAACGACATAGGCCATGCCCGCATGCTTCCAGACTTCCAGGTCGGCAAAATCATTGGCTACGTAGTCAAAATTGCCAGATCCGAATGCCTGTTCCAGCGCCTGCGCCTTATTAACCCCAGAGAGATTGTGGTCCCGATCAGTGGCGAACACCCCGTCGAACAGGCCAAGGTGATCGGCTACCGCCTCGGCCTGGCTGTGGTGACTGGCTGTGGCAAGATAAACTTTCCGACCCTCCGACTTGGCCTCGGTAATAACCGCTAAAACCCGCGGATCGTAGGGCAGATCCGCACTGTTCAGATGCTGCTCGTTGGCCAGGAAGTGCTTCAGCGACGCCTTTCCCCCACGCAGCGCCTGGGCCACTTCGATGGCTCCGGTCAGCTTCGATCCAACGTGGGCGAAGACGCCCTCTACCAGAATATCCGAGCGGATCAGGGTTCCATCCAGATCCACCACCAGCGGCCGGATCGAGGCTCGACTGCTATCGCTCGCAAGATCATCCATGACGCTGCACTACTACTTATCCAGGTGCCTATGTCAGACCTCCCTGAGGACGATAGCGTTCACGATACGGTCAACTGCCGGCTACGTGCCTGTCGGACGACCGGTTACCGCGCCATGATTAAATGGTGACCAGGCAAGGATACGGTTGTGTGATGCCTCAGCCATCGCGACCGATGGCCCACCGCATTGAACAAAACCTACGCGTAGGCGTTCTGCAGCAAGGCCTGATAGCGCTCGTCTGCCTGGCCGGGGCCTAACACGACATCGTCCACCCGCTGTATTGCGATGCCGAGACTTAGCGCCCAATCCATTGCTGCGGAACCGACAGCCGTCCCGCCAACATAGGCCAGGCGTAGCCTGTTCAGGCCGAATTCCCGCCGCACCGCCCGGAGTACGAGAAGGTCCGCCAATTGTCCGATCGAGCCGCCAACCCGGCCAGCCCGCAAGGCCCTTTCATAAACCAACCGCTGCGCAGCGGTAGCCGCCTTCCCGCGCACGGTGGCGAGCGCCTGCAGATGCGCCCAAACCTCCGCGTCTGCGCCCAGGATCGTTGGTTGAAGTTCCCGCAGGTTCTCGATGATGGTATCAGGGCCCTCCGGATAGTTGCTGACGCAACCGGTCTCCAGCGCCAGATAAAGGCCCCAAACCCGCTCAGTGATGTCGGAAAGTCGCAGCACTACCAGACGTTCATCGTTCTGCCGTATCGGCAGCCGGGCTCGGGCGGCACCCATCATGTGCACCAGATCGCCATGCGTCAGCGTCCGTCCCATGCTATCGCCGCGCGGAAACTGGATCACCGCCGGCTGATCCGGTTCGATCGCCTGAACCGCGGCGGACCAATCTGCCGGTGTCTCAGTCTGGATAAAGTTCGACAGGCTGACGCAGCCGGCATCGACGAAATCGCGCAGTCCCTTCATGTCGAACACGACGATCCGAGACAGCGCCGGACAGCGATCGCGGACCGTCAGCACTTTGTCGAGCTGCTCTTCATTCTCCACGAAAGCCAGCCTTGCTCCGCTGGACGACAGCAGGTGGCTAACGCGATCCGGCTCCTCGTCGGGGTCGATGGCAACACTGGCCGCGCCGCAACCCAGGACTGCGAGGTCGGCGTAAACCGCCTCCGGCCGCGTTTCCGACAGGATCGCCACCACGTCGCCACGCGCAAAATCCGCCAACAGCAATGCCATCCCGATCTCGCGGACCTTGGCGTCAAGCTGAGACCAGGTAACGGTTCTCCAGATGCCACGGTCCTTGATCCGCAGGATTGTGTCGCTGCCGTTGGAGGCTACGCGTTGCGACAGAAGCCCGGGAATGGAGGTGGTCGACTGGCTCATCGTCAGTTCCACAGCCGTTTCTTCTTCCAGCGACGCGTACCGCGTGCACCAGTTTCTTTCTGACCCAAATAAAATTCCTTGATATCGGCTCGCTGCATCAGCGCCGAGCAAGTATCTGCTGCGACGATCCGGCCAACTTCGAGCACGTAGCCGAAATCGGCCGTCTGCAATGCGGTATGGGCGTTTTGCTCCACCAACAGGATAGAAACGTTCTGTTCATGATTGATCCGACGGATGATGCCGAAAATCTGCTGCACCAGCAGCGGCGACAAACCGAGCGAGGGTTCGTCAAGCAACAACAACTTTGGGCGCCCCATCAGCGCTCGGCTGATTGCCAGCATCTGCTGCTCGCCGCCGGAGAGCAGACCGGCACGTTGCGATTCCCGTTCCTTCAGCCGGGGGAAGTAGTCGAAACAAAGTCCGATGTCGTTCGCAACCCCGGCTGCATCGCGACGGGTGTATGCGCCCATGTTGAGGTTTTCCCGCACCGTCAGGAACGGAAAGATCTCCCGCCCCTCCGGCACATGACAGATGCCCAGACGCATGACCTGATCGGGCGGCTTGCGGGCAATGTCACGGCCCTCGAACATGATCTGCCCGCGTTCCGGGTCCAAAATGCCCGAAATCGTACGCAGGATACTGGTTTTTCCAGCGCCGTTCGCACCCAGGACGGTAACGATCTGGCCCTGATCCACATCCAGCGACACGCCGCGGATCGCTTGGATAGGTCCATAGAACGTTTCGATAGAGTTCACCCGCAGCAGCGCTTCGCTCATGCCGCGACCTCCCCACCCAGATAGGCCTTGACCACTTCCGGATGGGACTGCACTTCCTGGGGCGTACCCATCGCTAGGACCTTGCCGTAGTTCAGCGCCATTACTCGATCCGACACCTGGTTCACGAGCGACATGTCATGCTCGACCATGATCACGGTAATGCCGAGGTCCTTCTTGATGTCCTCGATCCAGAATCCCATGCCCTCCGTCTCTTCAACATTCAGTCCGGAGGACGGTTCATCCAGCAACAGCAGCTTCGGTTCGATGCACAAGGCGCGGCCCAGTTCCACGACCTTCCGGACGCCATAAGGCAGGTTGGCGATCAGCGCACCGCGGTAGCGCTGCAGCCCGAGGAAAGCGATGACATCCTCCACCTTCTCCCGATGCGCAAGTTCAGCCTTGCGGACTGACGGCAGGAACGCCAGTTGCGAAACGAAGCCAACGCGGGAGTGGCAGTGGCGGCCGATAAGAAGGTTCTGCAGCAGCGTTGCATTGGGAAACAGTTCAATGTTCTGGAAGGTGCGGGCGATGCCCAGTCCGGCAATCTGCCAGGACGGCGTGTGGGTGAACTCCTTGTCCTGGAAAATCAGTCTTCCGGAGGTCGAACTGTAAATGCGGCTGATCAAGTTGAAGATCGTGGTCTTGCCGGCCCCGTTCGGACCGATGATGGAGAAGACCTCGCCTTCGCGCACGTCGAAGCTGACGGAGTCCACCGCCCGGATGCCGCCGAACCGAACCGAGATATCCTGTGCCTGGAACAGGATCATCGCAGACGCTCCGACTTCGCATAGGACTTCTGGCGGCGAAATCCGGTCTGGCGCTTGAACGGGAAGGCCTGAAACCACGTCTTGGCCTTCAACCACATGCCGTTCAGGCCGTCCGGTTGGAACAGGATGACGAGCACCAGTACAAGGCCGAACAAGGACGGCTCCAGCCCCGGCAGCCGGCCGATGCCAAACGGCAGATCGTCACGGACCACGGCAATGAACTGTGGCAGCAACCGGACGAACATCGCCCCCAGAATTGCACCGCGCAACGACCCCAGGCCGCCGACGAACACGATCGTGACGAATTGCACCGACAGTAAAACGTCGAACGCGTCGGGCGCGAGATAGCGGACATAGTGCGCGAACAGCGCCCCGGCTAACCCGGTCATGCCCGCGCTGATCGCGAAAGCCATCGTCTTGTACCGAGCCAGGTGGATGCCCATGCTTTGGGCGGAGACCTCGCTGTCTCGGATCGCGACCATGGCTCGGCCGATCGGCGACCGTAGCAAATTCGCCGCGACCCAAAGCACAAACACCAGCACGACCAGTGAGACGTAATAGATGCCGGTGGCACCCTCGATCGGGAAACCGAAAATTGTTGGGGTCGGCACCGCGAAGCCGTCGAAGCCGCCAGTGACGGCGGTCCATTTCTGGAACACCGTGCCGACGATGCTGCCGAACGCCAGGGTCGCGATCGCCAGATACAGCCCGCTCATGCGCAAGGTCGGCCGGCCGATCGCGGCGCCGCACAGGGCGGTGAACAGCCCGGCGACCGGCAGGGTGACCAGGAACGGCACGCCCTTGTCCAGCAGCACCGCGTTGACGTAGGCGCCGATGCCGAGGAACGCCGCGTGCCCCAGGCTGATGAGACCTGTGTAGCCCACCAGCAGCATCAGCCCGACACCAGCGATGGCGAAGATGTAAACCGCGCCAAGCTCACCGATATAGAATTCGCCCAAGACCAGCGGGGCGATCAGCACGAGCACCGCCAGCAGGCTGTACCAGAAGCGGTCGCCGTTATGCCGCCACAGCGCGATGTCCTGGCGATAATCAGTTCTGAACAAATAGCGCATCGGTCAGACCCGCTTTCCCATGCGCTCGGCGAACAGCCCCTGCGGCCGGATGAATAGCATCAGCAGCAGCACGACGTTGGACGTGACCTCCTGGAAACCCGCGGGCAGGTCGTAGCCGGCGAACTGCTCGACAATGCCCACGATGACACCGCCGATCAGCGATCCAGGGATGCTGCCGAAGCCGCCGATCACCGCCGCTGCAAACGCCTTGATCCCCAGGAAGCCCATGTTCACGTCGATCATCGACACCGGCGACAGCAGGATGCCGGCCAGGCAGGCGACACCCGCGCTGATCGCCCAGATCAGGGAGAAGATCGTGCGGACCGGAATACCCATGTAATATGCCGCAAGCTGATTTTGCGACGCGGCCTGCATCGCGACGCCGACTCGTGTCTTGCTGAAGAAGAGATACAGAACGCCACACAGCAGGACCGTGCCGACGATGATCGACAGGTTGTCCTCGCCCAGGATCAGGCCGCCGATATCGGCCCGCTTGTTGGTGAACGGGGTGTTGAATCCGACCGAGTCGTAGCCCCAGGTGATCCCGGCGACGGCTCGGAAAATAAAGCCAAGTCCGAGGGTTAGCATCACCACGGCGAATTGCGGCTGACCGATGACTCGTCGGATGACAAGGGCATCCAGTGCATAACCGAAGGCGGCGGTGATCAGGATTGCCAGCAACCCGCCAATCCAGTACGGCAGGTGGAATTGGGCGATCAGGCTGAACGCAACGAAGCCGCCGAGCATCATGACGTCGCCTTGGGCGAAGTTCACCATCTCGGTCGCTTTGTAGATCAGTACGAAGCCAAGCGCGATTAGCCCGTAGATACAACCCGACGCCGCACCGTTGACGACAAGCTGCAAAATGCGCGCAGCGTCATGCACTGCCAAAGGCCTCCCTGCCCGGGCGCCAGCGGGCCCTCTTTGTGATTAGCCAGGGAAGATAGGGTGGGGTCCTCGCGCGGCGTCAATCGGTCCGGAGACGGCGATCAGAATAGCGACATCTGGTTGGATGGGGCCTCCGTCGCACCGTCGGGGACGGTGAAGCGATCGCAGTCGAGTTGGGTTCGCACCTCGCCGAACCCGAATTGCCGGGCGGCTCGGGTGAACCGTCGCGTCAACAAATCGGCGTACACGCCCTGGCCGGTAAAGCGGTGGTGGAAGCGGGGATCGTTCAGGTTCCCGTCGCGCGTCTGCCGGATCAGGCTGAGCACGTGCCGGGCCCGGTCGGGGAAATGGGTGTGCAACCACTCCTCAAACATCTGCCGCAACTCCAATGGCAGCCGCAGCAGGACATAGCCGGCATGGCGGGCGCCGGCCCGGGCGGACGCCTCCATGATTTTCTCCATTTCTGCGTCGTTCAGCCCGGGGATCATTGGTGCGGCCAGGACGCCCGCCGGCACCCCGGCTCTGGTGAGTTCGGCGATGGCGTGCAGACGCCGTGCGGGGGTCGCGGCGCGAGGCTCCATCACCCGGGCCAGACGGGCATCCAGTGTGGTAATGGAGATATGGACACGCGCCAGGTTCCGCTTCGCCATTGACGACAGGATGTCGAGATCGCGCAATACGCCGGATGACTTGGTCACTATCCCGACCGGGTGGTTGTAACGGTCCAATACCTCGAGCACCGAGCGGGTCAGCTTCAGCGTACGTTCCACTGGCTGGTAGGGATCGGTATTGGACCCGAGCGCCAGGGTCCTGGCCGCATATCCTGGCTTGCGCAGCTCCTTCTCCAGAAGCTCGGCCACCTCGGGCTTGAATACCAGCTTGGTTTCGAAATCCAGGCCGGGCGAGTAACCAAGATACGCGTGCGTCGGGCGCGCATAGCAATAGATGCAGCCATGCTCGCAGCCGCGGTATGGATTGACTGCCCGGTCAAAGCCGATGTCCGGCGACGCGTTCCAGCTGATCGCTGCCCGGGTTGAATCGCGGGTCAAGGTGGTGTCGAGCCGAGGCAGGTCGCCGAGATCCTGCGTCAGTGTGTCCCAACCATCATCGAACGGCGACGCGCCGCAGGAGTCGAATCGGACTTTCGGGTTGCTAACCGCACCCCGGCCTGCGGCTCGGCGGGAAGGAAACCGCTCGGCCGGCCAGGCGTCAGGCAAACTCGCGTTTTCCATTGCGGCGATGGCGTCCCTGTCGATCTGCGCTTCCATGTGTCCCATCATCCCGGTCGAGTTCGCACTATGTTCGCGAGATTTGATCTCACAGTAACCCGCCGATGTCAAGAACATGATAGGAACATTAGTCTTACCGCTGATCGAGGCTCTGGACCTGGTGGTGGCAGCAGCCATAATTGCTTGACAACGCGGCCCGCGCATCCTTTCTACCGCCTTCGCTGCGTCCGATCCCATGGGCTGACTGTCCTTGGTTCAAGCGCTGGCCCAAAGTAGGGGTGTAGCTCAATTGGCTAGAGCGCCGGTCTCCAAAACCGGAGGTTGAGAGTTCGAGACCCTCCACCCCTGCCAGCTTGCGGGCCGCACCATTGGAACCGGCGGGCGATCATGGAGGGATTTACGAACGTGGCTTTCCAACCGGCAAAATTCGTACGTGAAGTAAGGGCGGAAATCGGCAAAGTGACCTGGCCAAGCCGCAAGGAGACGATGGTGACGACAGGCCTGGTGTTCGCTATGGCCGCGGCAGCCGCGATCTTCTTCTTCGTCGTCGATCAGGTGATCGGCCTTGGGGTGCGCTCGTTGTTTAGTGTGGGCATCTGAAGGGTTCCGGAAATGGCCAAGAATTGGTACGTCGTCCACGTCTATTCAGGTTTCGAGAAAAAAATCGCTCAACAGATCACTGAGCAGGCCGCCCAAAAAGGTCTCGCGGATCAGTTCGAGGCCGTGCTGGTGCCGTCGGAGAACGTTATCGAGGTCAAGCGCGGGCGGAAGATCAACAGCGAACATAAGTTCTTTCCCGGCTATGTCCTGGTAAAGATGGACCTGACGGATGACGCTTGGCATCTGGTGAAGAACACGCCAAAGGTGACCGGATTCCTGGGCAGCAGAACGAAACCGAGTCCGATCAGCGAAGCTGAGGCCGACCGGATCCTGAAGCAGAGCCAAGAAGGCGTCGAGCGTCCAAGGCCAGCCGTGCTGTTCGAAATCGGCGAGCAGATCCGGGTGGCCGACGGGCCGTTCACCAGCTTCAACGGCACGGTCGAGGAGGTGGACGAGGAAAAGGGGCGCCTGAAAGTCAGCGTCTCGATCTTCGGCCGATCCACACCGGTCGAGTTGGAGTACTCGCAGGTGGAGAAGCTGTAAGGCTTGGCGCTTCAGGCGAGACCGTGTCGCGGTCACTTTCCATGCGCCCGGCGCTGCGAGATTAGGCCGTCAACGAGCTTCTGCGGAGCTCGTGGGGGACCGTGATTGGCGGCGTAGTGTTCGACGAACTGCTCAATCAAATCGGCGCATGTTGTCATCTTTCGATCCGCAGGCACTCCTACTCAATCCGCCTCTGACCGCCTGCTTCCAGCGCACCGATTCTCCGCGACATGTAGACGAAGTACTGCGTGACTGCGCCGCTGGCTGCTACGGCTGATGCTGCCCGCGCTTCAATGATCTGTTTGTCCTGGTTCGCCTCCATTGCCGTCATCCGGTCTTCCACGGCGCTGACGCGCTTTTCGAGCGCCTCAAGGCCGCGCTGAGTCTTTTCGACGTTCTCGAAGAGCCGGTCGACCCGGCGCACCAAGCCGATGACGGCCCCGATGCCAGGGAGCGCCAATGGGCTCAGCTCTGCCGCGGCTGATGCAGTTCAAGGTAGTGTAGAAAGGCGTCCTGACGAGCGGTTAGATCCGCCACCTTGGCATCAAACTCGGCGAACCATTGCTCTAGTTGCCGTTCGTCCGAAAGGGACGAGCGGGCAGCTCGCATGACCGGGGCCTTTTTCTTCGTGACGGCTCGATTGGTGGCCATGGCTGGCATCCGTTGGTGGTGGCATCCATCATATAGGAGGTGGCGGCTTAAGTCGAAGGGTCACCGCCGGGTGGGGAGCGGCCCTTTCTGGCGGGCTCTGGCACTGACTGCGGCCAGTGACGGCAGGCTGATCGGCGCATTCTTCGCCAGTGCCGCCGGCGCTTTTTGGCAGACGGAGCCGGAACGAATATTCAGGCCGTTGGCGGCGTCAGGGTGCCCTGATCAGCGATCACCGCTCCTCCGAACGCCGGGATACGAATATCTGCCGGTTGCGGAACGACAGCCAGACGCGGCGGCCTCGCAGGAACTGCTCCCCGAGCAGAGCATCACCGATCCCAAAATCCGATGGCAGAACCGCGATCTCTGGCGATGCCTCCACGATCAGACCAACTTGCAAGCGGTTGAATATATGCCGGCGAGACATAATCATGCCTCCGGTCCCGGTACTGCGCACCGCGGGGTCGCTGGCCAGCACTTGTTCGGACAGTCCCATCTCGCGTGCCATTGCCACGCCGAGAACATTCCCCTGCGCCCCGGTGTCCAACAACGCCATACCCTCTGCACCGTCCAACTCGAACGGCACCAGCAGCCGGTCCTTACGCGTCCGGACGCCGGTGATCTCAATCGAGGGTTCCTGCTGCCATGGCGGCTGCATGTTCGGGCACAGGCGGCTGCGATAAAGCGTAAGGGCGCCGGCTGGCACGTCGATATCCATGTCGTAGGCCAACAGTATATCGGCACCGAGCAGCCCGTCGGCGTTCAAACCCGATCCGTTGCGCAGATCGAAGGCACCGGCCGCGACCCGTTCGATCGGGAAATGCACGCCCCCCAGCACCAGCCGGTCGATCGTCACATCGGTCGAGGTGGTGGTCCCGCCGATCCCGACCGACTGCACCTTGTAACGGGGATCATGCGGCAATCTCAACCGAGCCACCGCCGCCGCACTGATCGTGGTGCGCTCCGCCCCGCTGTCGACCACCAGATGGACCCACGTTCCGTTGATCCCGGCCGGCACAACGAGCAGACGATCCTGCACCCGAAACGGGATTTGGGCGATCATTGTGAGCCGGCAGTCGATGGCGGTCGTTCCCGCGCACCCGGCCAGAGAGATCAGCAACAGCAGACCCGGTAAACGACGACGCGGCGCCATCGTTGTCCTGTGGCACGGCAGGAAGCCTGATTCGCCACCGTATCGGTGATCCCGAAACCAATCTTGCGCCGCACTGGGCCGGGGACGATAAAGCGGTCGGCGGCGAGGATCAGGCCATGGGGCTGCAAAGATTACGGCGCGACGACCGGATCTCACGAACCGCTGTTGGTACGGGCGCCTGGATGGAAATGGGCGTAGACGCGCAAGGCGATTTCACGACTGATGCCAGGCGCTGCCTCCAGGTCCGTCAGACCGGCCATCTTTACGCCCCGGGCCGATCCGAAATGATTGAGTAAAGCTCGCTTCCTGGAAGGACCGATACCCTCGATCTCGTCCAACTCGCTTTTCGTAATCGCCTTGGACCGTCCGGCCCGATGAGTTGTGATGGCGAAACGATGCGCCTCATCGCGTAAACGTTGCAGGAAATACAGCACCGGATCCTGTGGCGGCAATTGGAATGGCTCCATGCCATCTACATGCAACCATTCGCGGCCGGCGTTCCGGTCCGGCCCCTTCGCTATCGCTACCACCTTGACGTCGAACACCCCGAGATCAGCCAACGTCTCCCTGGCCGCCGAAAGCTGGCCGGCGCCGCCGTCGATCAGAAGCAGATCAGGCCAATCCGTTGGCGGCTCTCCCTCGACCTGCTCTTTCAATGCTCGCGAGAAACGACGCTGCAGCATTTCCCGCATCATGCCGAAGTCATCCCCCGGAGCGATCGGGCCTCTGAATCCCGAACTTACGATATGCCGCCTTGGCAAAGCCGTCTGGCCCGGCCACGATCATCACGCCGTAAGGGTTAGTGCCCATGATGTGCGAGTTGTCGTAAACCTCGATGCGTTCAGGCGTGCCCGGTAATTTGAAAAGCTCCGCCACACCCTGCAACAGTTTTGCCTGGCCCGCGGTCTCGGCCAGCTTGCGCTCAAGCGCCTCGCGCGCGTTGGTCTCCGCATGCAGCACCACCGCGCGCTTTTCGCCACGCTGCGGCAGGCTGATCTCCACCTTGCGCCCGGCCTTCAGCGACAGCGCCTCCGCGATGAGCGCGTGTTCGGATAGTTCCTGATTGACCAGCAGCAACGGCGGCGGCGGTTTGTCATCATAGAACTGTCCAATAAAGGCGCTGAGAACCTCCGGTGCTTCCTCCGCCTTGGTGTGCGAGGGAAAGAAAGCGCGGTTGCCGTTGTTTCGCCCACCTCGAACGAAGAAGACCTGCACGCACGTCTGGCCGGCGGTCTGCCACGCGGCGATCACGTCGGCGTCGGTCAGGCTGGCCGGATTGATCACGCTGCTGCCCTGCACGAAGGTCAGCCCGCGCAACCGGTCGCGCACTGCCGCAGCCCGCTCGAACTCCAGCAATTCGGCAGCCTGCTCCATCTCCACAGCGAGTTCCTTTTGCACGCTGTTGGCCTTGCCCCCGAGGAAGGACTTTGCCTGCGCGACCAGTTTTGCGTAATCGTCCGCCTCGATCCGGCCGACACATGGCGCCGAGCAGCGCTTGATCTGGAACAGCAGACAGGGCCGGGTCCGCGTCGAAAAAACGGTATCCGCACAGGAACGGAGCAGAAAGACGCGCTGCATGGCGGTGACCGTCTGATTGACCGCCCAAGCCGATGCGAACGGCCCCCAGTAACTGCCTTTCCGTACCTGTGCGCCACGATGCTTGACGATCTGCGGATACGGATGGTCCTCGGCCAGCATCAGCCAAGGATAGGATTTGTCGTCCCGCAGAACGATATTGAAACGGGGCTTCAGCCGCTTGATGAGGTTCGCTTCCAACAGAAGCGCCTCGGCTTCCGTATGGGTCGTCACGGTTTCCATCGAGACCGTTTCCGACACCATCCGCCGCAAACGTTCCGGCAGGCGGCCAACCTGGGTGTATGAGTGAACCCGGCGCTTCAGGCTGCGCGCTTTGCCGACGTAAAGCGCATCGCCTTTCGCATCCAGCATGCGATACACGCCTGGGCTCGGCGACATGGTCTCCAGAGCAGCCTCGATTACCGCGACGCCTTTTTCGCTCGTCATGGTGCTTATTCCGCCTGGGCGGTCGCCTCGTCAGTCAGATCGATGCCGCTGTAGAATTCAGCCAACGGCACTTCGACGTCGATCTCCGGCATGCGCAGCGTGTCGGCCTCGGTCAAAGTTTCCACGACCAGATCCGCACCCTTGCGAACATATACCGTAGCCGCGATCGCGTCCTGCTCGAGAATGACGTAGCGCTGGATCGAGGGTGTCGCGCCGTATTCGCGCAGTTTTCTCGATACGATCGGCGCGGGAGGTGCTTTCGCTCAGGACCTCGAAGACTATGACCGGATCGCGGATTACGGTTGAGCGCGGAGGAACCGGCGTGCAGACCACGAACGCATCAGGGTAGCGGATGCGGCCGGCCACCTCGATCTTCAGGGTGGGGCCGAACGTCCTGGCACGCCCGCCCCCTCAGGCGGGTTCGCACGGATAGCGGATGTTTCCCCCAATTGTCTCATGCGCCGCTGTCCCCCGGTCATCGCAACCGGCTGGAACCCGTCGAATTCCCACCGCAGTTCCTGCCTCTCTTCCCAGGCAAGAAATTCCGCGACCGACATCGGCTGACGAACCGCGACACTCATGACCGAAGACTGTAGCATCACCCACCGGCGATTGTCGCTGGTCCGCGCGTAAGCGCAAAACCCGCCGGCCGACAAACACACGCCGCTAAGCGGCCGCACCATTCCGGTGAGAAAACGCGGTTTCCGCGCTCGTCACAAACTCGAGCAGACAAGTCCGGCCGTCCTCGGTCGCCCGCTTGGCGCGCAGGATCGCAGCGGCCACGTCTTCCGGATCGGTCACCCGCTCGCTCCACGCGCCCAGCGACCGCGCCGTGTCGGCGAAATCGCCGCCCAGATCGCGCGACTTGTAGCATCTCGTGCGACAGCTTCATGTGCGGGATCTCGATCGCCATCGTATTGTTGTTCAGCACGATGGTCAGCGAAGGGATCCCGGCGCGGACCGCGGTTTCGATGTCGAGCCCGGTCATGCCAAACGCCGCGTCACCCATGAAGTTGACGCAGAACTTGTCCGGCGCGGCGACCTTGGCGCCGATCGCCAGACCAAGGCCGGTGCCCAATTGGTGCGACTTCCCCCACCCGAGGTACCCGCGCGGCCGTGTCGCGCAGTAGAACGGCAGCAATTGATCGCGCGGGCTGCCGGAGTCGTGGGTCACGATCGCACCCGCCGGATCAACCACGCGGACGAACTCCGACATCACCTGATACGGTGTGATCGGGGTTTCCTTTGACCGCAGCTTTGCTTCCCACCGCGTCAGCCACGCAGCGCGTTCCGCGGCGATTTCGGCGGCGGGAGACGCATTCGGCAGCTTGCCGCCAAGCCGGTCCTTCACCGCCTCCACGAGTTGAGCGAGAACGAGTTTGGCGTCGCCTAGCAGCGCCACCTCGGTCTGATGCTGCTTGTGCAGATCGCGGGTGTCGTTGGTGGCGTGAATGATCGGCACGCCCTTGGGCAGCGGCGGCGTGGTCAGCGGATGGCGGTTCAGGCCGGTGCCGATGCCCAGGATCAGATCGGCTTTGGTGTAGAGGAACAGCCGGCCGGGTCCGGTGAAGGTATTGCCGCCGGAGCCCAGTGACAGGGCATGGTTCTCGGGGAAGGCGCTCTTGCCGTCCACCGTGGTCATGACCGGGGCCTGAAGCAGCTCCGCCAGCTTCACCAACTCATCCGACGCTTCCGCATAGAGGACGCCCTGACCTGCCAGGATCACCGGGCATCGGGCCTGGATCAGCAGCTTCGCCGCAGCCTCTACGTCGTGCGGATCAGCCGCCGAAATGGTGGGCCGGATCGGTGTGTAGGGAACGGAATCGAAGCCGGTCTCTTCGTTGACCAGATCGCGGGGGACCTCCACCATCACCGGTCCCAGCCGTCCGTTCTTGAGCGCCGCATACGCTCGGCGCATCACATCCGTGACCGATCCGGGCGTACGAATTTCCTCAACCTGCTTGATGACCGAGGCATAGGTGACGGCGGAGCGGAAGGTAGGGAAGATCTGCGACTGGTCCCGTGCCTGTGCCAGAGGAAGAAACAGTACGGCACCGAGTCGGAGAAGGTGGTGGCGATGCCGGCGAAGGCGTTTTCTGAGCCCGGGCCGTACTGCATGGCAAAGACGCCTGGCGGCTTACCGTTCGTGACACGGGCGTAGCCGTCGGCCATATCGACACCAACGCGTTCCTGCCGGCAAATGACGGGGCGGATGCCGGCGGCCACGGCATTCTCTATGATCGGGGTGGTGGGGAAACAGAACAGCGTGGTCGTGCCCTCGCGCTTGAGGATTTCGGCGATGGCATCGGCGGTCCGCATGATGGCTCCCCCATGATTGGTTTTGGACGGACGCTAGCGTTCGCGGCCGCCAGTTACGCGGTGATATACTCGCACTTGAACCCGTCGCCCCATCGCTTGACGTATCCGCGTGACGGTGACGGGAAATGGGCGAAGCAGCACTGCGTATTGGTGTCGCAAACCGATTCCAGGAACTTCCATCGCGTTGCGGAACTCTGCAGCGGATCGTAGTCGATACGCATCGCCTGATCCGGCCATTTGGCCTGCAGCGGCGAGTGGATCAGGTCCCCGGTGATCACCGCATCCCTGCCGGTCCGACCCAAAGTGACTGCGTAATGATCGATCGTGTGGCCGGGCGTCGGAATCAGCTGCACCAGATCGCTCACCGCATGATCGCTGGTGATGAGGTCATGGCGTTTCGCTTCGACGATCGGAATGACGCTGTCGGCGATCGGCGGCACCGTCGTCTTGTCGTTCTCCGCCAGCCAGAAGTCCAGCTCGGTCTTCGAAAACAGATATCGGGCCTTCGGAAATGTCGGGACCCAACGGCCATTTTCCAGGCGCGTGTTCCAGCCTACGTGATCGACATGAAGATGCGTGCAAAGAACAAAATCGATGTCATTCACCGTAAGCCCGACCTCGGCGAGGCCTTGCATGAATACGTTGTCCGTCTTCATGTGCCAGACTGGCCGAGCTGGGCGGTCTTTATTGTTGCCGACGCAACTATCGACCAGGATCACGTGTTTGTCGGTGCGCACGATATAGGACTGGAAGCACAGCACCAGACGATCCTGATCGTCCAGCGCCTGCGGGTTTTTCATCCAGGACCGGCTCTCGTCCAGCATCTGCGGCGTCAGTTTCGGCAGAAACTCAAGCGCGGGAGTGAAGCCGCACTCCATCTCGATGATCCGGTGAACGATCATGTCCCCGAGTTTGAATGTTGTCGTCGCCATCGCGGCTTCCCTCCCATATCTGCTGGCGGATGTTAACCGCGTCTCGGCGACCCGACAAACGGGCTCAGCCGGCAGGCATCAGCTTGCGCAAATCCGTTATGGGCCTGGCGCCGTAGTGGCTGATGATCTCGGCGGCGGCGATGCTGGCCATGCGGCCGCACAGGTCCAGGCTTTTGCCCGAAGTCAGGCCGGCCAGGAACCCGGCGGCATAAGCATCCCCGGCGCCCGTCGAGTCTACCATCGTGGTGGGTTCGGCCTTGATCGTCACTTTCTCAGAACCATGCAGGATTACGCTGCCGGCCTCACTTCGGGTCAGCGCGGCCAGCGCCACGTCTTCCCGGGCGGCTTCGGCGGCTTCCTCGAAACTGTTGCGTTCGTACAGGGCGGTGATTTCGGTCTCGTTTGCGAACAGGATATCCACGTGATTGGCCACCAGGTCCAGGAATGCCGCGCGGTGACGGTTTACGCAGAATGCGTCCGACAGTGAGAGCGCGACTCGCCGGCCGGCGTCGTGAGCAGCTTTGGCGGCTTTGCGGAATGCGGCCTGAGCGGCGGGCGGGTCGAAGAGATATCCCTCCAGATAGGTGATGGCCGAAGCGGCGACGAGCGTTGGATCGACATCCGCCTCTGTCAGCGAGACACAGGCGCCCAAGAAGGTGTTCATCGTGCGCTGGCCGTCCGGCGTGACCAGGATGAGGCAGCGAGCGGTCGGCGCTCCGCCGGACAACGCAGCGGTCGGGAAATGCACGCCCACAGCGTTGATATCATGGCGGAAAACACCGCCCAACTGGTCGTCCGCGACCTTGCCGATGTAAGCGACCCTGGACCCAAGGCCGGCGGCGACAGCGCACGTGTTGGCGGCTGATCCGCCGCTGCTTTCCTGCCCCGGTGGCATCGCGGCATAGATCTGATCCGCCGCCGCGGCGTCGATCAGGATCATCGCCCCCTTGTGCATGTCGTGCCGCGACAAGAAGGTATCCTCCGCCCTGGCGACGACATCCACGATCGCGTTTCCGATGCCGAGAATATCGTATGTCGGAAGAACCATAATCATCCTTTCGGTGTGTGCGCCCTGAATCGCCGTCCGATCACGTCGTTGACCGGCTGCGGCGATCCGGGACCATCAGCGGGTGTTCTCTACCAGCGAAGCGCCGATGAAAAGCCTGTTCTGGCAGACTAGCGCCCCTGGTCGGCCAGAACCGCGGCCTCCACGCCCTCGGGCCGATCAAGGATCGCCCGCGCCTTCGGCAGATCCAACATCCCTTCCCACCAGGCGACGAAGATCGTCGCCACGGTGTTGCCGAACAGGTTGGTGATGGCCCGAGCCTCACTCATGAACCGGTCGATCCCCAGCACCAGGACCATGCCCGCGACCGGCACCTTCCCGTTCATCGTCGCGAGCGTCGCGGCCAGCGTGATAAACCCGCCGCCGGTCACAGTGGCCGCGCCCTTCGACGTCAGCAGCAGGACCGACAGAATCAGCAAATAGTCGCCCCAGCTCAGCGGGATATTCAGCGCCTGGGCGATGAAGGCGATGGCCATGGTGAAATAGATCGACGACCCATCCAGGTTGAACGCGTACCCCAGCGGCACGGTCAGGCCGACCAGGGACTTGCCGCAGCCCAGCAGCTCCAGCTTTTCCATCAGTGTGGGCATTGCGGCCTCGGACGAGGAAGTACCCAGCACGATGAGAAACTCCTCCTTCACGAACCGGAGGATTTTCAGAATATTCAGCCCCATAAGGGCCGCCACCGCGCCCATCGCGAGGAAAATGAAGAGCCCGCAGGTGAGGTAGAAGCACAGCATCAGGAAACCGAGCTGCGCCAGTGCACCAATTCCGTAGCGGCCGATAGTGAATGCCATCGCGCCGAACGCGCCGAGCGGAGCGGCCCGCATGATGATGGCGATCACCCCGAACAGGGCTCCCCCGGTCTCATCAAGGAAATGCACGACGGCCTTGCCGTGGTCGCCCATGCGCGACAGGCCCAGGCCGAACAGCACGGCGAACAGCAGCACCTGCAAGATTTCGCCCTTGGCAAACGCATCGACCACGGTATTGGGAATGATGTTGAGCAGGAAGCCGACAACGTCGAGGTGCGGAGCGTTGACGTAGGTTGCGATCGCCTTGCTGTCCAAGGTGGCCGGATCGATGTTGAGCCCGGCGCCCGGCTGAATGACGTGCGCGACGACCAGGCCGATAAACATGGCAATCGTGGTCATCACCTCAAAATACACGATGGCCTTGATGCCGATCCGCCCGACCTCCTTGGCGTCGGAAAGTTTCGCGATCCCGACCACCACGGTCACGAACACGATCGGGGCGATGATCATCCGCACCAGCTTGATGAAGGCGTCGCCGAACGGCTGCATCCGCACCGCGAGCGCCGGCCAGAAATACCCGAGCGCGGCGCCGAGCACGACACCGAGCAGAACCTGGATGTACAGTCCCTTCGCTGAGCGTGCGCTGCTGCCTGCCATTGCCTGAGATCCCTCTTTCGCTTATGTCCGGCCGGCTCTTTTGGTCCCGCTGGTCTTGTCCGCTTGCCCGGCCTTGATCCACAACAAGGTGTCGCGAATGGCTGATTACGTCATCTCCCCGCCGCCGATTGTTGCCGTTCCCGTTGCTGGATGGCGGCCGTTTTCCGGTTCGGCGTGTCTTTTGTGTCGGACGCAACTACGCCGAACATGCTCGGGAGATGGGCAGCGATCCGGACCGGGAGCCGCCGTTCTTCTTTATGAAGCCCGCCGACGCCCTGCTGCTGAACGATGCCGACATGCCCTACCCGCCGCGGAGCACGCAACTGCACCACGAGATGGAACTGGTTGTCGCGATCGGCGAAGGCGGGGCGAACATCAATGAGGCCGACGCACTGCGGCATGTCTGGGGCTATGCCGCCGGGCTGGACATGACCCGACGCGATCTGCAGAACGCCGCCAAGAAGGAGGGCAAGCCCTGGGATATGGGCAAGGGCTTCGACCACTCCGCGCCGATCGGCTTGATGGTGCCTGCCTCCAGGATTGGCCACCCCTCGACCGGCCTGATCGAGTTGAAGGTCAATGGCCGGGTCCGTCAGACCTCCGACCTGTCGAAGATGATCTGGAGCGTCCCGGAGACCATCGCCTACCTGTCCGGGCTGGTAACTCTGGCGCCGGGCGACCTGATCTACACCGGCACGCCGGAGAATGTCGCGGCGGTCGAGCGCGGCGATCTGCTGGAGGGCGTCGTCGAGGGTGTCGGCACGGTGACGACCCGCATCGCGTGATCGCCCAAGTTCGCAGGCCAGAGGGCGTGAATCACGCGATCATACAAATGGTCTTCTGATGCCTTTGCTGCGCGTTGCGACCTGGAACATCAACTCGTTGCGGCTGCGCGTCGGGTTGCTGGACAGACTGGTCGAGGCTCTCCGGCCGGATGTCATCTGCCTGCAGGAGACCAAGGTTCCGGACCTGCTGTTTCCCGCCGAGGCGCTTGAGGCGCTGGCGTATCCGCACACCGTGTTTCGCGGCATGAAGGGCTACAACGGCGTCGCTATCCTGTCGCGGGTCCCGCTGGAGCTGCATGACGCCGCGCCCGACTGGTGCGGCAAGGGCGACTGCCGGCATTTGGCGGCCGCGTTGCAAACTCCCGGCGGCCCGGTGGAACTCCACAATTTCTATGTCCCGGCCGGGGGCGACATTCCGGATCGCGCGGAGAACCCGAAATACGGTCATAAGCTCGACTTCATTGCCGAGGCCAGGCTGTGGTTCGCCGCCCGAACCGGGTTGAAGCGATCGGTCCTGGTGGGTGATCTGAACATCGCGCCGCTGGAACATGACGTCTGGAGCCACAAGCAGTTGCTGGGCGTGGTCAGCCATACGCCGCCGGAAACCGAGGGCCTGGACGCCTGGATGAATGCCGGCTTCATCGACGCGGTGCGGCATTTCGTTCCGGCGGACCAGAAGCTCTACTCGTGGTGGTCATACCGAAACCAGGATTGGCGCGCCTCCGACAGGGGACGGCGGTTGGACCATATCTGGGTCACGCCCGACCTGACGCCCGGCCTGCGAAGCCAAACGATCCTGCGTGATGCGCGTGATTGGCCGCGCGGGTCCGATCACGTGCCGGTCTGTGTGGAGATTGAGGTCTGACACGGCTTTTTTCTGATGCAATCCGGCCCAACCATTTGACGGGCAACGATTTATCTGTTTGAAGCGCCGAAATTCGTGGCCCTGAGACGCCAACTGGCGGCAGGACGCATGGGAAGGAAACGACAAGCATGGCCACCCTGCCTGGTCCCGAGCCGAAACGGCATTGGCTCCGTATCCTTTTCGTGTTGCCGTTCATCGCCATGCTGTGGGTCTCGTCCTACAACCGCCTGACGCCGGAACTGTTCGGTTTCCCATTCTACTACTGGTATCAGCTTGTGTGGGTGGTCATCTCGGCAGCGATCGCCGCGATCATCTACAGAGCCGAACATTAGGCAGGTCGCCATGAACTGGCCCTCGCTCACGGTATTCGTCGCGCTCTTTCTTTTCGTCACGGGATTGGGCTTTTGGGCCGCTCGGTGGCGCGCCGGCGACCTGACCCAACTGCACGAGTGGGGCCTCGGTGGCCGCCGCTTCGGAACCTTCGTCACGTGGTTCCTGCTCGGCGGCGACCTCTATACCGCCTACACCTTCATCGCCGTCCCGGCCCTGGTCTACGGCGCCGGAGCGATCGGTTTTTTCGCCGTGCCCTACACGATCCTGATCTATCCGCTGCTCTACCTGATCTTCCCGAGGCTGTGGTCGCTGGCGCACAAACACGGCTACGTCACGTCCTCCGACGTCGTTCTGGGGCGCTATGGCAACAAGTGGCTGGCGCTGGCGGTCGGCGTGACCGGCATCGTGGCGACTATGCCGTACATCGCCCTGCAACTGGTCGGCATGCAGGTGGTGATCGGCGCGATGGGCGTCTCGGGCGAGGGGGTTATTGGCGACCTGCCGCTGATCATCGCCTTCGTCATCCTCGCCGCCTTCACCTACACGTCCGGCCTCCGCGCTCCGGCTATGATCGCGGTGGTGAAGGACCTCCTGATCTATCTGGTGGTTATCGCTGTAACCATCTTCGTGCCGCTTAAACTGGGCGGATTTGGGCCGGTCTTTGCCGGGGTCCCCGCCGCGAAGCTGACGCTGGCGGCGCCGGTCGGCGACACCTACGGCCCATACAGCACGTACGCGACCTTGGCTCTGGGATCGGCGCTGGCGCTTTTTCTCTACCCTCACTCGCTGACTGCTATCTTGAGCAGCTCCAGCCCGGGCGCGATCCGCCGTAACGCCGCCTTGCTGCCGGCCTACTCGCTGGTGCTGGGCCTGCTGGCACTGCTGGGCTTCATGGCCGTAGCACTGCATGTAGGCACAGCGCCCGAGTTCGCGGATGGGTTCAAGCGCTACGGCAACAACTTCGCCGTGCCGGCTTTGATCCTCGCCATCTTCCCCGGATGGTTCGCCGGTGTGGCGTTCGCCGCCATCGCCATCGGCGCGCTGGTGCCGTCCGCAATCATGTCGATTGCCTGCGCCAACATCGTCAGCCGCACGATCTACCGAGGCTTCCTCGCCCCCCACGCGACCAATGCGCAGGAGTCATCGGTGGCGAAAATCGCCTCCCTCCTGGTGAAGACCGGCGCTCTGGTATTCATCATCTTTGTGCCGGTGCCCTACGCCCTGCAGTTCCAGTTGTTGGGCGGCCTGTGGATGATCCAGGTGCTGCCGTCGGTGATCCTGGGGCTGTATCTGCGGATGCTGAACGGCTGGGCGCTGCTGGGCGGCTGGGCGGTGGGGACCGCGGTCGGCACCTGGATGGCTTCCACGACGGCGTTCAAGACCGCGGTTTTCACAGTCTCGCTCGGCGGAACCACCTTCCCGGGCTACATCGCGCTGTGGGCGCTGATCGCCAATGTGGTGGTGTCGATCGCCCTTTCCATCGTGCTGAAGCCATTTGTCGCCCCGGCGCCCGTGCTGGCTGAGTAGCATGGCTGGGCTACGCACGTCATGCCGACGGCGTCGTCACTCTGGCGTGGCTCCGAGTACGGCGAGAACAGGGAGTTAGCAACTAATCCTGATCGGTGACCCGTCGCAGAGCCATTTCGGATTCAGATCGGGTGGGATGCCGCCGGCAACAAATCAGCTGGGTAGCCCTCACGCCTCATGGTTTCGAGGTTCAACTTGACCGGGGTGCCAAGCCACAGGGCGTAGACGGTGTGGTCATCCACCATATCGTCGGTTAGCGGATGAACAAGAATATCGAGGCCCTCGCGGTTAAACATCAGCCAAGGCACGACATGCTGGAAAGCCTCGGTCCCGAACATAACATTGAACTGCGATATCGGATGCGGTCCTCTGGGCTCGTCGCTGAAGCCGCCGGGTTCGACAGTAAATCGGCTGATGATTGCGCTTCGCAAGCGTTCGGCGACCGGCCGGGTGGCTGAGTTGAAATAGACATGGGCGTGATAACCAACGGTCACGGTCATTGGATATCCTCCTGGTTTTACGAACTTCTATCCCCGAAACCGCCGTTGAGCAAACCGGACGCCAGGGCACACCCCAAGAAGAAACCATCCGCAACGCCATGTTGCGCCGGCCCCGGCGACGCCATATTCACTCAACTGACATTGTAGAAGAGAACGCGCGACCATGGACGAACCGATCCAACTGACCCGCCTGCCGTCTGGCCTGACGGTTGTCACCGAACGCATGGATCGGGTCGAGACGATCTCGATCGGCGCCTATGTCGCCTCCGGTTCGCGCAACGAAGCCGAGGTGGAGAACGGCGTTTCCCACTTCCTGGAGCATATGGCGTTCAAGGGCACGGCAACGCGCAGCGCCGCGGCGATCGCCGAGGAGGTCGAGGCTGTCGGTGGCCACATCAACGCCTACACGGCGCGCGAGCAGACCGCCTATTACGTCAAGATGTTGAAGGAAGACACCGCCCTCGGGTTCGACATCATCGGCGATATCCTGACCCATTCGGTATTCGAGCCCGAGGAGCTCGAGCGTGAGCGTGGCGTCATCCTGCAGGAGATCGGGCAGGCGAACGACACGCCCGACGACATCATCTTCGACCATTTCCAGACCACGGCCTATCCCAACCAGGCGCTTGGACGGGCGGTGCTGGGATCGGAGGAGGCGATCCGGGGGATGCCTCGGTCGGTGCTGACCGGTTACATGGCGCGCAACTATACCAACAGTAACGTGGTGGTGGCGGCGACCGGCAAGCTGCGGCACGAGGAAGTCCTCGATCTGGTGCAACGGCACTTCGGCGATTTGCCGGGCAGCGCGCCTCCGCCGGTCGACGATGCTACCTATCAGGGGGGAGAGTTCCGGGAGGAGCGGGACCTCGATCAGGTGCACGTGGTTCTGGGCTTTCCCTCGGTCGGATATAGCGATGCGGACTATTATCCGACAGTGCTGCTGTCGACGTTACTGGGCGGCGGCATGTCGTCACGGCTGTTCCAGGAAATTCGGGAGAAGCGGGGGCTGGTGTATTCGATCTACTCGTTCGCGGCGCCGTTCAAGGATGGTGGCTTGTTCGGCATCTATGCCGGCACCGGCGAGAGCGAGGCGGCGGAACTGATGCCGGTGGTGCTGGCGGAGTTGGGCAAGGTGCAGGCGGCGATCACTGAGCCTGAACTGAGCCGAGCGCGGGCGCAGTTGAAGGCGAGTTTGTTGATGTCGCAGGAAAGCACCGGCAGCCGTTGTGAGCAGTTGGCTCGGCAGATCCAGACGTTCGGACGGGTGATCCCGACCTCGGAAGTGCTGGGGAAGATCAACGCCGTGACTGAAGCCGATGTCCGGAGGGCGGCGGCGCGGCATTTCCGGGCTGCTCCGACGCTGGCCACGGTCGGGCCGTCGGCGCAGGTGCCGACGCTGGCAAATATCGTGGAGACACTGGGGACTTAGGCCATCACGCCAACTTCAAGGCGACGGCATGATCAGGCTGGGTCGAAACTCGGGAGAATGAGGAGGACGTAGCGGACGCGCGCGATCGCACGCCGATCTAGACCAGCGCCACCGGAGATGGCCATGACCGAAAAGCCGAATTTCGTCCTGATCCCCGACGATGCACCGCCGCCGGTGCCGGTCCGAACCAGCGGCTTGTTGGCCCGGCTAAAGACGCTGGCGACGACCGCGGTAACAGCCGCCGCGGCGGCCCTCCCGGCATCGAGCCACGCCGAGCCGCCGGTACAGGCCGGCGCACCAGGGGGGCCGCGCCTGATTTTCGCGGTGGACGCGACGGCATCGCGTGAACCAGCTTGGACGGCCGCGCGGCGGGTGACGGACGCACTGGTGAAGGCGCTGCCGGGCGAACTGGACGTAGCACTTGCCGTGCATGGCGGCTCGCGCGTTCACACCTTTACACCTTTCACCAAAAACGCCGCCACTCTTCGCGACCGTGCCGCAGGCGTTTCGTGCCAAGCAGGTTTAACCCGGCTGCTTCCGATCCTCTCAGCCAGCCTGAAGCACCAGGGGGTGCGCGTGGTGGTCTATATCGGCGACGTGTTCGAAGAGAGTCTGACCCGGGCCGCCGGATAGCGGACTGCATGGGCGCGCAAGGCACGAAGCTGATTGTGCTGCACGACACGGCGGACCCGGCATCGCGCCGGGACGCCGAAGTTTTCTGGGATCTCGCGAAACGCACCGGCGGCTGCGTGCTGCCATTCAATGCCGATGCCTCCGGGAGGCTGCGCGACATTCTGTCGGCTGTTGCCGTCTATGCTGTCGGCGGCGAGAAGTTGCTGCGGGAGCGGCGGCACGAGTTACCCGGCGCGGTGGCGCTGCTCGAACATCTGGGCCAGCGAGACTGAGCGAAGGCCCCTCAGCTTGACCAGCAGGCCAGCGTTGGTCACCGTATTTCATTATCTCCCAAGGACACACCATGGCGACTCATGAAGGCTTGCGCTTCGGCATCTTCCTCGCGCCGTTCCACCGCGTCGGCGACAATCCAACTCTGGCGCTCGGCCGTGACCTGGAGCTGATCCAATGGCTCGACCAACTCGGCTATGACGAGGCCTGGATCGGCGAGCATCACTCCGCAGGGTGGGAAATCATCGCTGCCCCCGAGATCTTCATTGGCGTCGCGGCGGAGAAAACCCGGCACATCATGTTGGGATCGGGCGTTACCAGCCTGCCGTACCACCACCCGTTGCTGGTAGCGCAGCGCTTCGTTCAGCTCGACCACATGACCCGCGGCCGAGCGATGCTGGGATGCGGGCCGGGGGCGCTGGTGTCGGATGCTTATATGATGGGCATCGACGCCGAGCAGCAGCGCAACATGATGGACGAGTCCCTCGGTGCGATCATGGCGCTGCTGGAATGCAAGGACCCGGTTAACCTGAAGACCGACTGGTTCGAGCTTCGCGACGCCAGACTGCATTTGAAGCCTTATACCAAGGGGGGATTTCCGATCGCCGTGGCCAGCGCGACCACTCCGTCAGGAGCCTTGGCCGCCGGGAAGCACGGCGTCGGCATGCTGTCCCTGGGCGCCGGACTTCCGGGCGGGTCGGCGAAATTGGCCGACTACTGGCGCATGTGCGAGGCGGAGGCGGCGAAATACGGCAAGACTGTCAAGCGCGACGACTGGCGCCTGGTGGTTAACATGCACTGCGCCGAGACCGACGAACTAGCGATGGATGAAGTCCGCCGGGGCGAGCGCGTCGAGACGCTGTCGTATTTCAGCGAGACGTTGGGCCGTCCGCCGATGCGGAGCGAAAACCCGTTGGCCGAGGGCCTGGCGGCCGGGTCAACTTTGGTCGGCTCTCCTGAAACAATTATCGCTGGCATCGAGCGGTTGCTCGGCTTTACCGGCGGCGGGGCAGGAGCGGTGCTGTTCCGGTCCCACGAATGGGCGAACCGGGAGCAGACGCTGCGCAGCTACGAGCTTTTCGCCCGCTGGGTGATGCCGCGGTTCCATGGCAGCGTGGAATCGACAATCGCGTCGCGCGAATGGTGCAGCGACAATCGCGCGGGGATATTTGGCCCGGCCATGGGGGCGTTCCGGAAAGCGTTCACCGATGCGGGGCAAGAGGTGCCCGACCACATCCGGTTGCGGGTCCATACCGGGAAGTCGGAGGTCTCATAAGACCTGTCCCGGGTCCCCGGGGTGGCCGTGCCATCTTGCAGGCACCAGCGGGTAAAGTCTGAGGGAAGGAACCGTCAGTTAAACAAAGGAGATCTGAACCCTGGCGCATTTGCGCGATCCTTGTAGCATCAGCCTCATGTTTTCGTCCCGCGCCATGTTCATGATCCCCACCCTGCTGATTGGTGTCAGCGGGTGCGCTGCCTACGACCCGCCGGTTCGCGGCGATCACTTGTCGGACCACTACAAAGCCGACCTCGAGGCGTGCCGCACGTCTTCATCCCACGCCGTTTATCTCAGAAACGCGGATAACCCCTGGAGCTGGATGATCTCCCCCATCACCGGGCCTCCCAAGGTCCGTGCCGAGATCCGGACCTGCATGCTGGGAAAGGGATACGTGCTGGACAACTCGAAAGGATGAGGCAGCCAGTCCGTGTGACGCTACAGTCTTCGGCGGGTTCCGGGACCGATCGCCCCGACGAGGAAAACGACCGGGCTGGAGCCGGCCCTTCTCGTCGCAGGCGGCAACTACTCCGCGGCTACCTTCTGCGCCGGAATGTCCGTCGAATAGCGCAGATGCACCGGCGCGTTTGCCTCCCATGGGTCTTTCAGACCCAAACCGGCACCGTATTCCTTGATCGCCGGGAATACCTCCCCACACAAAAGCTGAATGCACCGGCGACGGTCTTCCTTGCTGACCGTCCCGTCATTGCCCCAGATGCCCATGATGCCCGGACGGGTCTCCCGCACCAGATACTTCAGGCGCTCGATCACCTGGTCCGGCGTGCCGGCGATGATCATCGTATCCGCCACCTGCTGTTCGAAGGTTGGGTTGCCACGAGGGTTTTTCGCTCGTCCCACGGCGAATTCGACAAAACCACGACGACCGGACGGCGAGAAATACCCCGCGGGGTTCGCCCACACCGGATTTGCCAGACCGGTAAATTCACCCTGCATCCACATGAACTGGCGTGCGTTCTGCAGCGCCTTTTCTTCGGTGTCCTGCACATGCACGCGGATGAGATAACCAAAATCCTGCGGGCCGGCAGTGTAACCGACTTCGGCGGCCGCCGCATCATACGTCGCATGGATCTGTTTCGTCGCTTCGATCGACGTGTTCAGAGCAATATACGGATAGCGTTGCTGCGCCGACCAGATAACCGTTTCCTTTGAAAGCACACCCGGAATCCACACCCTCGGATAGGGCTTCTGCATCGGGATTGCCCAAGGGTTGACCACACGCTGTTGGTAGTGGGTGCCCTCCCAGCGAAATGGTCCGATTTCCGTCCAGGTCTTCTGCACGAGGTCATGCGCCTCGATGAACCGCTCCCGGTTGAACGCCGGGTTGACCCCATTCGCCAACTGTTCCTGCCCGCCGCCGCGCACGAAGCCCGACACCAACCGGCCTTTCGAGACCATATCGATCATCGCCAGTTCTTCGGCGAGCTGCACGGGATTTTCCGTCAGCGGCAACGGATTTCCCAACATAACGATTTTCACCCGGTTGGTCACCGCGGCGAGGATCGCGGCGAACATGTTCGCCCGAGCTTGCATGCAGAACGGGGCGTTGTGGTGCTCGTTCAGCATTATACCGTCGGCGCCGGATTCCTCGGCCAGGATATACTCTTCCAGATACTCGTTATACAGCCGGCTGCCTTCATTCGGATCGAAGTATTTGTTGGAAAAGGTCAGTGCGGTCGCGCCGAAGTCCAGGCCGGCCTTGGCGTCGTAGGCCGCCATCGGCTGTTCGGTGAAATACATCATGTGCATGAGACAAGCCTCCTTCAGTTCTGCGACAGGAAGTCGATCGCCAACTTGGCGACAGCATCGGGTTTTTCCATTTCGGCGAAATGTCCACAATCCGGAATGGTGGTCAGGGTCGCGTCGTGAAGAGCGCGGGCATAGGCGTGACCGGCGCTCAGAGGAACGATCCTGTCGTCGTCGCCCCAGATGATCAGCGCCGGAGTGCGGACTCCGCCGAGCAAATGCGGCAACGTTTGTGAGTACATATAAGGTTTCCAGGCGGTGCGAAAACTCATTTCGCGCGCGATATCCCACGCCTCCAGCTGATCGGTGGTGACGTCTCCATAGACCGCCCCGAAGGCGGCTTGGTCATGAAACCCGGCACGCGGATAATCGATATACGAAACGATCGCCTGGTCGGCGATATCGCCCTCAGGCGGCTTGATTCCCATAGCGCCCACCAAGATCAAACTCTTGAAAGCTTGAGGCGCCTGGCTTGCCATTTCGGCAGCGATCCAGCCGCCAAAACCGAGGCCCAGTAATGAGACACCAGCGACGCCCAGATCCGCCAGCAGCCAGGCGTAGACCGCGGCGATGTCGCGCGGATGGCGCATCCATTGCGGCCGCTCGGACTTGCCCCAGCCCGGATGGTGCGGGATAACGACATCAAATTTTGCCGCGAGCGCATCGTAGAAAGGTAGCCTGTCCACCGTCCCGATATCGTGATGGAGCACCAGCACCGTCGGGCCGCTCCCAGATCGGGCGACGTGGAGTTTGATGCCGGCGATCTCTTTGACCGCCTCGGTCCAAGTGACGCTCATTCTTGGCTTCCTCTTTGGTGTCGGCCGCGAGGATACTCATCAGTAGCGCGATCTGTCCAATGCGCCACGCCTGGTTGCCGACTCACAGTGACGCATTGGTGATGAGTCTCGTCCGTTCCAGGGCCTATGTCCTGCCGAATACTCGAGGGAAGCTTTCGCCTACGCCATGCTGGCCAGCTCTATCACATCCTGGCTCGCACTGGCTGGCCACGCCGCGTGGATACAGGTGGCCGCCATCATCATCGCTACCTTCATATTGGAGGATGCCGCGACCGTCGCCGCTGCAATGCAGGTCGAGGACGACGCATTGCCGGCGTGGCTGGCGCTGGTGTCGCTGTACGCCGGGATCGTGCTGGGCGATCTGGGCCTTTATGGCCTCGGCCGCCTCTCAGCCAACGTCCCCTGGGTCGCCCGGCAACTCCCGCCCCACCGGCAGGAGGCCATTCATGCGTGGATTTCCGGCCGGATTTTCAAGGTGGTGCTGGTCAGCCGGTTCCTGCCGGGCTTGCGGCTGCCCACCTACACCACGTGCGGCTTCGTCGGGGCCGATCTGCGCCAATTCACTGTGGCGGCCATCCTCGCCACCGCCGCATGGACCAGCCTGTTGTTCGCCACATCCTTGAAAGTGGGGCATTTCCTGATGGATCACCTAGGCGCATGGCGCTGGGCTGGCGCCGCCGGCTTCGTGATTTTCATCATCGTGGCCGGACGGGTGGCCGCTGCCGGGATGCAGGGCGCGCGCCGATGAGCGTCGGAAATGCTGTCTCCGCGCGCCAGACCGTTGCGGAGCCAGGCAGACCGCTGTCGTTCTTCGAATTTTGGCCCGGTTGGCTGTTCTACACCCCTGTCGTGATCCATTGGCTGATGCTGGGTGTTCGTCACGGCGATTTCAGCCTCCCCACCGCCGCCAATCCGCGCATCACCACCGGCGGCCTGTGCGGCGAGTCCAAACTGTCGATCCTCGATCAGGTCGGGTCCGAGGCTCAGGCCCTGGTCGCACCCGCCTGCGGGGTTCTGGCCCGTCCCGACGGGGTCAGCGCAGCCGAAGCCGCCATGGCAGGGTTCGGGCTGGATTATCCCATCGTGGTCAAGCCCGATATCGGCTGCAACGGTACCGGTGTCCGCCTGGTGAAGGATCGGGCGGCGCTCGCCCGTTACCTGCAGGCGTTTCCCCCAGGCGAAACCGTCGTGCTGCAGCACTATGTCGAGCAACCCAATGAAGCCGGCATCTTCTACGTTCGCCATCCGGATGAGCCGCGCGGACGGATCACCTCGCTGACGATCAAGCAAGCACCGGTCGTGGTTGGCGACGGACGATCAACCCTGCGATCGTTGATCCTGGCGGATGAACGCGCGCGGCTGGTACCGCATTTGTATCTGGAGCGCTTGCAGGACCGGCTCGACAGCGTTCCAGCACAGGGCGAACCCGTGCAGTTGGTCTTTGTCGGCAATCATTGCAAAGGCTCTATTTTCCGCGATGGCCGCGATCTCGTGACAACGGCGCTGACCGAGGCGATCGAGCGCCTCGCCCGCGCCATGCCGGAGTTTTATTTCGGCCGCATCGATGTACGGTTCGAATCGTTTGCGTCGTTGCGTCGCGGCGTCGGCTTTCGCGTGATTGAGATCAACGGTGCGGGATCAGAGGCGACGCATATCTGGGATCCCGCGACAAAGCTCCTGGATGCGTGGCGCACCCAGTTCTTTCATTACGGCACGGCATTTCATATCGGTGCGGCCAATCGGCGCCGGGGGTTCTCCTCTTCCGGGCTGCGTGCCATGTACCAGGGCTGGGTGAACCAGCGGCGGTTGATGGCGACCTATCCGCTGAACGATTAAACTTCCCTACGCGCCGTCGCATAGCATGTCAGGACCAGTCTGGTATGATTGAGCAGACATGACGCCTGAACCATCAGAGATCGAGGAACTCGAACGCACCGCAGAATGGCGCTTGCGGCGGGTCGATGCCGGCGAGACCTCCAGCGCCGCGGCCGGAACATTGTTGCAACGACTGGCCGAGGATCTGCGGCGCAATGACTATGCACAACTTTGGGCAGAGCTGCAGTCGATCGGCAACTGGCTGGGAGAGTCGGATGCGATCTCGGATTACGCCGAGCTCGCCTCGGAGTATCGGACGCGGATCGGCATATCGGACCATCCGGCGAGCGGGGCGGATTACCTGCGCGGACTGCTGGCCATCGCTCAGCGCCTGATCTGACCAGAGCTCGCGATGAACGATGGCGGTGCAGGCGCGGCCACGAATCCTCTATGCTGCCGCATCGAATCAGCCGGAGCCTTTTATGGACATTATACAAGCCCTCGTGATCGCCATCATCCAGGGGGCGACAGAGCTGTTTCCTGTCAGCAGCCTGGGACATGCCGTGGTGTTGCCGGCTTTGTTGCATTGGGGGATTGACCAGAGGTCGCCCGAGTTCCTGCCCTTTCTGGTGATGTTGCATTTGGGGACCGCGACTGCGCTGCTCGGGTATTTCTGGCAGGACTGGTGGGCCATCCTGACCGGCTTGCTCGGTATCGGCGGGGCTCACCAGGCCAAGGAGAGCCGCCGTGTGTTCCTGCTGGTGGTGATCGCCACAATCCCTGCCGTCGTCCTCGGCTTCGTGGCGGAGAAGTTTGTCCGCGGCCTGTTCGGTTCGCCGGTCATCGCAGCGTCGTTCCTGATCGTGAACGGGTTGTTGTTGTTGTTCGGAGAACGGTTGAGGGGAGGAGGAGGTGCTCAGAGGCACCTCTCGACGCTCTCGCAAATGGATGCGTTCACCATCGGGTGCTGGCAGTGCACCGCGTTGATCCCGGGTATCTCACGCTCCGGTGCCACGATCGTCGGCGGCCTGTTGCGCGGGATCAACCACGAGGGTGCAGCGCATTTCTCTTTCCTGATCGCGACGCCGATCATCTTGGGGGCGACGGTCCTCGAAGTGCCAAAGCTGATGCGCGAGCACGTGCCGCAAGGCGTGCTGACAATGTCGTTGGTCGCCGCCGTGGTCGCGGGTATCACGGCGTTGTTGAGCACCTGGTTTTTGATGCGATATTTCAGGCAGCACGATTCGTGGGCGCTGAACCCATTCGCCTATTACTGCGTCGCCGCCGGCGTGCTCAGCTTGGCCGTGTTGTTCCTGTTTTAGGAGGAGAAAACGCCATGGTTGCGACCCAATATAACAATACGGCCAGAAGCCTGCACTGGCTGATCCTCGTCCTGCTGGTGATTCAGTTCGCCGTCGCATGGACGATGCCGGATATCGATCGCGACTCGAAGCCTGTCGGCCTGATCGCGTGGCATCTGTCGATTGGGGTGATCATTCTTCTGGTGATGCTGGTTCGTCTGGGATGGCGCGCGGTCAGCGAGGTGCCCCCGCCGCCGGCTGATCTGCAGCCTGCCCTCAGGTTGCTGTCACGGACGACCCATTTTCTGCTCTATGCAATTCTGATCGTCCTGCCGCTGCTTGGCTGGATCAATGCGAATGCGCGAGGATGGACGGTGTGGTTTCTCGGTGTTATTCCGCTGCCCACATTGGCGGCGCCAGAATCATCGTGGGGCGCCGAAATGGGTGATGTCCATCAGATCTTTGCTTACTTGTTACTCGGCGTCGCGGGGCTGCACGTTCTGGGTGCGTTGTACCACCAGTTCGTTTTGCGAGACGCGCTGTTGAGCCGAATGCTGCCTATGCGCCGCTGACGCATTTACCTAGTGTCGACCCTGAAGCGTCTGGACCACCGCCACTCTGACGGGAATCTCGCGCACCGTCGGCAAATATCGCGTAGGCGGCGCCGGCGGTTTTGGCGCCTCATACGTCAGTGCAGATGGCTGGGAACGAGCCCAGGACTTCCTCTTCGCTCGCTCAACGCCGACTTGCAGTCTATCTCTGTCGCGCGGCCCGGTCGGACGCTCTGGCATCACGGGACGCTCGCCCAGTCTGCAGTATGATAGGCGAGGCACGACTATCCGCCAGCGATCTATATACGTTGATATAAATCTCTTCCTGGCGGTCCCAAGAGAACATGCCACCAATTCGCGCAGCACCAAGCTTTCCCATCCTGGCGCGCCGCTGGGGATCGTCGATCAATTCTGTTATTGCGGATGCAAACTGCTCCGGCGCGTTGTCTTTAGCATAAATTGCTGCCTCATCGGCGAGCACCCGCCCCTCATTCAGATCGAACTGAACGATTGGAAGCTCGAAAGCCATGTATTCCAAGATCTTGTTCATCGACAACTTATCATTAAAATCGTTTTTTGGATCTGGGGACAGACCAATGTCAGCGGTCGCCAATAAACGATACAGCGCGGCGCCTTCGAGGTAGCCGGTGAACTCCACATAGGCACTAAGGCCCAGTCGCTCTGTCAGAGCCTGCATTGAGGCACACTGATCGCCGTCGCCGGCAAGAATAAACTGGATGTCTTGCCGGCCGAGCCGATGCACGACAACCGATATCGCCTCGATCAGAACATCAATGCCATCCTGCTCACCCATCACGCCGATGTACAGCGCCATGTAGCGCCGGCCGCGCTTTAAATCCCGATCCTCACTGACGTGGGGCATTCGCCGGAGATCGAAGCCACTCCGGACCAACGCAATTCGATCCGGTTCGACATCATGATGATCTGTCGCCAGCTTACGTAATTGCTCGCTCGTAGTGATAACTCGGTCCGCCGATCGTAGGGAGCGACGCTCGAACCAGTTGACGATCCGTTGAAGTATCACCTTCCGTGGAAATTTTAGCGCAAAAAGTTGCCCGAACGGGTCATGATGATCAAAGATGAAAACGGTTCCGAATAGAAACCTGAAGGTAATGCCGATAAGGAAAATATTGTCCGGCGGATTACATGCCTGAATGATGTCGACCCGCTGCTTGGAGAAGACCTTAATCGTCAGAAATAGTTCGGCGAACCACGCCCAAACATATTCCGCCAGATAACGAAACACGCCGTTGCCCTTGACTGGCAGATCGTGCCGATAGATTTTAACCCCTTGAAGCTCTTCAAATGCCAACGTGTGCTTGCCCGCTTTTGGGCAGATGACCGACACGCGGAAGCCCGCGCGGACAAGTGCGGTCGCCTGCTGCCAGACACGCCGGTCAAGTGGAACGGGAAGGTTTTCGACAATAATCAAGACATTACGCACTACGAAATTCCTTCGTCGACGGAAACCGAGTCTGCTCAAGGTCGTTCAGCTAGTTGATCGTGCGATAGCCGCAGGTAAGGCGAGCCGTTAGATCCGTGCCCATTACGCGATCTGAATGCTGTGGCTAACCCCCCGCCGCCGCTGCCTGTCCCGCGTGATTGGGGAACAACGGACTCGAAAAGCTTGAGGTAGGCCGAGGCGCAGGCATCTGTGCTGAACGCGGAGGCTCGACCCTTGAGCAGCGGTACTGGCCATATATTTGGAAATTCAGACACTCTGATCATCGCGTCGGCAAGTGCTTGTGCATTTCGTGGCTCTACGAGCACGCCATAACGCCCGTCGTCAAGAATCTCGGCTGGCCCATGCTCGCAATTCGTCGCGATCACGGGAGTTCCACAACCCATGGCTTCGACGAGGACGTTGCCGAAACCTTCGGCATAAGAACTCAGCACAAATGCGCTCGCAAGTCGAAAAAACGGCAAGGGATTTTCCTTGAAGCCCAAGAAGTCCACAGCGTCATCCAAACCGAGTCCATTGGCCAGATCGCCCAGGCTGTCGCGAAGCGGTCCTGATCCCAGAATCAGCAAACGGCCGTTGTCGCGTCGACGATAAATCGCAAGGGCGCGCAGCAGCGTTGCGTGGTCCTTGATGTCAACCAATCGGCCGGCGGTGACGAACAGCGGCCGGCCCGGTTCGTTTAGCCATGGGTGCTCGGCCGGTTGGCCGGAACGAAGCTCGAAATCCGATCCGATTACCGGATTGTGGATCACCGTGATCTTGCGCTCCGGAATTTGCGAGATCGTGTGAAACTCCCGGGCGATCCCACCGGAGACGGCGACGGCTCGTTCGAACCCCTGGGACATGAGCCGGTAGGCTAGGGGGGTGACGCGGTGCGACCAGCCCTTGGTCCGCAAGTAGTCGGCTGACAACACACTATGTTGACAAATAATGACCTTCGTCGGCATTCCAGCCAGTGTATTGGCCAGAACGGCGGCAATGTTGTTGTGGTTGAGATTG
Organism: uncultured Alphaproteobacteria bacterium; assembly: GCA_963778125.1. Taxonomy (GTDB): domain Bacteria; phylum Pseudomonadota; class Alphaproteobacteria; order Acetobacterales; family Acetobacteraceae; genus Rhodopila. Next base: position 99,847 of record CAVZTH010000039.1, on the reverse strand, counting down.
GCCAGCAGGACGTCCGGCCGCTCCCGCCGGAGGAAACTGGCCAACGTCGGAATCGCCCTCGACGTGCGCCGGTGGTGAAGGTCGACTAATCGTATTGAAGTCGGAACGGCATCGAGCAGTTCACCAGCAGCCTCATTGACCAGAAGGGTGACCGCAACACCTCTTTCCTGTAACTCACGGGCGAGGGTCAGAGTCTGGCGTTCCACGCCTCCTCCAGTAAGGTCCTGCATGGTGATGGCGAGGGAGAGGCGCCTTGCTCCATCTGAGGGAATTCGTGTCTCGGTCACCGATCAAAGGCCTCCAACACCGTAAGCGATCACGTGCTCAAGATGGAGGATTGGTATGCAAGACCAAGATGTTAAGCATTCGCGGGCCGCCTCGCGGATTCGCCAGGATCCGAATGGTTGTGCATTTTGAAACACTGCACTGGTGGGACATGACAGCATCTGCTCCGCGCTCCGGCTACAATCAGGTGGATTTATCGTGACGCGAGCGCTGCACGAGACGATCCGGGTGATATACATAACGCCGGGCGGGGTCGAAGGTCGCGGCGGCATGGGCCGCATGGCACGGTATCTCCTCGCCGCTTTCCACGGCATGCCGGACCTCGAAGTGCGCGTTCTCGATCCTTATGGGCCGGGGACGTTCTGGAAAATGCCGTTCTACTTCCTTGGCAGTCTGGTTTCGCTGTCCGTCGCGTGCGCGCGCGGCCGCGTGGACGTCACGCACATCCACATGTCCTTCGGTGGAAGCGCCGTGAGAAAGCTGGTTTTGATGCGTGTAGCCGGTTTCTTCAGTGTGCCAACAATTCTGCACATTCATGGTTCCGAGTTTGCTGTCTTCAGCGATCGGTTAAGTCCCCGCTTACGCGGAATACTGGCTCGGGAGATGGCACGCGCGACTCGAATTATCGTGATCGGTCGATTTTGGCGGCAGTATCTGGTGGAACGCCTGGAAATCGAAGATCGCAAGGTGATCGTGGTGGCCAACGGCGTCCCGCTCCCGATGGCGACGCCCCTGAACCACGGCGATGGCTCCTGCCGCATCGTATATCTCGGCGCACTCGGCTCGAGAAAAGGAACGTCTGACCTGTTGCGAGCCCTGGCCTCGCCGCGCCTTCGTGTGTTGCGATGGGATGCCGTCATCGCCGGCAACGGGGACGTGGACGCGTTTCGCGCTGAAGCGGCTGCCTTGGGGATCGCCGACCGCGTCGCGCTTCCCGGTTGGATCGGGCCCGAGAAAGCCCAAGCGCTGCTCGCTTCTGCCGCGGTATTCGTCCTGCCATCATACAACGAAGGTCTTCCGGTCGCGGTTCTGGAGGCTATGGCGGCCGGTATTCCTGTGGTCACCACCCGCGTCGGGGCCATACCCGACCTCGGCATCGATAACGCCGCAGGTTTTTTGATTGATCCGGGATCCATCGAAGATTTGGCTGATCGACTTGCCACTTTGGTGGACGATCCAACCCTGCGCGAACAATTTGGAGCGAACGGACGCCGCCGTGTAGAGAGCCATTTCACCATCGATTCCACTGCTCAGCGCCTGGCTGCTCTCTATCGCGAGACTTGTCGTCGATCCCGGGTCAGTGAGCAATAAAGAGATCTGTCAAAATAAAGTCATCCAGAGAATAACTCCACTCGCAAAACGCTTGAGAGCGCAACTACACATTGTGCAACATTCAGTATGTGCCGATTTACCTGACAAGACCCCCTCTGATACACGCCTCAGTTGAAATTCTTTGCTGCCCGTCAGTCGAGCCAAGGTTGCTAAATTGCCGCCGCCAGGCGATCGGAGTATTTCAGTCCGAGATTGACGCAGGAGAACCGATGTACGCGATCACCGAACACGTCGCACGGACCGAGCGCCATACGACGTTCTATCTGGCTTGTGGCGCCGTCGACGCGACACCTCTTATCTTTGTCCACGGCTGGCCGGAGCTCTCGATCAGCTGGCGTCATCAACTCCCGGTCTTCGCCGCGCTTGGTTTTCGCTGTGTCGCCCCTGATATGCGCGGCTACGGTCGCTCCGGCGTCTACCCTCGCCATGAGGATTATGCGCTGGAACACAGTGTTCGCGACATGATCGAACTGCTGGAGGCACTTGGCCGGGACAAGGCCGTATGGATCGGTCACGACTGGGGCAGTCCGGTGGTTTGGAGCCTGGGCAGCCATCATCCAGATCGTTGCTTAGGCGTTGTGAACCTCTGCGTGCCCTATGTGCCGGGCGGATTTGCGCCGGCCCAAATCATCCCGTTGGTCGACCGCTCGGTTTATCCGGCGGCGGAGTTCCCAGCGGGCCAATGGGAATACCAACTTTTCTACGAAGAGAATTTTGATAAAGCGCGATCGGCCTTCGAGATGAGTGTGCCCGACACGGTCAAGGCGCTGTTCCGCAAGGGCAGTCCGGCCCAAAGGGGCCAACCATCCCGCACCGCGATGGTTCGTCGCGATGGCGGTTGGTTTGGCGGGGCCGGACGGGCGCCGGCGGTGCCGCGGGACGCCGACGTACTGACCGAGGCCGATCTGAACAGCTATGTCGCTTCGCTCGAGCGCAACGGCTTCTTTGGTCCCGATTCCTGGTACATGAATCGTACGCGCAATATTGCCTACGCGGCGAAGGCGCGGGACAACGGCCGGCTCTCGATGCCCGTGCTGTTCCTGCACGGCGCCTCTGATTATACCTGCGAAACTATCAACTCGAGGCTCGCTGAGCCGATGCGCGAAAATTGCGCTGATCTGACGGAAGTCGTGGTCCAGTCCGGGCATTGGATGGCGCAGGAAAATCCTGTCGCGGTTAACGCGGCGTTGGCGCGGTTCCTGGCCACGAAACTCCCGTCAGGTGTGGCGGAGCTAACGGTATTCCCGGACCGTCCAACCGCAGCCAGGGAGTCAAATCGTGCCGCCTCGAACGGGAAGTATACGAATCGGTGTCGGCGGATGGACCTACGAACCTTGGCGCGATACCTTCTATCCGAAAGACCTCACGCACAAGCGGGAACTGGAATTTGCTAGCCGCAAGCTGACGTCCATCGAGATCAACGGTACCTACTACGGATCACAAAAGGCGGCCAGCTTCGCCAAGTGGCACGACGAAACCCCCGACGATTTTATATTTGCGGTGAAGGGTCCGCGGTTCACCACCAACCGGCGGGTTCTTTCCGACGCGGCCGAGTCTATCGATCGCTTTTTCACCAGCGGAGTGATGCAACTTCGGAATAAGCTTGGGCCGATAAACTGGCAGTTCATGCAAACGAAGAAATTCGACCCCGAGGATTTCGCGGGCTTCCTGAAGCTGTTGCCGAAGAGCGTCGAAGGCAGAGCAATCCGTCACGCGGTCGAAGTTCGCCACGACAGCTTCCGTACATCGGATTTCGTAGCGCTCGCTCGGGATCATGAGGTTGCGATCGTGGTCGCGGGCGATTCCGATTATCCCCAGATCGCCGACCCGAGCGCCCCGTTCGTCTATGCGCGCATCATGGGGACAAGCGAGGCCGAACCACTCGGCTGTACTGCCATGGCCCTCGATCAGTGGGCACATCGGGCACAGCAGTGGGCGTCGGGTGGCCTGGCCGATGGACTTGATACCTTCGGTGAGGATCAACCGCCGGTGACCGGCCGCGACGTTTTCATCTATGTGATCAGCGGCTTCAAAAAGCTGAACCCAGCGGCCGCCATGGCGCTGATCGACCGGCTCGGAGAGCGGGCGTCGCCGCAATAATCCCCGCTACACCACGGAAGCGGCGAACATCCGGGTCGGTGTCACGAATTCATCCTGCGCCGCGACCGTCAGGATCTCCCTGGAGCCCACCTCCGCGGTTCGCCGCAACAGACCATAAATCGAGGACCCCGCCGCCTCCAGCGCCGCCACCGCGCTCCCGGTCCGGATCTGATGGAACAAGAACAACGCTGCGACCGCATCCCCCGCGCCGTTGACGTTCAACCGCAGCCGAGGCGTTCGCAGCAAGTGAAACGCCCCGTCCGCGAACGTCATCATATCGATACAATCCGCCGGCGTGCCTTCCGTCTCCAGACTTGTCAGTAGCACGCATGCCGGTCCGTCCCGGTGCAGCATCGATCGAAGACGTAGCACGGCCTGCTTGGCACCATGCAAGGTTGAGCAATCGAGCCCGGTCAGCCGCTCGATCTCGAACCGGTTCGGAGTTGCGATATCAGCGGCCGGCAGAGCCTGCGCGCGCAAAAATGCCTCGATACCGGGTCGGACATACACCCCGGTATCGGCGTCTCCGATCACCGGATCGCAGCAATACAGCGCCTCTGGCTTGGCTCGCCGCACGGATGTCACCGCGTGCAGGATCGCATCGCCGATGTCGGCCCCACCGACATACCCCGTTAATACCGCATCGCACCGTTCCAGCGCGCCCCGTGCCGCGATTCCGTTCACCAGCTCCCGGACCGACTGCCCTGAGTAGACTGCGCCCGTCCAATCTCCATAGCCGGTATGGTTGGAGAACTGGACAGTGTTGATCGCCCAGACCTCAGCCCCGAGCCGCTGCAGAGGAAATATCGCGCTGGCGTTGCCCACATGTCCGTACGACACCCAGGACTGAATCGAGAGAATATTCATGACACTCATTCTCCCACGGCGTCTGCTCGGCCGCGCCATCTAAAGTCACGTCTTGGTCCCCATCAAATAGCTAATCCTGAGCAGACTTGGGCAGGCGAATTTGCTTCTACTCGAGGCTACCTCCAACTTAGCCTGTCGCTTTGGTTCAGCAAGTTCGATCGCCCCACCCCAAAGTTGGGTCGCGATCGAGGTTCCTTTCATGGCGCGGCCCGGAGAGCCTCATCGATCAGCGGGAGGTGCGTGCCGCCATCCCTCAGGACGGCGACACGGCTGCGTGCGGCGCTGCCGTCACTGTGGAGGCGGCGGATTCGGACAATCACTGGTGTTCGGATACGCGTAGTTCGTCGATGTGGCAGAGTCGCCCGAAAACCCCGGGCAGCCATTGGCCACCGTGTTGCACGCCGTGGCTGCTGGAAGCGCCCTCAGATAGGCGTAGATCGCCTTGAGCTGCCTATCCGTCATGCTGTGATAAGTGGGCCACGGCATGACTTGAAGGAGCGGCGTGTTGGGTCCAAGCGCGCAGATCGGATCGTCGGCGAATTTCGCGCAATGGATGTCCTCGCCCGTACGCATTATCGCGATAAATTCGGCTTCGGTAAGCCCTTCGACCGGACCATATTTGTCCGGCGTCAGATTGCGCGCCATAAAGGGGCCAAAGCACTGCCCCCCAGACATATAATGTGACACATTGAAGTTCGCGACCAACTGTCCTTCGATGCTTTGCGTCGAGGGCACACCCTCGTAGGGATCACCGGCAGCGGGATTGCTGCCGGGACCACCTTTTTGCAGATATTGCGGAAACGAGTGGCACCCACTACAGTCGCCGACTGCGTTAACAAGATAGCTACCCAATCCTACCGCGGTTGTGCTTTCTCCCGTAAGGTTCAGTTGGTCCTTGGGGATGGGCGAGATGGCAAAGCCCTGCTCCACCAGAGACGATGATATCGTGTCATCGATCCAGGCATATGCGGATCGGTCGCCTCCGACGACAAGTCCAAGGCTAAGGACAACTAACGCGATAATAGGTTTCATGGTAGCCTCCCTTTGTTATAGTTCTTGCAGACATTGAACCCCCGAGTATTACCTGTCAATCAAATAGAATGTTCGTCCTTCCATATTGACCTTGACTTGGATCGGGAGATGGCGACCAAATCCTTTTCTCACCGTGGCGCTCTCGATCTCGATTGTCGCTGACCTATCGTGAAAGGTCTCCTACTCCATTACATACATGCGCTAGTAGCCCGTGGAACATGCGGCGCGGCAGGAGTCCGCCGCGGGCGGCGGCTTGGTCGGTAGTGTCTGAGTAGGAGACACTACCGCTTAGTCGCATGGGGGATTTGTCGGGCGTCGTTACGGAGAGTAAGGGAGAAGGCCTGGCTTTGGATCGGCGTAGGCAGGCGCGGCCTAAGCGTATGCGCCGATCGAGGGACACCGCACGACTTGAAGCTTCGCTCGGCGATCTCGCCGGCCAGTGCGTTTTCCTAAAAGCCGGCAGTCCCGCATGTTGCCGCCGGAGGCTGGTCTGGCGACGCCGGGCTTAGCGGACCGCGTCAACCTGGAAACAGCCTCGTGACAAGCGATCATACGCTCATCGACACAAACGCATTCTTGCGTCATCGTAACACAACTCAGCGCCCGGTTTACCGGCGAAAGCAATACGCTATATCCACTCCGATAACCCCGCCAGTCAGGACTGCCCTCCATGCCGACACCATTGCTTTTTCAGCCAATCACCTTTCGGTCGGTCACTGCCCGCAACCGCATCGTCGTGTCGCCGATGTGCCAGTACAGCGCCCATGACGGGCTTGGCAGCGACTGGCACGTCCAGCACCTCGGTGCCCGAGCGGCGGGTGGCGCCGGCATCGTTTTCACCGAGGCGACGCACGTATCCGCCGTGGGCCGGATCACTCACGGCTGCTTGGGCCTCTATACCGCCGAACATCAGGCGCTGCTGACACGTTTGGCCGCCGTCATCACCCTGTGTGGGGCAGTGCCCGGAATTCAGATCGCCCACGCCGGCCGTAAAGCCTCGTCACTCGTCCCGTGGGAGGGCGGCAAGCCGATCCCGATAGACCAGGGTGGCTGGGTCCCCCTTGCCCCGAGCGCACTGGCGGCAGTTCCCGGCGCCACGATCCCGCACGCCCTCTCCTCGTCAGAGATCAGCGACATTATCGGCCAGTTCGCCGCTTCCGCCCGGATGGCTCGCGAAGCCGGCTTCAAGATCGTGGAAATCCACAGCGCGCATGGCTACCTCGGCCACTCCTTCCTGTCGCCGGTATCCAACCAGCGCAACGATTCGTATGGCGGCGAACTGAACGGCCGTGCCCGCTTCCTGATGGAAACCATCGAGGCGGTCCGCGGTGAGTGGCCAGCAGACCTGCCGCTGTGGGTGCGCCTGTCCTGCAGCGACTGGGTGCCGGGCGGCCTGACAATTGAAGATACCGTCGCCGTGGCTCGCAAACTGGCAGCGACCGGGCAGGTTGATTTGATCGATTGCTCCTCGGGCGGCGTTTCGCACGAGCAGAAAATCCCCGTCGCATCCCGGCTATCAGGTTCCTTTCGCCGACGCGATCCGCAACCAGGCGGGCATTGCCACCGGAGCGGTCGGCATGATCACCGAGCCCACTCATGCCGCCGAAATCCTCGCCAACGGCCGCGCTGATGTGGTCGTGCTTGCGCGGGCAATGCTGGCCGATCCCGCGTGGCCCATTCGGGCGGCGAAGACGCTGGGGGTAAAGCCTGAGCTTCCGCCTCAATACCTGCGCGCCGCTCTGTAGGATATTTTGAGCCCGCGAACGGCGCTGGGGACCTCGCCGAAGCTTCATCACGTTCTGAGACGAACGCTTGGACGATTCGATGGTCAGCGCGAGCATGCGCCAACCGTTGATTGCCCATCCCACTGCCGGGCGGCACAATGATCGGCCTTCAAGGACGGTTGCCGGGGCGACTTTCCGGCCTCGCGGAGTTATCAATGTTCTCTCGTTTGCGTTCAGCCGTTAATTTGTTTGTCCCGGCGCTGCTGTTGCCGCTGATCGGTTGCGGCGGTCCCGGCCGCAACCAATTCGCCCCGATATGTCCAACCGCTCGCCTGGTCCCCGCGCTGGCGGATCTCACGCGATATGCGGGTCTCGGTCCGTCACACGATCTGAGGGACCTGATCCTGCAGGCGCGAGTCGTTTCGGTTCAAGGCAAATGCCAGGCCGGCGAGAACAAGTCGTTACTTCCCGCCGTGGTTCAAATTTCGATTTCGGTTCAGCGGGGACCGGCGATGAAGGGCCGCGATGCCGACGTGGCGGTGTTCCTGGCGGTGGCCGAAGGCGAAACCGTGCGCGACAAGAAGGTGTATCCGGTGCACGTCCAATTTCCACCAAATGTCGACCGGTTGCTCATCAGCAGCGGCAATATTGATCTTGACCTGCCAGTTTCGAAGGAGAAGTCGGGCGCCTCCTATGGTATCATCGCCGGCTTCCAGCTCTCGCCGGACGAATTGGCGGTCAACCGCCGGGCGGGCGGCGGTTGATAAGGGTTCATTTACAGCCCGCGGCATTGTCGGCCGCGCGGAAAAGTCCGATATGATCGCACTATGACCGATACGCCACCGAAGGGCCGACCAAATCAGGGAAGACGTCGAGGCATGAAGAAGGAAGAGTGGGAAATCCCCTCTAATCTGCAGCCCGACCCCAGCGACTACTCGTTCGACCTCGAGCGGGCGCTGAAAGGTGTCGTCAATCTTAAATCCTACGTTCCAGCGGACGCGTCCACCGCGAACTCTTTGGGAACCGAGCGCGCGGGCAGCGGGGTGATGATCAAGAGCGCCGGGCTGATCGTCACGATCGGCTATCTGATCACGGAAGCGGAGACGCTCTGGATTACGTCGAACGACGGGCAGGCGGTACCAGGACACGCTTTGGCGCAGGACCAGGAGAGTGGATTTGGCTTGGTGCAAGCGCTGGGCAAACTAGACGTGCCGACGCTCGAGCTGGGCGATTCGGATCGTCTGAAGCTCGGCGATCAGGCTGTATTCGCAGCTGGCGGTGGACGCCACCATGCGATCGAGACCCGCATCGTCGGCCGACAGGAATTTGCCGGTTACTGGGAGTATGTGTTGGACGATGCGCTGTTCACCGCGCCGGCGCATCCGCTGTGGGGCGGCTGCGGTCTGATCGGCACGGATGGCAAACTCATGGGTATCGGCTCGTTGATCCTGCAGCAGGGCGACGGCAAGGGTCAGCGGCTTGACATGAACATGGTCGTGCCGATCAGCCTGCTGGCGCCGATCCTGGAGGATCTCTTGAGTTATGGCCGGGTTAATCGGCCTGCCCGTCCCTGGCTCGGCATCTATGCCACCGAATCGAACGAAACCCTCGTCGTCGGCGGCCTCGCCGACAATGGTCCGGCCGAGCAGGCAGGTGTGCGCCCCGGCGACAAGATCCTGACGGTGAATGACGAGGAAATCCCGGACCTTGCCGGACTGTGGCGTCGCGTCTGGTCGTCCGGCAGCGCCGGCGCCGAAGTGCGGTTGCGGCTCGAACGCGACGGCTCACCGAAGCGGGTGGCGGTGCGGTCGGCCGACCGGGCCAGCTTCCTGAAGTCGCCGAAACTGCACTGAACATGACCGATCAGACCCGCCTGCGCGGCGCCATCGTCCCGGTGACGCCCTTCCAGCAGAATTGCGCGATCCTATGGGATGAGGCGAGCAAGGCCGGCATGGTGGTCGATCCCGGCGGCGACGTCGATCGCATCCTGGCTGCGATCGACCAGACCGGCGCGGTGATCGAGAAGATAGTGCTGACCCACGGCCACCTTGATCACGCCGGCGGGGCATCGGCTTTGCAGAATGCACTCCAGGCCAAATACCGCACCCTGGTCCCGATAGAGGGGCCCGACCGGCGCGACGAATTTCTCCTGAACGGCATCGCCGAGCAGGCTGCGTCTTTTGGTTTCGAGGCGTCCAATGTGACGCCGGACCGGTGGTTGGCAGAGGGCGAGGTGCTGACACTCGGGCCGCATCGCTTCGACGTGCTGCATTGCCCCGGTCACACGCCCGGCTCGCTGGTCTTCGTGGACAAAGCGGCGCGGTTTGCTTTGGTGGGCGATGTGCTGTTCCAGGGCTCGGTCGGACGCACGGATTTTCCCTATGGCGACACCGCTGCCCTGATCGCCGCCATCAAGACCAAGCTTCTGCCGCTCGGCGACGACATCTCGTTCCTGTGCGGTCACGGTCCCGGCTCGACCATCGGGACTGAGAAGGCAAGTAACCCATTCCTGCGCTGAGCTATAACGGGGTCGTCCGTAGCTCGCTACCCGAACACCCGGCGCCCGCGTTTCCACGTTCCGAGCACCACTCCCTCCAGAGCACGCCCATCGAATGGCGTATTCTGCGCCTTGCCGGGTAGCTTCCCAGCCTCGACCTTCCAGATGCGCTCGGGCTCGAACAGGCATAGATCCGCAACGGCGCCCTTTACGATCCGACCGGCGTCCACCCCAAGCACGGTCGCCGGCCGGGTGGTCAGCAGGTCGATGGCGGCGGCGAGGGCGAGCGAGCCATTGTGGACATGCGCCAGCGTCACCGCCAGCAACGTCGCCAGACCAGAGCCTCCCGCCGAGGCCTGGGCGAACGGTAGCCGTTTGTCGTCGGTATCGCGTGGCTGGTGATCGGAAGCAATAGCATCGATCGTGCCATCAGCCAGCGCAGCGATGACGGCCCGACGGTCATGTTCTTTCCGCAGCGGCGGCGACAGCTTTGCGTATGTTCGGAAATCGCCGATCGAGGTTTCGTTCAGGTCGAAGTAAGGCGGCGCCGTGTCGCAAGTGACCGCCAGTCCTGCTGCCTTGGCCTGCCGGATCAGCGCCAGGGCCTCGCCCGGTCGAGACGTGCGCGAAATGGACCGCTCCGCCCGGTCAGTTCGACCAGCCGGATGTCCCGCGCCACCATGATTGCCTCCGCGGCGGCGGGAATGCCGGGCAGACCCAGGCGCGTGGCCTGCTCACTTTCCGTCGCCGATCCACCGGCGAGCGACGGCTCCTCGGGATGCTGCACAATCCGGGCGCCGAAGCCACGCGCATAGGACAGAGCCAGCCGCATCAGCCGAGCAGGCCCGATGGCGCGCGACCCGTCGGTGAACGCCACGGCGCCGGCTTCGCGCAACAAGCCAATTTCGGCAAGCTCCTCGCCGCGGCAGCCGCGGGTGACGGCGCCGTAGGGAAGGATGGTCAGGCTACCGGTCTCGTCGCCCCTGGTACGCAGCAACTGAACCAAGGCCGGGTCATCGATGGCGGGCTGGGTATCGGGCAGGGCGGCTAGTGTTGTGATCCCGCCAGCCGCCGCGGCGATCGCAGCGGAGGCGATAGTCTCACGATACTCAAAACCCGGCTCGCCGACCGAGGCCCGCATGTCGACCAGTCCGGGGCAAAGCACCGCGCCGTCCGCCTCGATCAGGGTAACGCCGTCGGGCCGGCCGAGCGAAGGGCCGAAGTCCGAGATCAGCCCATCGCGCACCAGCAGATCACCCAGAACGTCAACACCGTTGCCGAGGATGCGAACGCCGGAGAAAAACGTGTCAGGGCTCATCCCGGCGATCGCCCCGCGACAGCATGTCCAGCACCGCCATACGGACGGCGACCCCCATCTCGACCTGATCCTTGATCACGCTGTGTATGGGATCGTCGGCGATCGCACTGTCAATCTCCACGCCGCGATTCATCGGACCCGGATGCATGACGATGGCATCGGCCTTGGCGTGGGCTAGCTTTTCGCCGTCGAGACCGTAGAACCGGAAGAATTCCCGAGCACTGGGCACCTGCCCGCGAGACATTCTCTCGCGCTGCAGGCGCAGCATCATCACCACGTCCGCACCGGCCAGTCCGGCCGCCATGTCGTGGAACACAGTTACCCCAAGTTCGGCCACCTCGGCCGGGATCAGCGTGGGCGGACCGATGACGCGTACCTGGCATCCCATCGTCGTCAACAGATGGATGTTGGACCGGGCAACCCTCGAATGGGCTATGTCGCCGCAAATCGCCGCTATCAGACCGCCGATGCGGCCCTTGCGCCGCCGGATGGTCAGGGCGTCCAGCAGCGCCTGAGTGGGATGCTCGTGCGTGCCGTCGCCGGCGTTGATCACAGCGGCATCGACGATCTGCGCCAGAAGGTTTGGGGCGCCCGACTGGTCGTGCCGGACCACGAGCAGATCGCAGTGCATCGCATTCAGGGTGGCCGCGGTGTCGATCAGCGTCTCGCCCTTGTTCACCGACGACGTGGAGACGGACATGTTAATCACGTCCGCGCCCAGCCGCTTGCCTGCAAGCTCGAAACTAGTGCGGGTACGGGTGCTGTCCTCGAAAAACAGATTGATCAGTGTGCGCCCGCGAAGCAGGTCACGCTGGGTTTTGCCGGACCTGTTGAGCAGCACGTAGCTTTCCGCCAGATCGAGCAGTCGGCTGATCGCCGGTGGCTCAAGCCCTTCGATCGCCAGGAGATGCTTCTGCCGGTGGAACACGGCGCTTCGTTGCCGGAACATGTTCGGGACGTCAACAGTGGATGCCGACGCCTGACCGATAAGAATTGCGTCTCGCGAAAAGGGGGCGTCCCGCGGAACACCCCCTCGCGCTACGTCAGCCCGGCTGCTTCAGCCCGGCTGGGGTGCCGGAGCGGCCCCGCCGGAGGGAGGGGGCGCCGCGGCTGGCCGGCCCGAAGTCGGAACTGACGCGCGGCGTGACTCCGGCGCCGGCTCATCCACCACTTTGCGGATCACCGGCTCTCCGCGCAGCACCGTGCGGATTTCGTCGCCAGACAGCGTCTCATGCTCAAGCAGCCCGCGAGCCAAACGGTGCAGCTCCTCAACGTTCTCGGTGAGTAGCCGCCGAGCCTTCGCGTAGGCGCGATCGATAATGTCCTTGATCTCGCTATCGATCTCGCGCGCCGTGGCTTCCGACACGTTTTTATTCTGCGTCACCGAGTGACCGAGGAAGACCTCCTGGCTGTTGTCGCCATAGGCGATCATGCCGAGCTTGTCGGACATACCCCATTCGGTGATCATCCGCCGGGCCTGGTCAGTGGCCATCTTGATGTCGCCGGATGCGCCGTTGGACACCTTATCCGGCCCGAAGATGATTTCCTCGGCGGCCCGTCCACCCATCGCCATCGTCAACTCAGACAGCAGCTTGGATTTGGATTTCGAGTAGCGGTCGCCCTCCGGCAGGCTCATCACAAGGCCCAAAGCGCGGCCCCGCGGGATGATCGTGGCCTTATGGACCGGGTCGCATTCCGGCTCATGCATCGCGCACAGAGCATGGCCAGACTCATGGTAGGCGGTCATGCGCTTCTCAGCCTCGGACATAACCAAGGACCGGCGCTCGGTGCCCATCATCACTTTGTCTTTGGCGGCCTCAAACTCTGCCATCGCGACGACCCGTTTGCCCAAACGAGCGGCCAGCAGCGCCCCCTCGTTCACCAGGTTCGCTAGATCGGCACCCGAAAAACCCGGAGTCCCACGCGCGATTACCTTCGGATCGACGTCGGAAGCCAGCGGTACCTTCCGCATGTGCACGCGCAGGATCTTTTCGCGCCCGTTCACGTCCGGATTCGGCACGACGACCTGACGGTCGAAGCGGCCGGGCCGCAGCAAGCGCGGGATCCAGAACGTCGGGACGGTTGGTCGCCGCGATCAAGATGACGCCCTCGTTGGACTCGAAGCCGTCCATCTCGACCAGCATCTGGTTCAGCGTCTGCTCGCGTTCGTCGTTGCCGCCGCCCAGCCCGGCGCCACGATGCCGTCCCACAGCGTCGATTTCGTCGATGAAGATGATGCAGGGAGCGTTCTTCTTGCCTTGTTCGAACATGTCCCGGACGCGGGATGCGCCGACGCCGACGAACATCTCGACGAACTCGGAACCCGAAATCGTGAAGAACGGCACGTTCGCTTCACCCGCAATGGCGCGCGCGAGAAGCGTCTTTCCGGTGCCGGGCGGACCCACCAGCAGTACGCCTTTCGGGATTTTGCCGCCGAGGCGCTGGAATTTCTGCGGGTCCTTCAGGAATTCGACGATCTCCTGGAGTTCGCCCTTGGCCTCATCAATGCCCGCGACATCCTCAAACGTCACGCGGCCCTGCTTTTCCGTGAGCATCCGGGCGCGCGATTTGCCAAAGCCCATCGCTCTGCCGCCGCCCGATTGCATCTGTCGCATGAAGAAGACCCAGACGCCGATCAGCAGCAGCATCGGGAACCATGACAGCAGATAATGCAGCAACGGATTGACATCACTGTCTTCCGGCTTGGCAATCACCCGCACATTCTTGTCGGTAAGCGTCTTCACCAGCGCCGGGTCTTCAGGCGTATAGGTCTGGAAGGTCCGCCCGTCGTTGAGTTGACCGGACACGGTCCGCCCCTGGATCACGACATCACGAACCCGGCCGCCATTCACCTCGGTGATGAAATCCGAATAGGCGATCTGGGTCGAGTTGGTATGATTTACCCCGGGCTGGAACAGGTTGAAAAGCACCACGAGCAGCAGGGCGATAATCACCCACAGCGCGAGGTTGCGGCCGAAATTGCTCATGTGACTTTGCTCACGTTCTCAATCCGAAGGGACGCCGGGCATCCGTAGCCGATAACCAACCCAGCGAAACAGCATTTACATAGTGTGTGGGAGCAGTCCCTACATCCCGCATTTTAGCGATCGTCCACTAAATAAGGGGCGATAACAAGCCACAAGACCGAGTTCTAATCCCCCCGCCTCATGCTGCCGGGACAAAACTGGGGCCGGCGGCGGGTTTGTCCGGGGCGAACAGAAGTGTCATCAGCGGGTCGCCATCCTGACGGGCATAGCCCAAATGTGGCACCGAGGCCAGAACTTCGCCTTGCCTCAGCGCCGGCATCGTCCGCAAAACCGCGGATGGCAGGTTCGAACACCCCCTGAACCGATTCTGCGTCGGCTCCCAGCTTACCGACCGAGGTGCCGGAAGGGACGACGCCGCGGGCGATCTGACGGAAGCGGCCGTCCCAGATCGCCCCGTGACAGGCCGGTACCGCCGCGCCGATCGCGGCTTCCTCACGCACGATCAGCATGCCATCCCCCAAGCGCCCCGCGGGAAGAATGCGGACGCCAGCCACAGTCGCCGGTCTCGGTCGCGCCGCCAACCGACTAATTTGCGTGTGGCTGGGTGGATAGCGCGCGCCTCCGATGGTCTGCACAAGAGCACGCAAGGCGGCCACGCTGATCCGGCCGGGAGACAGCAGCGCAAATCCCTCCGGCCGGATCGCTGCGCGTTGGGCCAGTTCGGCCCCGGCCTCCTCCTCCTCCCGCCGCCTTAGCTTGCCGACGGACGATAGCGCGTCGGCAAGACCGCCGTCGCCACGGGGCGCGGAAGCGAGCGCCCGCCGCAACCTGGGGCGCAGCGCCCGTAAGTCGTGGTTCGACGGATCCTCGACCCAACCGATGCCGCGCGCGATCAGAAGGTGCCGCAGCACCGACGGCTCAACCCCCAGCAACGGCCGGATCAGCCTGACCCCGGCGGTTTCGCGAAGCGCGGGCATTCCGGCGAGACCATGCGTCTGGCTGTTGCGCAGCACCCGCATCGCCAGCGTTTCCACCTGATCCGCCGCGTGGTGGCCAAGCAACAAATGAAGGATGCCGGCCTCGGCGCAGGCGTTCGCAAGGACCTGATACCGCATGATCCGAGCCCGTTCAGCCAGCGCGGAACCCAGTGTCAGGTCCCAGAGACGTAAAATCCGCCCAGCTATGCCAAGCCGCTCCAAACGCTCCACGGTGACCTGAGCTTCATTGGGCGATGCGGCTCGCAATCCGTGATCAACGACCAGAGCTCGCACTGACCCGCCGAGGCGTCCCACCCAATCGCGGGCCAAAACGGCGAGCCCCATGCTGTCAGCGCCGCCCGACACCGCAACCGCGAGGGCAGAGTTTGGTTCAAAAGGACCCAGCCGATCCATAGCGGCAGCGAAATAGTCCGATAAAGCGGTATGGGTTCCGGACCTAATGACAACCAGCCCGCTGAGCGGTGGCCGCCATGCCAGCGCTGACGTCGGCCCGCAGGTGCGGAAATTCACCTGGCATTCGGCTTAGCACATCGCATGCTGCCTTCTTCTCATTGATCGAGGTCAACGCCGAGGCCAGCCCTAGGCGGGCGTCCTCTGCATGCACCCCGGTACGGGAGCGGTTATAGACATCGTCGTAAGCAACCGCCGCCTGTGGAAATTGTCGTTCCCCGGCGAGTGCCTGGGCGAGCAAAAACTGCGCATCATAGGCACGCGGCGAGGTACGATTCGCCAACACCTCTCGCGCCGCGGCCTCTGCCGCCGGATAGTCACGACGGGCGAGGGCGGCGTTCCCTTCTTGCAAGGCCAGCTCCGGCGGCCGCGGCCCGGGCGGAGCAGCAGGTCGCGGGGGGGGAGGCGGTGGTGGAACCGGCGCCAGGGCCAGACCCTGCCCTGCCGAGGGTGGCAGCAGCGTTCCTGACCCTCCGCCCTGACGCCCCCCCTGCGGATTGATCTGAAATGCCAGATCGTCGATCCTCTTGCTCAGGTCGTCGTTCTGGCGCTGCTCCTGGTTCTGGGTCTCGTCGATCCGCCCCCGGAGCTGACGCACTTGTTCCTCCAGCGCATCTACGCGAGTCAGCAACTGAGCGACCAACTCGCCCCCACCCGCTTGGACCGGCGGCGCGGTGGGAGCCTGCCGGGAGTTGCCTCCACCGCCACGGGCCGTTTGGTCCTGAACCGCTCTAAGCTCTTGCCGAAGCTGATAGATTTCATTTTGTAGCGCGATGCCTTCGCGACTATCCACCTGGGCACGCGCCGGTGCCACGGCTCCCCCCATCAGCAGCAAGGCCGCCATGATTAAAGGGGCAACGACGAACCGCATGGAGGCTTCCTCAACAGTGACCGTGTAACATCCGCGTACCCGCGTCGCGCCCGATCGCGGTGTAAGCTCCGAGAAGCAGGCCATGACGGGATGGGTTTGTTCCACGATTCGATGCTATTACGCTACCGGCAGGTGTTGCGCGATATACGGTGGCAGGTTGAACGCCCCAGAGTGGATCTCCGGCGTCCAGTACCGTGTCGTTCCCAGTATCCCAGCTTCCTCAGCGCGGTCGCGAATGGTTTCCACCGGCGTTGCCGCCAGCGAGGCGTCCTTCGCCGCCCACCCCAGTGTCATAAACCCTCCTACATATGTTGGCACCGCGGCCACATATGCCGTCACGTGGGAGAAAAATTTCCTGCGCCGCAAACTCGTCTCCCGCAACTCGTCCGCCTGCATGAATGGCACGCCGCACTGATTAACGACCAGACCGCGCGAAGTCAGGATGCGGGCGCAATGGTCGATAGAATTCGTCGGAGAAAAGCACCTCGCCAACCCCGATCGGATCAGTGGAGTCGACAATCATGGCATCGAACGAGGCGCTAACGGCCCGCTTCACGTAGTCAATGCCGTCACCGACGATGACGTCGGCCCGATTATCGTTCCAGGCCTCTCCTGCTATTTTGGGCAGGAAAGCTTTCGACAGGCGGATCACCTCAGCGTCGATCTCCACCATTACGGCGCGCCTCACATTCCCGTGCTGCAACACTCGCCGTAGCACGCCGCCGTCACCTGCACCAATGATGAGCACGCTTTCCGCTGAACCGTGCGCCAGCAAGGGCACATGGGTCAGCATCTCCTGATAGACAAACTCATCGGCCTCGGTGATCTGGACGACGCCGTCCAGCACCATCACTCGCCCATGTGAGGGGCTTTCGAAGACCACGATGTCCTGGAACTCACTCTTCACCCGCGCCAACTCGCGTGTCACCGAGAAGCGCTGGCCCCAATCCGGGTAGAGCGTTTCGTTGATCCAGCCATCGGTAGCCATAGCACACGCTCCCAATGCGTTTGATCGTCCACCAGCGGCCCAAAGGCCTGCGCGCCCCGGGTCGCCGGTGTACGATCGATCGGCTCTAGCCGCTACGCGATCAGGCCGCGCCGCTGCTCGTCGAGATTGACGGACCGCGGCTTGAACGCTGTCTTCAGCGCGGGAACCCCATCGTACGGGTTGCACGAACCGCACATGAAGATGTCGATCGCGGCGAAGTCTCGCTCCGGCCACGTGTGAATGGAGATGTGGCTCTCCGCCAGCACCAGCACCCCACTGACCCCGCCATTCGGCGAGAAGTGGTGAAAATGCCCGTGCAAAATTGTCGCCCCGGCAGCCTCCGCCGCGTCGCGTAACGCCTGATCGATATGATCCGGATCGCACAGGTTGGACGCGCCCCACAAGTCGATCAGCAAATGCATGCCGGCGAACTTCACGCCATCCTTCTCGACGAAATAGTCCTTCTGGACTTCCGCGCGTGGACTATCCACAACTGTCCGCTCAGCGTCGGACTGCATCTGGTTGCTGCTCGGAAGTTCCGAGACCATCCCCAGTGGGCTGAGTGCGTTCATCGCGTACCCCTTCCTACCAGTAGACGGCCTGTTGGACTGTACACGCGAAAACGCGCCCACTGTCCCCTGGGGCCAAGGCAGCGGAACATGATCATTAGGGGGGTGGGGTGCAAGCCTCTATTTCGCTCGAAGCCGCCACAAAGGTGCATAGCCCCCCGGCGAGAATGTCAGCGCGTCACGCCACCAGGCTGCAGTGCCTTGAGGTCGGCCGGCAATGAGGCCGCCAGACTCATCTCTCGTTGCGAGCGTTCGATGTCGGTAGACGTGCGGATCGGTTCGACGGTCAGCAGCCGGAACATGTCGCCCAGCGGGCCGGGGCCGATGCGCGTACCGTAGGTGTCTCGCAGCATACCGAGCTTCGCGTCGTGACCTGCTCTGGCAGCGGCCGTGGCGAGGCGAAGCATGGTGCGAGTCTGGGGCTCGTCGAGCATGCCGCTGTCCGGTAACGTCATTGCCACGCATTCCGACAACGCCTGTTCGGCGCCTGCCCAATCCGATGCGGTTTCCAGAATCTGGGCACGGGCTTCGGTGGCCCGAGCGGTTCGCGTGGAGGCCAGCATCGCAGCGGCGCCGGCCGGGTCTCCCTGACGCGCGATTGACCCGGCCCTGAGGATCAGCCTCTGCTCGCCCAGATCCGGCGGCAGATCCGAGCCCTGGGACGCATCCAGCGCAGCGATTGCGCCGGCATCGTCACCCTCCCGCGAGTCCAGAGTCGCCAGGCTGGCACCAAACCTGGCTTTCGCTATCGGCGATTTCGCCTGAGTCATCAACTTTTCAAAGACCGGTTTAGCTCTATCGGGCAGATCGAGCGCGAGAAGCCGATCGGCCAAGGGTTGTTCGACCGCCTCGTTATCGCTCGAATCGCGCACCAGATCGGTATTTTCCTCTAGCATGGCCACGAACTCAATCGGAGCTGTCGGCCGCGCATCCTGGTCGCGGATCATCGCCGCGAAAGTGTCCTTCAATCGATCGCTTATTGGCGCGGTTTGGTCGGGAAAATCGGTTGCCGCTTGTCGGAGCGTTGAAAGCGCCACCCGCCAACTGCCGGTCTGACCGCGCAATTCGGCCACCCGCTCGCGCAAAGCCAACTCGCGTGCGTCGCCACGCCAGGCGTAGAGCAGCTTGTCCAAGGCGTCGGCCGCCTGGGTCTTGTTAAGCACTCCGGCCGCTAATCGTAGCTCCACTGCGCGCACCGCCGCGCGTGCCCGGTCAAACTGGTCGTGGCCATTGGCGAGCTTATCGAGCATGCTCAACGCTCGATCACCTTTGCCCGCGGCATTGCTCAGCAACGCGCGCGCATAGGCCAGTTTTGGATCATCCTTGCGATTTTCTAGCAAGAGCGCGGCCGGTTTGATCTCGCCGCCTAGGATCATGGTCTCCGCGATCAGCGGCAGGATGTGCTCACGGATTGGATCCGGATACTGAAATACCAGCGGCGCCGTCGTCGCGAAGACAGCCGCGGCGCGGGGTGAGCCCTCATCCTGCATCGCCTGCCGCACCGCCCGCCACAATTCGATCTCGTCGGTGCCGTTCAGTTTCGGATCCATCAATCCGGCCGACTCGTCCGGCCGTCCAGCCAGCAGAGCTGCAATTGCGGACAGCGCTTCCGTGTCCGCCGAGGCCGCCTCTTTTGGGTCCTGATCGGATGCCATGTGCAGCAGGCTCTCGGCCTCGGCGGAAAGACCGAGCGCCAAAAAAGTTTCGGCGACAGCACGATGCTTGGGGGGCCGGCTGAGCGGGGGACTGCCGGCTGCATCGTCGAACTGCGCGATCGCGAGCCGCCGCAGCGCATCCGCTGGCATGGTGGGGAAATTCAACCGCCGTGTCAGGTGCGCCGCATCAATCAGCTCCGCGGTGGCGCCAGTCGGCGGAGACAACGCGAGGCCAGCCGCGGGACCCGACAGACTGAATCCGGTCGGAGTAGGCTTGAGCGCGATCGCGTCCGAAAGTGCTTCGACCACCACCCCTTGTGACGTTGGCCGCAGAATGAATTCCGAACTGTGCCGGCCTAATCTTACGCCTTGGCCGGGGCGGTGCTGAGTACCCGACCAACAGGGTGGCTCCAGTGTCCGGATCGGCTATGTTCACGACATCGCCGGGTTGCTCCGCCGCCAGGTTGACGCGGCCGTCAGCGACAGAGGTAACGATGGGCTCCTGCTTGGGCGTGCTCGCCAGGGCCGCAATCCTCCAGCCCTGTTGCATCTGGGTCAGGGCGATGGATAGCGCCGCAGGGTGGGGGATCCGCAGCAGCGTGCCAGTCGGCAATAGCTTCACAGACGTCGAGCCGAACACCGGATCTGCTGTCAAAGCAGCCATGTCCACCGGCCGGCGCTCATCAAACACGACATACGTGCTGTCGCCGCTTTGGAATGCTGCGGCGCCGGTGGTGCTGTCGAACGGCACGAGAAACGCCGTTCCGTCCATCTCCTTCGGCAGCCTGGTTCGGCGAGCCCTCAGCCCGACCGGACCTTCGTTTTCCGGTAGCACATCTCGTCCTGGCGGTGTTGGCTCGGTCATTTCCCCCACACCGGGCGGCGCGGCCTGCTGTGGTGCCGGGGGCGGGGACAGTGGCCGCGCCTCGACAGGCATCGGCGCGGCGGCCACGGCGCGGCGGCATGGTGCGGCGGGCATCGGTGCGGCGGGCATCGGTGCGGGGGGTGGCGGGGCGGAACCGACGGACGATCGGCCGCCTAGTTCCGGTGACGCTGCCATCGAGAGCGAAGGATGCGGGCGCGGGTCCCGCGGCGGCTTAGCTGGCCCGGGTTTCGCCGTGGCACTGCTACCATCGCCCATGTCCAGAATGACTCGGCCACCCACGCGATAGGAGTGTAGCTTCGCGCCGGGCCGCAGCATCAGCTCAATGGTCGAACCCTCGATCGTGATCCCATCGACGTTCCGCGGCCGCGGAGGGGGCGCGCCCAGAGGGATATTGTTCTGCAGGTGTACGACTACATGGTCGCCGTCCTGCTGCAGGGTGTATTCGGTTGTTGCATTAGTGTCGATTACGATGCGTCCGAAGTCGGGATGGTCGGCGGATCGAACGGCGGTTTCGGCGGCGGCTGGCGTTGCAGCACCAGCGGCCGGTGCGCCTCCGGTTAACGTCGCCAGGACAGCGATGGCTGCGAATGCCCGCGATGCCCCGGCGCAACTCATTCAAAACTTGCCAGCAGCTTATCGATATCCGACTGATCCATCGCATGTGCCGGAAGTTGCGGGCCATTCAGCAGGTCGGCGTCGCTGGCGACATGGACTGCGGTTTTCGCCACGGGCCCGATGTTCGGGCCAAAGGTGCTGATAATGTGCGCCACCTTTTCCTCGATCACTTTCAATGTCGTGACAACCTTGGTGATCCGCTGGCCTGTGATGTCTTGAAAGCTGCAGGCCTCGTAGATCTTTGTCACCGCGTCTTGAAGTTTCGTCGCCGCATCGCCGCTGACCGACGCGGACACCTCGTCCAGCATCTCGCAACTTTCCAGGATGGCGTGCGTCGCATGCGCGGTGTGCTCAACGATTGCATCCAATTCGTCAGTCGCGAATGGAATGTCGTGATCGGTGATATCGTCCACGCGCAAGGCGGCGATTTCCGATTTGGCGATTGCGATCGTCCGCCCGAGCTCTTCAACCTCACGCAGAAGCGTGGTTTCTTTGGTGGTCAGGTCATCGCTGATTGTCGTCAACACAGCACGTACTACCTCCGTTATCATCCCGTGTTCAAATTCCGGTTGTTGTTCCCGAATTGCCGCCAATTTCAATTTCAGCGCCGGGATGCCCGAGCGTGGGGCCTCACCAGGAACCTCAAGCATGAGCCAGGACTTTCTCAATTTTGTCTTTGAGGGTTTCGGCGTTGAAAGGCTTGACGATGTAGTTCGACACACCGGCCGCCTTGGCCGCGATGACGTTTTCCGTCTTGCTCTCGGCCGTGATCATGATGAACGGCATGGTCTTCAGGCGATTGTCGGCCCGTACTTCCTGCAACAGCTGTAGTCCGGTCATTGGTGCCATATTCCAGTCGCTGATTACCAACCCGAAATTACCGCCGCGCAGTTTTGTCAATGCTTCGGTGCCGTCCGAGGCCTCCTCGACATTGTTGAATTCGATCTGCTTCAACAGGTTGCGGATAATCCGCAACATCGTCTTGTAGTCGTCCACGATCAGCACATTCATGGACTTGTCGATCGTCATATTGAACTCTCCATCGAATTGAACATCAGTTGCGATTAGAATTTACTTGCGACAAAGCCGGTGGCGACTGAGGCCTCGTTCTTGCCGGTCCGCATCTGCGCCAGTTCCGCCGTTACGTCGCGGGCCCGATCCGGGTTCATAGCGGCCATGACCGCCGCCGTCTTTGCGTCCTTCATACGATCGAGCACCTGCAATAACACCGGCATCTGAAGGTCATTGAATATATTGGCCGCGTCCTTCGGTTTCATCGCCTCATATACTTTAACCAAGCCTTGCCAGCCCGTTTCTACTTTCTGTTTCTGTGCCGCATCCAGGCCTTCCAGCTTCTTTTGCAACGTCTGCAGCTCGGCCATGCGGGCTGCCAGCTTCTGTTCGGCCGCCGTCATCACTGATTCACGTGTCGCCACCGATGCGGCTAGCGCGTCAAGTTCTTGCCGGCGCTGTCGAAGATCTTGCAACAGTGCTCGCTCGGTCTCGCTGACCGGTGCTGAGCTCTCTGACCCTGGGGCTGGGGACGAGGCGGCTGGCTTCAGTGTTGCGGCAGGCGTGGCGCTGTCAGCAGCCGGTTTGGGACGTGCAGGAGGAGGAGGCGCCGCAGGTGCCTCTGGCGATCGTTCCGTGCTCGCGGCGTTTGCCGCAGTGACCATCACGCTGTCCGGCCTGCCCCCATGCGTCACGACGGCCTGCAAGAGGATGCCGCATTTCAGAACCAACAGCGCGGCCAGCGTCCCGATAGTCGTCGGCAGCAGCCTCGGGAGATCGATCTTCCGCATCAGCGGGCCATCCGCAGCGCCTGTAGCAGGTCGCGCTCAACCTGGCTGACGCCTTTCTCCTTAACCGTCTCCGAATTCTTGTCCGAGCGGGCCTTCCCCGGCTGGTCTTAGGACGTTGTGCTCCTCGGCAAGCGGACGGGCGGAACGCACCAGCAATTCAAGTCGGTCGGCGAGGCGGTCGCCGCGCTCCGTCAGGAACGCCAGATCATCCTTCAAAGACAGCGATTTTGACAGTTGGGCCTCGATCTGCCGTCCGGTGCTGTCCGCCGCGGCCCGCAGCCGCTGGATGCCGCTTTCGGCCTGATGCGTGCTGGCATTGAAGTCAACGACGAGCGCTTCGAGCGAGGCCCGGTCACGCTTCAAAACGCCCAGGGCGCGCTCCAGCCTGACGGCGCGCAATAAGGTGGCGCCGAGCAGTATGACGAGAACGATTTGGAGGGCCCATTCCATGGTGGCCATCGTGCCGATTAAACATTAACAAAAGATTGATTGCGGCTAAAAACGATCATTGGTCGGGGGCCGAAGGAGTTCACGTTCGATCTTGACGACGACGTTGTTGTTCTTCTGTCCCATGCGGCCTTCAAACAGCGCCACCGGACCGCAGCGGACCGAAACCGCGCCACCCGGCGCTGTATTTAACAAAAGCTGATGACCTGGCTTGAGGTTGATGACATCCGACAGGCGCATGACCTGTTCATCAAGCACGACCGACAATTCCACGTCGGTGTTCCAGAGCTGTTCGGCCAGATGGGTCTCCCAGATCGAGTCACGGCCGAACTTTTCACCCATGAATTGTTGCAGCAGCAGTTCACGCACAGGTTCCAGCGTGGCGTAGGGCAGCAGCAGTTCGACGCGGCCACCGCGATCTTCCATATCGATCCGCAGCCGCGCCAGAATGGCGGCGTTGGACAGCCGGCTGATGGTGGCGAAGCGCGGGTTGACCTCCAGCCGTTCGAACCGGAAGGTAACCGGACAGAGCGGGTCGAAGCTGGTGGACAAGTCTGCCAGCACGACCTGAATGAGGCGTTCGACCAAAGTGCGCTCGATGGTGGTGTACGGGCGGCCCTCGATCCGCATCGCGGCGGTGCCGCGCCGGCCGCCCAGCAGCACATCCACGATCGAATAGATCATCGCCGAATCGATCACCATCAGGCCCTGATTGTCCCATTCCTCAGCCTTGAACACGGCCAGCATGGCGGGCAACGGGATCGAATTCAGATAGTCGCCGAACCGCAGCGACAGGATGTTGTCGATGCCGACCTCGACGTTGTCGGAAGTGAAATTGCGCAGGCTGGTGGACATGATGCGCACCAGCCGGTCGAACACGATCTCCAGCATCGGCAGGCGCTCGTAGGACACGAGGCCGGAGCTGATGATCTTCTGCATGCCCGTGCGGGCTTCGCCATCCGCCGGGCCCTTGTCGAAGCCCAGCAGGTTGTCGATTTCCGACTGATTAAGTTCCCGCGCCGGCTGCACACTGTTGGCCGGCATCTCGGCGTCAGTTTCCGCGCCCCAGGCGGCGGCGAGATCCTCGTCGGATTGACCGTCTGTTTCGCTCATTGAACGAGCAACTGGGTGAACAGCACGTCGCTGACCTTAGCTGGCGCGACCGCCACGTTGGCCCGGACCAGCAGTTCCTCCCGCAGCCGATATGTCCCCGCTGACCCCCGCAGTTCCTCCGGTCGCATTTCGCGGAGGTAGGTCTGCATCATGTCCTGCAGACGTGGCAGCGCGGCTTTTACCTTTTCAACGTCTTCGGGTTTCGGTATCTCGACTCGAGCCGACAGCTTCACATAGCGACCTTGTGCATATTGTTGTTGAGGTTGGCGATCATTTCGGGGATGTCGAGATAGCTTGGAGGAACCGCTTTGGCGGCTTCGCCGGCCTTCTCCTCCTGCTTATCCATGCCCAGCATGTGCGGCAAAATGCCGGTGAACCAAAGTCCGGCCCCGGCCAGCAGCAGCACCACCGGCACGGCGATTAGGATCAGTTTGCCCTTGCCCGCTTTTTTGGCCGGCTTTTCCTCGGTCGCATCCGTTTTCGGCGGGGGCGATGAACTCATGCCGATGATCGTGACAGACAAGGATTAACGAAAGGTTGACGCGGGACGTTCGACAGCAGGAAACCCGGCTTTCGGCCCGATATCGTGCGCCGGCACACGTTGCCGCGCGGCAGGTATTGCCGGGCTATCCGCGCTCAATTGCCACGGTTTTGCCTGAGTTTACAGCTCTTACCACCATTCAATACTTGGCATGACGCTTGCTGTGACCTCACCGGGACCTCGTGGGTGACGCCTCATGGATATCACGATCGCACTTGCCGCGTCGCGTCTGGTCGCCCAGCAACGGGCGATGGACGTCACGGCGAACAACATCGCCAACGCCAACACGCCGGGCTATCGCACCGAGCGGGTTCAGTTCAGCGACTGGGTCGACAACCAATCGGGTACGGCCTCAGCCGCCGGGCGTGAAGAGCATCACCTACACGCAGGATCGCGCCACCTACCGGGAGTCCCAAGCCGGCTCGATCACCCATACCGGCAATCCGTTCGATCTCGCGCTCACCGGCGACGGGTATTTCACCGTCAACACCAAGAACGGCCCTCGGCTGACCCGCGACGGGCGCTTCGGCCCGATGCCGGACGGCACGCTGGCCGACAGCAGCGGCAACGCGGTGCTGGACACCACCGGCAAGCCGATCCAGATCCCGCCAACCGATACTCAGGTCACCATCGCCGGCGACGGTTCTGTGTCCACGGAAAACGGCCCGCTCGCCAAGATCGGCGTCGTCCAGCCAACCGATCCGATGCAGCTGCGGGCGGAGGGCGCGACCAATTTCGCTTCGGATGCGCCTACCGCGGCGGTGCCGACGCCCGGCATCGTGCAGGGCGCGGTCGAGGATCCAACGTTCAGCCGGTGCTGGAGGTGACGCGGATGATGGACAACGAGCGTCAGTTCCAGTTCGTCACCCAGCTCGTCCAGGCCGAGGGCGACCGGCAGCAGAGACGCATCGACAAGCTGCTGCCGACGGGATCGGGCGGATAGCAGGATCCGACGCCCGCTTCGTGACAAAATGCCACAGGAGACCATCAGATGCGTTCGCTCGATATCGCCGGCACCGGGATGCAGGCCCAGCAGACCAACGTCGAAGTCATTTCCAACAACATCGCCAACATGACCACGACCGGCTTCAAGCGCCGGCGTGCCGAGTTCCAGGACCTGATCTACCAGAACCTGCGCCGCGTCGGATCCAACAGCTCCGACAGCGGCACGATCGTGCCGTCCGGCGCGCAGGTCGGCCTGGGCGTCAAGACGGCGGCGATCTACTCGCATCAACGAGCAGGGCAACCTGCAGCAGACTTCGAACACGCTGGACATGGCGATCCAGGGCAATGGATATTTCCAGGTCACGCTTGCCGGACGGAGAGACCGCCTATACCCGCGACGGCACGTTCGCTCTGTCGGCCGACGGCACCATCGTCACCGCCGACGGCTATCACCGTGCAGCCCGGCCTGCAGATCCCCTCTGCCGCGACCGGGGTGACGATCAACACCTCCGGCCAGGTGCAGGTGACGATTCAGGGCCAGACGGCGCCACAGACCATCGGGCAGCTTCAGCTCGCGACGTTTCCCAACGAGGCGGGCCTGGACGCGCAGGGCGGCAACCTGTTCTTGCAGACCGCGGCATCCGGCGCGCCGGTGACGGGCAATCCCGGAACGGCCGGTTTCGGTTCGGTGAAGCAGGGCTTCATCGAAACCTCCAACGTCAACGTGGTGACCGAGATCACCAACCTGATCACCGCCCAGCGCGCCTATGAAATGAACAGCAAGGTGATCACCTCCAGCGACGAGATGATGTCCACGCTGACCAACCTGCGGTAAGTGCCATGCGTATCCTGACGCTTCTCCTCGGCTTGCTGGTCTTGCGGCCAGACGCAGGCGGCCGCCTTGCGGAGCATGACGACGTTGCACGGGCCAACGGTGTATCTGCGGGACCTGTTCGACGATGCCGGGGTCGAATGCCGACCGCGTGCTGGGGCCCGGCCCGGAGCCGGGCGGCCGGATCGTCGTCGAGGCGGCGCAACTGAACGCCATCGCCCGGCAATTCAACGTCGAATGGCGGTCCGTCTCGCGCGCCGATCGCGCGGTTCTGGAGTGGCCAGGCCGTCCGGTGCGGAAGGAGGAAGCCATCGAGGCGGTTCGTCTCGCCATCACCGCCGGCGGATGCGTCCGACGATTTCGACATCGACCTGACGGGATTCACGCCGCCGACTCGTTCCGGTTGAGGCGACACCAGTCGCTACTGTCTCGCAGCTTGAATACGACAGCAATAGTGGTCGTTTCACCGCCGCGCTTGACGCTGACCGGCGAAGGAATGAACCCAATCGACACGCAGGATCAGCGGCCGGGTCGATCAGAGATCGTGGAAGCCCCTGTCGCGCTGACGCGCCTGCTGCCGGAGACTGTGCTGCGCGCCGATGACGTGCGCATAGCCCGTGTGCGGGCGGCGGTGCTGCAGAACGAGGTCGCCCGGTCGGTCGATCAGATCGTCGGGATGCAACTCCGCCGGCCGGTTGCGGCGGGACAACCGTTGCGCCTTGCCGACCTGACCCGGCCGCCGCTGGTGCAACGTGGTGCGACTGTTCAGATCGAGCTGGCCGCGGCTGGCCTGACAGTCAGCGGTCAGGCGGTCGCGCTGGATGCCGGTGCCGAGGGCGAGAAGGTCCGCGTGCAAAACTTGACCTCTCACGCGTTCCTGTTTGCCCAGGTCATCGGGCCCGGAAAGGTGCGCATCACGCCGGATCGCCTCCGGCGCTGCCCACGGCTCCTGCGCGCTTTGATCGCCGACTGGAGCATCAATGAAAATCCGGACGCGCCGCCTGGTTGGCGATCGCGACGTTGCTGGCCGGCTGCGGCACGCTGGACCGTCTGTCGCAGGTCGGGCGCGACCCGAAGATGACGCCAACTGAGGACCCGACCAAAGATCCGAAATGGCGGCCGCTGTCGATGCCGATGCCGGCGGGCCAGCCCTCGCCCAACGAGGCGAATTCGCTCTGGCGGTCCGGCTCCCGTGCGTTCTTCAAGGATCAGCGCGCGGCTCAGGTGGGCGATATTGTTACGGTGTCTGGTCCGAATGAATGACGCCGCCAATATGAAGAACGTTACCTCGACAGCCCGAACCAGCTCCGAAGCCGGCGGAATACCGAATTTCTTTCGGCTTGGAGTCGATACTGCCGACAGCGATCAACCCGTCCAAACTGGTTTCCTCGAGCAGCGCGAACAACAACACCGGGCACCGGACAGATCCAGCGCAACGAGGCGGTGACGTTGCGCCTTGCGGGAGTCGTTACTCAGGTGCTACCCAATGGAAATCTCGTCGTAGCGGCCTCGCAGGAATTCCTGGTCAACAGCGAACTGCGTGAGCTGAAGGTCACTGGCGTGATCCGGCCGCAGGACATCGCGTCCGACAATACGGTGCTGCACGATCGCATGGCCGAAGCCCGGATCGCTTATGGCGGCAAGGGGCAACTGACCGATCTGCAACGCGCCCGATGGGGTCAGCAGATGATGGACATTCTGGCGCCGTTCTAAGCCTTCGCCGCATGTCCTCGCGGCACTGGGGCATAGCCCGACCTCATCATCTCTTCTTATCCGAGGGATCGCCCCGATCCGCAAACCGGGGCTAGCCTGATATCAAACCACTATTTCGGCGCGGCGGCCGGAGCGGGCTCATTCATATCCTCTGAAGCCCCTTTCTTCTTGGCATGGAGGCCAACAATCTGGCCGCGAATTTCGCCGCCTGGGCTGCCCGCCGTGTGTACGTTCACGTACAACTTGTTGGACCGAAGCATCTTCACCTGATCATCGGTCAGGGTAACCGAACCGGAAATTGGGCTGGTCGGGTTTTTATCCCCAAGCGGAGCCACCACGCCAGCACTCTGCTTGCGGGTTGCCGGGCCGTGGATGTGGGCCGCCGCGGCGGGACCGCTCAGATCGTCGAACGTCAGCGTATAGTTAAAAACCTTGCTTTGCGTGTCGAATGTGGCCTCGAGCTTCCCCTTGCCCTTGCTGTCGTTCTTCGGAATTTCCGCGCGACCGGACAGATGGGCCGTATAGTTCACCGTGGCCGCCGCGGCAGCCGAAACGAAGGCCGCGCTCAGCGCCGCGGCAAGAAGAGCTCTGCGAAACATCGTGATCCCCAATGAGAAAGGTTACGCCCGGACCACCGATCCGAGCGGCAGCGACTTGTGGGAAGCCGCCACTGGGGCCACCCTATCTCATGAAACGAAGGATGCTACCATGCCCCCGCTTGGGCCCTCGCTCATCGGCCCGGAGGTCGATACGGCTCCCCGTCCACTGCCTGCCCGGATACCAATTCGCGGTCGATATGTGATGCTGGAGCCGCTGCACCGGCGTCACGTGCCGGAGCTTTGGCATGCCGCGCAAGGTGCCGACGACAGCTGGACATACCTGGGTTCGGGACCATTTGCCACCATCGAGGGGATGGCGCGCGCAATCATGGATTTCTCAGCGATGCACGACCCGATGTTTTGGGCGGCACGGCCGGTCAGCACCGGGATCGTGTCGGGATGGCTCGCGTTGATGGATATCCAGCCGAAGAATGCGTCGATCGAACTAGGTAACATTTGGTTCAGCCCGCGTATGCAACGCACTCGCGCGGCGACCGAGGCAATTTTCCTGATGTTGAAGTTGGCGGCGGATGATCTTGGTTACCGGCGGCTGGTATGGAAGTGTAACGCGCTCAATGCGCCGTCGAAACGCGCGGCGGAGCGCTTGGGCTTTACCTATGAAGGCCGCCACCGCATGCATATGCTAGTGAAGGGGCGGCAGCGCGACACTGATTGGTACAGCATTGTCGGCGACGAGTGGCCACCCTGCCGCGACGCCCTGCTGGCGTGGCTCGACCCGTCCAACTTCGCCGCCGATGGCACCGCGCTCCGTGGACTCGGAGACTTGCGAGGTAGCATTCGAACGCGGGATGCTAGCCCATGAGTGGAACCAGCCTGTTGCCCTGGCGCCGGCCTTACCTGAACGTGATCGTTCTGCATGGCACCATCGCAGCGCGCGTGGGCAATCTGAATGCCGACTCCGCCCGCCCGCTGATCGAGAAGGGCTTCAACTCCGCGGGGCGGCGGCCAGTAATACTGGATATCGAAAGCCCCGGTGGGTCGCCTGTCCAATCCGACCTGATCGCAAGCATGATTCGTGCTCATGCCGACAAAGCCGGCGTCCGCGTCCACGCCGTGATACGGGAGGTCGGGGCCTCCGGTGGCTACTGGATTGCCTGCGCGGCCGACGAAATCCATGCCAATCCAATGAGCATCGTTGGCTCCATTGGCGTCGTCGGTGGTGGCTTCGGTTTCCCTGACCTGCTCGGTCGGCTGGGGATCGAGCGACGGATCTACACCGCCGGAACCAACAAAGCCCGCCTGGATCCGTTCAGCTCGGAGAAGCCTGAGGACGTGGCTTTCGCCAAGGACCTGATGGAGAAACTGCATGTCCGCTTCAAGGACTGGGTGCGCCTACGGCGAGGCCCCAGGCTGAAGGCGCCGGATGAGGCGATATTCGACGGCGGATACATGCTCGGCGAGCAGGGGTTGGCGATGGGCCTGATCGACGGGCTGTCGACAGTCGATGAACTGGTCAGACAACTCGGCGGCGATCGCGCCCGCCCTCGTCGTATCGCACCGAAGCGGTCGCGCCTGTCCCTGCGTCTCCCTCGGCTCGCGCTTGACACCGTGCTGGATGCGCTCGAGGAAAGGGCCTGGCGGATCAATATTCGATAGCCGATTTTTGCGCGTCCGCCCTGACAACTGGGCTGCAACAAACACCGGCTGGAGGAAAACAAATGCGTGCCGCTATCTTTCGCGAAGGGAAAATCGTCGTCGATACGCTGCCCGACCCAGTGCTGGTAAAAGGTCAAGTGCTGGCACGCTCCGTGGCCTGCGGGATTTGCGGATCGGACCTTCATGCCGCGAAACATACTCACCAGTTTGTCAATCTTGCACAACGGGCTGGTAACCGGTGGGCCATGGACGCCGATCGCGACGTGGTCTTCGGCCATGAATTCTGCTGCGAAGTTGTCGAGTATGGCCCGGACACCCCGGCCAGGATTGCGCCGGGGACGCTCGTCTGCTCCATGCCGATGACCCTGGCGGGCGAGACTGTCCAGGGCATCGGTTATTCGAACGACATCGCCGGCGGGTTCGCGCAATACATGCCCCTCGCCGACCGGATGCTTCTGCCGGTACCGAACGGTCTGCCGGCCTCCAGCGCGGCGCTGACGGAGCCAATCGCAGTGGGTTGGCACGCCGTTGAAAATGCGCGTCTGGCGCCCGAGGATGTGCCGCTCGTGGTGGGTTGCGGCCCAGTCGGCCTGGCTGTGATCGCCGGGTTGGTCATCAAGAACGTCCATCCTATCATCGCCGCCGATTTTTCACCCGCGCGGCGGGCGTTGGCGCTGCGGATGGGCGCCGACATCGCGATCGACCCGGCTGACGGGTCACCTGTACGAGACCTGGCGACAGACGGCGACGCCCGAAGGGTTCGACGGAAGCCGCTATGCTCAGCTGTTTGGGCTGGGCCCAAAGTTGCGACCGGCAGTGATCTTCGAGTGCGTCGGCGTGCCTGGAGTCATCCAACAAATCATGGAGGGGGCGCCCGCGTCAGCTCGAATTGTGGTCGTTGGTGTCTGTATGGAAACCGACCGGATCGAGCCATTCTTCGGCATCGTCAAGCAATTGAACGTTCAGTTCGTGCTCGCCTATACCGCCACCGAGTTCGCTGAAAGCCTGCACTTTATCGCCGAGGGAAAGGTCGACGTGTCTCCCCTGATCACCGGCACCGTGGGCCTTGAAGGCGTCAGCAATGCGTTCGCCGAGCTAGCGAATCCCGAGCGGCATGCCAAGGTCCTGGTCGATCCGTGGGGGTAAGCACAGCGTCCACGCGACGCTGATTCCTTCGCTCGTGTCACGGCCCTCCGCTGGGCGCCACCTCAGCGATGAAGATGATATCCCCGGTAGCAACGCCGGGGTCGCCCGGTCCGTCCATCGCGACAATATGGCCGTTACTCTGTCGAGCGATCCAAACAGGGGACTCCTTCGCGGCGTGTTCGGCCTCGGTGATCACGTCCTTGGGGACCTGATGCCACAGCGTTCCGTCCAGGATTTTGATCCGATCCACGCAGTCCTCCTGTTTGTTTATCACTAGCCCAACGCTCGTCGGACGGGCGCGGTTCCCATCGGCTGACCGTCGGCATCGGAAGCGACTTCGGAGTTACGTTGTCTCGTTATCAAACGGAAAAATTTTCCCTTGGTCAAGCTGACAAGCTCTGGTCATTGGCGTTCACAAGCCCCGACCGAACGATAGTTTCGCTCAGCTCTGGCGTGCCTTAGCCGGGGACCGCTTGCCCGGAGGTATTTCAGCACCGCTTAACCTTTGATTCATCGTTGCCGGCCTATTCAGAAATCTCTTTTGCGGAGAGCCAGGCAGCATGCTTCCGTCTACACCGACCGTTAGGCCGTGGCGCTAGGGAATGACCGCGCCGCAGAACTCGCCTTTGCCGCGAACTCGCATTTTTCAGATGCGGTTCATCCTGCGCCTTGCGGTTGTGTCTATCCTACCCGCCCTGCTGCTCCGGCCGGTCACCGCAACCGCCGTTCCATCGTTCGCCGGGCAGACCGGACAGCCCTGTGCGGCATGCCACGTCGGCGCTTTCGGGCCCCAACTCACCAAATTCGGCCGCGAATTCAAGCTGAATGGCTACACTGCCACCGACAATAAGAAACATGGCCTACCACTCGCGGTCACTACCCAGCTATCCTTCACCCACACCAACAACGATCAGCCGGGTCCGGCCGCCCCGCATTTCGCCTCCAACAACAACTTCGCGATGGACCAGGCGTCCGTGTATTACGCCGGGAAAATCGCAGGGGGATTTGGGGCCTTCATCCAGCTCACCTACGACGGCGTCGCCGATCAGGGACATGATCGACAACGTCGACATCCGTTATGCGCACGACACGGACCTGTTCGACGAAGACCTCGTCTACGGTTTCACCGCCAACAACAGCCCGACCGTGTCCGACCTGTGGAATTCAACGCCGGTCTGGAGCTTTCCTTATAACAGCTCGCCCCTCTCCCCGACGCCTTTGGCAGCGACGCTGATCGATGGCGGGTTAGGCCAACGCGTCGCCGGCGCCGGTGCCTACGCGATGTGGAACAGTTTGGTCTACGCCGAGTTCGACCTCTATCGAGGCCTTGGCTACGACGTGCTGAACGCCACCGGGATTGTTCCGGTCGCCAACACCGACAAGACGCTGGGTGTCATTCCCTATTGGCGTCTGGCTCTGCAGAAGGATATTGGCCGTAACTACTTCGAGGTCGGCACATACGGCCTGAATGGGAACGTAGCACCCGGCGGCATCGAAGTTCCAGGCCAGGCGGATCAGTTCACCGATCTCGCGCTGGACGCGAACTATCAGTTCTACGTCAATCCTCGCAACGTCACCGGCGACCTGGTCTCGGCACACGCCACCCTGATCCACGAGGACGGCTGGCTCGGCGCCAGCCGGACCATCAGCGGTTCGCTGCCATATCATGGCCTGAATACGTTTCGTGCCGACGTCTCATACAGCATTGGCGCGACCGTCACGCCCTCGATCCAATATTTTCAAACCAACGGAACCGGCGATCCTGCGTATTGGGCGACGCCAAACGGCAGCCCGAACACTTCCGGCATGATCGCAGAAATCGCCTATGTGCCTTGGGGCAAGCCAGACTCCTTCATCTCGTGGGGCAATGTCCGTCTCGCGGTGCAGTACGTCAGCTACTTCCGCTTCGACGGTGTCACCAACAACGCCGCCGCCAACAACGCCCTGTACTTCAGCATTTGGGCTGCGGCCCGTTTCTGAACGTTATCAGTCAAGGAGTGTGAACCATGCGTGTATCAGCCATCGTGCTCGCGACAATGCTCATCGCCGGAGGCGCCGGTGTCCGAGCCTCCACCACAAGCATCTCCCAGAGCGGCCAGAAGTTTAGCGAAAAGTCGGTTGACCTGAAGCCGGGTGACTCTCTGAACTTCCAGAACCAGGACGACGTGAGCCATAACATCACGGTGCTGAACGAAGACGACGACGCGACAGATCTGGGTCTGCAGAAGCCTGGAGAGACAGTGAAATATGCTTTCGACAAGGCTGGGCGCTTCAAGGTCCGTTGCAGTATTCACCCGAGCATGAAGATGACCGTAACGGTTAAGTGACATTGCTGCCAGCTGCCTTTCTCGACAGGAATCCTTGATGTCCGTGCGTATGAAAATCCTGGCCGCGTGCCTCGGCTTTGTCGCCATCATCGCCCTGCTCGGCGTGCTGGCGCAGCAGCAGGCAGCGCAAATGGGACGCCTGGCGATCGGCATCTTCGATCATGCGTTCATGGGCATGTCCTACGTCAACCAAGCGCAAAACGAGTTCCTGCGGCTGAAGAACAGCCAACAGGCGGCCGGCGGCACGGTCGGCGCAACGGGCGATCTGCAAAAGGTGCTCAGCCTGCTCGACGTTGCACTGGACCGGGCGGCTTCGGACAATGCCCGGGATGCGGGCAAAAAAACGCGCGGACTGCTCGCTGCGTTGGCGGAAACACCTGCACCGGAATTAACCGAGCGGATGACGCAGGCTGATCGGTCAATGACGAAGCTGGTGCAGAAATTTGCCGCCGACGGCTTGGAAGCGCGCGACGACGCGGACGAAACGGCTGGTCGCAGCACGCGTATCGTGCTGATTCAGATCGCCGTCGCCATAGGCATCGCCCTTGGGGTTGGCTTTGTTTTGGGCCGCGACCTGTCGCGCCCCTTGAGTCAACTTTCCCGCATCATTGGCCGTCTGGCCGCGGGGGATCTGGATCTCGACGTCCCGTCCCGGCTGTCAAAGCGCCGCGACGAAATAGGGGGTGTCGCACGCGCAGCCGCCGTGTTCCGCGATGCGATGCAGCAGAACGCCCGTGCCGGCGCGGAACGCGAGCAGCAGCACTTGCAGGCCGAAACCGAGAAGGTGGAGGCCTTGCGCAACGCTGCGGACAGCATAGAGCGCGAGACCACAACCGTTGCGGAACGATCCAGCCGAAGCGGCCTTCTTTTGTCGGATCGTGCGCAGGAACTCGCCGCTTCTGCGGCCCGCATGCTGGCGAGCGTGGACTCGGCAGCCGGCGCCAGCAGCGAGGCGCTGCACAGCTGCGAGATCGTAGCCGCTGCGGGGGAGAAGCTCTCAGGCTCGGCGAGCGAAATCGCCTCCCAGATCACCATCTCCACCGCCGAAATCGCGAGCACTGCGCGGGCGGGGGAGCAGGCACGCGGGATTATCGATGCGCTTTCCGCGTCAATGGGCCAGATCGGCGCGGTCGCCCAGTTGATACGCGACATCGCCGGACGAACCAATTTGCTGGCGCTGAATGCAACGATCGAAGCCGCCCGAGCGGGTGAGGCCGGTCGCGGCTTTGCCGTCGTTGCCGGCGAGGTCAAGACTCTGGCCACACAAACCGCACGATCCACCGAGGAAATCGCCCGAGCCGTCAGCAGTGTGCAAACCGCGACCCACGACGCGGTGAGAGTGGTCGGCGAAATGGTCGGCCGGGTCGCCGCGATCGAGCGCATCACTCAAGCGATCGCGGCGGCGGCGGAACAGCAGACGGCTGCAACCGGTGAGATCGCGCGCAACGTGCTTGGCACAGCCGAGGCGATGCGGATCGTTTCCTCTCAAGTGAAATCTGTTTCGCAAGAGGCACAGGGTACCGATGCGGCAGTGAACGAAATGCGCTCGGTCGCAGGAGAGGTGGCCGAGCATATCTCGGAACTGCGGAATGTAATGGTCCGTATCGTTCGGTACGTCGTCAGACGCAGCCAACCGGCGGGAAGATGAACGTGTTTCGATCAATCTGCCGGCCACGCTGGTCCTGAACGGCAACCTGCTGCCGACGATGTGCCTGGATCTCAGCTTTGGCGGTGCGCGGGTCCAGTCGGACCAGCAACTCGTGGCGGGAACAGCCGTCACCCTCCGTTTGGGCGGCCTGCCAGATCTGAACGGCACGATCCTGCGGGATGGTCAGGAAGCCAGCATCCGCTTCCCATGGGATTCCACCGCGGCCCCGCCGGCGCTGGTCGAATGGATCCGCGGAAAACGCGCAGCCTGATGCGCGTCGCCCCTCTTGTGCTGGCTATACTGCTCGGCGCTTCAATCGCCCGCGCGGGTGATCCAGCCAGCCTGACCGAAATCGTCAGCCATGACGGCGTCTTGTCAGCGACGTTGGTGGCGGCGGAGGGAAAGGTTCACGTCGGAGGCCTTGAACTCGATGGCGCCACCTACAATGGTGTTTACGCGGGACCGGTGCTGCACGTTCATCCGGGCGACCTGATGCGCCTGATGCTCGTGAACCACCTGTCGCAACCGACCAACCTGCACTTCCATGGCATTCAGACATCACCCCTGGGCAACAGCGACAATCCGCATCTCGCTATTCAACCGGGCCATAGCTTGGACTACGAGGTAAGGATCCCGCTCACTCAACCGCCGGGTCTATACTGGTATCATGCCCATTTACACGGCCTAGCCGAACATCAGATCATGGGCGGCCTTAGCGGGACGATCGTAGTTGAACCACCGGCTCCGATATCGATTACCCAGCGGTTATTTATATTAAAGGACATGGTGTTCGACGACGATGTCGGCAATGCCGAGATCGATGACACCATGCATGGCATCGTTCAGTCGGTGAACGGTCAGCTGACCACCAACGAAGCCATGCGGCCCGGGGAGACCCAACTGTGGCGCTTCACCAACCAGAGTGCCAACAGAGCGCTGCATATTACGCTGAACGGCCATCGCTTTCGCATCGTGGCAGAGGATGGCCAGGCAACGGTCAACGAACGCTCCACCTCTGTCCTGGACATCTCGCCAAGCGCTCGCGTCGACGTACTCGTCGATGCTGGGGAAGTTGGCCGCTACGCAATAATGGCGAAAGGAATCATGACCGGTACCGGATCGGAACAGACGCCGGACCGGCAGATCGGCTTACTGGATGTCGCTGGAGACGAGCCACCTTCGGCCACAACCGCGGCATCCACGGCGCCGCCGCCCGATCTGCGAGTGGCTCAGATCGACGCGAAGCGCGAGGTCGTCTTCTCCCAGACTACGACAACGAAGGCGTCGGCGCAACGCTTTTTTGTCAACGGCAAGATTGTACGACGAGGGCCGGATCGATATCCGTGTACCATTGGGCAATATCGAGGAATGGACGATACGGAACGATTCCGATGATATGCACATCTTCCACATTCACCAGATCGGCTTCCAGGTCGTTGAGATCAACGGCAAGTCGGTCCCGTTCACTGGCTATGTTGATACCGTGTTCGTGCCCGAACGCGGCCAGGTGAAGCTTGCGGATGCCGTTCACCGACCGCCTGATCCTCGGCCGGTTCGTGTTCCACTGCCATGTCCTGCGGCACGAAGATTCAGGCATGATGGCCAATATCGAGGTTTATGACCCGGTCCGCCCGTCGCTGTCCGCTCGGCTCGGTCTTTTGTATAGACATGTGGTGTGGTGGTGGAATGGCGTGCCGTGGTCGCTGTGCGGCCTGCAAGACACCTAGAGGCTCATCCAACCCCCTCTGGCCGCATACCCTTCGGCAGCGTGGTCAACGACTCCGTCGTATCAAAATCCCGGAGCACCGCGTCGTCCGCCATTTCGACCTCGCACACAAATTCGGTATGCTTACCGACCAAAAACCGTGCGCCCGTATCACCGCCGATCTGCAGGATCTCCGGAAAGAATCGCTTGTCCCACAACATCGGATTGCCCTGCTTGCCGCGGAACGTCGGCAGCACGATCAGCCGGCCTTCCTCGGGGTCGTACATCGACAACAACCGGTCGATCATCCGGCCCGTCACCAGCGGCATGTCGCCGAGGCAGACCACGGCGGCGGCGCATTCCGGAGGCACCGCAGCGATACCGGCCTTCAGGCTGGCGGACAGACCATCAGCGTAGTCAGGCGCGTGCACATACCGCACCGGCCGGCCACCCAGCGCATGCTCCACCTGCTCGGCCTGATGGCCGATCACGACCAGGATCGGCCTTGCTTTGGAAGACAGGACGTTGTCGACGACTCGTGCGACCATGGGCTTACCGGCCTTGTCGGTGACGAGCAGCTTATTGTGAGGCGCCATTCGCCGAGACCGGCCCGCCCCCAGAACCACCCCTGCAATGACCGGAGCGCTGCGCGGCGCGGCACCGGACCGAGGCGTCGCCGGCGCCTTTTCCCGCGGCATGGGCCGCGTCTCCATCTCCTTCAGCAAGCCACCAACGCCCATGCGCATCATGTCGCGTGGCGTAACGGGGACGCCGGCGAACAGGCGGCTCAGCACGAAGTCGATGCCGTTGAGGCTGGGGCTGCGAGCGCACCCAGGCAGCACCAACGCCGGCTTTTCGCCGATCCGGCCAAGGCAGATGAGGTTGCCCGGATCGACCGGCATGCCGAAATGCAGGATTTCCCCGCCGGCCCATACAATTCCAGCCGGCCCGACGTCTCGCCGGTCCACCACGGCCGAGGCCCCGATGACCAGGAGCAAATCAGCCCCCTCGCCGACCAGGCCGTGCAGGGCTCGGCCGATCGCTTCCTCCTCATGCGCGCAAAGGACCGGAGGCAGCAAGGAGCCGGTCAGGGCGGAAATCCGAGCCTCGGTGATCGCAATGGTCTTGTCGGTGACGCTGTCCTTCAGGCCGGGGAGTTCGGTCACCACCAGACCGACATTCAGGTGCCGGAACGGGTGCAGCGTCAGCGGACTGGCGCCTTGACGGACCATAGCCTCCGCCACCGACAGGACGTTTCCTGGGACCGAGAACGGGATGATCTTGATCGTCGCGATCAGGTCTTTCGGCGCGACGACGGCATAGTCCGGCAGCGTGCCAATCGTGAGCGCCTCGTCTATGCTGTTCAGCCTGTCGATCCGGCCGACGTCGATACGCAGCAATCCGGGGACCTCGGCGACCAGGTTTACCCGCCCCGTGGCCGCACGCGACCGGGCGATCAGCGGCGAGAGCAGCGGGGTCGCAAGGCTGTCGGCAGCGATGTCTTCCGGCACATCGCCGGGTTCCAGGCGGGCGCAGATCACCTCCAGCCGGCCGGCCGCCCGCAACGCCTCGATCGCCTTGTCATCCAGCAGCGATCCCTTGCGGATCATCCGCTCGCCGACCTTTTGGCTGTGCGCCATGATGGCACCGCGGGCCTCGTCCAGCGGGACCGGGCCAAACTTCATGGAGTGGGTTTCGGCGGCAGCGGCGCGTTGCGGCGAACGGCGACGATCTCGGCGATGATCGACAAGGCGATTTCCGGTGCGGTGACGGCTTCGATATTCAGGCCGACCGGGCCGCGGATGCGGGATAAGGCGTTGTCCTGATGGCCCAGTTCGCGAAGCCGTTTCAACCGCGCGGCATGGGTCCGGCGCGACCCGAGAGCGCCGATGTAGAACGCCTGTGACTTCAGCGCGCGATCCAGCGCCGGATCGTCCAGCTTCGGATCATGCGTCAGGGTGACGACTGCGGTGCGGCTGTCGGGGGCGAAGGCGTCCAGCGCCTCATCAGGCCAATCGGTGGAGATCTCAACATTCGGAAACCGCTCGTCCGAAGCGAACGACCGGCGCGGGTCGACCACGGTGACCGAAAACCCGCACGGCACCGCGAACGGCACCAGCGCTTGAGCGATATGCACCGCGCCAACGACGATCAGCCGGAGCGGGGGGTTGTAGGCATGCAAAAACCAATCTGTCTCGCCCAGCTTGACGGTGCCGCTTTCGTCGCGGTCTAGCGCTCGGGCAGCAGCCTCGTTCAGATCCGCTGGGGCGCTCGGGTCGGGCAGCACCATCTGCTCGCCGGAGGGCAAACGCGTTGCCAGCACGACCGGTCGTTTTTCCTGTTTCGCTTGCGCCACGGCGGCAAGGACTTCTGGGGTCATGGAGGTTCATCCCGCGACTGTGTTTGCGCCAGCATACCGGCATCCGCTGGAAAGGGGAGGCGTCAACTGCCAGGTTTCGCGGCAGACCCGGTGCCTACTCCCCGACGCCCTGAGGTGGTTGGGGGCAACTCCTCAGCTCAGTTTCTCGACAAACACCTTGACCTTGCCGCCACAGGCGAGGCCGACCTCCCACGCGCGCTCGTGGCTCACGCCGAAGTCCAGCAATTGCGGGCTGCCGGTGTCGATCGTCTTCATCGCCGCGTCGGCGACCGCGCCCTCGATGCAGCCGCCGGAGACGGACCCGGCCATGCGGCCGGATCTGGTCACCGCCATCTGGCTGCCGGCGGGGCGAGGTGAACTGCCCCAGGTTTCGGTCACGGTCGCCACGGCAACCTGCTCCCCGGCGGCGCGCCATGCGGCGGCGGTGCCCAGGACATCCTCGACTTCGGTGGTGCTGCTCATCGGCTGGTTCCCTTTATCTTCGTAAGGCTTGGGGGGCGGGGCGTGACAACGAGTCGATCAAAGACCGCAGGCTGGCCAGATTATGCACCGGGCGGAATTCGTCGACATGCGGCAGCATCGCCTTGATGCCCTGGGATTTTGGCTCGAACCCGGTCCAACGCAACAGCGGGTTGAGCCATACCAGCCTTGTGCAGGAGCGGTGCAGCCGGTCCATGTTTTCGGCTAGCCCGTGGGCGCCGTCGCGGTCCAGCCCGTCGGTGATCAGCAGCACCACCGCTCCTTGGCCCAGCACTCGCTTCGCCCAGAGGCGGTTGAAGCTGGCGACGGCCTCGCCGATGCGCGTTCCGCCCGACCAGTCCGGCACAACATGGGCGATCATCTGGAATGCCACCTCGGGATCGCGGGCCTTCAGTTGCCGGGTGACGTTGGACAGGCGAGTTCCGAACAGGAAGACATGGACGCGGTCGCGGTCGTTGGTCACCGCATGCAGGAAGTGCAGTAGGATCTGCGCGTACCGAGACATAGAGCCGGAGATGTCGCACAGCACGACCAGCGGCGGCGGCCGGACGATGCGGCGGTTGCGCGCGATAGTGAGGATCTCGCCGCCCTGACGCAGGCTGGCGCGAATGGTGCGGCGCAGGTCGGTGACGGGTCCGTTCTGGTCCGGGCGGAGACGGCGGGTGCGGCGAAGGTCCAGTGGCAGCACCAGGCGGCGGATCTCGCGCTTGGCTTCGTTGATTTCGGCGGCGCCCATCGCCTCGAAATCCATATGTTGGAGTCGCTCCTGCTCGGACACGGTCATCGACATGTCGAGTGGGGGCGGTTCGTCCTTGAGTTGCGGCGGCTTGTCCTTTTTCGACGCGAAGGCTTCGGCGACGCGGCGAGAGGCCGGCGGCGCGCGTTCGGGCTTGGGCTTTTTCTGTGCCTCCAGCAGGGCCATCGCGGCGGCCTGTTCGGCGGCGGAAGGGTCGCGCCAGAACAAGGCGAAGGCCTGGTCGAAGACCTCTCTATGCTCGTGGCGATGGATCATCGCGGTGCGC
Source organism: uncultured Alphaproteobacteria bacterium (assembly GCA_963778125.1). GTDB lineage: Bacteria > Pseudomonadota > Alphaproteobacteria > Acetobacterales > Acetobacteraceae > Rhodopila. The sequence continues at coordinate 58,356 of CAVZTH010000039.1, read as the reverse complement.
AGCGCGGTGCACGCCTGTGTCTTGGCGGCGAGATCGATATGGGTCAGCGCCTCCTGCGCGGCGATCGTCTCCGCCGGGCCAACCGGTAGCCCGGCGCGGCGCAGCAGGCGCGCGAAATGCATGACGTTGGCCGCGATCCTTGGGTTCGGCTGGTTCAGCGGATCATGCGTGGTGGTCATTTGGTCAATGGAAGCCATGCCGCGTGTAGGTGCAAGAGGCGGAGGCCGTCGGCCGCGAGTCGCGACGAAGTTTGCCACCGGCGATGGAACACCCAGTGTGAGGGCAATGCCTGAAGTTAACAGGATGGCTCCGTTCAGAATGATTCTTCCGAACGCCGGCTAACCGCTGGGATCAAGTCTGGTCCGGTATGAGGCGGCTTACCGCAAGTCCGAGAAGGCCGGCGAGGGCCAGCATGCCAAGGACAGCCGGAAAGCCGCCGAATTCGGTTGCGATGGCGCCGCCGGCCACGCCGACGCTGCCGGCGAGAAATGTGCAGGCGTTGACGATGCCGGAACCCTTGCCGGCCTGCTCGCTTGCCAGCGCCGAAAGGGCAAGGCGCGGGGCAGAGGCGTAAGGCATCGCCAAACCGGCACCCATCAGCACGAAGCCCGCAGCCAGCACGCCCGAACCGAAGCCGGAGACGGCGAGGAAGACGACGGCACTGCCCGCGACGATCAGCGTCATCGCGGCGGTCATCGCGGAGCGCAGGCCGATGCGCGCAGCGATGGCAGGGGCCGACATCGCCACCGCCAGCAAGCGCCGCGCTGAGCGGCAGCAGCGCGGCACCGGCGTCGAGCGGCGTGTCGCGGAGTCCTTCGGGGCTTTGCGCGAACAGGTTGAAATAGAGCAGCAGCGCCATGATGCAGAACATCGAGACCGAGCCGACGGCTACGCCGGTGGCGAACCGGCGGCGGGAGAAGAACTCTTGCACGAACAGCGGAGCGGCGACGCGGCGCTCCAGGGCAAGCAGCCCGGCGAAGCAGACGGCGGCGAGCGCGAGGGGGCCGAGTGCCGCGAGCGGCGCGCTTGCGATACCCGGCAAGGCATGAAGGCCGAAGACGAGGGCGATCATGAAGGCGGCCAGCAGCACGAAGCCGCCCCAGTCGGTGCCGCGCGGAATCGGGGCGGGCCACCCTGGCGCCATCCGCGCCGGCGGCCATGCCGGCGGTGGCCAGCGCCATCATTGCGATGTTGAGCCAGAATATCACCCGCCACCCGACGAGGTGCGTCACCGCCCCGCCGAACAGTGGGCCGATGCTGAAGCCGAGCATGAGGAACCCGGTCCACGCGCCCATCGCGGCGGCGCGGCGCTCCGGCGGAATGACGGTGCCGAGCGCGGCCAGCGTGCTGGGCACCGCCAGCGCCGAGGCGAAGCCCTGCAAGGCGCGGCCCGTCAGCAGCATGGCTCGCGCTGGCCGAAAGCGCTATGATGGCCGACGCGGCGGCAAACAGCACGAGACCGACCATCGCGACACGGCGGGCACCGAAGCGGTCCGAAGCGTCGCCGCCGAGCACGATGCAAGCGGCGGAGACGACGAGATAGGCGTTCACGGCCCACTGCACGTCCGCCGCGCCAAGGGCGAGGTCGGCGCGCATCGTCGGCAGTGCCGCCATGATGGCGGTCCCGTTGACGCCGATGGCGAGCGTCGCCACGCAGGACGACCACAGCACCGCGCTGACGCCGGTCTGCCTGTCTGGCGCTGGCTGCGCCGCCGCCGATGCCGTCATGCGTTTCGATCCCGATAGACGTGCGCACTCTGCCAGGAACGCATGACGCAACCAAGCGTGATATGCCGCGCTCTCCCGCTGCTTCTGCTTCAGGATACGATGCTCGCTCATGCTGGTCGTTGATCTATGCTGGACTTCGCCGAACGCCCCTGACTAACGTAAGTAACCGAAATTGGTTGAAATGAATGCCTGGCGAGCGATGTACCAATAATCGGCCTATTTCGCTGCGGTGTAGGAGAGCAGCGAATTGCCCACTTTTAGAAAGCCGCCTCCTCCATCTCCATCATTGCGCCCTTGCCAGCCTTGATCGCGACGAGCAACCCGCCGACTTGCGGCAGCACTCGCTCCATGAAGAACCGGGCCGTGGTGAGTTTGGCCTTGTAGAACGCGGCATCGGCATCCGGACGTGCCAGTTTCTCCGCGGCGATGACCGCCGCCCGGACCCACATAAAGCCCAGAGCCACGAGCCCAAACAGCCGCAGGTATTCTGTAGCGGCGGCGCCGGCTTCCTCGGGATCCGCCATCCCCCTTGCCGCGATCTCCGCGGTCGCGAGTTGCAATGCCCCAAATGCTTTACCGAATCCCTTGATCATTTCCCCGAGTTGCTTGTGATCGCTGTTTCGCTCGATGAACTCGTTGACCGGATGGAAGAACGTCCGCAGCATCCGCCCGGCGCCCACCGGTAACTTGCGGCCAACCAGATCCAAAGCCTGCACGCCGTTGGTGCCCTCGTAGATCATCGAAATCCGAGCATCGCGGACAAGCTGTTCCATACCGTTGGCGCGGATGTAGCCATGGCCGCCGTATACCTGCATGCCGATATTGGTCGCTTCGAACCCGAGATCGGTGAACAGCGCCTTCACGATCGGCGTCATCAATGCAGTAAAATCCTCGGCGCGCTTGCGGGTGTCGGGATCATCCGACCGCTCCATCTCATCGAGTTCCCGAGCGACCCAGCCGCCCAGGGCTCGGCAGCCCTCGGTGTAGGAGCGAATCGTCAGCAGCATGCGGCGCACGTCGGGGTGGACGATGATCGGGTCGGCTGCTTTGTCGGTGGCCTTGGCGCCGCTCAGGCTGCGGCCCTGGATGCGTTCGCGGGCGTAGGCGACGGCGCTTTGGTAGCTGGTTTCCGCCGCGCCAAGGCCTTGAATTCCGACTGACAGGCGCTCGCTGTTCATCATGGTGAACATGCAGGCGAGGCCTCTGGTTCGGCTCGCCGATCAGCCATCCGGTGGCGTCCTCGAACGTCAACTGACAGGTGGACGAGGCCTTGATCCCCATTTTGTGCTCCAGCGCGGTGCAGACCACGCCGTTGCGGGCGCCAGGGCGGCCGTCGGTCGTCGGGATAAATTTCGGCACCAGAAACAGGCTGATGCCGCGCGTCCCCGGCGGCGCATCAGGCAGGCGAGCCAGCACCAGATGGATGATGTTCTCCGTCAGGTCGTGCTCGCCGGCACTGATGAAGATTTTCGACCCGCTGACCTTGTAGCTGCCATCCGCCTGCGGAATCGCGCGGGTGCGCAGCATGCCGAGGTCGGTGCCGCAATGCGCCTCGGTCAGGCACATGGTGCCCGACCACGTGCCGTCCACCATCTTTGGAAGATAGGTGTCTTTCAGCTCGTCTCGGGCGTGACTGGCGATCGCCTGATAGGCGCCATGCGTCAGTCCCGGATACAGACCGAAGGCGAGGTTGGCGGAGCAGGATCATCTCCTCGACCAGCTTGTTCAGGCTCTCTGGCAGACCTTGGCCGCCGTAGCGCGGATCGGCGGACAGCGCGGTCCAGCCACCCTGGCGAAATGTGTCGTAGGCTTCCTTGAAGCCCTTGGGCGTGCGGACCACGCCGTTTTCCAGCACGCAGCCGACCTCATCGCCCGAGGCGTTGATCGGCAGCAAGACTTCCTCGGCGACCTTGGCGGCTTCCTCGAGGATGCTGGTCCATCAGCTCAGGGGAGACGTCCTCAAGGCCGCGAAGCTGGGTCAGCGCGGCGCTGTCGTGAAGTTCGTGCAGCACGAACCGCATGTCGCGCAGGGGCGCTTTATAGGTCTGCATTCGGTGCCCTTTTTCGAGAGTTCGTCGCCAAATTCATCCCTGCACAGTCGATCGCGAAGTCCTAATTGCGTAACGGTTTGCCAGTCTCCAGCGTATACTCGATCCTCGCCAGTGTGGGCGCGGTGCGGGCCAGCCGCATGAATGCGTTCCGCTCCAGGTCGAGTATCTGTTGCTCTGTCACCGTATCGATAATGTCGGTGTCGCCGCCGGACAGAACCTCGGCCAGTGCATCGGCGACGACCAGATCGTGGTCCGTCGCAATTCCCCGCCGATGGAACCCCTCCGCCGCCGCATTCAACCCCGCCCGGCCGGACGGCCCCGGCAGCACGAATTCCGGCGGCTTCGGCGGCGTGTAACCATCAACCATCGACAGAGCTCGCTGCTTCGCGTCCGCCAGCACGCGGTCGCGGTTCATGCTGATGCCGTCGGTCTCGCGGAGGAATTTCCTTTCCATCGCCTGGTGCGCCGACTTCGAGACGTCCGCCGTGCTGATCCCCTCGAACACCTTCGCGGGCGCCGGCATCGGGCCGCGTGGCAGCTTCGGCTCCGCCCGCCAGCGAGCCAGCATCTCGCCGCAGCCGCCCCAGCCGGGGATCAGGCCGACGCCGCATTCAACCAGGCCGATGTAGGTTTCGGCATGCGCCTGCACCGCGTCGGCGTGCAGCACGATCTCGCAGCCGCCACCCAGCGCCATGCCCGCCGGAGCCGCGACGACGGGGAAGGGAGAGTATTTCAGCGCCTTGTAGGTCTTCTGGCCGGCAGCGATCGACTTGTCGATCTCTCCCCAGGCGGCGATGTTGGCGGCGAACAACGCGAGGCCCAGATTGGCACCGAGCGAAAAGTTGCTGCCCTCGTTGTAGATCACCAAAGCCTTGAATTTCTGCCCGACAATTTCGATCGACTTGCCGAGAAGCTCGATGATCTTGTCGTCCATGCGCATTGGACTTTGACGTGAACTCAAAGCATGCGACCCCATCGCCGATATCCCACAGCGCGGCGGAACCGTTCCTCAGCACGGCTTTGGACCGAAGCTTGATGTCCTCGAGCAGCAGCACACCCGGCGCGCGGATGATGTCATGGTAGGCGCCATCGGTGCCTAGAAATTGCCGCTTGCCACCCTCGAAACGATAGAAGCTCTTGCCCGCCGCGTCCGCCAGCAGCCTCGGCACCATTAAGTCCGCGGCGGTCAGTTGTTCGACCAGCCACGCCGAACCAAGCTTGTCGGTAAGCTCGAACGGTCCCCACTTCCAGTTGTAGCCCAGCCGCATCGCCTCATCGATGTCGGCGACCGACGAGGCCGCCTCCGGGACCAACGTCGCAGCGTAGGAGATGGTCTGCGCGAGAACACGAAAGGCGTAAGCGCCGACCTTTCCAGGTGCGGACAGCAGCACGCGTAAATCCCGCGCCGCCGCCTCGACCTCGGGCAATACAGGCGTCTGTTCCGGCCGGTATTCGCCCGTCTTCAGATCGATCGCCAGCTTGACGCGGCCGCCGCCGGAGCGATCCAGACGATAGAATCCGCCCTTGCCTTTGCGGCCGGTCAGCCCCTGCTCGATCATGCGGGCGATCAGTGGCTGCTCCCGATCAACGCTGTGGAACGCGTCCGACTTCGGCAGCACGCCGCGCATCGAGGCACTCACCTGCGGCCCCAGATCGATGCCGACCAGGTCCATCAGTCCGAACACGCCGGTTTTCGGAATGCCCATCGGGCGGCCGACGATGGCGTCCGCTTCCTCGACCGTCAGGCCGAGATCAATCGCTTCGTTCACCGCCAGTCTGAATCCAGTAGATGCCAAGCCGGTTGGCGATGAAGCCGGGGCTGTCCTCGCACCGGACGACACTCTTGCCCAACGCGACGTCGGCGAACCCAGCTGACAGCGGCGACCGTGTCCGGGGCGGTTTCCGGATCCAGCAACGATCTCCAGCAAACGCATATAACGTGGCGGGTTGAAGAAATGAGTGATCAGGAAGTCGCGCCGGAACGCCTCGCTCATGCCCTCGGTCAGCACTTTCAAGCCGATGGTCGAGGTGTTGGAGCTGATCGCGCTGCCGGGCCGGCGGACGCCCTCCAGCTTGCGATACAGTGCCTGCTTGATGTCAGTGCGCTCCAGCACTGCTTCGATGATCCAGTCGCAGTCGCCGAGTTTTGCCAAATCGTCTTCCAGGTTGCCGGTGTCGATCAGCTTCGCGGCGCCGTCATACATGAACGCCGCCGGTTCCGCCTTGCGCATCTTCGCGACCGCGCCCTCGGCCAGTGCGTTGCGGTTATTGGCGCCGGGCGGCACGATATCGAGCAGCACCACGGGCACGCCGGCATTGGCGACCTGGGCGGCGATTCCCGCACCCATCGTGCCGGCGCCGATGACGCCGACTTTCTTGATCAGGAAGTCGGTCGGCCATCACACGCGTTCCAGGATCGTGGCGATGCCCTGGCCGCCGCCGATGCACTGGCTCGCCAGCGCGTAACGACCGCCGGTACGGGCAAGTAACGACGCGGCTTTGCCGGTAATGCGGGCGCCGGTCGCGCCCAGCGGATGGCCGAGCGCGATCGCGCCGCCATCGAGGTTCAGCGTCTCGTCGCGGATGCCAAGTTCGCGGGCGCAGGCGATGGCCTGGCTGGCGAACGCCTCGTTGAGTTCCACCACATCGATCGCGCCGATCTCGATGCCCGCCCGAGCCAGCGCCTTCTTAGTCGCGGCGACCGGGCCGATGCCCATGATCTCCGGCGCGCAACCGGCTACGGCAATCGATTTGATCCGCGCGAGCGGTTGCAGCCCGTGCTTGTCCGCGTAGGCCTCGCTGCACACCAGCACGGCGGCGGCCCCATCGGTCAGCGGCGAGGCCGTCCCGGCGGTCACGGTGCCGTCCTTGTCGAACGCGGGCTTCAACCCGGCGAGGCCTTCTGCTGTCGTGTCGGGACGAATGCAGCCGTCCTGATCGACTGAACCGCCCTTGCTGACGATTGGCACGATCTCGTCGTTCAACCTGCCGGCGGCGACGGCAGCCGCGGCGCGTTGATGGCTGCGCACCGCAAACGCCTCCTGCTCGGATCGAGGGATTTGCCATTTGCGAGCGACGTTTTCAGCGGTCTCACCCATGCCGATATAGGCGGCGGGCATCGACTTCATCAGCGCCGGGTTGATCAGCGGATTATAGCCCATCATCGGGACGCGGCTCATGCTTTCGATACCGGCGCAGACGAAAACGTCCCCCGCGCCCAGTGCGATCTGGCCGGCGGCGAAGTGGATCGACTGCATGGACGAGCCACAGAACCGGTTGACGGTGACGCCGGCGACCGACAGCGGCAGGTCTGCCAACAGGCCGATCAGGCGGGCGACGTTAAGCCCCTGTTCGGCCTCCGGGAACGCACAGCCGACGATGATGTCCTCGATATCCTCGGGCTTCACGCCGGTGCGGGTAATCAGCGCCCGCACCACCTGCGCGGCCAGATCGTCGGGACGCACCCTGGCCAAGGCCGCCTTTGCTGGCGAAATGGAACGGCGAGCGTGCATAGCCGGCGATTACGGTGTTGGTCATGGTTGTCTCCCTGACTGGCCGAACGTTGTCGATCAAATCGCTTCACGCAACGAAGAATATATCCCATGGTCAGGTGCTCAGCCGCTGGCGGCGCGTTTGGCGCGCGGAGCGGGGACTTTCAGCGCCGCCTCGGACTGCACGGCGATGTCGGCCAATTCGGCCAGCGCCTCGTCGATCGCCTGGCGTTGCGCCAGAAGCTGGGCTCGTCGCTTTGCCACCGCGGCCAGCAGCACGCGGAGTTGCGCATGCTGAGTGACATCGGCGTCGTACAGATCGAGATATTCCTTTATCTCACTCAACGAAAAACCCAGCCGCTTGCCACGCAGAATCAGAATCATGCGGGCACGATCCCGAGCCGAATAGACTCGCGTGGTGCCCGCCCGCTGCGGCGTTATCAGACCTTTATCCTCATAGAACCGGACGGCGCGCGCGGTCATCCCCAGCTCCTTCGCCAGTTCCGTCACGGTGTAGAGTTGCCCTCGCGTCATGCGTCGTCCGATATCGCAGCTTGCCCTATACGTCAACTACCTCACGTCGGAACTCGTCGCCATGGCCTCTTCGAGCAGTTCCTTGCGGGACAGCTTCCCGATCACCGTCTTGGGCAGGCTGGTTCTAATCTCGACCCGCACGGGCATTTCGATCGGGGAAATCTTGTCACGCAGGAACTCGCGGAGTTCGTCCCCGGTTCGGAGTTCACCGGCGCGCAGTGTGACGAATGCCAGCGGCGCCTGACCGCGATAGGAGTCCGGGACACCAATGACGATGGCTTCGGCGACCGCAGGGTGTTCATACAGCGCGTCCTCGATCACCCGCGGATAGACGTTGTGGCCGCTGCAGATGATCAGATCCTTGATCCGGTCGGTGACGAACAGATACCCGTCCGCATCGAGGTAGCCGACATCGCCGGAGCGCAGCGCGCCGTCGATGAATGCATCCTGGGTCTCCTGCTCGCGGTTCAGGTAGCCCTTCATGACCTGAGGGCCCCGTATACAGATCTCACCGCGCTCGCCGGCCGGCAGAATGCGGTTGATGTCATCGAGCGACCGGATCTCGACCACCGTCCCCTGCAGCGGGATCCCCACTGAATCTGGCCGGATCTCGCCATCCGGGGGGTTCGAGGTCACCGCGGGGGAAGCTTCGGTCAGGCCGTAGCCCTCGATGATCCGGCAGCCGGTCACTCTTTCGAAACGTTCGCGGATCTCAGCCGGCATCGGCGCACCGCCGGAGACGCAGACCCGCAGGCTGGAGAGGTCGACGTGCTTCTTCTCCGCTGCCGTGGCGATTGCGTTGTAGATCGTCGGGACGGCATGCATGATGGTCGGCTTGTCGCGGACCAGCGACCTCATCATGCTGTCGATCTCGAACCTCGGGTGCAGGATCAACTCGCAGCCCACGCTGAGGCCGCCGTTCAGGATCGATGTCATCGCGAAGACATGGAAGAAGGGCAACACGGCGACCATCTTTTCTTCGACCGGGCCGCATACTGGGCATGTGGTGGGTGGTCTGCTGTGCGTTGATCGACAGATTGGCGTGCGTCAGGATCGCGCCCTTGGGGCGGCCGGTTGTTCCGCCGGTATATTGCAGCACCGCCACGTCCGAAGGATTGATCGGCACCCGATCCGGTGGAGCGCGTGAGGCGACGATCTGGCTGTAAGGGATGATGCGCTCGCCGTAGACCGGGCGGGCGAGCATTTTTCGCTTCAGTATAGAGAAAGCGATGCCCTTTACTGTAGGCAGCACGTCGGCGAACGGGCACACGATGATACGTCGTAAACTTTCGATCTCGGCGACCTTGTCATAGATCGCGGCGAGATCGGGAACCACCATTGTCGTGGTGCCGGAGTCCTCTATCTGGTGGCGCAGTTCGCGCGTTACGTAGAGTGGGTTGTAGTTGACCACCACGGCGCCGGCCTTAAGGGCCGCGTAGTAGAAAATGACGAAATAGGGTGTGTTAGGCAGGCACAAGCCTAGCTTGTCGCCGGGCCGGAGTCCGAGGCGCTGAAGCCCAGCCGTTGCACGATCGACCATGGCATCGAGTTGGCCATACGTCCAACGCCGGCCCTCGAATGATAGTGCCGGCCGGTTAGCAAACGCAGCCGCGGCACGATCAAAAAGTGTCGGAATAGGCAGCACTTGCAGTGGTTTAGGCGAAGCCATATCCATCTTTTCCCTCCAGCAGGGTAACCAGACCCCATCCGGGCCGAATTGGCTGCCTCAGAACCACGGGGAAATCGCGACCCAGTCCTGTTCAAGAAAGTCGCTGCCTCGGGAGCGTGGCAAGTCGGCCGTCCAAATCCCGTTCCTCTCGTCGCTCGCTATAGTCATTTCGGACTATGCCATTGACCTTAGCGTTTTTCAATTAACCATTACGTCAACCCTATCGCCCATGTCGAATGCACTGCACTGAAGCTGCCGTAGAGCGTTTCCACGGGTCGAGTGTTACTATATAGCGTCGGGCGGGATGTCATATAAATCAGGAAACCGGCAACAGCAGCAGCGTGATGATCAGAGAATGTCTAAGTGTATTGTGTAGATGCCGCATGGCACGGCGTGTAGTATTCTGGCCCAATTCCACCGATTGGAAAGCGTTATGGGTGATACGTTGATACAAATACTCTTGGCATAACTTGGGGCGTCATGGGTGTTCCTCATAAAATCGGCTTGCTGCCTCAATTTCGTCTGGCGTCATCCGGCGGGCGATGTTGCGCATGACGGCATCGATATCGTTCCGCCGCGTATCCGTGGCGAACCCCATCAGCTGAGCGTGCAGATAGGCCGCGGGCTGTCCACCGAGCCAGGTCGCACCGGCCTTGGTTCCGACCGTTCCATGGCACGCGCCGCACGGGGCGATACCGCGCATCGGCGCGCCCTCTGGCAACGATCGCCGGCGCTACGCTCAAATCCGGACCCGACGGGCGTGGCAGATAGGCGTAATAGGCGGCAAGGTCGCGCATATCGGAGTCGGTCAGATCCGCAAGCAAGCGGTTCCATTACCGCGCTCGGCCGCGCGCCGTTCTTGAAATCCGTAAGCTGCTTGTAAATCGCGACCGCATACTGGCCGGCGAGGTTCGGTGCCTGGGCCTGGCTCAGCCCGCGCGGGCCGTGGCACATCGTGCAGCGCAGTGCGAGCGTCGCACCGCTCCCGATCGAGTCCGCGCTTGCGTCACGCAGCATCTGGGGCGATACCTCGACCTGCGTTACGGGATAGGTGGCCTGTTGGATCGGCTGGAGGTCAGGCGCCGTCTGCACCAGTCCGGCTGCGGCGCAGATCGCGTTCCAGGCCCCATGAAACCGAGCGGTCGGGTCGGCCAGTGGCAGCCAGACGAAGCCAATGGCAAAAGCGCCCACGGCCACCGCGGCGGTAATCCCGATGCTGCCGGCGAACCAGATATCAGTCCGCTTGCCGCTCATCGTGCTGAGCCGACCGGGACGGCTGGCACGGCCGTGCCGGGGTCGCCAGCACATGGGCTATCGGGAAGCCGTAATTCACGATCGTCAGTGCGAGCATCAGCCCGACCCATAGACCGAGGCCGTTCAGCGCCGCGGGCAGCGTGCGCGGGGGATGGGCCGCCACGCTGAAGCGGTAGACGCCAGGCTGGGCCCGTGGGCCCACTGGCCGCGCGCCAGCACCAGCAGGAACAGCGCCCCGGAAACCACCAGGATCGCGGCGCCAATCACCGACATCACGACCGAGGCTGCCTGCGTCGCGATGACCGGATCGGTGTAGTCATAGAATGCCATGCGGCGCGGCATGCCCAGAATGCCGACATAGTGCCACGGGAACGTCAGCACGATCATGCCGACGAACCACGTCCATAGCTGCCACCGCATCAGCCGGAAATCATCCAATGCGCGCCCGGTCAGATGCGGCCAGATATCGTAGGCGATCACGAAATACATGATAACGATGGCGCCACCGAAGATCAGGTGAAAATGCCCGGTCACCCATTGCGTATTGTGGATCGTGCTATTGAGCTGATAGCTCATGTTGATGACGCCGCCGGCCCCGCCGAAGCCCAGCATGACGAAGGACAGCGCCGCGCCGAGCATTACCGGGTTGTGCCAGGGGAGCACAGCGAGCCAGCCTAGCGCGCCCTTGCCGCCGCGCAGCCGCCCGGCGATCTCGACCGACGCGCAGATGGTGAATACCGTCAGCAGTGTCGGCACGGTGACGAGTGCCGTAAACACCGAGTGAAGAAACTTGAAGCCGGAACCGACCTGTGGGTCCTCGAACAGGTGGTGAATGCCGATCGGCATCGCCACGACCAGGAACAAGATGAAGGCAAGCCGGCCCATCGTGTCGCTGTACAGCCGCCCGCCGATCGCACGCGGCACGATCGTGTAGTACGCAATGTATGCCGGCATCAGCCAGAAATAGACGATCGCGTGTAGCGTCCAGGAAAAGAACACGCGCGCGAGACCCGCGTCGATCGTGGTTCGCAAGCCGAACGCCACCGGCAGGATTTGCAGCAGCAGTTCCAGCGCCGCCCCCACCGCGGTCCAGCCCCAAAGTAAAGACCCGGCGACTGTCGCGAACATCGCGAGCGGAACCGGCACGCCGGGGTTGTCTCGCTTCCAGTAGTAAAGGTTCGCTGACATCAGAGCGACCCAGATCCACGAGCCAATGACGACCAGCACGACGCCTAAATAGTAGAACGGGCTCCCGACTAACGGCGGATAGAACGTGTAGAGCACCGAGGCACGCCCCATGGCGACCGGAATGATGGCCATGACCGTGCCAATGGCAACAAGCGCAAATCCGAGCCACGCCCAGTGCTGCCCGATCAGCGGGCGCTTCAGGGCTGCCTCGGTGACAAAATAGCCGAAACCCATCGCGACCAGCGTCGGCATCACATACGCCATCGTCGTGCCGTGGGCGGTGACCGACCGGTAGTACCATTCCGGGTCGCCGATCCAGCCCGCCAGTGGGCTGCGGATGAACATCTGCCAGGCGCCGAGCAACAGCGCGGCACCGAAGCCGATGAAGGCCAGCCAGAAATGGGCAAGAATTAATCGCCGGATTACTGGACACAGGTTACCCTCCGCCGGTCAGCCGCCATCTGCGTGAACGCCGCTTTTTCGACGATCTTGATATGGCCCCACATCCCCTCGTGACCGACGCCGCAGAATTCGTGGCAGGGCATGTGCCGCTCGCCTGGGGCATCGAAGCGGGCGGTGAAAACCGAGATATAGCCTGGCACCAGCATGAGATTGATGTTCGTCTGGTCGATCAGAAAACCATGCACGACATCGGCGCTGGTGGCGCGGAAGGTGACCGGCATGCCGGCGGGCACGACAATGCAGGGCGGCGTGAACGAATATTGCTGACCAACCGCTCGGACTGTCACGGATCCATCTGCCTCGAGCGCGCTGCCGAGATTGCTCTCGATGAATTCTCCAGTCAGATGCAGCGTGCGTGGGTCAGCCGTCTCGACGCGGGGCTGTGGCAGCGATGCCTGATGCACGCCGGCCAGGGTCGCTACGACCACGAGCACCACAACGACGACAACGGCAACTGTTGCCCAGCGCCGCTCGATCCGTTCGACGCGTGTCGACAGTATCATCGTGCGGCGAAGACAGGGGCTGGCTCATGGCGCCGCTGCTCGTGGCACGAATACCAGCAGGTAGAATGCGAACCAGATCGCCACGACGACAGCGGTGGAGATGCCGGCCAGCACGATGGCACCAGTCGCACCGGAGCGCAGAATGGGCGCCACCGCTGCATCGGTCGCCGCGCCCGTGCTCGGGATCGGCAGCGGGGGGGTCGGAATTGATCATCGCCGCATCACTCCACCGGCGCCAGGCGCAACTGATTTGCCTGGCGCGCGGACACTGCCGATCCCCGGTTGCCCCACGCCGCCCGGATATAGGTCACCACTCCAGCAACCTCGTCATCCGACAGGCTCTGGGCGAACGGAGGCATGCCATAAGGCATGGGATTTTCCTCGGTCCCGGGTGGGAAGCCGCCGTTCAGCACCATGCGGATCGGGTTCACCGCTGACTCCATCTGGATCGAGGGATTACCTGCCAGCGGCGGATACTCCGGCGGCATGCCGCGCCCATCCGCGGCATGGCAAACGGCGCAGTGCGTGGTGTAGACTGTCTGGCCAAACGCCAGCAGCAGACTGCTTTCCGTCGACGGCACCCCCGACAGTTCCTGCGTCAGCGGCGAGCCCTGGCCGAGGCTCTTCAGGTAGACCGCCATCGCCTTTACGTCGGCATCGTTCAGGTACTGCAGGCTATCGAAGGTGACTTCCGCCATCGGCCCGTACACCGCGCCGCGGTGCGATATGCCGGTGCGCAACAGCTGAGTGATTTCCTCGATACTCCATTCGCCCAGCCCCGCCTCCTTGTTCGAGGTCAGAGAGGGTGCGTACCAGTTCTGCATCGGGATCAGGCCACCCTCGAACGCCTTAGATTCAGAGCTTCCGCCAAGCATGTTGATGGGCGTGTGACACATCGCGCAGTGGCCAAGCCCCTGCACAAGGTATGCGCCGCGGTTCCACTCATCTGACTTCGACGGATCTCGCTTGTACTCGCCTTCAGTGAAAAATAGGGTGCGCCAGCCCAGGATCAGCGCGCGGTTGTTGTAGGGAAACCGCAGGTCGTGCTGCCGATCAGGCTGATGCACTGCGGGGATGGACCGCAGATAGGCGAACATCGCGTCGGAATCGGCTCGCGTGACCTTGGTGTAAGACCCGAACGGCATCGCCGGGTAGATCAATCCACCGTCGGGAAAACGGCCGAAATGGACCGCGCCGTAAAAGTCGTCAGCGCTCCACTTGCCGATCCCGGTCGTGGGGTCGGGAGTGATGTTGGATGAGTAGATCGTGCCGAACGGCGTTGGCATCGGCAGGCCGCCGGCGAACAGCGCGCCGCCCGGATTGGTATGGCAGGCGATGCAGTCGCCAGCGCGGGCAAGGTATTCGCCCCGCGCGATCAGAGCCGCATCGTCGGCCCGCGCTGTGATGGGTGCCAGTATCAGCAAGAGGAGTGTTATCAGGACCCGCACCACGCCCCCCTCACTGCGGTTCGCTGCCGCACTTGAGCGGCATCGGCAGGGTGCCCTTCGGTACCGGGGACGAATCGGGCGGAATTGGCTGCGACGCAAGCCAGGCCGCGACGGCTGTGACATCGCGTTCGGTCAGGCTCGCGGCGATAAGTTGCATGCAGTCCGGTGCCTTGGCCGTGCGGGTGCCGTAGCGCCAGGCGCCAAGCTGTGCGCTTATGTAGCTTGGCATGCAGTCCGGCAAGGCCAGGGATGCCTGGCTCCATGCCGGTCAGCGCCGGGCCGTGGCAGCGTTGGCAGGCTGGCACGTCGCGCTGCGGGTCGCCCGCCGTGACGATACTGCGGCCCTGTTCCAGCACGGCTTGGCTGACCTCGGCCACGGGAGGCGGCAGGGGCGGTGGCCGCAAAGCAGCGAAATAGTCAGCCATTTTCTGGAGATACGCGTCCGGGATATATTCCAGCAGATAGTTCATCGGCGGATAGCGTCTGCGGCCATCGCGGAACGCGACGAGCTGATTCATCAGATAGCCCGAGGGCTTTCCGGCGAGACGCGGGAAATAGCCGTTCTCGGTCCCCTGGCCTTGCTTGCCGTGACAGGCGGCACATGCAAGCAGCCGCGCCTCCATCGTATCCGGCGCGTGCTCTGTCGGCTGCGCGTGGGCCCGCGGGAAGGATTGTGTTGTTGCCAGGAGGGTGACCAGGAGTACGGCGTTGAACAAACCGGCGTGTCTGGCCCGCGCCCTGACAAACATACTTCCCCCTCGAGCTGCCCAGGACCGCTGCGGCGGCCGGTTGGTGACGACCAGGCAAGGATTTTCTTGGCACCACGAGCGATCGTAGCGTGGCTTGCTGAATTTATCGCAAGCGCCGGATGTGGTCGATAGGCCAACCGAGTTCATGCCGTTCTCAGCACGATCTTGCTGCGATGCAACCGCTTGCGAGATCCCAATTTTGCCGGTTGGTCGCTTGACTTCAGTAACTTAAATCAGACGGTGAGTGTCTGGACCCTTCCTGACGCCGCATTGATGACCAGCGCGTGGTAGATCTTGCGTCAAGCAAGCTCGGCGGTGGTGGATCCTTTGCGGCAATTGGCGTTCCAATAACGCAACCTCGTCCGAGACGCCTCGTGCTCGCTGGAGCGGCGGGTGCCTTCGTGCTATCCATGCCGGAATTGAATTCGTGAGGAAGCCATGATCCATCATCTCTCGATCGCCGCGCGAGACCCGAAGCACGCCGCCGGCGTGCTCGCCGAACTCATGGGCGGAACCGCGGGACCTTTCCCGCCCAACCCGGGCAGTTTCTTCGCGCTTCAACTCGACGAACATGGGTCGGGGGTTGAGGTCTATCCGGCGGGAACAGAGCTTCAGCCTGGCGGGGAGGTGGGTGGCAGCTTCGTTAAGACGGACGCACGTGGCTATGGCTCGACGCATTTCGCGCTCAGCGTCTCGACTGACGCCGATACTGTTCAGACGATCGCTCGGCGGGCGGGGTGGCACTGCTTTGATTGCAATCGCGGCCCGTTCCATGTGATCGAGGTCTGGGTCGAGAACGAGACGATGGTTGAGATTCTGCCACCCGAGTATGCGAGAGAATATCTCGCCTTTACCAATCCCGACAACGTCCGGGCGGCCATGGCGAAGGCAGGCACCGCATCAGCGCGCCAGCGCTGAGGGGCAAGGATCTGACGAATTACCTTTAGCCAGACACGAGCAGCTGTTGTCAGGCGTCCCCGCTCACAAGTTCCTGCCATTCAGCCTCGGTCATCGTCCGCACGCCAAGCTCCGCCGCCTTCCGCGCTTTCGACCCGGCATCGGCACCGACCACCACGATGTCGGTCTTTTTCGACACCGAGTCCGTAACCTTTGCGCCAAGCGTCTCCGCTCGCGCCTTCGCTTCCGGCCGCGACATCGTTTCCAGCGTGCCGGTGAACACCACGGTCTTGCCGGCGATCGGGCTCTCGGCGGCGTCGGCCCGAGCGGCGTCCTCAATGGTCAGTTCGGCGGCGAGTTCGTCCAGCGCCTCGATGTTCCGTTCTTCGCCGAAGAAATCCGTCAGTTCCTCAGCGATCGTGGGGCCGATACCATTGATGCTGCCCAATTCCAGCCGCTCATCCGATCCGGCGGTTCTGGCGGCCAGCATCTGCCTCCGCCAGTTTTCGAAATTACCGTAATGCCGCGCCAGAAGTTTCGCGTTGGTTGAACCGATGCGGCGAATGCCGAGAGCGTAAATGAACCGCTCCAGCGGCACCGTCCGCCGCGCCGCGATCGCTCGGGACAGGTTGCGCGCGGACAGCTTGCCCCAGCCCTCGCGCGTAGCGATCTCGGCTTCCCGGTTCCGGCAGTCTGAACAGATCGGCGGGGCCGTGCAGCCAGCCTTCGTCGTAGAATTCCTGGATGGTTTTTTCGCCCAGCCCGTCGATATCGAACGCGGGACGTGAAACGAAGTGGATCAGTCGCTCCACCCGCTGCGCCGGGCAGATCAGACCGCCCGTGCAGCGGCGGACCGCCTCGCCCGGCGGGCGGACGGCGTGGCTGCCACAGGCGGGGCAAATATCGGGGAAAACGAAGGGCGTCGATCCGTCCGGCCGCCGATCCGTCACCACAGAAACGATCTGCGGAATCACATCGCCGGCGCGCTGCAGAACGACGGTGTCACCAACACGGATATCCTTGCGCGCGATTTCGTCCTCATTGTGCAACGTCGCCCGAGCGACCAGGACGCCGCCGACATTGACCGGTTCCAGTTCGGCGACCGGGGTGAGGGCGCCGGTGCGTCCGACCTGGATGCGGATTTCGCGCAGCACCGTCGTTGCCTGTTCAGCCGGAAATTTCCAGGCGGTTGCCCACCGGGGCGCGCGCCCGACGAAGCCAAGGCGGCGTTGCAGGCCGAGGTCGTCGATCTTGTAGACGACACCATCGATATCGTAGCCAAGTCCGGAACGGGCGAGGCCGATTTCATTCTGAAACGCTTCCGCATCCGTCTCGTTTTGCAACAGCCGCGACAGTGGATTGACGTCGAAGCCCCAGTCTTTCAGGCGTTCCAGGTACTCCCAGTGTGTCGCGGCGACCGGCTCACTGCTTTCGCCCTGGGCGTAGGCGAACAGCGACAGCGGCCGGCCGGCGGTGATCCGCGCATCCAACTGCCGCAAGCTGCCTGCGGCGGCGTTGCGAGGGTTAGCGAAGACCTTTGCGCCGGCCTCGGCCTGAGACTGGTTCAGGGCCAGAAA
This sequence comes from uncultured Alphaproteobacteria bacterium, assembly GCA_963778125.1. GTDB lineage: Bacteria > Pseudomonadota > Alphaproteobacteria > Acetobacterales > Acetobacteraceae > Rhodopila. Next base: position 40,805 of record CAVZTH010000039.1, on the reverse strand, counting down.
GTCCGCCTTGGTCATGAAGACTTCGCCACGAATCTCGATCAACCTCGGGGCGTGGCCGGCTAACCTGTCGGGCACCGATTTCATCGTGCGGAGGTTCGCGGTCACATCCTCGCCTTCGGTGCCGTCGCCACGGGTTGCGCCACGCACGAACCGACCGTTCTCGTAGGTCAGATTGATCGACAGCCCATCGATTTTAGGTTCCGCGACGAACACCAACGGTTCGGTTCGGCCAAGAAACCGCTTGGCGCGGGCGCAGAATTCGGCGAACTCGGAGGCGTCGAAAGCGTTGTCCAAGGACAGCATCGGAACGCGGTGACGGATTTTGGCGAACCCGGTTTCAGGTGCCCCGCCAATTCGGGTAGATGGCGAGTCGGCCCGGATCAGTGCCGGGAAGCGCGCTTCGATCTCGGCATTGCGGCGGCGGAGGGCATCATAGTCGGCGTCGGAAATCTCCGGTGCGTCATGGGTATGGTAGGCGGTGTCGTGGTGCGCGATCTCATGAGCCAGACGGGCAAGTTCTTCCGCGGCTTCCACCTCCGTCAAGGCACCGACTTGCGAAGCCACCGTCACCGCGGTCATACCAGCAACCCCTGCGGCGGCCTCTGGCCGCTCAGCAGATCGTCCGCGGCCGCACGTGCTGCGTCAGAAACGACCTCTCCGGCCAACATGCGGGCGATTTCCTCGCGGCGGGCGTGCGGCGCCAGTTGATCCACGGTTGTTGCTGTCCGATCGCGGGTGGCCGCCTTCGCGACCCGAAAATGCCAGGCTCCACGCGCGGCGACCTGCGGGCTGTGCGTCACCACCAGCACTTGAATACCCTCGGCAACCCGGACCAATCGCTCGCCAACCGCCGCGGCAGTCGCACCGCCGATGCCGGAGTTGACCTCGTCGAACACCAGCGTCGGGACATCGGAACCCGCCGACAGCACCACTTTCATCGCCAGCATCAACCGCGACAATTCGCCGCCCGAAGCAACGCGCGCCAACGGTCCTGGTTCCTGGCCCGGGTTGGTGGCGATCAGGAAGCGCACCTGGTCAGCGCCGTTCGGACCCCACCCAGAGTCTGGCAGCGGACTCACCTCGGCGAAGAAACGAGCCTTGTCCAGACGCAGAGGCGGCAACTCCTTACCCACCGCTTTCTGCAACTTCCCCGCGGCAGCCGTGCGTGCGCCCGATAACGCCGTAGCCGCGGCCACGTATCGGTCTTTGGTATCCAGTGCGGCCTGCTCCATGGCCGCGATTTCGGCCGAGCCTGTCTCCAGCGCCGCCAATCGCGCGGCCAACGTATCGAGCAATTCCGGCAGCTCCGGAACCGCAACACCATGCTTGCGGGCCGAGGCTCGCAAAGCGAACAGCCGCTCCTCCGACTGTTCCAGCAAACGCGGATCGACATCCGCATCGGCGATCAGCCGCGTCAACAGTGTTTCCGCTTCGGCCAGCGCCTCCTCCGCTCGCTCCAGTGCGGCCAGCGCCGGATCGGCCGGGTTCCCACCTGCCGCCTCAGGCTGACCGGAGGGCGCCAGGCGTTGCAGCGATCGGGACGCCGCGCGTAACGAGGCCGCCGGCCCTGCGTTGCGCCGGTCACGTGGTGTCAGCTCCGCCAGGGCGGCGGCAATCGCCTCCGCGCGCCGTTCGCTCTGCTGCAACCGCTGACGTTCGCGCGCCAACGCGTCTTCTTCACCGATTCGCGGCGCCAGGGTGGCAAGCTCCTCGACCGCGTGCCGCAGCCATTCCTCGTCGCGTTCGGCAGCGGCGATGGCCGCGCGCGCGTGTTCCAGCCGGCGCAGCGCATCCCGCCACACCTGCCACGCCTCGGACACCGCGATCCGCAACGCCGGTGCCACCCCGAACGCATCCAACAGGCCGCTGTGGCTGGCGGCATCGGCCAAGCTCATTTGCTCGTGCTGGCCCTGAACCTCCACCAGCAACGCACCGACCCGCCGTAACAGGCCGACGCCGACCGGATGGTCGTTGACGAAGGCGCGTGAGCGGCCGTCCCGCATGACAACCCGGCGCAGCACGATTTCGTCGTCAGCCGTCAGTCCGTGCAGGTCCAGCACAGCAGCCAAGGCGCGATGGTCAGGCAACGAAAAACAAGCCGTCACGCTTGCCTGCTCCGCCGACGCTCGGACCAAGCCCACTTCCGCCCGAGCTCCGAGAGCAAGGCCGAGACTATCCAATAGAATCGACTTGCCGGCACCGGTCTCGCCGGTCAGCACCGTCAGACCTTGGTCGAACGCCAGATCGAGCCGCTCGATCAGCACGACATCCCGAATCGATAGCGCGGTCAGCACGCCGCGTCGCTCACGTTTCTGAACAGAGTGCGATCAGAACACAGCATGCCATGCACGAGAGAAGAAGCCGGGTCGCTCCTGGCCGCCATCCGGCGATTTGTCCCCGGGGCGGGCTGCACCGACATCCACGAGGTTAGCGTAGGTAGCTTTATACCAGTCGCTGCCGGGATAGTTATACCCAAGTACGGCGGCGCTTTTGCGCGCCTGATCCTTCAGGCCCAGCGCAAGGTAGACTTCGGTCAACCGGGCCAGCGCCTCAGGCGCGTGGTTGGTGGTTTGGAAATCATCCACCACGCGCTGAAAGCGCCCGATCGCTGCTTCGTAGAGATGCTGCCTCTGGTAGAACCGGCCTATCTCCATCTCTTTGCCGGCAAGATGGTCAAAGCAGAGGTCGATCTTCAACTTCGCGTCGCGGGCATAGGCGGTGTCCGGAAACCTGGTTACAACCTCCCGCAGCGCGTTCATCGCCTGCTCGGTGCCCCTCTGGTCTCGCTGGATATCGGCGATCTGCTCGTAATAGCACAGCGCACGCAGGTAATATGCATAGGCTATGTCACGATGCGCCGGATGCAACTGGATGAAGTGATCGAGCGTGCCGATGGCCTGGGTGTATCTGTTCTGCAAATAAAGCGAGTAACCCGACATCAACTGCGCGTTCACCGCCCAGGTGGAGTAGGGATAATTCTGTTCCACCGCGTTGAATTGATCCGCGGCGGTGGTGAAGCGCCGAGCGTTTAAGGCATCCACGCCATTATTATACAGCTCCTCGACCGGGCCGGTCGGGGCTTGCTTGCCACTCTCGTCCGACGCTCCGCAACCGGACAGCAGCGATGACAGCGCGACGGCCCCGAGGAAAAGGATGCGCAAAGAGCAGTCGGATATGGGTGAGCTCGTGTTCATCGCGGGGCTTATATCATGCCCACGCGATCCGCGAATACGGGAGTTCGAGCTGCTTATGCGGCGGCGGTGAGAGGTTCGGCCGTGACCTTTCGCAGTGCGGCGGCATCGGCGAATAGCGCCCGCAGCAAGCGATTGTTCAACCCGTGGCCGGGCCGATAAGCGGCGAAGTGCCCGTGCAACCGAACGCCAGCCAGCGCCAGATCGCCCACGACGTCCAATAGCTTGTGGCTGGCAAATTCGTTCGCCATGCGTAAGCCGCCGCTATTGAGGATGTTCGACCCGTCAACGACGATCGCATTGTCGAGACTACCGCCGCGCGCCAGACCGGCGGCCTGAAGCTCCTCCACCTCGGAAGCTTGGGTAAAGGTGCGGGCGGCGGCGATTTCATTGCGGAAGTTGTCCGGCGTCAACTGCAAGGACACGGATTGGCGGCCGATCGCGCTGGCGGCAAAATCGATCGACAAGTCCATTTCCAGAATCGGATGCACCGCGCGGGTTGCCGAACCAAGTGGCCGGAGTTCAGCCCAGGATTCGCCGGAGGTGACACGGACTGGGCGGCAAATTTCCAACACGCGCCGCGGTACGTCCAGTTCGACCGACCCGGCGCAATCGAGCAGAAATACGAACGGCGCGGCGGACCCATCCAGGATCGGAATTTCGGGCCCGTCGACCTCGATCAGGGCGTTGTCGATCCCCAGACCGGACAACGCGGCCATCAGATGCTCGACGGTGCCGATCCGGGCCGACGCCATGGCGGGATCGGCCAATACGGTGCACAGGCGAGTGTCAGCAACGTTGTCAAAGTGCGCCGCGATCACACGGTTCAGGTCGGTGCGGTGGAAAACAATACCGTGATCGGCGGCGGCAGGCCGAATGGTGAGGGTGACGCGCCGGCCGGAATGAACGCCGATACCGACGCAATTGATCGCAGCCTTGAGCGTCCGCTGCCGGAAGCCGGACGAAATATCGGCCGGGGTGGCGTCCTTTTGGTCAATCGGCAGTCTGACGAAGCCATTCATCCAAGGCATCCAGTACGGTACGAGCGTGTTCGCTTAATATACTAACGCCCCTAGCGCGTTTCGTTCCCCGCGCCGAGTCAATCATTGTTGCCCGGTGTTACGCGACAATGCATTGCTTTTGTTGTTTTTGCTGCAGTGCGTTACACCAACCTCGACTGGGATGCAAAATCGCGTCGAGCCGCTCGTTTCCTGGCAGGAGAGCCGCCGCTCGGGCAAATCGGAACCCCGGCCCTCGGCCGTCAGATCGTCAGCGTTCTGGATCTCCCCGAAGACAGTCCCGGCTCGATCGAAGGCCGCAAGGCAGAGCGCTGGAGCGTCCGGGTGGGAACGATGGCTGAAAGCTCGCAGCAGATGGTCGTATTGGCTGCGGTCCAGCCCATAGCGACGCGCCACCACGGCATCGATTTCGGCACGCAACGCCCATCCCGCCGGTTCCCTGCGCCGCACCAGCCTGATCGCGCCACAGTTCATCATACCCCGAGTGATTGCAGGACAGACGTAGCGCCGCGCCGGCCAGGAATCGGCTCTCGCTATCGCTGAAGGTTGGGACAGGCAACCCTCGAAGCAGATACAGGCTGAGATGCGTCGCCGCCTTCTGCCGCACCAGCCAGTCGAACGGGAACGAGTTGAACAGCGCGCACAGTACCAGCGCGTCGGCGATTCGGCCGTGCCCAGGGCGTCTTCTCAACGGTTGCGGTGTGGCCGAACACCGTACCGGGCGGCGCGATGCAGGCGATCATTGTTCGCTCGTCGTTGGATCGGGCGATGTCGCGGAACGACGAGACGGTAGTGCCGGCGGCGGCGGCAGTTGCTGGCGGTGGATGCGACGCTGTAGCGCGGTTTGGTGTCCCAGATATCGGTATATTGATGAAACGTCTTTCCCTCATGCAGCGATCAGGCCGGCGGTTCCGGCGGGCTGGAAGCAACCGGCGTCGGCCGTCATGTGCAGATCGTTACCGAATCGGATGTGCCGCTCCGCGCACCACGTCCCCAGCCGGCCGGGCTGCGCAAAAGAGCTTCGGCAATCTGCAGATCCGCCGTGCCCCGCAGTTCCAGTGGCGTGCCGCCTGTTTCGTCCAGGAACTGCATCGTGTAGGTCATGATCTTCGCTGGATCGCCTGCGTCCTCGATACGATCGAGGTAGAAGCCGCAGCGCAATGATTGCGTCGGCCCAGGCCGGTGCGCGACGATCAGGTCGAACTTGAATCGGCTGTCGATGTCGAAGATGCGGCGGCGGTTTTCGAACGACAGGCACCAACGCAGGTTCGGCTTCCTGTAGATACAGGCGGCGAATGCCGGTGGTGCCCTCGTTGGCGTGGAAGGCAGACGGCATCAGCACGCCAATCGCACCATCCGCGGCAACTCAGTTCCATGTTGCGTTCGGCGAACAAACGGAACAGATCCAGGTTTCCCGCGGTCGTCTCGCTTCCGGCGCGAACGCGCTGATGGCGGTACAGTCGCGCGGCGATTCGCTTCAATTGGTCGAAGCCCGGCGCGATAGGCGTCGAACGCTGCGGCGACGCCGGGACGCGCGAGCACCGCCTGTTCGATCGCTGCCCGCTGCGGCCGGGTGCGGGCGTCCAACACGGCCGGATCGTAGTCCGCAACGAAATCCTTGGTGTTGGGCAGAACCACGTCCCATGGCGGATTTCCCAGCACGACGGAGAAGCCGCCGGGAAATACTTCCGGGAATACCAGGTCCCAAGGCGACCGCATCGCGCCCCCGCCGTCAGCAGTGCGGACTTGGCGCTCGGTCAACGTGTTCCGGCCAGGGCCCGTCTTCGGCGACACGGCTGGCGAGACCCAGCCAGACGTCGTCGCCGTCCCGCTCGCGCAGCATCGCCGCCCCCGCCCAGGCGCGCGCGAGTTGCCGCAGCGGATGCAGCAGCCTGGTCCAAACGATCCTTGGCCGCCTGTTTTGTCTTCAGATCGTCTATGTCCCGGCCGATGGAAGCGTTCAGGTTCGCGACCAGCCTCCGCGCCTGCTGCAAGCTGCGTGTCCAGCCGGTCCGCGACACTTCACGCGCCAGCAGCGGATCGAGCGGCGCCCCCTGTCACCGGCAACGTTGAAAGCGATCGCGAAAAACGGACCGGTCAGCGCGTCGCCGTGCACCAGCCGGTGATCCAGGAACGTCAGCGGCAGTCCCTCGGCATAGGACTCCAGCCACAGCGACAGTTTCGCCAGCTCGACCGCCAGTTTGTTTCGATCGCAACCATACAGGCAATGCACCGCCACCAGTCGGCGGCAGATCGCGCGCGCACGGGGTTCAGAAAAGCCGCGGCTGGGAAGATAGGACGCGATGGTCTTGTCGGGATCGGGCAAGCGCTGCGATCCGGTCGTGCAGCCCCGTTCGTCGCAGAGGCGGCAGGCGGTCAGCAGGGCCTCACCCAAGATAGCGGCAGGCCTCGACGAGAAAGTGGCCGCTGCCGGTGGCGGGATCGACGATCTTCAGCGTCAGCAGCGCGGCCGGGTGGGGATCGTCCGGCGGGCTGAGCGGCGGCGATCTTCGGGTCCAAGGTCTCGCGCACCAGGAAGCGAACGAATTCATGTGGCGTGTAGAACGATCCGGTGGCCTTGCGGCCCATGCCCGCGCGCAGATAAAACTGCCCCGGGTCGAATGTCGGCTGGCTGGTCTTTTGCGGCGAAGACGGCCTCCATCTTGCCGCGGCGCACGCGGACCAGTGGTTCGGTTGCGATTCCGGGTTCCTGTTCCAGCAATCCCTCATAGACGCTGCCGAGGTCTTCCACATCCAGCGAACCGTAATGCACTCGTGTCCGCTCACCGCGAGCCGAAACGATCCAGATCAGTCGGTCGAGCAAGATCGCCACCGCGCGCTCACCCCATTCGATGCCGGTCCAGCAAGCGCGTCGTGCCCGCGCCGAACAGCGCGCCGCCGAGCGGAGCGATCCGCAATTCGCACAGTGACAGACCGTCGCGAAATATCGCGAACAACGACCGCAGCCCGGTTTCCAGCATCCGTCCGGTGTCGTGCCCATGATCCAGATGCCGCCGCACCAGCGGCCCAGTGCTCGGTTTGGCGACAACGCGCTGCGCCACAACCGCGTGGAGGCGAAGCTGAATCCCGTCACCCGGTTCGGCGGGACTTTCCAGCTTGAGGATGAACAGTAACCGGTAGACCAGGACCAGACCCTCGTGCCACAGCGCAGCTGGATCAAGGCCGGTGCGGTCCGGCAACGCATTGATAAATCCGGTGATCGCTTCCATGCGCCTGCCGGCGCAATTTCGTCGTGACTTTCGCCTGATGCAGCCTGGCCGCTTCCAGCACGCCGGCAGCCGGGGCAGTCCTTCGCCCCGGCCAGCGCCAGCAGTAAACGAAACGAATCCGGAGGCAGCGGTCTCCTGCCGCCACCCTCTTATGGCGAACCGACAGATGGCTGTCGGCAGCGGGAGGGATCGCACAGCAGCAAGCGCACGATCTCGCCGTTGGTCACCAAGTCCGGCGCGCTCGCCGCGCGACAGCAGCACGCGCTGGGCGATGCGCGTGGGCTGGAGCGAAAGGCCCGGACAGAGCGGTCGGTCCATCGAGATCGGTGTCGCTGGCGATCGACCACGCGCGCAAACGCGCGCCGTTGGACGGCCTGCAGCAGCCAGCCGCCGTCCTCCGCGCCCTCCCGTGTGGCCACCGGAGTCCTGACGCAACGGACGGCCGTAACCGAAAGCGCGCTGCCAGCTTCGTCATGACATGCTGATGGACTCGTTGCGCCCCACCGATCCGCAACGATCCGCGCAAACCATCCCATTCAGCTTCGACGCCGTTCGGTAAGTTCAGCTACCTGAGCCAGCCCTCCGCGCAGGAACGGCTCGGTCATAGCTGATCCGATGAGAACGCAATCGTCGAGATCGAGCGTCATGGCACCAGCATCAGCATGCCCAAAGTCCGCACTGATGGACGCGGGAACGGCTGTCGGCCGCGCTGTTGATCGCTCCAAACGCGTCAGCCGCTTCGCGCCGCGTCGCGTCGGGACCGTCGGATCGGCCGCGAACCCGGCCATCCGCTGTTCCGGTATTGTCGCAGGATCTGCCAGTCGCTTTCCAGCGAGTCCGGGAGCGAACAAGTCGCCATTCCAGTGCCTGTACCGGTCCGCATAGTTCGTTCGCACGCCGCGTCAGCCATTCGCACGCACGACGGCATCCTGCCGAGATCGAGACGGTCCTGATGGGCGGCGCGGCGACGGAAGCAATCCTTTCTCCGATCTCGAACCGCGCGCACGACCAGCCGCCACGATCGCTTCCGGCGCCCAAGTCGGCAAACTTCTTTTGCCACAACCCGTCCGGGATGCACCGGATCATTCGCGCATCGAAAGAAAATCGGCTTGCTCCTTGACCGACCATCCGGCAACAGACGCAGCGCGAAAACCGTCGCGCAACAAGGAACCGACTTCCACTGTATAGGTTACCAGCAATGACAGCGCTTCCGCCCCGTGCCGCGCTGACCCGCCCTGTCCTCACAGAGGCGATCGCCCGCCGTGTCAGCGGGTGCGACCGCCCAGGATACATCAGCTCCCGCCCGCGCGCATCCCGCATTTGCTCGGGATCGTCGGTCAGACGGACTGTGCCGCTTTCCTGGTCGAACCCCGGCAAACCTTTCAGGTCCTGTCCCCATTCGGGCGGCACACGATAGCCGTCCCCTTCGGCAACCAAAACGGATCGAACGAATGCGGGCAGATCTATCGCCGGGTTGGCTCTCCGGCGGCGCCGGCTCAAGCCCCTCGCCACCGGACAGCCAGCCGTGGCGGACCGCCATGTGGTCGAAACTTTGAAACGCCCGATCGATTTCTCGCAGCAGATCGCGGTAAGCCTCGCTGTCGGTATCCTCCGCCGCCAAGATCAAGCGAATGGATCAGCCGCGGCATGGCGCTGAACAAGTCTTCAGCGAAACCGGCGAACAAAGGTTCGTGCAGGCTGGCCGGATCGGCGCCGACGCCCAGTGTATTCGGCATGAACGACAGACATGCCCGCGCCTTCTCGTATTTCGCGATCAGCCGCAACAGCAGCCGTTCCTCGAACGTGCCGGCGAGAAACAGGTATCGAATCTCCGGATCGTTGCGTTGCCCATAGCGGTCGATCCGGCCGTTGCGCTGTTCCAGGCGGTTCGGGTTGTAGGGCAAATCGAGGTGGATCAGGTGAAAGCAGCGCTGGTGCAGATTCAGGCCCTCGGCCAGCGAGTCAGTGCTGACCAGCACGATCCCGTCTTCCTCGGCGAACGTTCCGCCGCCGCTGTGCGGTTCGGCTTCCGAATCTGCGCCGCTGATGGTCAGGATCGAACCGCCGATCACCGGCCAGCGCCTCGACCGCGGCGCGCTGGCTGTCGGCATATTCCGTATAGACGAGCACATTGGCGTCCGGATGGCGCAAGCGGATCAGCCGTGATTTCCAGCACCAGCGCAGCCAGTTTCGGATCGTTTGCCGCCGCCGCCTCGCCCAGACGGATCAGCGCATGCAGTTCCGCGGTTGTCGCCTCGCCAGACAGTGAGGCGGCCATCTCCTCGGCTTCCAGTTCGGCGATCTCCTCCTCCTCGGCCGCGCCCAGCACGCCGAAGCGGGCCATCCGCCGGCGATAGGCGCGCAAGGCTCTCTGACGCTCCTCGCAGCTGTTTCGTGCCGTAACGCTCTTCCACCACCCGCAAGGTCGCGACGCAGGCGGCGATGGTGGACATCGATCGTTTCAGCAGACTGACGAACGCCAGAGCATCGGTCAGGCCCTTCCGGTCGCGCGACCGTTGCAGCCGGGGCGCCCACGACGCCGACAGAGCCTTATGGAAGTCCCCCACCGCCGCCGCCGTCGGTTACATCGACCCGAACCGGGATGACAATCCGTTCCCGGAACAGCGGTGCGCCCGACGGCGTACGAATATGCGATTTCAGCCGGCGGACGACATGCCGCCGATAGGCCGTATCCCACCAACGCCCAGCGCCGTCCACCAGGCTGGGGTCCAGCAACGCCATCAATGAAGCGAAATTCGGATCATGATCCGTCATGCGGCGTCGCCGTCAGCAGCAGTAACCCGTCGCCTTGACCAGCCAGCACCTCGGCCAGGCGGCGGCGCTGATTTTCCTCGCCAACGCAATGATGCGCCTCATCGATGATGACCAGATCCCAGGCGACGCGTTCCAGTTCCGCCAGCACGCGATCCTGCTTGGCGAAATCGATCGAGGTCAGACATAGCGCGGTCGCATCGAACGGATTGCCGCCGAGTTCCAGACCTCGCGTCGCGCGCTCTCGCAGGCTCGGCAGCTTCGACGATCGGGGTGAAGCGCAGGCCGAAGCGGATGCGCATCTCCTGCTCCCACTGGCGCAGCAGCGGGCCTGGCGGGCAGACGATCAGGATGCGATGCGCCCGTCGCGCGGACCAGCAGTTCGGCCGCGATCAATCCGGCCTGGATGGTCTTTCCCAGTCCGACGCCGTCCGCCAGCAGCAGCCTCGGGCGCACCATGTCCAGCGCCCGCAGCAAGGGGACGCGCTGATAAGCCTCGATCGCGACGCGGCCGGGCGGCGCGGGAGCGCCGGGTATTCGTTCCAGCAGCCGAGCGATGTGGTAGCGGCGCCAGGCTTCCAGGGAGCCGGCCTCCTCGGCGCGCGGGTCGGTGCGCAGAACCGACAGGGCTTCGGCCGGAAAGAGCACGTCCCATTCCAGGCCGGCCAGATCGCCCCCGGAGCAGGCCAGCCGCACGCGCTGCTGGGCGCCGAGACCTTCCACCTCGGTCACATCCCATTCCAGACCGCGGGCGGCGACCTTGATCCCGACCGATACTTCCATGCAGGCTTCCCAGCGAAACCCGGACACGGAACCACGGCAATCGTTGCCAAACCCTTAACACCGGGGGGAGAATGCAGATGATCGCATGCAAAGACCGGTTTGCCGGCAAGGTGGCGGTGGTAACCGGCGCCGCTTCGGGTATCGGACTGGCCATCACGAAACGTCTGCTGGCCGAGGGTGCGAAGGTCGTCGGGTCCGATTTGAACCCTTTCCCTGACCTAGGCGACGGCGTTTGTCGGGATCGAGGGCGACGTCACCAAGGAGTCCTCGGCCGAGGGCTTGGTCGCCACCGCGGTAGACCGGTTCGGAGCGGTCCACGCGGCGTTCAATGTCGCCGGCGGGGCTCGCGGCGGCTACATCGTCGATCTGGCGGAGGCCGACTGGGACTTCACCGTCGATTTGTGCCTCAAGGGCGTGTTCCTCGGCATGAAGCACCAGGCGCGGCAGATGATGCGCCAGGGCAGCGGCGCCATCGTCAACATCGCCTCGCTGAACGCGCACGTGCCGATGCATGCCGGGTCAGCGTATGTCGCCGCCAAAGCCGGCGTCGAGATGCTGTCACGCAACGGCGCACTGGAATTCGCGGAATTTGGTCTACGGGTGAACGCGATATTGCCAGGACTGGTGCAGACCAATTTGACGCGCCGGCATTTCGACAATCCCGACGCTCTCGCCGCCTTCGAACAGCGCATCCCGATGGGCCGTCCGGCGCAACCGGAGGAAATCGCCGCGCCCGCGCTCTACCTCGCCAGCGACGACGCCAGCTACGTCAACGGCGCCAGCCTGCTGGTCGATGGCGCCTGGGCGGTCAGCGGCTATCCGGATATGAGACCATTCCGCGGCCCCATCGGCTGGAACCAGAGGACACAGTCATGACCATCCGCATCCGCCGCGACCGTGACGGCGCCGTCGCGACCATTTCGATCGACAATACCGCGCGCCTGAACTGCCTCGGCCAGGCTCAAATCACCGCATTCATCGACGCGGTGACCACCCTGGCGGATGACCCGGACCTGCGCGTGCTGATCGTCACCGGCGAGGGTGACCGCGCCTTCATCGGGGGCGCCAACCTGCACGAACTTGGCGCGCTTGACCCGCCCAAGGCACGAGACTTCCTCATTCTGATCCATCGCATGTGCAAGGTGTTGCGCGACCTGCCGGTGCCGGTCATCGCCAGGGTCAACGGCTTCTGCCTCGGCGCGGGCCTCGAGGTCATGGCCGCGTGCGACATGCACATCGCCAGCGACAACGCGGTCTTCGGCATGCCGGAGGTCAAGATCGGCCTGCCCTCCGTCGTCGAGGCCGCTCTGCTGCCGCAACTGATCGGATGGGGGCGGACGAAACTACTGCTCTACACCGGCGACAACATCGACGCCCGCACCGCCCTGGACTGGGGGCTGGTCGAGAAAGTCGTTCCTGCCGCTGACCTGGACGCCGCCCTCGGCCAATGGGTGACATCCATCGTCGAATCCGGACCCAAAGCGATCCGGCTGCAGAAGGAACTGATCCGCGAGTGGGAAGCGATGCCGGTCAACGACGCGATCGAAGCCGGCATACGCTGTATATCTCGCGCCTATCAGACCGATGAACCAACACGGATGGTCTCCGAGGCGATCCAGCGGCTGAAGGCGCGCCGAAGTCAGTGAATCTCGCCCGACTTACGCAGGGCCTCCCGCAGCTTCGCCGGGGTGAAGTCCGGCGCCCGGCAGACCTCCAGGATCACGGCCTCGCGGCGCGAGACCAAGTCGATCGCGGCTGGCAGCTTCCGCACCGCATCGGCCGGGACAACGACCGCACCATGAAAGTCAGCATGGATCACGTCGTCATGCGCGACGTGCATGCCGAAAATGTTCACCGGCTTGCCGAAATCCACCATGTGCACATGCGCGTGGCTTGGCCCGATCGCGCCCGCCGATCATCTGAAAGCCAGGAGCCCACATGTCCAGATCCCGGAACGAGCCGTTGGTGACGCAGCCGAGGCAACCAAGCGCCTTGTGGATCGTGGACTGGACCTCACCCCAGTAGGCGCCGTAGCCAACTCGGCCGTCGATGTCCTGCAGCACCGAGATTGTTGGGAAATCTACCCGGGCGACGTAATCATAGTAATCCGCCCGGTCGCTGACCTTGGAACGAGGCGGTTCAGTCGCGCGGATCATGCCGACGCGGGCCAGCCCGACGATCGGCTTGGCTTTCGGGTCGATACAAACCATCGGCTCGACCGTGAAACCGAAGGCGCGGCGTTCCGGCACCACGATCTCCAGCCCGTTGCAGATGGTGGGCGTGTCCCACTGCGCCAGGACATCAAGGTCAGACTGGGTGAAGGGGCGTTCGGCCATGATCGGTTTCCTCTCTTGGTGACCACTAAGTGAGCATATTCGCGCGCGTAGCCCCATCCGGGCAAGGTGCGTCTGTCGCCAATACCTGCCAGCGCGATAAAGCACGCGGGGAGTCCAGTACCCACTCACTCCCTGCAACCAACCTTCAGAGAACCGGTTCGACCTCGCTCGGACGCCACGTTTTGGCGAAGAACGACTCGAGCGGGCTGTAGAGACGCAGGATCGTGAACCAGCCCTTTGCCGGATCGGTCTGAATCCAGTTACCCCGCTTGACCCCTGCCGGCTGCGAAGGGCCGAAATAGACCGTCGTGGAGCCGTCAGCGTCCGCTTCGGCTGCGGGGGACGGGAAGCTCTGACTGCCCGCGCGTGGGTAGCGTTGCAGCGTGTCGAGCATCGAGCGCGTTTGATTGTCGTAAACCGTAAACGACCAGAAGTTCGCCTCGGGGATGTCCTTGGGCAGCGTCACTCTATAGGTCTTAGCTCCATCGAAGTAGTTTTTGTCCGCATCCACCATAGCAAGCAAGTATTGTGAACCAATGCCGGTCAGGCGCATGTTCATCCCGGGCGTGATGCCGGTGACGCCGTAGAAGAAATACGTTCGAGCATCGAGCGTGCGGTAGCCGGTGGGCGGAAAGGGCTTCACGCCTTCAGGGGTGATCTCCGGAATCGGCGTCTCGAACTGATAACCGGTTTGGAACAACAAATTCGACCACGCAGAGTTGGGATAATAATACCACGACGGATCACGCGGGCTCATGAACAGGGTGCGCGACGTCGCATTGGCGGTGGCGACGGCTTCGGTCAGAATTTTCTTCATCCGTGCATCCGGCGCAAACGGCTTGCCCTTTACGATGCCAACGGCGGCCAACTAACCCGCGAGTTCGGCGCCAAGCGATGTGGCCGGTTCCTGCTGCACGATCTGGTTCAGCATCTCGTAAAAGCTAAAGTCGTTGGGAGGAATCGTGTTCACGACTTTGCCTGTGCCTTCGTGGAACACGGTGGGCGGCGGCGTGGTGATTCGGCCGAGTTTGGCGTTACCGCTCAGAAACTCATCGATGCTGGTTCCGACTCCGCCAGCTTCATAGGGATAAACCTTAGTGGCTTTCTTGATCAATTCGACCACAGGCTTCGGATCGCTTCTGTTCTCCAGAAATGCGCGAGCGAACCACAAAACGTAGTTGGTCTTTGCGTGAGCAATGTAGAAACCGCCTTCGGGCAACGGACCGTCGTAACCCGGCGGCACGATGAGATATTTACCGCCCTCGCCGCGATCCGGTCCCGGGCGCCCCAATATCGATGACCCAGCGGAACCATTGGTCATCGATCGCCCCCAGTGCCTTCGGCGGCATTTCAAGCACCATCGTCCTTTGGTCAGGTCAAGCCCGCCGATAAAACGGCTGCCACGGCTCCGAATTTATTGTTGATACATATCCGCCGCAGCCACCCGACCCTCGCCACTGGCGCTGCCTGCGCCGAGTTTCCATCGCACGGGGCTGATCAGCTCCAGCACACCCTGTGAAGAACGTCAAATCCTATGGTTGGTTAGAGCGACTGTCCGGCACACCGCTCTCGTAGAGCGAAAGCCATCCCGGCCGCCCGCTCAGCACCTAGACGCCGCGACGCGCCTCGCGGCCTTCGCTCAACGGAGCCAGTTTGCGTCGGCAGTGAAAATCAGTGCATCTACACCCGACAGCCACCCTGGAGGCGGATCTGAATGGCCCTGACACGCACGCGTATCCTGGTAACTGGCGGCGCCGGATTCCTTGGCTCTCACCTGTGCGAGCGACTGCTTGCGGAAGGCAACGACGTTCTTTGCGTCGACAACTATTTTACCGGCCGCAAAGACAACATCGCCCATTTGCTGGCCAATCCGCATTTCGAGGCGATGCGACACGACATAACATTTCCGCTGTATGTGGAGGTCGACCAGATCTACAACCTGGCCTGCCCGGCGTCGCCGGTGCACTACCAGTTCGATCCGGTGCAGACCACCAAGACCAGCGTCATCGGCGCCATCAACATGCTCGGCCTCGCCAAGCGAATCGGCGCCAAGATCCTGCAGGCCTCAACCAGCGAGGTTTACGGCGATCCCACGGTGCATCCGCAGACGGAAGCCTACCGCGGCAACGTCAACACGCTGGGTCCGCGGGCCTGCTATGATGAGGGCAAGCGCTGCGCTGAAACGTTGTTCTTCGACTATCACCGCCAGCATCGTGTTCGGATCAAGGTGGTTCGGATCTTCAACACCTACGGCCCCCGCATGCACCCGAACGACGGCCGGGTCGTGTCGAACTTCATCATCCAGGCTCTACGGAACGAGGACATCACGCTCTACGGCGACGGCAACCAGACACGCGCATTCTGCTTCGTGGACGATTTGGTCGAAGGCTTCGTCCGCCTGATGGCGACCGGCCCCGACATCACCGGTCCAATCAACATCGGCAATCCGCACGAAATCCCGGTGCGCGAACTTGCGGAACGCATAATCCGTCTGACCGGCGCGTCCTCGCGCATCGTCCATCGCCCACTGCCGGAGGACGATCCGCTCCAGCGGTGCCCGGACATCACGATGGCGCAAAACGTCCTGGGTTGGCAGCCAACGGTCGAGCTCGATGCCGGCTTGGCCAGGACGGTGGCCTATTTCAAGCAAATGCTCGAGGAATCGAAAAGCGGATAGCACTGCCCGGCCCATTCTGGCCGACAAGTTATTCAGCGGCGGCGGGCAGAACCTGGCCACCGGGAACCTCGTCGAGATGGCATGCCGAGAAATGCCCATCGCTCACCGCCCGCAACACCGGCTCCTCCGATCGGCAGCGGTCGAAAACGAACGGGCAGCGCGTATGAAACCGGCAACCCGAAGGCGGGTTGATCGGGCTCGGAACATCGCCCTTCAGAATAATCCGCTGCCGCCGCGCCAGCGGATCGGTCACCGGCACCGCCGACAACAGCGCCTTCGTATAGGGATGGTGCGACTCAGCGAACAGCGACCGGCGGTCCGCCAGCTCAACGATCTTGCCCAGATACATGACCGCGACGCGATGGGTCAGGTGCTCCACCGTCGCCAGATCATGACTGATGAACAGCAACGCCAGCCCGAGATCATCCTGCAAATCGACAAGAAGATTGATGATCTGTGCCTTCACCGAAACATCCAAGGCCGACACTGCCTCATCGCAGATGATCAGATCCGCGCCAGGCGCCAGTGCCCGAGCGATGCCGATCCGCTGCCGCTGGCCACCGGAGAATTCGTGCGGAAACCGGTTGATGGCATCCCGCGGCAGGCGGACCTTGTCCATCAGCGCCGCGACCTTATCGGTCACGTCCTTGCGGCCGTGCGCCATACCAAAATTGATCAGCGGCTCAGCCAGGATGTCGCGCACCTTCATCCGCGGATTGAGGCTGCTGAACGGGTCCTGGAACACCACCTGCACCCGCTTGGCGCATCATACGCAGCTTGCGCGCCGGCATGTTGTCGATGCGCTCGCCTTCCAGATAGACCTCGCCGTCCGTCAGCTTGAAAAGCCGCAGGATCGCCTTGCCGACGGTCGATTTGCCGCAGCCCGATTTGCCGACGAGTGATAGTGTCTCACCGCGGTTGATAGAAAACGTTACTCCATCGACGGCATAGACCTTCGCGGTCACCCTTCCGAGCAAGCCGCCACGAATCGGAAAATGCTTCTTGAGAACATTGACTTCAAGCAATGGCCGATCGGTGGTCATACCGCCACCTTATCCCCGGCGTAGTGACAGGCGACACTATGGCCCGCCGCCTTCGGCTCGATCGCAGGCGCCACAACGCGGCACAGATCCGTCACCATCGGGCATCGCCCGGCGAACGCGCAGCCCACGATCGGCTTGCGCAAACTCGGCACCAGCCCGGCGATCTCTGCCAACTTGGTGCGTCCGCCCTCGTCCAGCGATGATCCCAATTTCGGCACCGCGCCGAGCAAGCCGCGAGTGTAAGGGTGCAGCGGGCGCGCGAAGATTTCGATGACCGGGGCTTCCTCGACCTTTCGTCCCGCGTACATGACCACCACTCGCTGCGCCATTTCCGCCACCACGCCCAGATCGTGAGTGATCAGCATGATCGCCGATCCCATGCGCGTTTTAAGATCGCGCATCAGATCGAGGATCTGCGCCTGGATGGTTACGTCCAGCGCGGTGGTTGGCTCATCGGCGATCAGCAGCCTGGGGTTGCAGGCCAGCGCCATTGCAATCATCACCCGCTGCCGCATGCCGCCCGACAATTGATGCGGATACTCGCGCACGCGGCGCCCAGGAGCCGGAATGCCCACCAGCGTCAACATCTCGACCGCCTTCGCCTCGGCATCGCGCGCGTTCATGCCCTGGTGCAGCCTCACCGTCTCGCCGATCTGCTTGCCGACGGTCAGCACCGGATTGAGGCTGGTCATCGGTTCCTGGAAGATCATGGAAATCGCGTTGCCTCGAATCCGCCGCATCTCCTGCTCGCTGACCTTCAGCAGGTCACGGCCCTCGAACCGGATGCTGCCGGCGATTTTGCCCGGCGGCTCCGGAATCAGCCGGAGGATCGACATCGATGTGACAGACTTCCCGCAGCCGGATTCACCGACGATCCCCAGCGTCTCCCCAGCATCGATATGGAACGAAAGCCCTTCAACCGCTCGGACGACTCCGTCCGGCGTGCCGAAATGAGTTTGCAGATTTTCGACTTCCAGCAGCGGTGGTCCGCCCGGCGGACTGGGCAGTGGCGCCATCGATTACAACCGCTTCGCCAACCGCGGATCGAGCGCGTCGCGCAACCCGTCACCCAGCAAATTCACCGCCAGCACCGTGATGGAGAGGAAAATCGCCGGAAAAAACACGATATACGGCTTCACCTGCCACAGCGCGCGTCCCTCGGCCATGATGTTCCCCCAGCTAGGGATGATCGGCGGCGTGCCGGCGCCAATGAAAGACAGCGTCGCCTCGGTGATCATCGCGGAGGCACAGATGAACGTTGCCTGCACCATCAGCGGCGCAAGCGTATTGGGAAGAATGTGCTTCCAAATGATCACAGGCACCCGCGTGCCCGAGGCGACCGCGGCTTCGACATAGGGCTGTTCGCGCAATGACAGCACCACGCCGCGCACCAGGCGCGACACCCGGGGAAATTCGGCGATGGTGATCGCGACGATCACGTTCTGCACCGACGCGCGGGTCAGCGCCATCAGCGCGATCGCCAGCAAGATCGGCGGAATCGACATCAGACCGTCCATCACGCGCATGACCACGGCATCCAGAAGACGGATGAAGCCTGCAAGAAGACCGATGAAGGTGCCTATTACAGAAGCGAAGAACGCCACCGAGAACCCGACGATCAGCGATACCCGCGAGCCGTAAATCACGCGCGAATAAACGTCTCGTCCCAAGCATGTCTGTGCCGAACCAGTACAATGCGGAAGGTTCCCGTGTGCGGCGCGCGGGTGCCAGCGCGGTCGGGTCCTTGGTGCCCAGATACGGCGCGAAAATGGCGATGAAGATCATCAACCCGATCAACAAGCCACCCACGAAGATGGTCGGATGCCGGTAAATGAAGCCGGCGATCCGCCCGCGCTCCTTCGGCACAGGCAGGATCCCGGGCAGGTCCGGGGCGGCTGCGTGAGTTGTGGCGCTCAATAGCGGATCCTCGGGTCAAATAACGTGTAGAGAAGGTCCACCCCGAGGTTGATCAGCACGTAGACGAAGCTGAACAGAAGCACGACACCCTGGATCACCGGATAGTCGCGCCGCAGGATGGCATCGACAGTCAAGCGTCCCAGGCCTGGAATGGCGAAGACGCTCTCGGTCACCACAGCGCCGCCGATCAGCGCCGCGAAGCCGATGCCGATCACCGTGACGATCGGAACCGCCGCGTTCTTCAGTGCATGGACGAACAGCACGCCGCGTTGCCCGACGCCCTTCGCCTTCGCCGTTCGCACATAATCCTGCGATAGCACGTCGAGCATCGTCGCTCGGGTGATCCGCGCGATCAGCGCCATGTAGATCAGGCCGAGTGCCACGGACGGCAGGATCAGGTTGCGCAGGAACGGCCACAGACCCTGCTCGATGGAGGTGAATCCCTGCACCGGCAGCCAGTCCAGCCGCAGCGCAAAGATGTAGGCCAGCACATACCCGATGACGAAAACCGGCGTCGAAAACCCCAGCACCGCCAGCGCCATCACCGCTCGGTCGATCCACGTCCCGTGCTTCCACGCCGCGATCACCCCCATCGGAATGGCGGTGCTGAGCGACAGGATCAAGGTCAGGACCATCAGCGAGACCGTCGGCTCGATGCGCTGCGCGATCATATGGCTGACCGGCAGGTTGGTGAAAATCGAGGTCCCCAGATCGCCCTGCAAGACGTGCCAGAACCAGTCGAAGAATCGCACCAGAAATGGCCGGTCAAGGCCGAGCGAGGCGCGGATGCGTTCGACGTCCGCCGGCGAGGCCTGGTCGCCGGCGATGATCGCGGCGGGATCGCCGGGGGCGATGTAGAGAAGACTGAAGACGAACAGAGCCACCATCAGAACGACAGGTATCGTGGCGAGGATACGGCGGACGATATAGGACAGCATCAGAAGGCCACGCCTCCGCCCTGGACCCGCGTCACGCGGAGCGTGCATACGCACGACAGGGCCGTCGGCCCCTTTGATCCCTTTAATGGGTGGGTGAACAGGTTGGGGCGACTACAGCGGTTGCCAGGTCTGGGTTGCCCCCTCCTGTTCATCCACCCAATACCGGGGTTCCAAGGGCGGACCGCCCGTCGTGCGTATGCGCGCTTCGCGTGACGCGGGGTTCGGGGCAGAGCCCCGACCTTCCTTCCGCCGCTCACGCCTTGGTCACGTCCCAGAACACCGGGAACGGCGCCTTAACCACGCCCGACACGTTCTTCCGCCAGGCTTGGTAGCCCTTGAAGAAACCGGTCGGCACATAAACCACGTGTTCCATAGCCGCCTTGTTGAGATCCGCGATCACCGCCCTTTCCGCCGCCATATTGGGCGCGGCGTACCATTCCGCGATTTTCTGCTGGACCAGTTCCGATTTCGGCCAGCCGAACCAGGCGGTGTCGCCGCTGCAGTCCAGGGCAATATAGGGCGCCGGATTTACGCAGTCCGCGCCGGCGTGCCAGGTATGAAAGATGTTCCAGCCGCCCTTGTCCGGTGGCTCCTTGCTCGCGCGACGCTGGCCGACGGTGCCCCAGTCCAGCGCCTGATATTGCACGTTCATGCCGATCCGCTTCAGCAGATCGGCCGTCACGTCCCCCTGCGCCTTGGTGATCGCCACGTCGGTCGCGACCAGCAGGATGATCGGCTCGTTCTTGTAGCCGGCGTCAGCCAGAAGCTTTTTCGCCAGGTCGTAGTCGCGCTTGCCCTTCAGCACCTCACCGCCGTTTTCGGTATAGAGCGGCGTGTCAGGCGGGAAAAAGCTCGGGACCGTCTTCCACAGCGTTTCGTCGTCGCCGACAACCGCCCCCATGTAATCTTCCTGGCTGAGGGCGACCTGTATCGCGCGCCTCGCCCGCACGTCATTGAACGGCGGGTGCAGGTGGTTGATGCGGAAGGAGCCAATGTTGCCCAGACGATCAGCGATATCGACTGCAACGCTGGGGCTCTTCCGCAACAGCGGGATCAGATCCGACAGCGGCGTTTCCAGCCAGTCGACCTCGCCGTTCTGCAACGCGGCCGCGGCAGTGGCACCGTCGGGGACAATCTGCCACTCGATCCGGTCGAAGTGGATGCGCTTGCCGCCCGACAACCAAACGGCCTTTTCATCGCGGGGCACATAGCCATCGAATTTCTCGAAAACCGCTCTGGCGCCGGGCACCCATTCGCTCTTCTTGAAGCGCATTGGCCCGGAGCCGACGTATTCGGTGATTTGCTTATAAGGATCGGTCGCGGCGATCCGTTCCGGCATGATGAACAGCGACGGCGTGCTGCTCTTGCCCAGAGCAAACAGCATCCTCGGGTATGGCTGATTGAGGCGGAAGCGGAAGGTGTTGTCGTCGACGGTCTCCAGCGCGTCCGTCCGTTTCTTGATCGGCCCACCCATCGACGCATCACGCACCATCCAGCGCTTGATGCTCGCCACCACATCCTTTGACAGCACCGGTTCGCCATCGTGAAACTTCAGGCCGGGTCGGAGCTTGAACGTCCAGGTCTTGAAGTCACTGCTGTTTTCGAACGCTTCGACCATCTGCGGCTTCGGCTGCAGTTGGTCGTCCACGCCCATCAACATGTCCCAAATCAGCAGCGAGCCGTTCCGGACAACGTATTGCGTGGTCCAGATCGGATCCAGATTGGCGAGGTTGGCCTGGGGCACGAAGCGCAGAACCTTATTGTCGGCGGCCAGAGACAGCCGTGGAGCCGCCAACGCACTTGCCACTACGGCTGTCGTCTTCAGAAAGCCCCGCCGATTGACCCCTTTTGCCATTTTAGCCATCCCTGCTCCTTGGCGGTCGCGCATGATCGGAGCCTGCCTCACCATGGAGTGGAACGCCATAGAGGTCGTCGTTTATGCGTTCCGTGACCGCGAGAAGGGATGTGCTTTTCGTCAGCACGCGGCCGAAGGCTTCCGCTCACCACGCCGCTGGCAGGCTTCTGCGGCCAAAGACAAGCCGCGTACGCTACTCGACCGTCTGGATGACCTCGAAGCCCTCGAACTCCGGGTGACCCAGATACAGGGGCTTGTTGCCGCCGGCACTACGGTGCGCCAGCCGGAACGCCTCGGACGTTGTCCACGCCTCGAACGCCGCTTTGTCACGCCACATGGTGTGAGAGGAATACAGCACGTGATCCTCCCGCGTTGGTCCACGCAGCAGATGGAACGACCCGAAACCCGGCACGTCGCGAAGATGAGTGTCGCGAGAGGTCCAAACCTCCTCGAAGGCCGCCTCGGCGCCAAGTAGGACCTTGAAGCGATTCATGGCGATGAACATCGATGGGTCTCCTGAGTCGGATTCAGTGAAAGCGGTTCGCGTATCGCGACCGGAAGCCAGCGTCAAACAAACCTTGTCATCAATCATGACGTGGCTCGCATAGCGGTCACCCTGTCGAGGAGTTGATCGATTTGCTCCGGGTCCCGCCACGACAGGCGGACCCCCACGACTGTGACCTGGGACCGGACAGCAGACGGCAGGCGCTCCGCGTCCTTCGGTGTCGTCACCAGGATCGCCTGCCGGTCGCGTGCCTCACGCAACAATTCGCTTAATTCGCGCGCGGTATAGGCATGATGGTCAGGAAACGGCCGAGCCGCGACCAGGGTCGCTCCGGCATCACGTAACGGCGTGAAGAATTTCTCAGGCATAGCAATCCCGGCGAACGCAACCACCTCCCGCCCGGCAAGCGCTGCAATAAATTCGTCCTGGACAAGATCTGCTCGGAACACCGGCAGGTCGGGCGGCAAACGGACGGCGGCTTGCGTCGCGTCCCGCCCGATCAGCACCGCCGCCTGACACCGCGAAGCAGCGGCTCCGACCGTCTCGCGCAGCGGGCCGGCCGGCAGCACGCGGCCGTTGCCGAATCCGGTGCGACCGTCGATCACCAAAAGCGAAATGGTCTTCTCCAGAGTGGGATTTTGCAGACCGTCATCCATGAGCAGGACCCTCGCGCCCGCCCGAACCGCCGCCTTCGCACTCGCAGCCCGGTCGGCGCCGATCCAGGTCGGCGCCACTTGCGCCAGCAACAGCGCTTCGTCCCCAACCAGAGTGGCAGGATCGTCCGGCTCTACACGACGCACCCCCCGCGCTGAACCGCCGTAGCCGCGCAGCAAGCAGTGGACGCCTCGGCCGGACAGACGGTGCGCAAGCTCCAGGACCAAAGTAGTCTTGCCCGCCCCACCCACAGTGGCGTTGCCACAGCAGATCACCGGCACCGGCGCCCGCCATCCCGGCTCGCGCCACGCGCCGTGCCGTCAAAGCAGATCCAATGAGCGACAGCGGCGACAGCGCCTTGGCCAGCAACCCGTCATGCAACCAGAACCCCGGCGCCGCCGGCATCTTCAGGCCCCAGGCAGCAGAGACAGCAGCGCCTCTGCCGAACGCGCGGGAAGGTCCGAGTAGCGACGGATAGACTCTGCCGCATGCTCGCCCAAGACGCCGCCGCTGCTCGGGATTGTCGAGCATCGTGGATACGAACCGAGCCAGCGCGGCCGCGTCCGCCACATCCACCAAGCCGCCGGCGTCGCGCAACAACGCCACATGGTCGGTAAAATTGCCGGTGTGCGGCCCGACGGCGATGGCGCAGCCAAGACGCGCCGGCTCAAGCGGGTTCTGGCCGCCGCCGGACCCGATCAAACTCCGTCCCACGAAGGCGATCGGCGCGAGGCGATACCACAGACCCAGTTCACCCATCGTGTCGGCGATCCATATACCGGCATCCCGCGGCGGATCCTGCCCAGCCGCCCGCCGAGGTGCGTTCAGTTCCGCCGACAAGGCCGGCCCACGATCGGGGTGCCGGGGGGCGATGATGGTCAGCAAGCCCGGATGGGTCTCGGCCACAGTGCGATGGACTCGGGCGATCAGGGTCTCCTCGCCCGGATGAGTGCTCGCCGCGAGCCAGACGGGGCGGTCTCCCAAAATCCCCTTCAGGCGATCCAGTTCAACCTGATCCACCGGCAGCGGCGGGGCGGCAAACTTCAAATCCCCAGGGCTGTCGACATGGGTCGCACCGAGCGCGCGCAACCGCTCTGCGTCCTGGTCTCCCCGGGCCTGGATAAGGGCAAAGCCATTTAGGACACGGCACGCGAACCCGGGCATCCGGCGCCAACGGACGAAGCTGCGATCCGACATCCGGGCGTTGAGCAACATCAGCTTGATGCCCCTCGAATGGCAGGCGGCAAGCTGATTGGGCCACAACTCGCTTTCCACGAAGCAGCCGGCATCAGGCCGCCAGTGCGACAGGAACCGCCCAACCCACGACGGCACATCCAACGGCGCGAAACGGTGCAGCACGTGGCCGCTAAGCCCGTGCTCCGGGATGCGCTGGTCCAGCAGCGCCTGGGAGGTCACGGTCCCGGTCGTCAGCAGCACCTTCGCCCGGTGACCCAACGCGTCCAGAACCGGGAGGATCGACGTCGTCTCTCCCACACTGGCGGCATGCATCCATAACAGTAAACCTGACGGTCGGGGCGTTGGATCGATACCGAAGCGCTCCGGCAGGCGTTCGGCGATTTCGCGGCCGGTCCTAACGCGGCGGTGCAGATTCGCTCGGATCGCCGGAGCCAGCAACGTGGCCGCGACGGTCCAGCCGGTCGCCAAGAAACTGGCGGTCATGCCGGACACAACAGGTCCGCTCGCGCGGCTGCTTCATTCAGCGCCTCGGTGATCGCCGGGATCGCATTCTTCCAGTCATGCCGAGGCACACGGATCGCTGGTCCGCATACCATAACGCCGCGGCCGAACGGCAGCGGCACCGGCATCCTGTCCCAGGTCTTGAGTTGGATGCGCCGGGTGGTCCGCGCCGCGAGGGGCACCACCGGCACACCTGACAGCGCGGCCAGTTGCGCAACGCCGAAAGCGGCCTGACGCCGCGGGCCCCTTGGACCGTCCGGCGTTATACCAATCAGCTCTCCCTTCCTGAGCACGCCCAGCAAATTCCGCATGCCGGTCGCGCCACCTCGTGTGGAAGAGCCCAAAATCGGCGAGATGCCAAAGCGCCGCACCACCGCCCCGATGAACTGTCCATCGCGATGCTGGCTGACCAGCGTGTGGATCGGGGTAGGGCGATAAAACGGCAGCTTGCGGGCGATCAGCGACAAGGCCGGCATCAGCGGCAGGAACTCGTGCCAGAAGGCGAACACCGCCGGAGCGCCGGCACCGTGCGGTCGAAAATGCTCCTGCCCGTCCAGCGTCCACCGCGTGGTGCGGAGCGCGAAGGTCAGATAGAGGCTCAACAGGCTCGCGAGTATGGCCTGGGCTTGAGGTGTGCGAAGCAAAGACTTCATTGCGGCGCCGGGTAGCACGCGGCCCAATGTTACGGAAGTGTTGGGCTGGTCCGGTGCTTGGATGCCGCTGGGGCCCGTCCTCTGGTCTGACGTTCTGCCCAGCGATATCCTGTACCGACGCCGTGCCGTCTGTTGGGGCCGCCACGAGGGGTTTCGGTTTGGTCGAGCTGCATCCGTGTCAATCGGCGTGAAGTGCGCTCAGCCCGGACCGCAGGGTTTGATTCGGATATGGGGAATTTGTGTGCGGTGAACGTTTCGTCTCCGCTTGAGATAAGGGGGCGGAGCTTTACCGGAGATGAGGACCAGCCCCCCGAGGTCGGCCTGCCAGGCAGGCCTCAAACCGCGACCAAGCTCGAGGGCAAAAAATTCTTCGAGGGCCATTCTGGCTGCCGGCGTGCCGTCGCAGTTTTCTCGGCTCATGCGGTTGCTGCCCGGATATTCTCAGCCAATCTGGTCCCGGAAATCCGAGGTAATCGGTTCCAATAATTTATGTTGTCGGGCCGCTATAGCAGAAACGTCACCCGGAGCGCAAAGTTGAGTTGAGATGATGCGATCGTACCCAGTGGTCTCAGAACGGCGCGGAACTTCCGGGCCGTTCCGATTGCTTTGATCGCATTCGTTGATATAGCCTTGAAAAATCGCGTGCAGCCGGTCCCCGAGCTGCTTCGGCGAGACCGGCTTGATCAGATAGCCCTTTATCTCCAGGCGGGCAGCGTTCTGGACAGTCTTCCCATCAGCCAGCGCCGTGACCATGACCACGGCGATATCGCGCAACGCATGATCGGGGTGGTTACGCAGGCGCTCGACAAATTGCAGCCCACTCATCGGTTCCATGCCGATGTCGCAGAACACCAGGTCAGGTTTGTGAATGCCGACCAGATGCAGGGCCGTCTCGCCATCCTCCCCCTCCGAGATGTTGAATTGGCCGATGGCCCGTAGCGACATCTTGATCGTGCTCCGTGTGAAGCGTTCGTCGTCGACGATCAGGATTCGTAGGCCCTGCTCGTTGTTCATGACATTGGCCACGATCTGGCCAAGATGAACCTGTACCGATCTCCTGCCGGGCCGCCGCGGAGGCTTCTTGTATAGTATCGACTAGCCTTTCGATCTCCGATTCAGGTGCCTGCAGGGCGGCGGTTTCCAAGTTGCACGATAGTGTGCCCAACTCCATGGCACCCACGGAGAGCGATGCGCTAGCGAGTCGGTGGGCCGCGGCCCCAAGCGCCTTCCGGTCTCGGCCGATGACAGCTTCGCAGACGTGCTGGAGCAGCGCAGCGGTCGTGACTAGATAGTCCTTGAGCCAAGCCCGACCCTCCAGTTCGTCGTTTTGGCACAATTCCCGGTATACGCCAGGGTCGAACACCAAGGCAGCCCCGGAGACAGTGCCGCTCTGTTCTGCCTCCGCCAGGTGACCGTGCACGATCCGGACAACGGCGGCCTCGAGGCGGCTGAGACTGACTGGCTTGGCGACGACGTCGTCCATTCCGACTGCGAGGCACCGTTCCCGCATACGTTGGGTGACATCCGCGGTCAGACCGAGCACTGACAGTCGCGGCCTGCCAGACGTTTCCTCGGCGCTGCGGATCCGGCTCGTCAGCTCGACGCCGTCCATTCCTGGCATATGGCAGTCGGTGACCAGAATGTCGTACTCGGAGGCTTCGAGCGCGACGAGGGCCGCCCACCCGTCCGGCACGACTTCGACCGAGAAGCCGAGATGCTCGAGTTGGCGTTGGATCAGCCAGCGGCCAGTCGCCTGATCCTCGGCAACAAGGATGTGCTTCGCCCCTAGCACAGCACGATCAGCAACCGTCGATCCAGCCTCTGCGCTCGCCTCGATAGGGGCGGCCTGCAGAAGCGGAAGGCGCAGTCGGAACACGCTGCCTATGCCGGGCTCGCTCTCAACCGTGATGTCGCCGCCCAGCAGGCGGGCGAGCCGGCGAGAGATAGTCAGCCCGAGGCCAGTGCCACCGAACATCTTCGTCGTTGAGGCATCTGCTTGGCTGAATGGCTCGAACAGCCGTCCAAGTTGCTCCTGTGTCATGCCAATCCCGGTGTCGCTGATCGCGAAGCACAACGTGGGCTCGCCCGTTGGTAAGGAGGCCCGGATAACGGAGAGGTGGACTGTGCCCGAGGCGGTGAACTTGACCGCGTTGCCTAGAAGATTGACCAGGATCTGGCGAAGCCGCAGCGGGTCGAGCGCAACGCAGGCAGGCACGTCTGCGGCAACCTCGCTTGCGAAGCGAAGCCCCTTATCCGCCGCTGCAAGCGCGGCCGGCTCGGTGACGATGGCGATCAGTTGACGCGGATCCGCGGGTTCCTGGCTGAGTGCCAGGCCCCCCGCCTCCATCTTTGAGAAATCAAGGATGTCGTTGACGATCCTTAGGAGAGAGGCGGTCGATCCATGCACCAGTTCGACCATCCGTCTCTGCTCGGGTGCCAACGAGGTCTCGCGCAGCAATTCGATGACGCCGAGCAGGCCGCTCAGCGGCGAGCGGATCTCGTGAACTGATCATCGCGAGAAACTCCGCCTTCGCCCGGGCGGATCGGTCCGAACTTCGAATCTCCGCCTGCGCCGAGCGGAGCAGGGCTTCGCGATGCTGTAGATCGCGGTGGGCGCGCTGAATTTCCGTGAGGTCACGGGCGATCTTGTAGAGACCGATGATCCTGCCCTGGTCGTCGCGGATCGGTGCAACGGTGATAGCGACGTAAATGATCGTGCCGTCCTTGCGCTGTCGATCCGTCTCGAAAACGGCGATTTTTTCGCCGCGACGGATTTGATCGAGGATCGCGGCTTCCTCGTCAATCCGGTCTAAAGGAATGATACGGGTGATCGGCTGGCCAATCATCTCGCTGGCGGAATAGCCGAACATCCCTTCAGCGGCTTTATTCCAGGACGTCACGACACCGCTCGGGTCTTTGCCAACAATGGCATCGTTCGATGACTTGGCGATGGCGGTGAGCCAAAGGCGTGCATCGTCTGGTTGTCGCGGCATTCCGTATGGGCCACCTCGGCCTAAAGTCGCACGGGTGGCTCGAATTGTTGGCACAACGTCTGACATCGCAAAGCCCCCCAATTAGGATTGATCGCATACCGAACTGCTTGCGATACCCGTCCCCAATCGCCTTCGCAGAAGGCAACGCGGTCATTGCGGGGTTTTTCCCAGCCTTCCTGTGCAAATCTTTAGGTCTGGGAGGAACAGTAACCCAACTCGTTGGTCTCTAGACCCGTCGCACCAAGCAATTAGAGCGGAGGAACAGTCAATAAAAGGTTAATAGGTTCGAGCAGATCGCAAAAATAACGTGTCTGTCTGCGAATTGCCCAGCGCGGCTGGGTCTTCAGGTGAACGGGATCGAAGGTGGCCGGCTGCGCGAACTGAGAGATCTCTCTCCGAGGATCGCACCTTACTCCAACAAACCAGACGGCCGACGCCACGTGCCGACGCAGACGGATCAGAAGGTGCAGTTGAGCGGTGAGGATCAGCCCACAACTTGAGGGGTTGTGGCCCTCCCCACCGGCATGGTGTAGCACCCATGCCGCACCCGCGAAGCCCGTTCGCAGCATTCAGCCCGTTCAGGAGAGCCTGGATGCCGAAAGTCAGACCCGTAGACGTCTTTGACTGCGTTGTTTTCGGCGCCACCGGCGACCTGACCCTGCGAAAATTGCTGCCCGCGCTGTACTACCGCTTCCACGACGGGCAAATGCCCGCCGACTCACGCATCATCGGCGTCGCCCGATCCAAATTGTCGGACGACAGACTACCGGCAGCGCGCCGCCGAAGCACTGGCACAACACGTCGCCCAAGCCGACCAGGATCCCGAGACGATCAGCCGCTTCCTGGCGCAACTGCACTACGTCTCGATCGACGCCACGGCGCCCGACGCGGACTGGAGCCGCTTCGGCTCGCGTCCTGGACGAAACCCGCGTCCGGGTCTTCTACCTCGCCACCTCCCCCGACCTCTACGGTCCGATCTGCCACGCGCTCGGCGCCAACGGCATGATCACCGAACACTCCCGCGTCGTGCTGGAAAAGCCGATCGGCCACGATGCCCCATCAGCCCACGCGATCATCGATGAGGTCGGAAAGGTCTTTTCCGAGGCGCACACCTTCCGCATCGACCACTACCTGGGCAAGGAGACGGTGCAGAACCTGATGGCGCTGCGTTTCGCCAACACGATCTTCGAGCGTCTGTGGACCGCCGACGTGATCGACCACGTGCAGATCACGGTGGCCGAAACGGTCGGGCTGGAAGGCCGCGGCGGCTACTACGACAAGTCCGGCGCGCTGCGCGACATGCTGCAGAACCACATGCTGCAGCTGCTGTGCCTGATCGCGATGGACCCGCCGGTCTCGCTCGATGCCGACCGGGTGCGCGACGAGAAACTGAAGGTGCTGCGCGCGCTGAAGCCGATGGAACCGCACGAGGTCGCCAACCCTGACCGTGCGCGGCCAGTACACCCACGGCGCGATCGACGGCAAGCCGGTCCCCGGCTACTCGGCTGATCTGGGCACGGACGAAGTGTCCAACACCGAGAGCTTCGTCGCATTGAAAGCCGAGGTCCGCTCATGGCGCTGGGCCGGCGTGCCGTTCTACCTGCGCACCGGCAAGCGGCTGCCCACGAAAGTGTCCGAAATCGTCATCCAGTTCCGCGTGCCGCCATTCTCCATCTTCCCGCCCGACGCGGCGCGAGTGGCGTCCCAACACCCTGATCATCCGCCTGCAGCCCGAGGAAGGCATGCGGCTGGAGATGATGACCAAGGACCCCGGCCCCGGCGGCCTGCGGCTGTCCCCCACCGGCCTCGACATCAACTTCGAGAAGACGTTCGGCAAGGCGCTTCCCCGATGCGTATGAACGGCTGCTGATGGATGTCGTCCGCGGCGACCCAACGCTCTTCATGCGCC
Source organism: uncultured Alphaproteobacteria bacterium (assembly GCA_963778125.1). Classification (GTDB taxonomy): domain Bacteria; phylum Pseudomonadota; class Alphaproteobacteria; order Acetobacterales; family Acetobacteraceae; genus Rhodopila. The sequence goes on along the minus strand of CAVZTH010000039.1, from coordinate 10,632 downwards.
GCGACGAGGTCGAGGCTGCCTGGGCCTGGGTCGAGCCGATCCTGGAGGGATGGGCGGCCAGGCCGGACCACCCGCGTCCCTATCCGGCAGGAAGCTGGGGCCCAACCGCCGCGATCGCGCTGATCGAGCGCGACGGCCGCACCTGGCATGAGGAGATCGAGTAGCGCCCCCCGACCGCCCACCGCCCCATGCGCTATTCCACCCGGCCACCCTGATGCTATGAAACCCCATGTCCGAGACCGAAATAAGAGCCGGCACCCGGGGCTCCCCCCTGGCATTGTTGCAGACCCGCGGCTTCCTGCGTCTGCTCGCCACGGTTCCGAACGCGAGGGCCAGCCGGGAAGTCATCATCGCGACCACCGGCGACGCCGTGCAGGACCGCCCGCTGGCCGACATCGGCGGCAAGGGCCTGTTCGCCAAGGAAATCCACGAGGCCCTGCTGGACTACCGCATCGATTGCGCCGTCCACAGCCTCAAGGACCTTGAAACCGAGCTTCCCCCCGGAATCCTGCTCGGCTGCGTGCTGGCGCGGGAGGATGCCCGTGACGTGCTCATCCCCGGCGAAACCTGCGATCCGCCCACGCCCGCGGACCCGCTAGCCGCACTGCCGCACGGCGCCGTGATCGGAACCTCCTCTGTTCGCCGGCAGGCGCAATTACTGCACGCTCGGCCGGACCTGCGCGTCGTCCCGATCCGCGGCAACGTCCAGACCCGGCTGAGGAAACTGCGTGACGGCGAGTGCCAGGCAACCACGCTGGCGTTGGCCGGCCTGCGCCGCTTGGGCATGGACATCCCAGGTGCCATCATCCTCGACCCGGAAACGATGCTGCCCGCCGCGACCCAAGGGATCGTCGGCATCACCATCCGCGCCGGTGACACAGCGCTGCACGAACTGTTCAACAAGATCGAGGACCCGACGTCTCGCACCGTGGCGACCGCCGAGCGTGCCCTGCTGGCGGCACTGGATGGCTCCTGCCGCACCCCGATCGGTGCTCACGCCCGTTTGCTGGTGGATGGAAGCCTGAGCCTGACCGGCCTCATTGCCCGCGCCGACGGCTCGTTCCTCCTGCGGCGCACGGAAACCGGGCCCGCATCGGATGCCGCCCGGATCGGCGCCGACCTAGGTGCTACCCTCCGCGCTGAAGCTCCCGCCGATATGTTCGGTTGAATCGCAACCGGCCCCGCGACCCCGGCGTTGCATCTCCAGGCAACGAAGGAGCACTTTCCATGAAGTTGATGATCTTACCCGCCGCCTTAGCTCTGGCTTTGGTAGCCGGCGCTTCAAGCCCGGCCCACGCGAAGGGCTGCATAACGGGCGCCTTGGTCGGCGGCGCCGCCGGGTCACATGGCGAACCACGGCGTCCTTGGCGCGGCTGGAGGCTGTGCGGTTGGCCACCACATGGCATCTGAGAAGGAAAAACAGACCGAGCAGAAGCAGGTCCAGCAACAGGACATGCAGCAGACGCCGAGTCGATTAGGTCGCAGGATTTCTTGACGCGCTGAGCCCGTCCCGCAGCATATAGGGGCGGGCTAATGGCTCATAATCGGCGGACCACTCTCCACCGATTACCCGTGCGCCAGCACCCAGTCGTTGATGAAACTGGCTAGGCCGTTCGCGTGAAAATCTCGCTGTAGCGCGGCCGCGTCATAGTCGTCTCGCACCCAGTCCAGAAACGACTTGCGGCCTTCACCATCGCGCTGGTAGCGCAAGAAAAACGCGTCCAGCACGCCGGTCTTCGCTTGCTTGACATGCCCAAAGCGCCATGACAGATGCCGCAGCGCATCGGCCGACGTGCCGCCCGCGAACAGCACCATCAGCCCGGCGGCGAGGCCCGCTCGATCAGCTCCGGACTTACAATGCATAATCGCCGGCGTCTGCATCGACGTGTAGATATCATGCAGACGCATGATCCGATCCCGCTGTGGCGCTCCCCGGCTCTCGAACGCAATGTCGTGAAACGCCAGCCCCAGTTCGCGCGCCGCCTCCCGCGACAAAGCGTCTGAACCGCTCTGAGTCCGGCCGCGCAAATTGATCAGCGTCCGCAGCCCCAACCGCCCCGCCATCCGGCGCAAACGAGCCGGGGTCGGATGATTGCAACGATAGATCTTGCCGGGGACAACCGGCTCTAGGTTGCTCCAAGCGAGGCGAAACACCGCGTGATCGACGAACAGCGAGTTCGATCCAAGCCACCGCTCGGCCTGTAGCCGTGCTGAGATCGCCTTTGAAGATAGAATCCATGCGTAAATTCGGCCAAACCTTTGGATAGTGGCCGGATATGGTCACGGGCGGCCAAAATAAGCAACGTCACCCACACGATAGCAATCAACGTTGCATGTGCACCCGCCTCAGGTTTCCCCGAGGTTCCCTCGGCTAAGGCAATGCTGGCAGCACGAAACGGGTCGAGCGCGACCGGTCCCCGACCAAAGCCGGTGTCTGAGCAGCAACCCTCCCGGCCCTCGGCAAGGCAGCGCCTGTGAACAGGACCGCAGGTCGAAGAATACTCCGCGGACCTCTCCTCGTCGCCGTCAGGGTTTGTTCATGCCCGGCATATTCATGTGCTGCATGTCGTGGCCGGCACCTCCCATATCCATCGCGGCGCCTCCGCCGGCGGCCTTTACCGCGACCATGGTCTCGATCGTGCCGGCCTTCTCGAACCGCAGAGACAGCTGGAAGCTTTCGCCGCCTGCAAGCGGCTTCTTCAGATGGGTTAGCATAATGTGATAACCGCCTGGAGAAAGTGAAATCGGCTCGCTCTGCGAGATCGCAAGGCTCGTGACCGCCCGCATCTTCATCACGTTCCCCTCGTGGATCGTCTCGTGCAACTCGGCCTTGGCTGCGACCGGCGTCGACGCGGCTACCAACCGATCGGGCATGCCGTGATCCATTATAGTGAGGTAGATCGCCGCGGCCTGCGCGGAGGCGGTCGTGGCGCGGGCCCACGCATTCTCTACCGAGATGGAGGGCGTGGTCTGTGCTCCGGCGCCGAAGGCCAGCGTGGCGAACACTATCGTGGGGATGAGTATTTCTCGCATGACTTGAAATCCTTTACTACTGTTCGGGGCTTTACAGCGAAGTTGAAGTGACCCTCTGTCTTGATGGTCAAGTAAACTGCATTGCTCCGTGCCGACCGACGATGCGTTGTCATTCGGCCGTGCCTAGTGGTGGTGTCCATGCCCGCCTCCCGAAGCGACGGAGATTGGATGGGTGACGATGTCGCGGATCACCGCGGCCAGCCTTTGCGGATCATTCCAGTCGCCAGGGTCGCCCGGCCGCCACCTGCTGCGCAGCCAACCGTTCTGATCGGCCAGCGCTTGCGTCTCCGGTAGCGCTTCGGGTGCCACGCCCAACAGGATGGAGAAAGCCTTGTAGGCCGCCGGGTCGACGGTCACACACGCCGTACCAACAGGCTTTACCTTGCGATCGAGCGTGAGAACGATGGTGACGATGTCGAACCCGTCCAGAGCCCGGGGAGGCGGCGGCAGACCTTCAGGGTCGGCAACGATGTGCAAAACGCGACCATGAAGATCATCAAGATCGATGGCCGAACCGTTCGCACAGATCGCGTCAAACTGCGGCAAGGGGGCCGGCGGGTTCCAGCGTCCAGTGGTGCGAACGCTCTCTCCCGCGTTGTGTGCCTTCAGAAAATCGATCAACGCCCAACGGTCGTCGCTGGGCAAAACATCGCCAAATGCCGGCATCGCCAATGCGCCGGACTTCGAATTCATGCCATGCGAGATGAACCAAAAAAGGTCGCCCTCGGTGTGCGCCCAGAAATGTGCCGCAGTCAGATCGGCCGGACGGATTGGCAGCGACTTCGCAGCCGGACCATCGCCTCGCGCATCGGTGCCATGGCACACAGCACAGTTTGCCGCGAACAGAGCCGCACCGCGCACGATCGAACTATCGGCGAATTCGGTGGGCGAAGTGGCAAACGTCGTCGGATAAGCATCGATCGTGAGCAGCGGCACCAGCGTCGGACTTGCCAACAGCAGAAAGGCGGCACACCCCGCCAGTGACAGCCAGAGGACTCGGAATCTGAGCACGCCGACCGTCGCCAATGCTCCAACCAGCGCAGCGAATAGCGAAACGATCAGGATCTGGCGGCGGCCATAGGGGTCAGACAAAGCGTCCAGGCTCGGTCGCCAGGAGAACGGCCAGATCGGCGTTTCGTGCGTCGCCGGCGTGCCCGAGGCAAGCAACGCGGCGACCAGGATGACCACGGCACCCAGAATCGCTTCGACCGCAACGGAGCCGCGTAGCAGCCGCCGGGAAGGCGCGTCACCGTTGACCCGTAGTCGTTCGGTCAGGGCAAAGCGGTTGACACCGGCAAGCGCCAGGAGCGTGAAGAACAATCCCAGCTTCAACAGCGCTATCTGGCCGTATCGAGTGCCGAACAGTCCGCCCAGGTTGCCGATCCACTGCCAGGACTGCGCCAGCGCGGTGCCGGCGATCAGCAGCACGGCGACCAGCCCGACTGTGGAGAAGCTCTGACAGGCGCCGGATGCTGGCTGCGGCGGCAATGAGCCGACAAGCAGGAACAACGGTAAAAGCCCGCCCAACCAGGCGCCGGCCGCTAGCAGGTGTAATGCCTCAAGAAGCAGCAGACTGGCTCCCGCCATACCGCCGGTCGCGCCGGCGTGGCCCATGCCGCCCTGCATCGCCAGGGCCATGCCAGCCAGCGTCAGTGCCCCAGCCAACCGCCAGCCTCGACTGCCTAGCAGCGGGAAGGCGGCGAGCAATAACCCGAAGCGAAGCAACACGAGATGGCCGAACCGGGTGGTGCTCAGCACCGTCACCAGTGCCGAGAGCGTGCCCCCGAAAGATGTCGTGCTTGCCATCGCCGCCGCCTGCAGCACCGTCCAGACGACGCCGATGAGCAGGGCAGCGCCATCCGACAGCCTGGCCAGGCTGACGAGACGGTCCCTTGCTGGGGCCGTCGCCGCACCGGCCTCACTCAGCCCCGCCGGGGCAACCAGCGCCAGCGAGACCAAGGTGCCAAACAACGACGCCAGCGCCAGCAAGTGGCACCCGCGCAGCAAGACCAGGATGACGAACCACGGATCCATGGCTCAGGGTGAAACACGGAAGTCGAAGCGCCCCTCGGTCTTGTGGGTATCAATTGAGGTGGCGTGCCAGATGACTGTGTACTTGCCCGCAGGCAGCTTGGGCAGGCTGACCGAGAGCTGCCTGCCAGTGTGACCAACTGGGTGCAGGTCGGAATTGTCGACCCGAAAGTCATGCGAGTCCCGGTACTTCGATCGTGCTGAAGCTAGGCTCCACGCCTTCAGTGAAGGTGATCGTTACTGCGGCCGGCGCGGTCGGCAGGTTGCTGTTGCTGGCTGGGCTGGCGCGTTGCACGAAGGCGTGGGCGAAGGCCACCGGGCTTATCAGGCAGCCAGCGGCGGCCAGAGCGAAGATCCGGGTCACGTCTTGAACCAGTCTACGATCGGCGTGCCCAGGCTGTGCGAGAACAGGTCATCGAAGTAAAGATGGAATTGGGCGATCACGCCCGGATGATTGCCGGTCGCACGATTTCCGGGGAGCAGCACCTCCATGCCAACGGCCCATGTGGTCGTGGTGTAGTTCACGCCCAGCCCCCAGAGATACTGCGTCTGCGTCCCATTGTTTGGCTGGCTGGCGGGGGAGGACCAGGCCAGTTCCACCACCGGCGTCAGCTTGTTGACGAAGGAGGGCAGGCCGTAATCCTTCACCTGCGACGACAGGTAGCGGATGCTGTATTGCAAGGACAGGCCGCCGCTCCACGTGTTCGGATTGCCATTGTTCACCGGGTTGCCGAAGCTATCGACCTTCAGGCCCTTGTCGGCGATCGTGTAGGTCAGTTCGCCGGTAAGAAACAACGGACGAATAACGTCGACCGGAACATCGCCGAAGCCCTTGCCGAAATACAGCGTCGGCCCGGTTGACCCGCTGTCGTCGTTGCCCAGCGCCGCACCGTTCGACCCGTTGGCGCCGGAGCGGGCGAATTCCCGCTGCACTCCGACCGATACGATGAACTCGTGTTCGGCGTTGACATATGGCTTGTATTTCAGCGTGACGACGAGGTTGTTCCAGCCATTCGCGGTCTTCGCGCCCGGCTGGGCGAGCCAGTTGTAGCCGTCGTTGATGGCGAAGCCGAAGTTCTCGGTGATGCGTTTGTCTAACTCGAAGCCGAGGTTGTAGTTGTACGACGTCATGCCGCCGCCAGCATCCTGAGGCAGGAACTGGAACGTCGGTAGGCTGGCTTCATCGGCGACGTTGGGATCGTCGATCAGCAAGGTGCTGATGAACATGTGGTCGCCGGCGAAGCCGTGGGCGCAGGCGTGGTTGGCCAGTGCCATCGTGCCGATGGTCATCGTGGCGAGCAAATAGCGCGGTTTCATGGAGAAGCTCCTGAAGCAAAGAAAATCGGCCCATTCGGACGTGGGCCGGTGACGTGCTCAGGAGATGCTGGGGGGTGCGCGGGGCTGGCTGGGTGGTCGGTGGGCTGAAGGCGGCGCGGTAGACGGCGGCGGAAGTTCGGAGCGAGGCACCACAATCGCGGCGGAAGGTATGGGGATCGCCACGTCGGATATCAGAATTATTGACGGCGCGTGTATGGCGACGCAGAGCGGGCAAACCAGACAGTCGAGCGGATGAAGGGCGCTGGAGCGGGCGTGTCGCCGGCGCCGTCCGATGCGTGACAGAGGATCTCCGCACCGATAATCTGGGTAAGTGGGTCGAGCCGCGGCACTGTAGCGCTGATGCCAAGCTGCGCCATCAGCGCCAGTAGCACGGCCAACAGCCCGTGGAAGGGAACGCGGCGGTTCAACATCGCCAAATATCTTAGACTACGATCCCGTTAGGTTGAACAGGGTCAGAACCAATCTCGGCGCGAACTGGTGGTGCGCTCGACGAAGAACCTGCAAGCATTATCCATGCCGATAAGGCGTGGCGTAAGAAGTATTGTTACCCCGATGGCCGTTCTGTTCGTCGCGTCCATAAACCCGGCGTTTGCACCAAATGAAGGCCCTGATCGAAAGACCCCGACTAGCCGCCTCAAACGTGACGCTGCAACAAAAAAAGCTACTCCGCGGCTTGGCTCACCCCGACAATCCCATCATCGCTCCCCATCCGAAGCGGCGTCACGTCCCGCGCGACCACCCATTCGGGCCGAGCGTTTTCACGAACAGGCGGACGGTTCTCGACCGGATTGTAGACCGTGTAGATGTGCCAGCGCGAGTAACGCGACATGTTATGTCCAGACCCGTGCACCAGATTCGGATGGAACAGCACCACTGTCCCAGGCTTTCCGGTAATCGCCACCGGATCGCCAAAGCGCTCCATTGCACCGACCACATCCAGCTTCTTCACCGTCCACAGCCGATACGACGTCGTCTCGCTATCCAGTTCCGCCTCGAACCGGCCAAGCGTGTGACTGCCGGGGATGAAATACAGGCAGCCGCCGATCTCGCTCGCCTCGTCGAGCATCAGCAGCGCCGTCGTCATATTCGGGGTCGGCACCCCGTCGTTCCGCCAAGAGCCGTAATCCTGATGCCACTGCCAGATTTCGCCCTTGATCGCTTCCTTCATGTTGCACTTCGAGTGATAAACGTACAGCGCGTCATCCCGCAGCAACTGTTGGCGCCGGCCCCAGGATGCGTGGCAGCCGGGCGAGCGCCTCGAACGGCGCCGAGGCGGTCGGGCTTTTCGGGTCATGCACCCGAAAAACCGTGCGCACGACCCCGCTTTTCTCCCGGGTCACCTCCTCGGCTTCCAGCCCCGCGACGCGGCCAAGGTCGGCGCGAAGGATCTCGATTTCATGCGGGTCAACCAGGTTCGGGAACACCAGGAAGCCGCGTTCCTCATACTCCGCGATTTGCCCATCCGTCAGCTTCATCGATTTCCCTCCTACGGCCGACCGAAAACTCCGTCGCCGCAAGTTTGCTCCAATAAATATCCGGCAGCAAACGGGCCGCTTGTCCCAGCCCCGCGGTCGTGGAACCATCACGCCAACGACCGAGGAAAAACCATGATCGAAACAACCAGCGATCTCCAAACCCGGTCCGGCGCGATGGAGACCTTCATCGTCCATCCCGAACGCAATGGCCCATACCCCGTGGTGATCATGCTGATGGACGCCCCAGGCATCCGCGAGGAACTCTACGACATGGCCCGCCGCCTCGGCACCGTCGGCTACTATGTCGTGCTGCCCAACCTGTACTATCGAGCCGGCAAAGACACGAAATACGGCCCCGACGTCACCACCAAGGGCAGCGCCGAGCAGGCCCGAATGCGCGCGGTCCGCACCAAGATGACCATCCCGCCGGTCATGGAGGATTTCGCCGACATCCTGACATTCGTCGATACACAGCCGGCGGCGAAAAAAGGCCCCGTCGGCACCCACGGCTACTGCATGAGCGGCCCCTACGCGCTCGCCGCCGCCGCCCGCTACCCCGAACGCGTCGCCGCCGCCGCATCCTTCTACGGCACCTGGCTGGTCAGCGAAAACGAAGAAAGCCCGCACCAGAATCTCGGCAAAGCCAAAGGCGAGCTCTACATCGCCTGCGCCGAACACGATGAACTCGCCCCGCTGCCAATGGTCGCCGAGCTGAAGCGAACTATTCGAAAACTCCGGCAACCCCGGCGAACTGGAGATGTATCCCGCGGTCCATCACGGCTTCGCCTTCCCGCAACGCTGGTGCTACGACAAGCCGGCCGCCGAACGCCATTGGGAACGCCTGATCGCGCTATACCGCCGCCGGCTGGGCTGATCCGGTCCCAGTCCGGCACGGCACAATCAGCCCGGCACAATCAACCCCGACGCCGTCATCCGCTCCCGTGCCGCGCGCATGCTCTCCGCCACCGCCAGAGCCGCCTCCAGCGCCCGCCGTCCCACCGCGGCATCCACCAGCACCGGCGCACCATCCAGCACCGAGGCGGCGAACGCGGCCTGCTCAGCCGCCAGCGAGTCATGTTCCTCCCACGACACTTCCGCAATGCCGAACCCGGCGACACCCGGCACCGGCTGCTGACCCGGCGCCAAGCCGCCATCCCCGCTCGGTGTTCGCGAGATCACCGTCAGCGTTCGTGCCGCAAAATCCGCGGCCACGTAAGCGTTTTGCGCGAAGATCCGCATCCGCCGCTCGGTCCGGGGCGAAATCCGGCTCGCAGTGATCGTAGCCACGGCGCCGTTACGGAATCTCAGCCGGGCGTTGGCGATATCCTCATGCGGGCTGGCGACCGGGGCGCCGACGGCATCGACGCTCTCGATCCCACTGTCCACCAAGGCCAGAACAAGATCGAGATCGTGGATCATCAGATCCAGGATCACCGAGACATCCGTTCCGCGCAGCTTGAACGGCGCGATCCGCATAGCCTCGATATACAGCGGCGCCCCGATCTTGCCCGCCATCGCCTGATAGGCAGCCGAGAACCGCTCAAGGTGCCCGACCTGCAGCACCAGCCCGCCTTGCCTCGCAAGCGCCCCCAGTTCATCCGCCTGCGCCAAGGTGGAAGCGATCGGTTTTTCCACCAGCACATGCTTGCCCGCCCGTAGCGCCCGCGACGCCAGGTCATGATGGGCCCGAGCCGGCGCGGCAATGATCAGCGCGTCGGACGCCGCCAGCAAGGCCTCGAAACCCATTTCCTTGGCGCCGGCTTCCCACCCAAGGGTCTTGGCGCGATCCAGGTGAGGATCGTAGATCCCCGCCAGCCGTGTGCGGCTCGACGCCGCCACCTTCAGCGCATGATAGCGGCCAAAATGGCCGGCCCCCGCGACCCCAACCCGAAGTTTTGCGTCCGTCATCGATAACCCTCAGGCCCGACCCCGGCGAGGACACATCCGACCCAGCGACGTCCTGTCAAGGGGCCGCGTCCGGATCGCAACCAGATCGGCATTGGCAAATGACTAGGATTCCGCCGCCACCTTGTGCTGAAACACCGAGCCAGTCTCGCAAGGGGGTAAACAGTGCGTATCACGATGATCGGTGGCGGCTACGTCGGCCTGGTATCTGGCGCCTGCTTCGCTGAATTTGGAACCGAGGTCACGGTGGTCGAGGCCGATCCGCGAAAGCTCGCCGCCCTTCGTGATGGCAGAATGCCGATCTACGAACCGGGCCTCGAGCAGCTAGTGACCGAAAACGTCAAGGCCGGCCGCCTCGCTTTCACTGGCGACCTCACCGCGGCGGTGGATGGGACAGAGGCCGTCTTCATCGCGGTCGGGACACCGACAAGGCGCGGCGACGGCCATGCCGACCTGAGCTACGTCTACGCGGCGGCGGAGCAAGTCGCCAAATCCCTCACCGGCTATGCCGTGATCGTCACCAAATCGACGGTCCCCGTCGGCACCGGCCGCCGCATCCAGGAAATCGTCCATCTGACACGCCCGGGCCTGGAGTTCGATGTCGCCTCCAATCCCGAATTCCTGCGTGAGGGAAACGCCATCGGCGACTTCATGCGCCCGGATCGCGTCGTCATCGGCGCCGAATCCGACCGCGCGCGGGAGGTCATGCGCCGACTCTATCGCCCGCTGTATCTGATCGAGGCGCCGATCGTCTTCACCGCGATCGAAACCGCCGAACTGACCAAATACGCCGCCAACGCCTTCCTCGCCATGAAGGTCACCTTCATCAACGAGATGGCCGATCTGTGTG
>CAVZTH010000038.1:0-11005 GCA_963778125.1 uncultured Alphaproteobacteria bacterium | reverse complement strand
GCGATGGTAATTCCAGGTGCGATCCGGTAGCGCAGCGCGAGCAGAACGGCAATTCGCGCAGTGAGCCAGTTCTGATCTGAAAGCTTCTTAATTTCCGGAGGCTTCTATTATTGCGGCGATGCCCTTCGACGTGCACGATTTTCCGGATGCCTCCCGCATGGATCGCGCCGCGACACGGCAAAGTCGTCGTCTCGTTGCTATTTGGCTGTTCACTGTCGCGGGCATGATCATGGTGATGATCGTGCTGGGCGGGGTTACCCGGCTGACCGGGTCGGGGCTGTCGATCATGGAGTGGGAGCCGCTGATGGGGATGCTCCCGCCGACCACGGCTGCGGAGTGGCACCGGCTGTTTGCGCTGTATAAGCAAGATCCCGCAGTACAGCCTGGTCAATGAGGGCTTCGGACTGTCGGGCTTCAAGCAGATCTTCTGGCTGGAATGGACGCACCGCTTATGGGGTCGGCTGATCGGCCTGGTATTCCTGGTGCCGATGATCTGGCTCTGGGCGACGGCGCGGATCGAACACCGGCTGATCCCGCGCCTGGGGCTGCTGTTCGTTCTTGGCGGCCTGCAAGGCGCGGTCGGCTGGTTCATGGTCGCCTCGGGCTTCCTGCCCGATACGACCGCGGTGTCACCGTATCGACTGGTTATCCATCTGATGCTGGCGTTGATCCTGTATGCGGCAATCATCTGGACCGGGCTGTCCGCGCTTTATCCGCTGCGGCATCGCGGGCCGGTCTCGCCGATGGTGCGTGGCCTGGCGATCGCTTCTGGTGATGGTGAGCCTGACCATTGTGGCCGGGGGTTTCACCGCCGGCCTGCACGCCGGACTGACCTACAATACTTTCCCGCTGATGGATGGCCGCCTGGTGCCGGACGATTACACGTTGCATCCGCTGGTGCGTAATCTGACCGAGAATGTCGCCGCGGTGCAGTTCGACCATCGGCTGCTTGCCACGATGACCTTGATCCTGGTTTCCACGCTGGTCGGTGTGGGCTGGCGCGCGGGCCTGCCGCGGCGCTTTGTGGCTGCCTGGCTGTGGCGGCGCTTGCAGTATATCCTGGGTGTGACCACTCTGCTTCTGGTGGTGCCGGTTCCGGTCGCCGCGATGCACCAGTGTGGAGCGGTGATGCTGCTGACCGTGATGCTGGTCGTGGTGCACCGTCTGTCGAACGCACCACGCCCGCTAACGGAACGCAGCCGGTGTTAGAGACAACGGTGATATGACGGACACGCTCACGATCTGACCGGAGACCGCGGCCCGGGCGGACCCCAATTTCGGTTGGAATTCAGTAAGTTGGCGATTTTCCCGATCTGGGCCGGACTATGCGCTGCGTGGGCCTTTAAAAGCGGGCCAATCCGGTCGTGCCTACGTGGTGGTCAAGGGGAGATGGGCATACCATCTGTGTGTCTACAAATATTGAAGGGATTGCTGCCATGAGCGCCATCGCCGCCACCGATAAGCTGTTTTTTGACCGAGCGGACGCCGCGCTGGATCAGGCGGCCGCGGCGCAGATCGTCGAGCAGGCCCTGAGCGGCAGCGACGACGGAGAGCTTTTCCTCGAGTACCGGGAAAGCGAGTCGATCAGCCTCGACGACGGCAACATCCGCTCGGCCAACTTCGACTCCGGTATGGGGTTTGGCCTGCGCGCTGTCGCGGGGGAGGCGACTGGGTATGCCCATTCCGGCGAGATTTCCGAGGAGGCCCTGCGCCGGGCGGCGGCAACGGTATCGACGATTGCCGCGGGGCATTCAGGGACGGTGGCGGAGCCCCCCCGGGCGACAAATGCTCGGCTGTATTCGGATGCCAATCCGTTACGGCTGATGGATTTCTCGGCGCGGACCTCGTTGCTTGGTGAGATAGATAGTTATGCGCGCGGCAAGGATCCGCGCGTCAAGCAGGTGATGGCGTCGATCAGCGGGGAGTGGCAGGCAGTGCAGATCCTGCGGCCAGACGGCACGCGGGTAGCCGATCTTCGGCCGCTGGTCCGGCTGAATGTGTCGCTGGTGGTGGAGCAGGGTGGACGGCGGGAAACCGGTAGCCACGGCACCGGCGGGCGTTTTTCTTACGATTTCGTAACGCAAGAAAGTACGTGGCGGGGCGCGGTGGATGAGGCGCTGCGTCAAGCTCTGGTCAACCTAGACAGCCGTCCGGCGCCGGCCGGTGAGATGCCGGTAGTGCTGGGATCAGGATGGCCGGGTATCCTGTTGCACGAGGCGATCGGCCATGGGTTGGAGGGCGATTTCAATCGTAAGAAGACGTCCGCGTTCGCTGACCTGATGGGCAAGCGAATCGCCTCGCCTGGTGTCACGGTCGTTGACGATGGCACGATGCCGGACCGGCGCGGCAGTTTGACGGTCGATGATGAGGGAACGCCGTCCAACAGAACCGTGCTTATCGAAGACGGCATTCTGGTCGGATTCCTTCAAGACCGGCTAAACGCGAGGCTGATGGGCATGCGGGCTACGGGTAATGGCCGCCGGCAATCCCACGCTCATGCTCCCATGCCGCGGATGACGAATACTGTGATGCTTGGCGGGTCGCATACGCCGGCCGAGATGATCTCATCGGTCAAGCGCGGCTTGTACGCCGTTAATTTTGGCGGTGGCCAAGTCGATATCACGTCCGGGAAGTTCGTCTTCTCGGCGAGCGAGGCTTATCTGATCGAGGACGGAAAGGTCACGGCGCCGGTAAAAGGGGCAACATTGATTGGAAACGGGCCCGATTCCCTGACCAAGGTGCAGATGATCGGCAACGACATGGCGCTGGATCCCGGGATCGGGACGTGCGGCAAGAGCGGGCAGGGGGTGCCCGTGGGTGTCGGGCAGCCGACCCTTAAGCTTTCCGGTTTAACGATCGGCGGCACTGACACCTGACGACTAGATCGCCATTAACGATCGCGATTTGAACTCGGCCGCCCTTGGGTGGCCGAGTTTCTTTTTGCGCTTTATTTGGCGCATATGGCATGAATGTCATTCCATAAAGCATGTAATGTTTCGTACCAAGATACTTATCTCAAATATTTAGCCGGTAACTGTAAGTATAACCGCCCCCAGAAGTTAAATGTTCGAACTAATTATATTTTGGTTCATTAGGACATCGGGGTGACGATTTGACGTCAAGATAACGTCAAAAAAACGATAATAGATTCTCATCCTGTGAGTATGTCTCCATCAACTGATCGCAAACGGTCTTGCTGAGGCAATCAACGCCTCGGGACAAAATCACAGAAAGGTCACGCCAATGTCCGGTTTCATCTCCTCCTCCTTCGGTTCTTCGATCGCCACTGGCACGGTCCTGTTTGCCCCGACGCTCGCGACGGCCGACGCGTCCAAGGTGCGGACGGGTGGATTTGCCCCGACGCTCGCAACGGTCGATGCGTCCAAGGTGCGGATGGGTGGGTTTGCTCCGACGCTTGCAACGGTCGATGCGTCCAAGGTGCGGATGGGCGGGTTTGCTCCGACGCTCGCCACGGTCGATGCGTCGAAGGTGCGGATGGGTGGGTTTGCTCCGACGCTTGCCACGGTCGATGCGTCGAAGGTGCGGATGGGCGGGTTTGCTCCGACGCTTGCCACGGTCGATGCGTCGAAGGTGCGGATGGGCGGGTTTGCCCCGACACTCGCCACGGTCGATGCGTCGAAGGTGCGGATGGGTGGGTTTGCCCCGACACTCGCCACGGTCGATGCGTCGAAGGTGCGGATGGGCGGGTTTGCGCCGACGCTTGCCACGGTCGATGCGTCGAAGGTGCGGATGGGCGGGTTTGCACCAGCGCTTGCCACGGTCGATGCGTCGAAGGTGCGGATGGGCGGGTTTGCGCCGACGCTTGCCACGGTCGATGCGTCGAAGGTGCGGATGGGCGGGTTTGCGCCGACGCTTGCCACGGTCGATGCGTCGAAGGTGCGGCTGGGTGGGTTTGCCCCGACACTCGCCACGGTCGATGCGTCGAAGGTGCGGATGGGCGGGTTTGCGCCGACGCTTGCCACGGTCGATGCGTCGAAGGTGCGGATGGGCGGGTTTGCGCCGACGCTTGCCACGGTCGATGCGTCGAAGGTGCGGATGGGCGGGTTTGCACCGAGCGCTTGCCACGGTCGATGCGTCGAAGGTGCGGATGGGCGGGTTTGCGCCGACGCTTGCCACGGTCGATGCGTCGAAGGTGCGGATGGGCGGGTTTGCGCCGACGCTTGCCACGGTCGATGCGTCGAAGGTGCGGATGGGCGGGTTTGCGCCGACGCTTGCCACGGTCGATGCGTCGAAGGTGCGGATGGGCGGGTTTGCACCGACGCTCGCGACGGCCGATGCGTCGAAGGTCCGGCTGGGCGGCTTTGCTCCGACTCTCGCGACGGCTGACGCTCGAAGGTCCTGGGCGGATTGCCCGAGTGAACGACTTCTCGGCGAGCGGCCACCGAGCATAAGGTCGCAGACC
Organism: uncultured Alphaproteobacteria bacterium; assembly: GCA_963778125.1. Classification (GTDB taxonomy): domain Bacteria; phylum Pseudomonadota; class Alphaproteobacteria; order Acetobacterales; family Acetobacteraceae; genus Rhodopila. The sequence goes on along the minus strand of CAVZTH010000038.1, from coordinate 6,582 downwards.
GCGCCACAATGCCGGTCTGCTTCTGCTATTCGCAGCCTGAGGGATCCTTCGTCGTGAATAACCCGACTCTGTTCCGACGCAGCCGACGGCAAGCCCGCCGCGAAACCGAAGCTGATCACTTTCCATCGCATGATCCCGACCGCTCGGATGCCGCAGCGCGCCGACCGGTCCGCCGCCGGCTCGCTTCCGACGCGCGCCTTCCGGTATTGTGAACCCGCTACGTCTGCCGCCGCATTCGGCTACTATCTGTTCCCGCCGATCGGCTTCTCCGTCCAATGGGACGGGAACGACATCATGTGGACATTCGAAGGCGCCGGCGACTGGTTTCCGCTCAATTCCGCCGTCCAGTTTCCCGGCTTCCGGGACTATTTCGACGGCATCGCTCCCGATGAAATCAAGGAATTTTCCCCGCCGTTCCTCGGCGCGCTGCAGGAGCCGGGTCTGATCCAGCTTTGGATGGGGTTGGTTGTGCGCACAGCGCCCGGGTGGAGTCTGCTGGTCACGCGCGCCCGCCAATTTGCCTCGCCGCGGCGGCTGGGAGCCGTTCGAGGGCATCATCGAGACCGACCGCTGGTTCGGGCCGCTGATCACCAACCTGCGGCTGACCAAGACCAACGTGCCGATCGATTTCAAGCCGGATTTTCCCCTGTTGCAGGTCCAGCCGATCCCGCGCCACGTTTATGAGGACGCGACGCTTAACAACTACGAAATCGTGCCCGAGCTTGCGCAACTGACGCCTGAGGATTGGGACGACTACTACGACACGGTCGTCCGTCCGAATTCGCAGGTTGTGCGCCCGCGCGGTCAATATGCGGCCGCGGCTCGCAAGCGGCGCAGTGCCGAGGGCGCAACGGATTAAAGCCCGGCAGGAATGCGAACAACGGGCTGGACAGGCAGCGGCTGTTCGAGTGATGAAAGTAACATGTCCAAACGCTGCGGCTTCGGCCGGATTTTCAGCTCGATCTGCTGTGTCGCTGGGCTGTTGACGCCGCTAGCGGCGCTGGCCGGGGCCTGTCCCGCGGATCCGGCGATGGCAAAACTGAACCTGCCGCATCTTCGAGCGGCGGTCGCGGCCGGATCCGAAGGCGTGATCGTTTCTCTGGGCTCCTCTTCCACCCAGGGCGTTATGGCGTCCGATACCGCGCACACCTATCCCGGCGATCCTGCAGTCCGCGCTCAACAAGGCGCTGCCGAGCGCGCAGTTCGCGGTCATCAACAGGGGGATCGGCGGCCAGGACGCGCCCGAGGAACTGGCCCGCCTCGACGCCGACGCGATCGCCGTTCGTCCGCAACTGGTCATCTGGCAGGTCGGCGCCAACGGCGCGATGCGCCATGCCGACCCGTCCGAATTCCACCGTATGGTCGAGGAGGGCGTGGATCGCCTGATCAAGGCCGGAATTGACGTTATTCTGATGGACAACCAACGCTCGCCCAAAGTGTTGGCGGCGGTGGATCATATCATCCTCGAGGATTCGCTAGCGGACGTCGCACAGGAAACCGGGGTCAACATATTCTCGCGCAGCCACCTGATGGACTTCTGGTCCGATGAGGGGGCCAAGCCGGGCCTGTTCATTGCGTCTGACGGTCTGCACCACAACGACCTGGGCTACCTGTGCATCACCCAGTCGCTCGCCCGCCAGATTGTTACTGCCGTGAGCGCTCCGGTAGCGGTATCGGCGAGTCGCTGAGGCCGGCACACGCGGACTGGCTTGCGGCTTGTGTCGCTAACCGATCGAGTTGTGCGTGTTGGCTAGCCGCCTCCGGTCAAGTCCGCTTTATGGGCAGAGGACGATGAGGGCGTCAGTTTGCAGCGAGGGTTCGCGTCTTGCATTCCGATACCACGCGCATAGGCCCTCCCGAAGGCTAATGGGTCAGCAAGCATCGACGCATTTGTATGTCTCGGCATATTTGTGACGTGGGGTTTGTGCATAGTCTTTTGGTATTAATTTATCTTTAACTGTATAAATACGCATGTATTACTTTGGCAAGGTGCGAAATTTTTCTTGATTTGTTGCGGCCGCGAGCATAGGAAGGCGACACGTTGCTGCCAAAGCAACGAGGCAGGAGACAGACACCCAAATCGTTACTGTAGTCTGCGAAGATTTACTGCTTGGCACTCGCCGCCTCCGATCTTGATCCCAATCAACGCCAAAGTCTGGTGCATAGTAAAAGTCAGGCCCTTGATCATGGATACTTTGGACTACTGCTCGCATACGGGGAGCCTCGGAAGGTTATCGCTGGCCGAAGCCTCGCCGGCGGCCGCGGATATGATTGTGAACCGCACCTTCGAGGAGCTGGTCATCGGCGACTTCGCGCAAATCGTGCGCACGCTCACTCAGGACGATATCGAGCTGTTCGACCAACGTGTCGGGGGACGTCAATCCTGCTCATCTCGACCCTGTTTACGCCGACGGGACCAGGTTTCACGGCGTCATCGCCCATGGAATGCTTGGCGGGTCGCTGTTTTCGACCGTTTTGGGGACGATGCTGCCCGGGGCCGGCACGGTATAGCCTTTCCCAGGACCTGCATTTCCGCCGTCCTGTCAAGCCGGGGGACACGCTCACGGCGAGGGTCGTGGTGCGCGAGATGCACGCCGGTACCAACCGCGTCGTGCTGGATTGCGTTTGCACCAACCAGGATGGCAGGGAGGTTATTGCCGGCACCGCGGAGGTCATTGCACCGACCGAGAAAGTGTGTCGGGGGCGCATGGCGATGCCTCAGGTATCGCTGGTGCGACATGCGGCATACGACCAATTGCTGGCGCGAGCGGGCGGGGTGGGGCGGTTGCCGACCGCTGTCGTGTATCCCTGTGCGACAAAGACAGCCTGCAAGGGGCGATGGAGGCAGCAGCAGCGGGATTTATCGAGCCGATTTTGGTCGGCCCTGAAACAAAAATCCTGACCATAGCGGCCGCGGCAGGAATTCATCTCTCGGGCGTGCCGATCATCAATGCCGAACATTCGCATGCGGCCGCTGAGGCCGCCGTCGGGCTGGCTCGGGATGGCCAGGTCAAGGCGTTGATGAAGGGCAGCCTGCACACTGACGAATTGATGCATGAAGTGATGCGGCGAGAAAACCGCCTGCGCACTGAACGGCGGATCAGCCATGCCTATCAGGGGAATCGGCTGTAACGATTACGCAACCAGAAGGTCGGCGAGGTAACCATCATCCCAGCCAGCGACCTTGCGTCGGATCCTGAGTGACTGCTTCCCCGGTGCGCGCCGGATCAGGTTGTGTGCCATGTGCCTGATCACGGCCAGATTAGCGGGTGCGTGATCCGTCCGGACCCGGCATTCATCGTCGCGGAATGTCCTATCCATCACCCAATGCAGACTGTTCTCTATTGCTCCAGTGGTCGCGGATTGCCGGTCCGACGAGACTTCGCCGGCGCAGTCAGTGAGGTGATGTAAAAACGGGTCTCCTTCTCGGTCTTTCCGTTGATCTCGCGTGTGCTGTCGACGACGGCGACGGCTTTCAGCCCGGGCCAGTCATGCCGGTGGTTGAGCCAGGCCATGTCGTGGATAACGACGACGGTGCGTGTCTCGATGCGGCCGTGATCGCCATCAATGGTCTCGCTGTGGCTGACCGTGGCATCACTGAAGCCGACGGCCTTTTGCTCGGCCACGAAGAGTTCGACGTCATCATGAAGACTGCCTTGATTGCCTTTCAGGGCCAGGATGTAATCCGCCTTCTTGTCGATGATCGTTTGCGCGATCTCGCGCTGGCACCCCATAGCGTCGATGGTGACGATGGCACCTTCGATGGTCAGCAGGTCCAGCAACTTTGGAATAGCGATGATCTCATTGGATTTTTCGGTTACCTTGACTTGACCCAGCACGAGACGCTGGCGCGCGGCGAAGGCGGACACCATGTGGATCGCCGCCTTGCCTTTGTTTTTGAGACCGGACCGGCGAGACGTCTTCCCGTCGATCGCGATGACGCCTTCCGGTATCCCGGTGATCGACGCAACCCATGCGGCGAAGCAGCTTTGGAACTGTCCGGCGTCCAGCACGGCGAGGATGTCGCCGAGATGATCGTGCGTGGGCGTGCCGTCACGGAACGAACGGAAGCGGCGGAGCAGGTCCAGTTTCTTGGCGCCAAAGATGGCTATCTCGGTGATGGTCTCCGCCCCAGCGACGACCGCCAACAGGCAGAGAAGAAGGATCTCCTCCAGCGGATAGCACACCTTGCCTTGCTGCCTGGGATCGTGGAGATCCTTGAAGTAGTTTAGAAAGACCACTGTCTCGTCGACCGCGGCGCATTCGGTCAGTGTGTTGTCCATGGTCGGTGTCCTTTAGAGCGAAACGACAGAAGCCATATCGAATCAGCATCTAAGGGATCTGTCACCTACTCCTTCACCCGATCGCCCTGCCATGCTTATGTGATGCTGTTGCCGACCTCCGGCAAACCGCTTATTCTTTCGGATTGCGCCATCAATATTGTGCCGGAGCCGGGGGCAAGGTTGATATCGTGCAGAATGCGATCGACCTCGCGGTTGCGCTGGGCATCGGCAGGCCCAAGGTTGCGGTGCTTGCAGCAGTCGAAACTGTGACGGCATGCATGCAGTCGACGATCGACGCCGCCGCGCTTTGTAAGATGGCCGATCGTGGCCAGATCCGGGGCGGAGTGCGCGACGGACCGCTGGTGTTTGATAACGCGATCAGCGCGGATGCGGCGCGTAAGAAAGGCATCGTCTCCGCGGTCGCCGGGGAGCCCGATATTTTGATTGTTCCGAATTCTGGAGGCCGGCAACATGCTAGCCAAGCAGATGACCTTCTCGGGCGGGGCGGATTCGGCCGGCATCGTGCTGGGCGCCAGTGTGCCGATCATTCTGACGAGCCGGGCGGATAGCGTTCGCACACGGTTGGCGTCGTGCGCTGTCGCGGCGTTGGCGGCTCAGGGCGCCAGGGCGCGTAGCGACCGCGGATATTGACCTACGACACGGTTCAGGTTGGCGAGGCTGCCTCGATCAGCTGCCACGGCCGGCCGGTTGAGTTCCGGGAAGGAGTGGCCGAGGTTTGCCTTGCGTCGAAGAAGGCTGCCCCGATCGAGGGTGGGCCATCGCATGGCGCCTGCTTGACAGTTGGCCACGGGCGATATTATCGGCGTCGTGGATTTTTGGAATTCCGAATTCCATGTTGCAGGCGCTGGCAGCCCCAAAGTCTGATCGACCGCACCTACCAGCAAATGCTGGAGGCGATCGCCGACGGCACGCTGCCGCCGGGCCAGCGCATCCGCCAGGCGGAGCTGGCCGATACGCTGGGGGTCTCGCGGCAGCCTGTCAGCCATGCGCTGCATCTGCTGAAACGTCAGGGGCTGGTGGAGGATTCCGGCCGCAAGGGCCTGCGCGTGGTGCCGCTCGATCCGGTCCGGGTCATGCAACTCTACCAGGTGCGGGAAGTCGTCGATGGGCTCGCGGCCCGGCTCGCCGCGGAGCGAACCGCCGCCGGGTCCGCCGATCGCGGCGAACTCGACAGCCTGAAAGACCAGCTTGAGGCGGAGCGGGGTTCGATGCGGCCACGCCGATCCCGGTTCTGGTCCGCGCCGACACCGATTTCCATCGCGGGCTGTATCGGCTGTCCGGGAACCCGGCGATCGAGGAAATGACCGCGCCGCTCTGGCCGCATCTGATGCGGTCGATGGCTATGGTGCTGCGCGAAGCCGACCTACGCCGCCCGGGTTTGGCGGCAGGAGCATGCCGCGATCGTGCGCCACATCCTGGCGGGCGACCCAGCACAGGCGGAGGCCGCGCGCGCCCATGCCGCCACGGCGGCCCGGCTGACCGCCGAACAATTGCAACCAAAAGCCGCATAAACGGAGGAAACACCCATGCTGACAGAAGCCCAGGTCCGCCAGTTCCATGAGGAAGGCTATCTGTTTCCTGCCGGAGACCTTCTCGCTGGAACGAAGTCGCCATCCTGAAGTCGGAAGCCGAGGCGATTTACCGCCAGCAGCGTCCGGAAGTCTGGCGCGAGAAGTCCGGCGCGCCGCGCACCGCCTTCGCCGCGCATCTGTACAACGAGGCGCATGGGCTTGCTCGCCCGCCACCCGCTATGATCCGCCCGGTCGAGCAACTGTTCGGCGAGCAGGTCTACATGCATCAGTACAAGATCAATGCCAAGGCGTCGTTTACCGGCGATGTCTGGCAGTGGCACCAGGATTACGGCACCTGGGCGCGCGACGACGGCATGCCGGAGCCGCGGGCGATGAACATCGCCGTGTTCCTGGATGAGGTGATGCCGATCAACGGGCCGCTGATGCTGGTGCCGCGCAGCCACACGCACGGCGTGCTGGCGGCCGAGCATGACACCAGCACGACGTCCTATCCGCTATGGACGCTGGACGAACAGACGGTTACCGACCTGGTGGAGCAGGGGGCATCGTCGCGCCGACCGGCAAAGCCGGGTGGTTTGCTGCTGTTCCACGGCAACCTGGTGCATGGGTCGGCGGGGAACATCACGCCGTATCCGCGGAAGATCGTGTATCTGACGCTGAATGCTGTCTCCAACTACATTCGCAAGCCGACGCGGGCGGACTGGATCGCGCATACCGATTTTACGCCGATCGTGCCCGACGGATGC
>CAVZTH010000037.1:0-55341 GCA_963778125.1 uncultured Alphaproteobacteria bacterium | reverse complement strand
TCGCGAGCGTCGGGGCAAACAGGACCGTGCCAGCGGCGATCAAAGAACCGAAGGAGGAGGAGATGAAAGCGGACATTGGCGTGACCTTTCTGTGACTGAATTCCGAGTTCGCGAACCGCTCAGAAACCGTTTGCGATCCGTTGATGGAGACATATTCACAGAATGAGAATTTATTATCGTTTTTTTGACGTTATGTTAACGTCAAATCGTCGGTTCACGACTACACGGCAAAATATAATTAGTTTCGAAGACATGTTGACGTTCGATTTCGAGTTATATTTACGAAACGTCTATATTCAAATACTTATATTGGTACGAAAGGCGATTACGGCTATTAATGGGATGGGAATCGCGCGCACCCAGACCAACTCATCGCACAAAAAAAACTCGGCCACCCAAAGGCGGCCGAGTCTCAGAATTAACGGAGCAGAAAAGCGTTAATCTCACGCGGCGGTGCCGCCAATCGTTAAACCGGAAAGTTTTAGCGTTGGCTGGCCAACACCCACCGGGACCCCCTGCCCGCTCTTTCCACACGTCCCGATTCCGGGATCCAGCGCCATGTCGTTGCCGATCATCTGCACCTGCGTCAGCGAATCGGGCCCATTGCCGATCAACGTCGCCCCCTTGACCGGCGCCGTGACCTTGCCGTCCTCGATCAGATAAGCCTCGCTGGCCGAGAACACGAACTTACCGGACGTGATATCCACCTGGCCGCCACCGAAATTAACGGCGTAGAGGCCGCGCTTGACGGAGGCGATCATCTCCTCCGGCGTGTTCGACCCACCCAGCATCACGGTGTTGGTCATGCGCGGCATCGGCGCGTGCGCGTAGGACTGCCGGCGGCCGTTGCCCGTCGCCCGCATCCCCATCAGACGGGCATTCAGCCGGTCCTGCAGGTATCCGACCAGAATTCCGTCCTCGATCAGTACGGTGCGGCTGGTCGGCGTGCCCTCATCATCGACCGTCAGGCTTCCGCGGCGATCCGGCATGGTGCCGTCATCGACCACCGTGACCCCCGGCGAGGCGATCCGCTTGCCCATCAGGTCGGCGAACGCCGAGGTCTTTTTGCGGTTGAAATCGCCCTCCAGGCCATGGCCGATCGCCTCGTGCAGCAGGATGCCGGGCCAGCCGGATCCCAGCACAACGGGCATTTCGCCCGCCGGCGCGGGGCGGCTGTCGAGATTGACCAGCGCCTGGCGCAACGCCTCATCGACGGCGCCCCGCCACGTGCTTTCCTGCGTGACAAAGTCGTAAGAAAACCGGCCGCCGGTGCCGTGACTACCGGTTTCCCGCCGGCCACCCTGCTCCACCACCAGCGAGACGTTCAGCCGCACCAGCGGACGGAGGTCGGCAACCCGGGTGCCGTCGGGGCGCATGATCTGCACCGCCTGCCACTCGCCGCTGATCGACGCCATCACCTGCTTGACCCGCGGGTCCTTGCCGCGCGCGTAAGCATCGATCTCCCCCAAGCAGTGACGTGCGCGCCGAGAAATCCATCAGCCGCAGAGGATTGGCGTCCGAATACAGCCGTGAATTGGTCGCCCGTGGCGGTTCGGCCGCCGTCCCCGAATGCCCCGCGGCAATCGCCGACACCGTCGCCGCCGCTCGGCGCAGCGCCTCCTCGGAGATCTCGCCGGAATGGGCATACCCGGTCGCCTCCCCCGCGACAGCGCGCAGGCCGAAGCCCATGCCGGAATCGAAATTCGCGGAACGGATATTGCCGTCGTCGAGGCTGATCGACTCGCTTTCGCGGTATTCCAGGAAAAGCTCTCCGTCGTCGCTGCCGCGCAGCGCCTGATCGACGATCTGCGCGGCGGCGGCCTGATCCAGCGCGGCGTCCGCACGCTCGAAAAACAGCTTGTCGGTGGCGGCGATGGCGCTCATGGGAGCAATCCTTCAATGTTTGTAGACACACAGATGGTATGCCCATCTTCCCTTGACCACCACTTTAGGCACGACCGGATTGGCCCATTTCAAAGCCCACGTGCAGCGCGTGGTCCGGCCCAGATCGCGAAAAACGCCGACTTACTGAATTCCAACCGAATTCTGGTTCGCCCGGCCCGCGGTCTCCGGTCAGATCGTGAGCGTGGCCGTCATATCACCGTTGTCTCGAACACCGGCTGCGTCTCCGTTAGCGGGCGTGGTGCGTTTGACAGACGATGCACCAGGACCAGTACAACGGTCAGCAGGATGACCGCGCCGCATTGGTGAAGCGTCGCGACAGACACCGGCACCACCAGCAGTAAAGTGGTCACCCCAAGGAGATACTGACCAAGCGCCGCCACAGCGAGGCAGCCAATCAACGAGCGTGGCAAACCTGCGCGCCAACCCACCCCAACGAGCGTGGCGACAAGGATCAAGGTGATGGTCGCCAGGAGGCGGTGGTCGAACTGAACCGCGGCGACGTTCTCAGTGAGGTTACGGATCAGCGGACTCAGCATCGTGTAATCGGCCGGCACAAGATGCCCGTCCATCAATGGAAACGTATTGTAGGTCAGGCCGGCGTGCAGCCCAGCAGTCAAACCTCCGGCAACGATGGTCGCGCTCACCATCGCCAGGGAAGCGATTGCCAAACCGCGCAACAACCGCGAGACCGGCACCCGGTGGCGGAGCGGATAGAGTGTCGACAACCCGGTCCAGACGATTGCGGCATACAGGGTCAAGGCCAGTGCCAGATGGATGACCAGGCGATAAGGCGACACAGCAGTGGTGTCCGGTAGGAAACCTGAGGCGACCATGAACCAGCCAACCGCTCCTTGCAGCCCGCCGAGAACGAACAGCAGCCCCAGGCGAGGCAGGACACGACGCTCGATTTGGGCAGTGGCCCAAAGCAGAAGCATCGGCAACAAGAAGACGACCCCAATCAGCCGGCCCCACAAACGGTGCGTCCATTCCAGCCAGAAAATGTGCTTGAACCCGTCCAGCCCGAAACCTTCGTTCACCAGCGCGTATTGCGGGATCTTTCGATAAATATCGAATAACCTGCCCCACTCCGCGTCGCTCGTGGGCGGAAGCACGCCCATAAGCGGCGCCCACTCCATGATCGAAAGGCCGGAGCCGGTCAGCCTTGTGACGCCCCCCAACACGATCATCACCATGATCATGGCCGCTACGGTGAAAAGCCAAATGGCGACGAGGCGACGGCTCTGGCGTGTCGCGGCACGATCCATGCGCGAGGCACCTGGGAAATCATGGACATCGAAGGGCATCGCCGCAATATATAGAATGCCCCGGGAATTAAGAAGCTTTCAGATCAGAACTGGCTCACCGCGAATTGCCGTTCTGCTCGCGCTGCGGACCGGATCCGCGCCTGGAATTGCCATCGCCTTAGCGGCAGTACACCAACACGCTGGATTCAGCCCGCTAATTCGGTTACCATCCGCGCGGCCTCCGCGCCGCGGACCTTGGCGATATCGTCCTGATACTTCAGCAGCACCCCCAGCGTCTCGTCCACGTCGCCGGCGGTCAGCTCGGTCTTGTTCAGGTAGGTCAGCGCCTGCGCCCAGTCGATCGTCTCGGCCACGCCGGGAAGCTTGAATAGTTCCTCGCCGCGCAATCGTTGCACGAAGCCAACGACCTGTTGCGCCAACTTTTCCGGCACGCCTGGCGCCTTCGCGGCCAGGATCGCCCGCTCGCGCGTCGCATCAGGGTAATCCACCCAGTGATACAGGCAGCGGCGGCGAATCGCGTCGTGCACTTCCCGCGTCCGGTTCGACGTCAGGATCACCACCGGGCGGGTCTTCGCCCGCACCGTGCCGAATTCCGGCACGGTGATCTGGAAATCCGCCAGCAGTTCCAGCAGGAACGCCTCGAACGGCTCATCTGCCCGATCCAGCTCGTCGATCAGCAGCACCGCCGGCGGCAGGTCCGGGTCGATCGCCGACAGCAGCGGGCGGGCCTGCAGAAACTCCCGCGTGTAGATATCCCGGGACAGTTCTTCGCGGTCGGTCTGGCCCGCGGCCTCGGCCAGGCGGATCGCCATCAATTGCCGGGCGTGGTCCCACTCATACGCGGCCGCGGATAGGTCCATGCCATCGTAGCATTGCAAGCGGACCAGGCGGCGGTTCAGGCCCGCGGCGAGGACTTTGGAGATCTCGGTCTTGCCGGTGCCGGGCTCGCCTTCCAGAAACAGCGGGCGCTGCATCGTCAGCGCCAGATGCACCGTCGTCGCCAGTTCCAGATCGGCGATGTAGCCATGTTCGGAGAGCAGCTTAGCGGTGTCGGCGACCGTCGCGGGAAGTGACGTCACTACAGCATGCTTCCCAGTATCAGCAGCACCATGACGACGAACACCGCACCGCCGATCCACGCGGCGATCGGCAGGCCGAACGGCTCATTCGGGATCAGCGACCAGACCGAAATCGCCGACGGTCGGCAGCCAGTCGCGCGGCGACGGTTCGGCCATGCCGGCGGCCGCGACAGGAGTTCGCCGGAGACATCGCCTGCACCTGCCGGCTGAAACGGTCGAAAAACGCGTCAGCCATCTGCTTCGCGGTGGCGTCGATCAGCCGGGCGCCCAGCTGCGCCAGCTTGCCGCCGACCTGGGCGTTCACCTGATAGGTCAGCAGCGTGTCGGCCCCATCATCGGCCAGTGCCACGTTCGCGCCGCCCTTGGCGAAGCCGGCGACGCCGCCCTGCCCCTCGCCGCTGATCCGATAGCCGTTGGGCGGATCGATGTCGGTCAGCTGCACCTTGCCGCTGAACCTGGCCGAGATCGGGCCGACCTTGACCGCGGCGGTCGCCTTCATCTGGTCGTCGCCCAGTTTTTCCAGGCTCTCGCAGCCGGGAATACTGACTTTCAGCACCTCCGGATCGTTGAGCGCTTCCCAAACGGTTTGCCTCGGCGCCGGAATGCGCCGCTCGCCCGTCATGTCCATGAGAAAACCATCCCTTATTAAGCGCCGCGGAGGTTACCGGCAGGGTCAAAGGCATGCAACAGACCCCATGCGGGCACCGGCCTGCGCGAGCGATAGCGGGCGCAGCCAATAGGGATAACGCGCCGCCGCTTGCGTTCCTAGTGAAGCGGATATCCGTCGTCTGGGGGGCCGTTTATGCCGATCGTTGCCGGTGGGCGGGCACTAAATGCCGGCCCGGATGGTGGGTAGCTGATTACTTTCAATGCGCTAACGATGGCCCGGATCGTGCATCGCGCCCGCTGGCAGTTACCAGCAAAGGAGCACGCAGGTGATCAGTTCTATAGTCGGGCAAAACGAGCGATGGGCGCACCTTACCGCGCTTCAGTCGCCGCCCGCGATACCGTCCGGCCAGGGTGGTGGGCCAGCATTGAGCAACGCGGGAACAACCGCCCCGGACCCAACCGCAGTCAGCCCAGTCACCGCCAGTACCGCATCGCCGCTGTCGAGCAACACGAGTTTAATGCTGATGCTTTTTGGTGGGGGCCTCGATCCGGCCGGTTCATCGACTGTCGGAAACGGTTCATCCATCGGCAGCGGTTCGCCGACCCAGACGGTCGGGTCACCCGACGAGACTACCGGAACGGTCGGCGGAAGTGGCATAGCGTCGCTACTGGCAGATCTTCAATCACTGATGGCAAGCTTGGCGGGCGGGGCGTCTGCTGCCACGAGCTCCAGCGCGTCGACCCCGGCTTCGAGCAGCCCGCCCGCGCCAGCTGTAAGCGGCCCGTCGTCCAATGGCAATTCGTTGTTCCAGAACCTGGATCGCATCGCTTCAGAGCTGGGGACGATCGTCGCTTCCACGAGTAGCACACAGCGGCAAACACCACCTCCCGGCGGCGCGCCAAGCGGCGGCAACGACATCACCAACACCATCTCGGCTTCCGCGATCGCGAGTTGGGGAGATGGCCCGTCAGGCCCAGGTGGCGGTTGGCAGGAGCAATTCGCCCTCGCAGCCTATAAATCGGGAAGCGCATCAGCGCCGAATAGTCAGTCCGCGCGGCAGAGCTTGTCCGTCTGATCCGGGAGCCCGTTGGACCTCTTGCCACGTCGTGAGCGGCGGACTGTTTGGGACTAACAATTTTCTCAAGCAGCCCGCCGACTACGCAAGAGCCGACGATCAGCGCCAGGAGGACGCCTTCTCTTGCCGCTCGCCAAAACGCGCGACCATGTTTGGGGTCTCGCGGGTGCGCATCGCTTCCTCTGCGCCAAATATTCGAGGATTATACGAGTTGCACGGGTCTCGTGGATCGGCGTAATAACTCGGCTGATCTCGACCATCCCTTGATCGATTGTCGTGCCGCAGGATCGGTGGCGCCTGCTTCTTGATGTCGGGGTCGTGAGTTCCTCCGGGTCTTGATCCGTGGCCGGTCTCCAGACCCTCCAGCGCGACGCGCTCCAAACTCTAGCGCTTTTTTCGTAAACGACGTCCTGCTCCAGTTGCCGCCCGTGCCGACCAGAATTGATCGGCGAGTGGCGGCAACTCGGGTGAGTGGATTGGATCAACAGTCTCCTTCGCTGTGCTAGACGAACCTTGACTGGCGTGAGAAAGCATATCCCACGGGACGTTGAGATCGGAGGGACTTACGGGATTTTCCATCGTGTCAGGTTCGACCGTTGCAAACGGCGGCGATAAGTTGGGATCGATAGTGAGAACGGGTTCCGCGGCGCGATCCAGCGATAGTCGTGCCGCTCGTCAGCCCCGAACGGCGAGAGCACAATGTTCAATGAACTACATCAGGTAGAGGGATGGGGCGCAGAATGCCGTCGCTGCATCATATGCACCAAGTGTACTCGCACTCGAATGCACTCATCATGCGGGTCGCCGCCTCGTGGAACATCCCGTTGGCAACATGATCAAGCAGATGACTTTTGAATTCGAAGTCTATGACGAAGTCAACGTGAGTGGACGTGTCGCTAACCGGCGAGAACGTCCACGTGTTGGTCAGATGCTCCAGTGGCCCTTCGACGGCGCGGACCAGCACCTGTCGCGGTCGGTCTAACGTAACCTGACTCGTGAAGCTTTCCTGAAACGGCCCGAACCCAATGATCAGTTCGGCGATAATCTCTTGATGATCCTCGTGCTGAATACGCGCCCCGCCGCACCACGGAACAAACAAAGGATAGTCCTTCACATCCGCCACCACCCCAAACAACTCATCGGGACCGTAGGCGAGCGTCGCCTGCTCCTCGTGGCGCGGCATGAAGACCCTCCATCTGCGTATCCATGCTAGCAGCGCACCGTCGACCGACGCAAATGCGACACCGCTACGCCAACTGGCACCGGCCTACGGTTGATTTACCGCATAGCCCTTCGTAACCTGCGCGGATGAACCAAGCGCTTCTTAGATTCCCCCGACTATGAGCGATCTGTTTGCCCCTGACGGCGGGTGGCGCGTTCGCATTCTCGACCTCTCCGGCGGGGCGCAGGATAATATAACCGAGGAAGTCGCCGGCTTTGACACGCTGATGCATGCCAACGCCTTCGCCCGCCGCTATGTCCGCGACTTGATCGAGCGCTGCCGCGTCCCCGGCATGTCCGCCAAGGACGTGCTGGAAGCTTGGTTCGCCTTCGGTGAAGACGCCGTTGTCATCGATGCCGGCGAGGGTGGCTGGAAAAGCGCCACCGAACTCGGCGATTTCGTCGACAACCTCGCCAGCAATGAGGACCGCGACTGGCGCTCGCTCGACCCGCGCCGCGAGGACCTCGACCTGGACCTCGACGATGAAGGCGAGGACGCGTGACCCGCGTCCGGTTTGCGCCAACCCCCACCGGCAACCTGTTCGTCAGCAGTATTCGCGTCGCGCTCGCCAACGACCTGTTTGCCAGGCGCACCAACGGCCAGTTGCTGCTCCGGTTGGACGATCTGGACCCGAATCGCTCGCGTCCCGCCCACGCGGACCAGATCATGCAGGATCTGCGCTGGTTCGGGATCGACTGGCACATCTCGTTCCGCCAATCCGAACGTCAAGACCTGTATCAGGCGACCATCGAGCGTCTGAAGCGTCACCAGTTCCTGTATCCGTGTTTTGAAACCGAAGAGGAATTGAAGGCCAAGCAGGAGTTTCGCCGCAAACGCAACCAGTCGCCGATTTACGACCGAGCCATGCTGTCGCTGACCGCGAAGCAGCGCCAGGACGCGGAGGCCGGCGGCAAGCGGCCGCACTGGCGGTTCAAGCTCTCCGGCCGGACGCTGGCGTGGCACGACCTGATCCTGGGACCTCGCCACGCAACGTTGTCGGCGGTGTCCGACCCGATCGTGGTGCGTGCCGACGGCAGCCCGACACCCATCCTCGCCAGCGTCGCTGACGACGTCGATTTCTGCACCACCCACATCATCCGCGGCGAGGACAATGTGGGCAACACCGCTGTGCAGATCGAGCTGTTCGAGGTCCTGCGCGGCACCGACACGACAATCCGGTTCGGGCACCTGCCGTCGGTGAGCGACAGCGCCAAGCCCAACCCGGGTGGACGTCGCTCTGGCGCTCTGGCGCTGCGCAGCCTGCGCAACGACGGGATCGAACCTTTCGCCATTGCTGCGTGCATGACCGGTATCGTTCGCGAGGCCGCCGACCCTGAACCGTTGGACGAGCTGGCGAAGACGTTCGAGCTGACGCAACTGGCGACCGCCCGCTTCGATGTGGCGCGTATGCTGGAGATCAACCGGCGCGTTCTGAGCGGCCTGTCGTTCGCCGATGTTGCCGACCGCCTGCCTGGGGGCGCCACCGAAGCGTTCTGGCTGGCGGTGCGTGGCAGCCTCGATCTGCTGAAGGAGGCGCGCGGCTGGTGGGATGTCGTCGCCGGCACGATCGTGCCGCCGGTGATCGAAGGCGCGCGCGACCTGCTGCTGACCGCTGGTTCCCTGCTTCCGCCGGAACCGTGGGACAACGCGGTGTGGAGCAACTGGATCGGCGCGCTTGAGCGGACAACCGAACGAACCGGCGAGGCGTTGCTGGAACCTCTGCGGCTGGCATTGACCGGCGAGGACAGCGGCCCCGACCTGGCGGACCTGCTGCCGTTGATCGGGCGCCCACGCGCCGCAAGTCGCCTGGCCATCGCAGCGGCGTGACGTCGGGCTCGGACTGCGACAACGATGAACTCTCGGGCGCTCGCCGCAGCCTGAGACGCGTTGCAAATTGTTTCGTGCGAGGCCTGCGACCGAAAGACGGCCACTGATCGGGCTTACTTACCAGCGGCCCTAAAGATTGACCGTTGCCCAGTCTGGTGCCGATCGAGCGGATGCGGCCTGGGTCGTTGACGAAGAAGTTCCAGGCATCTGCGCAAGCCTCGACGATAGCCTCGTAACTGTCCCAAACACGAGCGGAGAGCTTATTGCCACGAAGGTATTCCCAGACGTTCTCCATGGGGCGGGGCGGTCCTGTATCGCAGCAACAGCTGCATCACCTTACATGCGGTCGGAGTGACGCGGCCCCGCACCAGAATGCCTCATGCACGAGGCGTTGCCCCGGTGAGACGCGACCCACCTGAAACGCGGTGGTTGTTGGCCACCAATGAGGAAGACGGTCGCGCTCCCCGTATCGCCGCCGGCGGTGTCGCCTGCGGCAATCCTTTCACCTTACACCGTGGCCCCTGCCTCCGCTCTGATCTCGACCCCTCCGGCACCACGCCGGTCTCGACGTAGCGCCAGAGCGCGATCAGCAGCTTTCTTGCCATCGCCACGATGGCGATCCGCCGAGTGCGCCCCTGCAGTGTGCCGACACGCTCGCGGAACCATATCGCGAGTGCGCTGTTGGGCTGGTAGCGCAGCCACAACCAGGCAAGCTGGATGAGCGTTGTGCGGGCTCGCGGATTTCCCGCACGGCTGATGCTTCGATCGCGGTCCACGCCGCCGCTTTGGTAAGGCATCGGTGCAATGCCGACGTAGCTGGCAAGTTGTCGGCGGTTGGCAAACGATCGGTAGAGCACCTCGCACACCAATATGGCGGCAAAGTTTGGTCCAATGCCGCGGATCCGCTGCAGGGCCGTGATCTTCTGGGTTGTCGCCTCCGCGGAGGTCGCCGTCAGTGCCTCGTCGCGCTCGGTCTCCATCTCACGGATCAGTTCCAAGGTCAGCACGAGCCGACGCCGAAGTCGTTCGAGCTCAGCTCGTAGCAACGGCGGCAGCTTGCGACCGTCACCGGTGCGCAGTTCGGCTATGTCGCGTTCCCACGAGCGCAGCGACGGCCTTCCCCGAATGCCCTGCGTAAACAGCAGCGCCTCGATCCTGTTCTCGATCCGCAACCTCTCCTGTACGAGATGCTCGCGTTCGCGGTGCGGTCGCTTGGCGTCCTCCTCCTAGCCCGTCTTCGCGGATTCGTTGTATTTTGAGGAGGCCGCTCATTGGTTTTCAATGAGTTGGGCGAAAAAGTCTTCACTACATCAGGTGGCGCAGGTGACGGCGGCGATGGCGATTTTTGGCGGTGGCTGGGGCGGGAGCTGGAGCTGGAGCTGGTGGATCAGAAGCTGGAGTTCCGGTTCGGGCTGGGTGTAGCGGGTCAGCAGCAACTCGCGCCCATCGGTCGTCGGCAGATGGACATCGATCATCTGCACGGCGGCGAACTTCTCCACAGCGCTACGCGCGGTCAGCCCCGGCGCGAGGGCATGCAGTCGGCGCTGTAATGTGATTTGCAGACAGTAAGCCAGGAACGCGATGAAGATATGAGCCTCGATCCGACGCTCGTCCTGATGGAAGACCGGCCGAATCGCCAGGTCCCCTTTCAGGTTTTTGAACGCCTCTTCCACGGCGACAAGCTGAATGTAGGTACTGCCAGAGCAGCGCGGGATCGTTCTCGGTGAGGTTGGTGCGCAACAAATACCGCCCTTCACGTCGCCGCACCCGCCGCAACTTCTGGCGGTTAAGCGTATAGATGAACATGGAACTTTCCTTGTCCATCTCGATGTCCACTAGCCGCCATGCTGTTGGTGCGCGCGATCGCGCCGCCCCCAGCTTCATCAACATTTCCTCGCGCGATATTTCCATGGCGGCAAGCTCACGCAGCCGTTTCCACAGCCACTTCATCTGCCGCTTGCGCATCGCGCGTTCCTTGGAAACGCGATCGACACTCTCGGCGTAGACGTAAAGTTCGCTGTCTTCAGCGAGCAGTTTGACCTGCACGCCTTCGCGCGCCTGTTGCCAAGGCTTGGACAGCAGATCTTTCTCCAGCCGCGACAGACGGCCCTTCGGCGTTCCCACCAGATATTGCACCGGCGGTTCGCTGGCGCGCATTTCGGCCAGCACCGCTTCCGTCGGAATGCCGCGGTCCATGACCCACACTCGTCGAGCGCGGCCGTATTGCTGTGCGATCTTGTCGAGGAATGTCCGTAACGTTCTACAATCCGCAGTATTGCCGGGCAGGATCTCGTAGGCCAGGGGCAGACCGTCCGGCGTGATCACCAGCGCGATCACCACCTGCGGGCAGTCGGGCCGTTTGTCACGGCTGTAGCCGTGGCGGCGCTTGTCGCCCTCGGGCACATCCGCAGCATTGATCTCGAAATAGGTGCTGGTCAGATCGTAGAGCAGCACGTCGAAGTCGGCGTTGAACAAGTCGCGCCAGCGCGCCACTAGGTGCGAGAACAAATCCGCTTTGTGCGCCAGCAGAAAATCATGACAGGCGTAAAGCTTGTGCGGCTCGGCCAGACGGAAATCCGAACCGAGCAGATCGGCCATGGCACTGCGGCCGAACCAGTCGCGGTGCAACTTCCACTCGCTACCCGGCGCGATCAGCCGGTATGACACCAGCACCTGCAAGACCTGATCCCAGCGCGTGCCCTTGCGGTTGACCGGCAGACGCTCGGACCAGAAGCGATCCAATTGCAGCTCTTCCCACAACTGTCCAACCAGCCAGCATGCACCCCATTGCCGCGGTCGGCACAGCCGCATCTCCGATAGGCGAAGCTGTACGGTCGAACCGTCTGGCGTCACCGTGGCACAACGATCCTCAGGAAACAGCGCCAGCGTCCGTGGGCGTCCGGCGTCCTCGTCGAAAACCTCGATGGATTTGCGCCAGGCGGTCGCCTGCGACGGACTGATCTCACCCAGATACAGAACATGCCGTTGCACCACCCGACCGCCCTGGAGACGTCGGTTCTCGACGACGCTCCAATAGCTGTGCGTCTTGCCATCCTTCCGTCGTCGGGTTTGCCGCAAAAACATGACCCGGTGAGTTTAGCGAAGCGAATCAGCCCACGGAAACGGGGTAGGTCTTCACTACACCCGTTTTCAGCCGCCGAGGTCCGATATAGACGTGGCATTCCATATACTTATCATGCCACATCCGGACCAAACCGGGATTTTTCGGGATCGAATCCGCGAAGACGGGCTAAGGAGAAGGCACATGCACCATGCTGCATATTTGCCGGTCACCATTTAACCAGGCGGCGAGCACGCGCAGCATACCGTCGGCGTCCAGCCGGTCCGTCTTGGCCCGGCGGGCGCGGCGATTCACCAAAATGCTGGTGGGCTCCAGCACATAGGCCGCGATGCCATGCGCCATCAGCACCCGATGCAGCCAGAATCCGTCGCGGCCTGCTTCGAAGCAGCACGCTACGTTGACCGGGCCGCCCAGCTTGGTTAACGCGCGGGAACGCAGATCATCGATCAGCGTCAACAGAGCCGTGTAGTGTCGCCGCCCTCGAGCCGGTGTAGCCGTGACTTTTCAAAAAAATGGCGCAGGACGCCGTGAAGTTTATGAGGACCAGGGTGCGCGGTGGTTGAACGCGATCGCTACTCGTGAGGGCGCCCAAGTAAAGGAGAAGCCCAAAAATTTGTGAGGACACCCGCCCCGAGGGGCGGATCGCATCGTCACGTCTACAGTGGCGGTGGCGATGTGCGGGTAATGGAGGACCTGGTATTGCTGACCCATCTCACGCCGAGTTTGTCATCGCCGCCGTTGAGCTACCCCTCAGCAACCGGGTATCCGGCTGGAAACGGCCACTCCCGGGCTTGCTAGGCGCCCACACTGGTCACGCACCCGAGAGCGGCCCAAGTTTCCCAAGCTCCATCGCCTTGATCTGCAGCGCCATATACTTCGAGTTGATACGGCATTGGGCCAGACCGCCGGCAATGAACCATAGACCCTCGCTGTGGCGTACGCTTGAACATGTTGCTGAGTTCCCCATCCGGCCCCATGCCCCAGACCGGGCCGATGCGCTGCACCATCTCTTCGCCGAGCGCGCGGCGGACGAGTTCCATCTGGGGAAGTAGCCGGTCGCCAGAACAATGAGATCAGCCGGAACCGTCGATCCATCCTTCAGCAGCGCACCATCGGCGGCGAAGCGCTCGATCCGGTCGTATGGCAGAAGGCCCAGTTCACCCTTGGTCATGAGACCCGAGCTGCCCGCGTCAAGATTATAGCCCCCTCCGCGGCGAAAATATTTCATCTGGTGGCCGGTCTCGTCGTCGCCGACGTCGTGCTTGAAGCCGATGCCCTTGAGGCCTTCGATCATCTCCTTATCAAGCTCGAGCATACGCTTCGTGACGGCCTTATAGGCCTTGATGATCAAAGGGGTGTCGCGGATGAGACGATCAGATCACAATCCTCCAGCAGCCCCCCCTCGTCCCAGATCGCCTCGTTGAGCCTGGCACTCGGATCGATCGATACGACGGTCGTGGAGCCCCGCTGAATGAGCATCGTGTTCACGCCATGGCTGTGCAGATCGAGCGCGATATCATTGGCGCTGCTGCCGGTGCCAAGAATGAACGCGTTCTTCCCCTTCCAAGCCACGCCACTTTCGAAACCTTCAGAGTGGAATGACCTCTCCTTTAAATCCCTCCAGACCCGGCGGGTCCGGGATCATGGGATAGCTACTCACGCCATTGGCGAACACCAGATGCCGGGGCCGCACAACACGCTCGGTTCCGTCGGAGCGCTTCAGCCGGGCCGACCAGCATTTTCCCGTCTCGTTCCACGAAGCGGCAACGAATTCTGTATCGGTCCAGCAATTGATCTCCATGGCGTCGGCATAGAACTCGAACCAGTTCCCAAGCATGTCCTTCGGAATATACCTCGGCCAGGTCGGCGGAAATTCCATGTAAGGCAAATGGTTCAGGTGAATTGAGTTGTGCAACGCCAGTGAGTGGTAGCGTTTCCGCCAACTGTCGCCGATGCGAGGCCATTTCTCGACGACGAGCGTGTCAACGCCCTGCTGATTGAGACGTGCCGCGATCGAGAGACCAGCCTGTGCGCCCCCGATCACAAGAACCGCGGGCTCCCGATCCTCATAGGCGATGGCCTTCCGGCGCATGTCCGCCCAGTTGTCGCCGCCGAAATTCCGCGAATACGCGGCACCGGTTGGCCGATTGGCGCCGATCTTCTCCTCGTGGCCGTCCAATGCCTCAAGTGTCGTCGAGAGGAGCCACGCCTTCATCGGGTCACTGGCATCGGGTGCGGGCGAAAGACGGATGATACCGGCGCCACGACCGTCCGACGTCTTGAACTCGAAGATCGCCTCGACGCTGTCGATCCCGAGGCGCTTCACTTCGCGCGGTGGCCTCCGGCCCGAGGGCAGATGAAATTCATGCGCGCCGGTGCGTTTCTGTTCCGCCGCAAGGCGCGTCGCGACGTTGTTGCGGCCCTCGACCGGCGTCAGGTGCCATGTGAAGCCCAGGATGTCCTGCCAATGGCAGTCCGGATGGAACAAGTTGCCAATCAGCGCCACATCCCGGGAAACAAGCGCTGCCTCGAAAGCTGCAAGCCAGCGTTCGGCACAACGCCGGGCCTGCTCCGCAGCCTGAAACTCAAGGAAGGATTGATCGAAATCGTTCATCTTGCTCCGCTCCGCACGACATCGCACCCGGAGGGACGTCGCTTCTCGAAGTATGGACAGGCAATTCGAGCGGTGTCCATGCAGACACCCGACCACGGGGCTTCGTGGTGACCAGATGCCACCTCACTCTTCTTGCAAGACTCCACCAGAGCGTTTGGCGTGCAAACCCCACCGCGTCTCCCCAGCAGGTCATCGCCTTTAAGCGCCTAGTTGTCGCTTTGGGGCGGGAGCAGCCGTTCATCCGAGGCGATTGACGAACGTCGGCCTCTTGCGGTTGAGCGCTCTGTTGCGTCCGTTCCGCGATCAATCGCGTCGAAGTCGCTGATCCTGGACAGCCCAGCGCCGATCGCGTCATTCTCGCCCGCGGCTCGGCGGGGCCAAGGAGCGGTGATGGACATCGCGGATTGGCTGCGATCGCTCAGGCTCGAACGCTACGAGACGTCATTCCGCGAGAATGACGTCACCGCCGAACTGCTGCCCAGTCGACCATTGATGGTCTCAAGGACCTTGGCATCACCTCGGTAGGTCATCGTCGCCGGCTATTGGACGCGATCGCGGTCTTGCGCCTTGAGGAGACGCCGGTTGGTGATTTAGCTCGAATTTCGTCCGGTCCGTCGGCCTCCCTGACAGGGGGCCTCGCCGAGCCCACAGGCGCACGCCGCCAGCTGACCGTGATGTTCTGCGACCTTGTGGGTTCGACGGCGCTGAGTGAAAAGCTCGACCCCGAAGTGCTGCGGAGCCTGTTGCATTCGTATCGAACCCTTTGCGGTGATGTGATTGCCCGCTACGACGGCTTCGTCGCCCGCTACGTGGGTGATGGGATCTTGACCTATTTCGGCTGGCCCACCGCGCTCGAGGAAGACGCCGAGCGCGTGGTAACGGCGCCTATTTGGTCTATGTGTTCCGCCTCGCCCGCCTCCCTGCTCAACCACAGGCCGTGGCCACCAGCCTTTAGATGGCTAACTCAAGCATTGGTGATTGTGGTTTCTGACGCCTGTTCAGAGTTCTACCGCCCGGAGGAGTCCGACCATGCGCATATTTTCAGCCGCCGCCCTGGCTTCGGTTGTTTGCATCGCCGGGTGTCAGTCGACGAATGGTTCGGTTGATTGGCACCGATACAGCAATGCTCGCCGGCCAAACGGTGATCGCTGGTGGCGGCTTGTTGCTAGGTGGTCCTGCCGGCGCCGCCGCCGGCTTTGAAATTGGCTCTGGAATTTTCGGCGAATTCGGCGAGCGGGATGAGGTCAGCCAATGTTCGAGCAGCACGTCCTCGGCTTGCCCAGCCGGCGGCCAAGCAGCCGAAGCCAGCGCCTCCGGACACGCCAGTAGTTTCCTCCCCAGCGCCACATGAAGGCGAAACTGCGACGCCCGCAGGTATAGTCCCGGTGGAAACCTCTGGACGGTATAAGGAAGTGGAAACCCTTGGGATTTAACTCCCATCGACATCGATTAGAGTATTCAAGTTCGCAATATTGTCTCAACCCAAAGAGTTAAAATATCTCGCACCGTGCGACAGTCGGTGGCTATTCCGGTATGGCGAAGAGACAAATAAGCTCCTCGCGCCTTGCATCCCCCGGGAACGTCCCTCGGTCTATCAGATGGGCGTCGGCATCGTGCGATAATAGGCGCATCGATGGGTCAAGCTGAACGGTGGCAGGTGCAGGCCTTCGACTAAAATCCTCTCAATTGGCTCAGGGCTCGCTCTTCGGCCATTTACATAAATAAATGACTTGGGACGAATGGATTGTCTACTGAGCAGATTGGAGCTTCGACCTTGATCTCGGTAAGAACTGGGCAAAGATCCGAGCTCGGATTAAGCAGACCGCCGATATCTTCCGCAAATTGTGCAGCGGCGAAGCTGGCAACGGCCACCGACCTTTCAGTGCGACTGAATCATCGTGGTTAACAGAGAGAGTTCTGCCAGCGCCTGGGGAGCCGGGAGCGTCGAGCCACTTAAACCAGCGGAAGGCGTCCGGCCTCCTCAGAACAACTTAAAGCGGACCTGAAATGTCAAGGAAGCGCTCCTCTCCAATCGCCTCCGCGGACCCCGACATACGGTGTCGGCTTAAAGACTTGCCTGACGCTGCCAAACCAGGTTTCCAAGCACAGACGTGTTTGGAGCACGATTTGGATCTCGCCGCTCGACATGCTTAGCGGCACCGGATGCTGGCCGGTATACTATCCATTGACCCAAATATCAACCGTAAGCCGCCCGAATTCAGAGTTGCGTCGATACGACACCGAGCATCCGTTTGCAGTCCGCAGCGTGAGAAAAGAGGAATCTCAAATATAGCTTGAATGTCGGCAGTTCTGAGCGCGGGCGGGGCCTGCAAGTGTCAGTAGACCAACGAAATCGAACATGACAATAGGTGGTTTTCCTACTGGCAACGCCGGCTAAAGCTTCGCCGGCGCCCCTCCTTGATTGGGCATGAGGTCGTTCTGGATGGGGTCCCGATCGGCTCTTATCGGGCCCCCAACAAGTCGCGTCGCCATCGAGTGCGGATTTATACCCTGAACTGGTGGCTGTTACCGGTGCTCATCCAATCTATCATGTGGCCATGCTCAGTTTGCGTCATCCCGAAGGCATGCCCGTGAGTTCATTGGCTCGGCTGGACTACGACCCCCCGATAGCGACTGACCCGCCACACTGTTCGGGCTGAGGGCGAAGTCAGCGGGTGCGAGATTTATATTGTCGAGCAAGCTCGCGATGGACTGCGCTGCGGATGGGATGTTCACATGGAAGCCGAGCATTTCCATGATAGCCGTGTCTCTGTTTGTTGAAACAGAATCCCACCCCTGGCGCTTGGTATGCGTCGAACGGATCGTTGGCAGGCGAACCTTTGGCAAGATCGCTGGGATCGGACGTGGTGTCGAGACTGGCAATGTGGGTCTTGCCGCCGTCGTAGGAAACATAACGCGCATCAGCATTGTTCAGATCACGCTGACCGTCGGTGCCAAACGTCATTAAATTTATTGCGAATTGAACATTTGGTAGCAGGGCACGCCCGAGCCCATGGGTCAGCTCACCGAGGGCCACCCCGATCAGATCGGCGGAATTGCTGGGGACGCCGAGCTCTATTGGGATCATAATAAAGCGGGATTGAGTTGCCGTCTGAAAATCCGACATAGGCATCCACCTCGGTCGAATTGGACGCTGCCAGTCCCAGCGCTTTTGCCTCAGCAGTAGGCACAAAATATTTACCCCCGTTGCCTGGATCGCTGCTCGGGAAGGTGTTCAAGAATTCCATATCAAGCTGCGATGTTGGATTTGCCTTCAGCGCCGAGACCAGCTGGTTGTAGGTGACCTGAAAGCCTTCTGGTATGGTAGCACCTAAAACATCTTGGCCGCCAAGAGCCTGGCCTTTTACTTCCCGTCACCTATGTCCATGGTGACGGTAATTGGGTCCGTGATGATTTATCAAGGATGTTCGCCGCTTCTTTTATACTGTCGATCCATAACAACTCGAAGCGTTCGATACGGATTGGTCAAATTGCAGATTGATTGGCATTAACGTGTCTCCTCTGATCTCCTGTTGCTCATCTTCGGGATACGGATCGAATACTTAGGAAGGGGCCGACACTCGCGCTGTTAGCTGGCTAACGTCTTGTCCTGGGGGCATTGGGCCCGCCGAAAGCAAGAAGCCGCCGCTCCTGGTTTACCCGTCGTTAAAGCCCAGCTAATCGGTCGGCGACTGACCGAGGGTGTCGGCCAGCAGGAAAATAGCTCGGTGCCAGCGGCTTTCGGCCGACCATGAGCCTGAACCCTTCCGACGCGATCTCCGAGCACACACAAAGCAATGAAATGATGGTCTTATCTGCTTGGATCTGTTGCGGTTCAGAGCGCTTATGAGGTCACGAAACGGAGCACCTCAATGCGCAAACCTTCAGACACGGCATGGCCCTTGCCGCTTTCATCGCCCGCAAGGCCGAGATCGACACCATCCTGACGCGCCTCACCGCCCTGGTGCCGGAGGATGTCACTTGGGCTGACCTCGGGACGTTTGGCAGCTGCCTGGAAGGGTGCGGGAGGTCAGCAGCGGCGCCTTCCACGAGGGCGAATACGCCGCCTGATCGCTGACGCTGCCTCCGCCCCGACCAGGTTTTTCCTGTCGGGGTTTGGGCTGATAACAACAGCCCGTTGGTTGGGCTCGCCTCCGTGACGAAAAAACGAAGCCACTATCACACCCAGCGCACGCTGCTCATTGCCGCCGCTGTCGCGGTAGACCCGGCTGGCCGCCCAGGGACCGGTCGAGCCTGCCCGTTGGTCGACCGGCGCCTGTGCGGCCGATGTTTCAACGGTGGCGGCTGTCCGCTACAGAATGGCCATGAGCAATCCTGACCCGACCACTGATGACGGGCCGATCGGCCGCCCCTTGCGCCGGCGCGAGGACCGCCGCTTCCTCACCGGCACGGCGCGCTACATCGACGACCTTGCCGTTGCCGGCGCGCTGCATGCCCGCTTCGTCCGCTCGCCGCACGGCCACGCCCGCATCCGTGCCATCGACACTGCGGGCGCGCGTCCGCGATGCCGGGCGTCGTGCTGATCGTCACTGGGCCGGATCTCGCACAATGGACCCGGCCGCTGCGCCTGGCCCCGGCCATCGAGGGACTGCACCCGGTCACCATCGAAACCCTGCCGACGGACAAGGTCCGCTTCCACGGCGATCCGGTGGCCTGCGTGGTGGCGGCCGACCGGGCCGCGGCGGACGATGCCGCGGAACAGGTCGTGGTCGACTACGAGCCGCTGCCCGCGGTGACGAACATGACCGGGGCATTGGCCCCTGGCGCGCCGCTGGTGGACGAGACGCTGCCCGACAACCTGGTGTCGCACCAAAGCTTCAGCGCCGGCGACCCCGAACGCGCAGTTCGCCACGGCGCATCGCGTGGTCGAAGCGGAATTCGCGCAACATCGGCAGACCCATGTGCCGATGGAACCGCGCGGCTGCTGCGCGATCTGGGACACAGGCCGCGAGCACCTGACCATGCATGTCGGCACCCAGGTGCCGCACCCTTACCGAACCCAACTGGCCGCCCGCCTCGGCCTCAGCGAATCCCAGGTCACCGTGATCTGCCCGGACATCGGCGGCGGTTTCGGCCAGAAGATCGCGTTGTATCGCGAGGAACTGACCAGTCGCCGCGCTGGCCCGTGCCCTCGGCCGCCCGGTGCGGTGGCGCGAAGAGCGTGGCGAGAACCTGCTGGCGGCGGCGCACGCCCGCGAACAGACGGCACGGGTGCGCGTCGCGGTCGACGCCGACGGCGGCATCAAGGCCCTTGTCGCTGGAAATCATCGAGGACTTCGGCGCGTATTGCTTCTACCCGGCCAACTACCTGCTGCGGATGGTGGTCCTGAGCCTGACCGGCCCGTATCGCATCACCGACTATGCGTGCGAGATGCGGGTGGTGCTGACCAACAAATGCGGCGCGGCGCCGATGCGGGCGCCGATGTCGATCGCGAGCTGGGTCATGGACGGCACGATCGAGGCGGTGGCGCGCGCCCTGAACCTCGATCCGATCGCGGTGCGGCGGCGCAACATGCTGACCGCGGCCGAACTGCCCTGGACCATGCCGGCCGGCCCGGTGCTGGAGGACGTGACGCCGCGCGAGACGCTGGACGCCGCGCTCGCGGCTTTCGACGTGCCGGGGTTTCGCGCGCGCCAGGAGGCCGACAGGGCACGCGGTGTGTATCGCGGCATGGGCCTGTGCTGCGTGGTCGAATCCAACACGTACGGCTCCGCGTTCTACCGCGCTGCGGGAATTCCCGGCTCCGGCCATGAGGCGGGCTGGGTGAAGGTCGCTCCGAGCGGCGCGGTGGACGTCTCGGTTGGACTGATGGCGTCCGGCCAGGGCTACGAGACCGCGCTGGCGCAGGCCGCGGCCGAAGGGCTCGGCGTGTCGCCCGAGATCGTGCGGCTGCACCTCGGGAACACCGATATCGCGCCTTATGGCATGGGCAGCCGGGGCGCGCGCGGCGGCACCGCCGGCAGTTCGGTCCTGCTGCTGGCCGGCGGGACGGTGCAGCGCAAGGCCTGCGCCATCGCCGCTGGCGTTGCTGGGGCTGAACTCCGGCGACGACCTTCGGCTGTGGGAAGGCCAGGTGCAGCGGATGATTGGCGGAGAATGGACCGACGCCGGGCTTAGTCTGACCGACATCGCGCGCGTCGCCTATACCGATCCGCTGCGCCTGCCGGAGGGTATGGAGCCTGGGCTTGGAGGCACACCGAGCGTATGATCCGCCGCCGCTGACCTTCTCCAACGCCACGCATGTTTGCGAGGTGGTGGTGGATGTGGAAACCGGCGTGGTGGGGGTGGAGCGCTATATCGTAGCAGAGGATTGCGGCCGGGTGCTGAACCCGGCGATCGTGGCCGGCCAGCAGCATGGCGCCGTCGCGCTGGGGATCTCCGGCGTGCTGCGGGAACGCGTGGTATATGACGAGAACGGGCAAAACCTGACCGGCAGCTTTCTCGATTACGCGATGCCGGTGGCGTCGGACATTCCTGCGATCGAGTTGATCTCGATGCATACCCGCGAGCCGCCGGACGCTGAGCGGAACGAAAGGCATGTCGGAAGGCGGGGTGATGGGGGCGGTGGGCGCGCTGCCGAGCGCCGTGGCGGACGCGCTTGCGCCGTTGGGTGTGGTGGTTGATCGCCAGCCGCTGACCGCAGCGACGATACGCGACATGCTGGTCGCCTCGGCGAGGGCGCCGCCGATTACCATAGGGCGTTGAGGGCGCCCGGCACTTAATGATCGACCATAATTCTCGAAAGAACCTGTGTCGTTCGCAACAAAGCAAGATGCGATGAAATGATCAGCTTATCAGCTTGGCTCCGCTGCGAACTGAAGCACTGTACGCCGTCGGTTTGGCGGGTTACCTCACGGCTGCAATTATAGACCGCACTCCTGAAGTAATATCTGAGCGTTCCCCGAACGCTCAAGCTCGCACGTGGCCGCATTGGGCTCTACCGCTAGCTGATCAGTCTCGGTCCGTGCATCGTGGTCGCGCCATCACTGACCAGCGCAAGCCGGGTGCCCGGGTGAAGTCGAACCGGCGTGGTGCATTGCAGCTTGCCAGGCTGCTGAGGCCGGTGAACTAACCGCGGTCTGGGTGCCTGATGAGGCACACGAGGCGATGCGTGATCTCATCCGCTTCCCAGCACATGGCGGTCGCTCGTCGTCTGGTCCGCCCGGCACAGACATCGGCCGTTTCGATTGTCCTAGCCGGCTCGGCGGACAAACCGTCCATCGCCCGGTCGCGACAATACCGCCGCACCGTCCCAGATCAACCTGCCCCGAAGATACGTGGCTGCAACGCGGGCACGCATGGGCCGGCCATGATAAGCGGACCACCTCATCTCGGGTCGATCCACGATACTTGCCTCGTCAAACAGGAAATTGCCGGGCTGGAGCACAAGCAAATCGGCGTCTGAGCCGACGCGGATAGCGCCCTTCCGAGGCCAAATTCCATGCAGCTTTGCACTTCGCTCGGCGCAATAGATCGCCATCAATGTGGGCGACAAACCTCGCTCTTGCAGCAGCGAGTACATCAGCGGCGCGAAGCTTTGCAGACCCGTCAGTCCTGCGCCGCAAGCAAAGATATCATCTCCCAGCTTTCGCTCCCGCGGCCATGGTGCATGGTCGGTGGAAACGTAGGCGACTTTCCCGGCAGTGAGCGACGCCCACATGCGTTCCACTTCCGCCGCCGTTCGAAACGGGGGGTTGCACTTGCCGAAACCTTTCAGGCGAACCACGTCGTCCTCGGTCATGCACAGATACTGGATGCATGCTTCTCCGGTTGTCTTCGCTCCCAGTCTACAAAACGATTCCGCAAGGTCGAAACCGCGCGCGATCGACGAGTGCGCGATGTGAACGTGGGCGCCTGTCTCGAGCGCCATTTCGAAAATATTGCCATCCGCAAGTGCTTCGGCGAGCGGTGGTCGGGTGCGACAATGCATGATCGGGTCAGTGCGCCCGGCTGCACGTGCCTTGGCCGTGAGAGCTTCCACCAACTCCTGATCTTCGTTGTGAATTGCCACGGGCAGCCCGGTCTGTGCGATGGCATGAAATGCTGCCAGCATGGTCGGCTGGTCGATCCGAGGAAATCGAACTGCGTCATACTCGTAGGTGGAAAGCTTGAACGCGGAAATGCCACTTGCCGCAAGTTCTGGAATGGCGCCCACACCGTCCGTTTTCGTGATGGTGCCATAGAGCGCCATGTCGACATGCGCGGTGCGGTCAACCCAGCCGATTTTGTCCGCAAGTATCGCTGTATCGGTGACTGGTTTGGGCACGTCGTAAGGCATGTCGCAGCAGGTCGTCACGCCGCCGGCCGCGGCGCATCGCGTCGCCGTTTCGATGCCAGGCCAGCCGGTCGATGACGAAGTATGCATATGGCCATCAACCAGTCCGGGCAGAATCAGATTCTCGCCGTAATCGACTGTTTCGGCTGCCGGTGGAGACACTCCCGCGCCAATCGCGGCGATGGTTTCCCCACGGAGCGCAACGTAGCCGCCCGGCACCACAAAATCCGTGGTCACTACGGTGCCGATGATGATCCGGTCGAATGGTTCTGACACTGAGCCGCACTCCGGTGCGTAGAAATACGCCTGCCAATCGCTTTTGATATTGGATACGCGGGGCGCCGAACAATAACCAGCCCGGGTGCTGGCTAAGCTTGGTCGCTACTTAGAGTAGAGGATTCCGGGCAAATCCAGGCCGTGCTGGCGGGCACAATCTAGCGCAACGTCGTACCCGGCATCCGCATGGCGCATCACTCCGGTCGCCGGATCATTCCACAGCACGCGCTCAATACGGCCCGCAGCCTCCCTCGTGCCGTCGCAGACGATCACCATCCCGGCGTGCTGGGAATAGCCCATGCCGACGCCGCCGCCATGGTGAAGCGACACCCACGTCGCACCCGATGCGCAGTTCAGAAGTGCGTTCAGCATCGGCCAATCGGATACCGCGTCAGACCCATCGCGCATCGCCTCGGTCTCACGGTTTGGAGACGCAACGGATCCGGCGTCGAGGTGGTCGCGTCCGATCACGATCGGAGCTTTAAGCTCGCCACGCGCCACCATTTCGTTGAAAGCGAGCCCGAGCCGGTGGCGATCCCCCAGGCCCACCCAACAGATCCGCGCCGGCAGGCCCTGAAAGCGTATCCGTGAGCGAGCCATATCCAGCCAGTTGTGCAGATGCGCAGCCTCCGGCATCAGAGCCTTCACAGCTGCGTCTGTGCGAAAAATGTCCTCCGGGTCGCCGGACAGCGCGGCCCAGCGGAACGGGCCGACCCCACGGCAGAACAGCGGCCGAATATAGGCTGGGACAAATCCCGGAAAATCGAAGGCCTGCTCAACACCGGCGTCCTTTGCCACTTGGCGGATGTTGTTGCCGTAATCGACCGTCGGAATCCCCATGCGGTGAAATGCCAACATCGCGCGGACATGTTCGGCGATCGACTGGCGAGCCTCCGATGCGACCTCTTTTGCCGAGGAATCGCGCCGCCGTTCCCACTCGGCCACGGTCCATCCCTTCGGTAGATAACCGTTCGCAGGATCATGCGAGGAAGTCTGGTCCGTCACCACGTCAGGCCGCACGCCCCGCCGCAGTAGCTCTGGCAAGACCTCCGCCGCGTTGCCGAGCAATCCTACTGAGATGGGCTTTTGTTCACCGCACGAACGATCGATTATTGCCAGTGCTTCATCAAGGTCTTTCGCTTGCTGGTCGAGATATCCGGTACGCAGCCGCATCTCGATGCGGCTGGCCTGGCATTCGATCGCTAGCAGTGACGCGCCAGCCATTGTCGCCGCCAACGGTTGCGCGCCGCCCATGCCACCAAGGCCAGACGTCAAAATCCAGCGCCCCGCCAAGCTGCCGCCATAATGGCGGCGGCCGATCTCGACGAATGTTTCGTATGTGCCCTGAATAATCCCCTGGCTGCCGATGTAGATCCACGATCCCGCGGTCATCTGGCCGAACATCATCAGCCCTTTGCGATCGAGTTCATTGAAGTGTTCCCAGGTCGCCCAATGCGGCACCAAATTCGAATTGGCGATCAGCACGCGCGGCGCGTCCTTGTGCGTGCGGAATACGCCAACCGGCTTGCCAGACTGCACCAGGAGTGTCTGATCCACCTCCAGCCGGCGTAACGTCGTGACAATCCGATCGAAGCTATTCCAGTCCCGCGCGGCGCGCCCGCTGCCACCATAAACGACAAGTTCGTCCGGCCGCTCCGCCACGTCGGGGTCGAGGTTATTCATCAGCATCCGCAGGGGAGCCTCCGTCAACCAAGACTTTGCGCTGATCTCATTGCCGCGCGGGGCACGGATTATGCGGGCATTGGCAACGGGGTTCATGGGGGTTACCGATCAATCCGCGATGCCGGGCAGCCTGATAGTGTCCTGGACGGCCGCCGCAAGCGTTCCTGAGCGGACAAGTGCCGTCGCGCGGGCGATATCCGGGGCAAAAAATCGGTCCTCCTCAAGGCCGGGGCACCTCGGCGCGCAGCCGCGCTCGGACCTGCTCCAAGCTGGCGCTCGAAGTGAGCGGCGCGAGAAAATCGCAGCCCTGCGCGGCGGCCAGCAACTCGATCCCGACGATTGACGCTGTGTTGTCGGCCATCGGGAGCAGGCGTCTCGCGGCGTGAGCCGACATGGAAACGTGGTCCTCCTGGTTAGCGCACGTCGGAACCGAGTCCACACTGGCAGGCGTAGCGCGCTGGCGGTTTTCCGAGACCAGGGCGGCGGCGGTGACCTGCGGCACCATGAAACCGGAATTGAGTCCTGGGCGCGGTGTGAGAAACGCCGGCAGGCCCGAGAGTGACGGATCAACCAGCATCGCGATCCGCCGTTCCGACATCGCGCCGATTTCGCACAGCGTGAGTGCGATCATGTCCGCCGCAAAGGCCACGGGCTCGCCGTGGAAATTGCCGCCCGAGAGAATCTCTGCCTGATCTGCGAACACTAGTGGATTGTCCGAAACGCCGTTGGCCTCGTCATGCAGCGTTGCCGCCGCCTGTCGCAAGACGGTGAGAACGGCGCCCATGACCTGCGGCTGACAGCGGAGACAATAAGGATCCTGCACTCGGTCGTCGCTGACCAAATGGGATGCGCGAATGGCACTACCTGCGAGCAGAGCGCGTAACGCCCGCGCCACATCGATCTGCGCCTGGTGCCGACGAAGTGCATGAATGCGTGGGTCGAATGGCGTATCAGATCCGCGGGCCGCGTCGGTGGACAGCGCGCCGATGACCAGCGCCGCCTGAAACAACGTCTCGGCCTCGAACAGCGCCGCCAGAGCATAGGCCGTAGAGAATTGCGTCCCATTTAACAGCGCCAGTCCCTCTTTTGGACCGAGCGCAAGCGGCCGCAGCGCGGTTTGGGCCAAAGCGGCGGCAGCCGGAATTACCGCGCCTGCCAATGCGACGTCGCCGACCCCCAGCATAGCTGAAGCCATGTGCGCGAGTGGCGCAAGATCACCCGATGCACCGACCGACCCTTGGCACGGTACACACGGGATCAGGTCGCGCGCCAGCATGGCTTCAAGCCTGCCAACGGTTTCCACACGGACGCCGGAGGCGCCGTGCGCGAGGCTCGCGATCTTCAAGGCCATCATGAGGCGAACGACCGGCCTCGGCATCCCTTCACCAACCCCTGCCGCATGCGACAGTACCAGATTGCGCTGTAGCTGTGACAGATCGGCTGCGCCGATCCGAATGTTAGCCAGCTTTCCAAAACCGGTGTTGATCCCATAGAACGGATCGCTCTGCGCCGCGATGGTATCAACTACGGCAGCAGCCTTATCGATGGCGGGATAGCAAGCGGGATCCAGTGCCACCGAGGCTCCGCGATAGATGGCACGCCATGACGCCAGGCTGATTTTGCCGGGCTCAAGGACGACGCGCGTGCCGGATTCTTCCATGTGCGGACCATAGGCAAAATGCCTGTGATGATCTACATCGATGGCGCAAAGACCCGAACGAAAGATATCGATCGCCGACCTCTGTCGCGCGAACGGCATGACAGCGGTGTTATTTCTCCGACGATCAGCCTGGGGGGAGTTTTTCTCCAAGCGTCCAATGGAGCCTACCTCATCCAGGCGATAAGCAACGAAATGCGATGGGTCCGAACAATGATCGCGCGGCTTGCGTTGTGCTCGCGGCCAAGTCGGGATCCGCGACCGGTGCTGATCGTGCTGATCGGAGTCAGCAAGCTCAAAGGCCAAACCGAGCTGTGACATGCAGGATGGCCAGTGGAGCCCGCCGATTTGCCATCCGGCGGATGGCCGTTCCAGACTTGTCGATCCGATCGGAGGCAGCGATCCATGGCCGACGACCTGCTTGTTTCCAATATTCGGCCCTATGGCGCCGAACCGACTGATATCCTAATCCGGGCAGGGCATATTGCGGCCGCTGGAACGATTACCCCGACGGCAGGCGTGCCGATGCTTGACGGAACGGGGAAACTGGCTCTGCCAGGCCTGGTCGAAGCACATACCCATCTGGACAAATCGCTCCTGGGTCTGCCGTGGTATCGCAACGAGGTGGGCGAGCGCCTGATCGACAAGATCGAAAACGAGCGCGCGGTTCGAAAGACCTTGCCGATCGATCCGGCACGGCAGTCGCGTCGGCATGCGATGCTCGCTGTTTCCCATGGCAGCACGTTCATCCGATCGCATATCGATGTCGATACCGATTGTGGCGTGAGCGGCATCGAAGGCGTCATGGCGACACGAGAGGCTCTGGCGGATCTCGTCGCTATCGATTTGGTTGCGTTCCCGCAAAGCGGACTTCTCGTGCGTCCCGGCACGGTAGAACTCATAGAACAGGCTCTGCGTCTGGGTGCCGAAACGGTCGGAGGGCTCGACCCGTGCGCCATCGACCGGGACCCGAAAGGTCACCTCGACACGGTCTTTGCGCTGGCGGAGCGTTTCGGGCGCAACGTCGACATCCATCTGCACGAACCGGGAGAGATGGGTCTGTTTTCGATGGAACTGATCATCGAGCGAACCCGTGCCTTGGGCATGGCGGGACGGGTCATCATCAGTCATGCCTTTTGTCTGGGAATGGGTGACCATGGATCGGTGGACGCGATGATCCACGCACTCGCCGACGCTGGTGTCGCCATTATGACGACCGCACCGGCCTCTCGTCCGGTGCCGCCCGTGATACGACTAGCGCGCGCCGGCGTCGTGGTCTGTGCCGGGTCGGACGGCATCCGCGACACCTGGGGTCCCTACGGCAATGCCGACATGTTAGAACGGGCGATGTTCATTGGCTTGCGGAACAACCTGCGGCGCGACGACGATCTGAGGATCGCTCTTGATATCGTCACGACGGGGGGAGCCACGGCCCTTGGTCTGCCGGACTATGGCCTCACCCCTGGCTGCGGGGGTGACATGGTGCTGGTTGCGGCCGAGACGGTGGCCGAGGCTGTGGCCCAGCGACCGGGGATGCGAACGGTCGTGAAGCGCGGGCGTGTTATCGTCCGGGACGGACAGGTCCGTCCGGCTGGCTTGTGAGCATCGCCAGAGTTTATCGTAACAATCATAACTGGAAGGCGGCACCTTGGGTCCGGGTCGGTTCGCGCGGCCCAGAATCAGCCCCAGGTGGCCTTACCGCTCGCCAAAGTGATGGTGATGTGGCCCATCGTGGTATCAGCTTTGGCTCCGTGCCAGTGGCGCTCACCCGCCTTGACGTGAGCGACGTCACCGACCTTGATCTCGCGTCGCTCGGTTTCTGTGGCGACCCATCCGCTGCCCGAGGTGACGATCAGAATTTGATCGCAATCGTGGATATGCCAGCCCGTGTTGCATCCCTGGCTGAAGTTCACGATGCTGCAATTGAAATTCGCGAGACTCCCCCGCCTCGATAATGGGCTGACGGGTGCGATGCACGGGCCCGGCATATCCATCGGTCGGTTCGGCCGCTCCAGGCGCGGGGACCTCGGGGATATTCTTCAACGTGACAACCTTCATGACACACTCCTTTATTGTCGAGCTTCCGGCTCTTCAGCGACGCGAGGCCTTCCATGGCCAAGCCCTTTGCCAGCAGATCCTGCATGCGAACATCTGGCATTCTCCGAAGCACGCCGGTTGCCAGTTTGGCCCAAAGGTTGTCCCGATGGAATCCGCGGCGTGAGACTAAATCAACCCCTCGGCGGTCCACGACCATGGCTAATCTAGAGTCAGCAAGCTGAAACGCTAACTCGAACCCTCACATCCGGGCACGTCGCAGCAACGACAGTCGATACCGCAGGCATTCGTAGCCGCAACCGGGGCTACTCAAAATCTCGGCTCTCGCGTGCACCGTTCCCCGGGGCCGTTGATCGGGTCGGCTAGTATGTCCCGACAGTTTGCCGAGGTTGAGACACGGCGGTGGAGGCTCCATCGCGCACTGAGCCCAGCAACGCCCGCATACCCTCGCCGTTGATCCGCCACCACTCGTGCAGGATGCGGACATCCCAGCCGATGCAGAAGTGCTTCACGCCCATTTCCAGATAGGGCGCGGCCTGCTTGATGTCGGCGAGTTCCACCCGTGGGTGCAGCCCCATCTTAAGGGCTGTCTCGATGGTCCGACGTTCGGCCTTCACAACGTCAGGATGGTTGCGTTGGCCGGTCAGGCCGAGGCTCATCGAATAGTCCGACGCGCCGAACTGCACCATGTCGATGCCTTTGACCGACAGGATTGCATCGAGGTCTTCGACGCATTCCCGCTTCTCGACCATGACGGCGATCACCACCTCGTTCGAGCGCTGCCACGTAGGCGGGGGAGCCGCCTTCGCGCGACGGCGCCCACGTCACGTCGCATGCCGACGCCGAGCAGGCCGCCGGTGCCAGGCGTCTCAGCGCGCACGGCTGCGACGCATTCCTCCGCATCGGCGACGGTGCGCAGGTCGGCGAACAGCACGCTTTGGAAGCCGGAGCCGATCGCGCGCATTGCCTGGTGGGTCTACTGGGTCTGCTCGATCTTGATCATGCCGCCGAGGTTCTTCAGCTCCAGCGCGCGGCCCGAGGTTGTCCAGGTCGTGCATGTTGAACGGCGCATATTCCGCGCTGAACTCGACATAGTCGTAGTTGCCGGCGTCGCCGACCAGCTCCACCAGGGTCGGCCAGCTGGACAGCAGGTGCGTCCCGATAGAAGGCTCATCGGCCGTGAGCAGGGCGCGTAGGCGATTGTGACGCATGATGTGGTTCCTCTCTGGCGGTTGACGGACGGTGTGGAGTGCGGGGAGCCACAGTAGAGCCGATCGAGTGACGTCCGCCAATTTCTATCGGGGCAGCAAGGATCGGCCGGTGCTCCCGTCTGCCCGCATCCGGCTTATGGGCTCGGACTTTGAGGGCTGGGAGAACAGCTCTGCGCTCGCGCCGACCTGTGGTCCCATATGCTGACGGTGATGTTCGAGGGCGAACACGTTGCTATAGAGTTGCGTGATCCATTGCCGACCCTCCATGGTCAGCTCAAGGTGGCTGATGGCGTCACCGATGTAAGGCCCGACCTTGCTCCAGAAAAACGTCGGATATTGTTCAGCGACATCAGCTGGACTGGCATATCCCAGCCGTTGATTGACCCCGATTTCGGCAAACTCGTAGTATAGGGCATTGAGCTTGCGCGGATAAAGCGGATCTCCGAGCTGGCCGATTAGATCCGAAGCGCGGACCAGGCCGGCCTCAGTTTCGGTCTCTGCATGATCGTCATCGTCGGGCACCGGGAAGCGCGTGAGCTCGATCGATCTGGCTATCCGCTCGGCGTCTATCAATTCGTGCGACGCAAGCGGTCAAGCACCACGAGCTGCGATCGGGAGACATGATAAGGCCAGATAGGCATCCGATGCGCCGCGCGGCAATCGGATGGTATTGCGGGCTGCGTCGATCACCTGCTGCTCGCCGTCGTCGCCAGGACAAACTCCACGCAGATAGCCAAGGTCGTTGCACAGGGCCGCAACGATGACGTGAAGCCAATCTTCCGGCGACACCGTTCGCCGGAACCGCAGTCCTCGCAATATGTCTTGGGCAACCAACGTCACCAGCCCGGTGTGCTCAGCATCGTGGTATAACGCGTCACTTGCTGCGATCCGCTCTATGACGAGGCGAGCAGCTTCGTCGAGCAAGGCTGCGATGTGGGGCTTGCTGCCGCCGAACGTCCGTAGAAACACGCTCGAAAGACTTTTGCCAAGCTCCTCGGCAAGAAGCGCGGACGCATTCAGCATGTGGCCTCCAGGCAAAGGTCAAGCAAATCGCATGTGTCCGATTTAGGCTACCGCTCGAGCGTAGGGCCCAGCAACCTACTGCGGTTAAAGTTTGGCATTTCGTCCCATCGCGGCAAAGGCTCTGGCAGAGCGCCAAACTCGTCGGCGTGATGAGTTGTGGCGAAGGTCCCAGCGGACCGCACCTCGACAAGGCGATGGCGTCGCACACCGTCCGCGGGCTCTCGCTGGCCTCTGCAAGAAAGGCTTGAGCGCGTTCGCCAGGTCGGGCCCAGCGGCCAGGGCGCGTCACGGTCCTAAGCAAGACCGTCCGGCCAGTGGGCTGGCCTGCGCACCACCTCGCTCGGCGACACGATCCGTATCTATAATCTCAAGCAAGCACCGGACGGGAAGCCCCCGGGGACGTCAGCTTGCTTAATCGCACCCCCGACGTGTGACAGCGCGTCACAACGCGCCTCTACCGATCCTCCAACACCTCCGCGTCCACACCACGATTAGTGAACTCAACCTGTCGGCCAGAAGGCAATGTATTGTTGATCTCGATCGCATCCGAAAAGAGGAGCACATTCTCGTAGCAGGAGACGGGACGGGCGGGAGAGTAGTAAGGCAGCACGTAGGCCTTGCGGAGATCGGGCTTCAGTAGAACAACACGCCGGAAGGAGCGCTTGGAATGCGCTATCGCATGTTCTTCAATCAGATTGATCGCAGGGTAAGTTTCCCCCGTCGATCAATAAATCGCCGATATGAGCCGCCAGTCGAATCGTCCGGTGCGGTGACAATACTTGTTCTTGCACGAGTATCGAGACGATATCGGGGGAATCAAGCGACGAGATCGAACGCGAGGGGGCATTGGGTCAGCCCGCACCGCGGCGTACCAGCTCAATCCGATGGCAAGCGGGAGAGCCCGCCGGGTGATCACGCCAGTTTCTCCAGAAGGTATGACACCTTGGACGAATACTCCGGATCACCGTCCCCGTTGAAGCGATTGGCCAGGAACTCGGCATCAACATCCCGCCATCCCGCGATTTCCGTTACGATATGAGCGCGACGGAAGCGAAGGCGTTGACCCGCGTGCAAAGTCTTGCTGAGTTCTGGATTGCTGTCCTTGAGCTCCTGGGCAGTCGTGTGTTCGGCCTCACTGATCTGGAACAGCGACTCGCCCTCAACGACCAGGTGCGTGTAGGTTCGGTGATCAAAAGGATCCACCTCTGAACGGCATCTGAAGCGGGCAGCCTTCGTCAGCACCAAAGCGATTCCGGCCCTGATATTCAAAATTGGATGATCTATTGACTTCGTTGCGACGTCCCGCTGTAGCGCGCGGCTCATGATGATATCGGAGTTTTCCTGATGCTCACGCAGCACGTCGTAACCTGGGTCACCCGGGTTACCGATCTGCATCGGCCGGCAAGTCCATTCGATGTTGGATGGGCCGCCGCTTTCCGTGAGCAGAACCGCCTTGAAAAGGTCCAGTCTAAGCTTCTCGAAACCCGGCGTCGCCGCGAACCGGGTGTTGTAATTCCTCAATTCATCCAGGATGGTTGAGTTGTACTCATCCGAACGAGGATCCTTAAGAGCCGCAACGGCGGTTGCTTCCCACTCACCGTCAAGCGCCATGAAATGTTCTCCACCGACTGTCTACCTGGGACGACAGGATATAACGGGATGAACCCGAGTCGGCACAAATGCAGCCGGAGACCGGAGATACGTGGCGGCGCAAATCCGGGACCGGCTGGATGGCGGCAGACCAAACTCACCTTTTCATTGGCGCCATTTGCAGCAGGCAATTGTTGGCGATGGATAGGAACGGGTTGTGGATCGCTTTCCCACCTTCTGTCTTGACCACAGCGCCTCGGCGCTTTGACCTCGGCCTCGCTGTCGAGCCGGGGCACCAACCACCGCGTAGCGAGCGAGCGCGGGTTCGTTCGTGGCGGAGCCAGCGAAGTGGCCATGTCAGTGAAGCGTGTGCGGCCGCGCTCGTTCACGTGCAATGGCGGCGCCGGAGCGGTCAACCGCCGGACCTTGCTCCTCCCTGTTGATGCGGTACGGGCGCCGTGCGCTCTACCAACCTCAAGTGGGTGAGTAGTGGCTTTCGGTCGGTCAAGATATGACCCCTTCCGACGCGAATGGTGGCGACTTTCAAGCACGCATAAAGCAATGAAATGATAAGCTTATCTCCTTGGATCTCCCGTGGTTCAGAGCGCTTATGAGGTCACTGGTGGACCCGATGGTCGGGCGCCTGCCACAGGGATTCCTATTATGGTCGACGTTTCGAAGAAGCTTTCAGAGACAGCACGGGCGGTGCTGACCTTCGCCACGACACGGACCGACCATTTGGTGCGTCCGCCGAAGTTGCCGGCCGCGGCGGCGCGGCAGGTCATCCGGTCGTTGCTGAAGGGCGGACTGGTTGAGGAAGTGCCGGCCCCGATCGAGGACACCGCCTACACGTGGCGCACTAACGAGGACGGTGCCGCGCTCATGCTTCGGGCGACCGTGCTCGGGCTGGCTCGGATCGCTGACGCGGACGAGACCCAAGCACGGTCTGAGGCGAATGAGGCGGCAGCTACCACGGCGGTCCCGGAGGCGTTAGCTCGCCAGCGGCAGGATGTCGATACGTCGGACGCCCCGACGGTCGTCACTGCGACAACAGAAGCCAACCCTCCCCCGCTGGCGACCACCGCTGAGGCCGCATGCACGGGGGAGGCCGCACCAACCTCCGTTCAACCCGGAGACGCCGTCCAGGCTCCGCCCACGGGACGCACACGAGCCAACGTTCACGATGCTCTCCGGCAGACTGCGCAGGCCCTGCTCGACGCCTGGGACGATCCCACCAACCGCGAGCACGACAACATTCGCGCACTCGATGGTCGGTTTGCTGCCCTCCGCGCTGCCCTGGCTGTAGGCACCGTGACACCCGGCGATAGTCCTCGCCAATCGAGGGACACCAAGCAGGCCCAGGTCCTCGCCATGCATCGTCGCGAGGGGGGCGCCAGCGGCCCGGCCATCGCGGAGTCCATGGGCTGGGCACCGCACACCGTCCGCGGCTTCCTGGCTGGCCTGAGCAAGAAGGGCTTGACCGTCGATGTCCTCGAGCGCGTCCGACAGGTCGGCCCGAACAAGCAAGGGGCCAAGGGCAGCTACAGCGTCTATCGCATCGCAGGCGAAGCGGCAGAATAGGTCAGCACGTCCGATCCGATGTCCTGAACGCCACATCTCCGAGGATGAGTTCGAACGAAATTGTGGCGGCCCCACTCACGCTCCGATGCCGATGGCCGCGGCATAGAGGAGGCGGCAACATGCGACCATGAGGAAGCCTAACTCGTCGGCGGCGGACGAGATTTCCGCGGCAAAGACGGTCGGCTCGCCCACATCTACTGGCGCGATCTTCAGCTCTGGCTTTGCAACAATCCGACGTGGGTGTTCTGTCGATGTTGGCACCACCATCACCACGGCTGCTACGACCAGGCTATATCGTGACGATCGAGCTCCTGAGGGCCGAGGAAATCTGGATCGAGAACAAGCGGCAACCCAAACCGCATCCACGCGACATCGCTCTGATGAAACGAATGCGTCGGCGACGTTTCACCCAGGCTTCTGGCCGCAATCACCACGGTTCTAAACTGGACTTGGACAATCCGGATGGTGAATTGTGCCGTATCACTTTCGGATATCCGATCGCCCGACAATTACTCTGGAATCAGCAAGCTGAAGACGTAGCCCGAGCTGTGATATTGCGGCGGAAGGCGATCGCCATCGGGAGGGTAGTTCGCCGCCGCACGATTTCATCCGACTCAGGGCCCTGGAGATGTCATCCTCGCAAGGCCCCGCGGCGCGCAAGGAGGCCAGGCGGACATCGGCGGAGGGTGGCATTCGCACCGGTGTGGCTAGCTCAGGCCAAGCTGACGGCGACCTGGCGGTCGAAGCGTTCCCGAGTGATGGCG
Source organism: uncultured Alphaproteobacteria bacterium (assembly GCA_963778125.1). Lineage (GTDB taxonomy): Bacteria > Pseudomonadota > Alphaproteobacteria > Acetobacterales > Acetobacteraceae > Rhodopila. The sequence continues at coordinate 20,525 of CAVZTH010000037.1, read as the reverse complement.
CGGAAGTCCTCCAGCAATTCGATGGAGGCGTTCATCACCTGGATGTCAATCGGCGCTCTTCATTTGCGGAGAGTATCGCACGGAGAGCATGAAAAGCTGCCGTGCTTTAGTTTGTCGCCGATCGAACCAACCGGCTGAACGGCGTGGTAAAACCACGCTTCGATTTTACTATACGCCTCGTTTCAAGTGTGTTGCGCTTCGTGAATTGTCGTCGTTTCGGCCTGGATGGGAGGGGAGGCATGATGGATGTCTGGCACGCCGGCTTCTGGCTCGCATTAGGATTCGTCGTGACCGCTGGCTGCACGCCGAACGCGATCATTCGTGCCGATCGGCATCCGTGCCTGATCGACAGCGCCGTGCTGAAGCAGAACCAGCAGGCGAACACGCCGTCGGTCTGCGCATTTAGCGCGCTCGAGGAGGTAAAGGTCGACGCGACCCGCCCCGGCGGCAAGAGCGGTAGCTATATCCTCGGATTCGTCGAATTCGACGACCAGGGCAAACCCTGGGATCCCGAACAGGAAAGGCTGCTCTTCGACCGCATGAAATTGGAATCCACCCGGCAGAACCAAGACCTCTCGATCATCACCTTCGTGCACGGCTGGAAGCACAACGCGAAGGAGTCGGACACCAACGTGCAGGCCTTCCAGAGTTTGCTGGAAGCGGTCACCGCCGCCGAACTGCAGCCGACGGACACGCAGCCGCGCAAGGTGATCGGCATCTACACCGGATGGCGCGGCGAGACCATGCCGTCTCCGGTCGACAATGTGACCTTCTGGACCCGCAAGGATGCGGCACAGCGCGTCGCGGAAGGTTCGATCCGCGGTCTACTCGGCAAGATCCGCGGCTTCCATGACACGCTCGACGCGGGGCTGCCGCACGATCGGCACGGCACGCTGATGCTCACCATCGGTCATAGTTTTGGCGCGCTGGTAGTCTATTCCGCACTGGCGCAGTATTTCATTGACCGGGCCGCCGCGTCGACGATCAATGCCGCGTATTTCCCTGGCCGCCACGTCGCCCCACCGCCCCTGACGGCGGACGAGGATCCGCGGCTCATCCCGGCCTATGGCGACCTTGTTGTTCTCATCAATCCCGCCTTCGAGGCGATGCGCTATGACCCGATCCGAGAACTCGCCGGCGAGCAGCATTCGCTCGGTCCGTCGCAGGCCGCCTACGCGCCGATGCAGAGCCCGGTTCTGGTCGAGGTGACGTCGATCGGCAAGGGCTTGCTCGAAGGCGACTGGGCTACCGGCCTGGCCTTCCCGATCGGCCGTGCGCTGAGCACCGGGCTGGAAGCGACGGCGCGAGATCCGCTCACGCACGAAAACGAACGCGCCGAGATCCTTCAGGCAATCGGCCATTACCAGCCGTTCTGGACCCATGATCTCGACATCACCGAGCAGAAGAAACTGGATTGGGAGACCAAAGGGCGACAGCTCACTCTCAACCAGGCGGATGAGTGCGAAAACCTCAAGGTGTTCGAAAAGCAAAGCCGCATCTACGGCTATCTACAGCCGGGCTGGCAGCGTACCTTTCGAAGCGGCGCCGTGCTGGCGCCGGTGAAGGACAGCAAATATGACCCCAACAACCCGTTCTGGGTCATCAACGCCGATCCGAGCGTGATCGCAGACCACGACGACATCTCCAATGCGGTCCTGGAGAATTTTGTCGCACAACTGTTCATGGACATCTATCTGGTGAAGGACCCCGGGTGTCGCCGCGTCATCGATGCGCGGTAGCCGCCAAATTCCCGAATAGACGAATAACTACCAGCCAACACGATTCGCGATGGATAACGTTGGTTGTTTCGAAAACGAGGAGCCCCATGATGCGCGCCGGCCTGTTGCTTGCGCTCGGCGTCACAGCCGCATCCTGCGCGCCGATCCTGCCACCACCGGAACTGCCGGCGGGACAGGTGTCGCTCGACCAGCACTGGACCCCGGACCAGCGGGCCTGGTTCCACCATGCGTCCCAAGGCACCGCGACATTCGGCATCCCGTATGAATGGTTCATGGCCTTGCCGGCGCCGGATATCGGCGCTGCGGGCTGGTTGAGCGACAACGACTACCTGGTGCGGTTCGGCTTCATTTCGAGCCCTGCTAGCCCTGCCGCCGATCCCGACGGGCTGCCGATCGGCTTCGCCCGCGGCGCCCCGCAGGTCGATCCCCGCACCGGCGCCAGCCTGATCAACCCGGCGACGGGTGCGGTACTAACCGAGTTTGGCCTGACTTGTGCGGCCTGCCATACCGGCCAGATCGTATACCGTAACATCGCCATCACCATCGATGGCGGTTCCGCGATGCTCGATCTCGGCAAGCTGCGCACTGCAGTCGGCCTCGCCATCCTTCGCACCGACGCGTTGCCGGACCGCTTCGACCGTTTTGCAGCACGCGTGCTGGGCCCGGATGCGACCGCGACGGCGCGCGCGCAGCTTCGCCAGCAGTTCAAGGTCGCGGTCACGGGCGTCAAGGAGCAGGTGGCGCTCGATCTGAGCGTTGCCTCGCGCAGCGTGGAAGAGGGGTTCGGGCGGCTCGACGCGCTCAACCGTATCGGCAATGAGGTGTTTGCGATGGACATGCGCGACAGCCATGGTCGACCAAACCGCGCGAACTACGCGCCCACCAATGCGCCGGTGCATTTTCCGCATATCTGGGATGCCACCTGGTTCAGTTGGGCGCAGTATGACAGTTCGATCCAGCAACCCATGGTTCGCAACGCCGGCGAGGCGATGGGCGTGGGGGCGCTGGTGAACCTCTCCGACGAGGGCAAGTCGCTGTACACCTCGTCGGTCAATTTCGGCGCCCTGTATCGGATCGAGACCAGCCTCTCGGGACTCTACGCGGAAGGCCACACGCCGCTGACCGACCGGCATTTCAGCGGGCTGGCGGCGCCACGATGGCCGGATTTCCTTCCACCGATCGATGCCGGTCTCGCCGCCCGTGGCCGTGCGCTCTATGCCGGTCTCTGTGCGGGCTGCCATCTGCCGGCGCCTAACACCGCGACGTTCTGGGACGCGAAATTCTGGCGGCCCGCCGATGACAGCCCGGGCGCCCACCAATTCCTCGACCTGCCGCTGATTCCGATCACCGAAATTGGTACTGACGAGGCCGAGGCGACGGGGCTCGCAAACCGCACGGTCAGCAGTTTTCCCTTTCTCGGCATCCGCACACGGGCGTTCGGCCGCGCGCTCGGTGACGTCGTCGCGAAGGTGGCGCAGCGCTGGTACGACGCCCAGGTCCCTCCGATCTTGCCGGCGATGCAGGATGAAATGAATGGCTACCGGCCCAACGGTATCCGGTCGCCGCTGAGCTATCGTGCGCGCCCGCTCGACGGAATCTGGTCCACGCCGCCTTACCTGCACAACGGCTCGGTGCCCAATCTCTACGCGCTGCTATCGCCGGTCGGCGAGCTCCCACCTGTGTTCTGGTTGGGCAGTCGCGTCTACGATCCCAAGAACGTCGGCTATGACAGCACTACGCCGGTCGACGGCGGCTTCCGGCTCGACACGACGCGTGCCGGCAACAGCAACAAGGGGCACGCGTTCGAGGATCTGCCGACCGGTGCCGGCATCCTCGGCCGAAGGCTGACGCCGGACGAGCGTTACGCCATCATCGAATATCTGAAGACTTTGTAGCCATGACCGCGCGCATGGCCGGTCAAGGCCTTCAGTGCTTCACCTGATGAGCCGGGGCTGAATGACCGGGATCGGTTATGATCGATATGGGGGCCGGCAAGATTGATTGCTGTCTCAGTCTTGCCCACCTGCGACGAGGTCATAGCACCACGGTCAGGATCGTTGGGTCAGCCCATCAAGTCCATGATTCCGCGCTGATAAATTTGTCGGCTCGTCCTCCATCGTCCGGGTTCGACCGAGGACACCGAGACACAGCATCCGGTTCTGATCCGCCTATTGCGACACTGTCAGCGTCGGCGGCGGCTTCAGCGCCTTGTGCGCGGCCCGCGCCGTCCGCAGCAGGTTCTGCGTCGGAACTTCGAGCGGGATCAACAACGTAGATCGGGGTGCTATTGATGTCGTCAAGGGCTTCGGTCACCGCGTCTGTCAGGAGGCCGGCGACCTGGGCCGGCGTGGTGAGATGGACGATCGACTGCGCCGTCGTCGCCGGGATCGCGAGAAGCCGGGTTCGGACGTTGGTGAGGATCGCGATCCAGGTCTTCTCGACGTCCGTCCGGCGCAGAAGCTGGCCCTCGAACTGGTCAGCCTCCACGGTCGCCATGCGAGCCCTCGCCTTAACTAGCGCGGTGCGCGAGGTGCCGAATTCGTCCGCACTGCCCGGATCGCCATTGATGGCACGTCGGCGAAGGTAGCGGATGTACCCCTGAACAACCGGAACGATTTGGTAACGGCCAAAGGCGACCTTCGGGATCACACCCTCGGCGGTCAATTGGTTCACACGGCGCTCCGTGAGATCGAGCAATTTAGCGATCGTGCCAAGCGGATAGTCGTCCGGAGTGGCCATGGAGAATTCCTCACCGGTTCAAAGGAAGTGCCTCGCTATGCGAGTAGGACGGGGGCGACAGGGTCGCAGCCACGGGAGGTGGCTCACCCTTAAGGCGTTCGCTTGCGACCGCCTCAAATATCCGGCCATTGGCCTCAAGCACGGCCGTGCCTCCGCGGTAGTCCTGCCAGCGCTTGATTGCGACGTCGACATAGGGCGGGTTAAGTTCGATCGCATAGCACGCTCGGCCGGTCATCTCTGCGGCGATAATTGTCGTGCCGGATCCGGAAAACGGCTCATAAACCGCCTGGCCGGGATTGGAGTTGTTCTCGATCGGCCGGCGCATGCACTCGACCGGTTTCTGCGTCGAGTGGCCCGTCTCGGATTTCTGTGGCTTCGGGATTTGCCATAGTGTCGATTGCTTGCGATCACCAACATATTGGCCGGCGCAGCCTTTCCGCACGGCATACCAGGCAGGTTCGTGTTGCCAATGGTAGTCGCCACGGCCGATGGCGAAAGTGTTCTTCGCCCAAATGATCTGGGAGCGCACCACGAAATTGGCGGCCTCCAGGCTCTCGGCGACCCTACCGGCGAACAAGCCCGCGTGCCAAAGGTATGCGACGTTGCCCGGGAACAGCGCCCAGGCGTCGCGCGAATCGGACTGGCTGTCGTTTAGAACTTTACCGATTGCCGCAGTCGGGCTGTTGATCCCGGCCTTATGGCGCCAGCTGGCATCGTATTCCACCCCGTATGGCGGATCGGTCACCATCAGGTGCGGCTTGGTGCCGGCTAGCGCCTTTTCGACCGTTGCCGCATCGGTTAAGTCCCCGCATACCAGACGGTGGTCACCAAGTAGCCAGCAATCTCCGAGCCGGGTGACTGGATTGGCAGGCGGCTCAGGTATGTCGTCGGGGTCCGTAAGCCCTTCGTTGCCAGCCAACCGAATGCGCGCCAGCTCGTCATCCTCGAAGCCGGTGAGACGCAGGTCAAAGCCGGCAAAGTCCAATTCGCCGATCTCGAGCTTGAGCAGATCGTCATCCCATTCGGCTTCCTCGCCCGTTCGATTGTCGGCAAGCCGATAGGCCCTGATCTGCTCGGGCGACAGGTCGCGAGCGACGTGCACCGGCACCGTCGCCAGGCCGAGGGCCTTCGCTGCAAGCAAGCGAGTGTGGCCGACAACGATGACCCTATGCTCGTCAACAACGATTGGCTAGCGCCAACCGAAAGCCCGAATACTTTCAGCGGTCTTTTCAACCGCTCGACCGGGCCGACGCGGGTTGCGATCATAAGGAGTGATCTCGCTGATCGGGAATAGCTGAACGTCCATGAAGGCTTCCAGATAGAAATGGAAATGCAAAACGATTTTCTATTGTTAAAAGACCCTTGCGCTCGCGCAATGCCCTCTGATGCAGAATGCCCGGGAAGGAACCACAGAATTACTAGGTAACGCGACCGACATTGACTGTCCTCCTGGTTCGTTATGATATGACTAGGGTCTCCCCCGCGCATTGGTGTGACCGAAGGTCTAGTTCACATAGGGCGCTGCCGCTCGGCTTCGGACCAACATCTCAGTCACCGCCGGCACATCGTAGAGCCCAAGCATGCGAGCCGCCGACAGCCGGCTGTGGCCGGCGATCAGGCCACGGGCCTCATCGGAATAGTCCAGCCCCACTCACGAATGTTAGCCGCGAGCTGTGCAACTTGAGGCTCGGAATGTGCCGCGCATTTCTCGCGCACGGAACGAGTGAACTGACAGACAGGCGCTCGATCTGGTCGGTTGGCCAGTCTCTCGTGAAGTCGTCGATGTTGGCCGGGACGGGGCCACTCGCGTTTGCAACGGTGGTCGGGGCTTGCCTGCGTGCGATCATTACTATGCTCCAGATCAGACCGATAGCGCTCGAACGTGGGTGCTATTGGCATAGTAACAGCTTCCCATGGTTGGACGACCAAATTCTTAACGAAGCCGCGATCGACCCGAAACTGATTGTCCCGTGGTCCGCCGGCAGGGTCTTTTCACCCCCCATTCCAATTTTGCGGCCGAACAAGGGAACGCCGCGGCCGGTCGAAGGCTCCCTTCGCTAGACCGAACTTTGCCCCATTTGTATCCTATCTACTTGACTAGGAAAGAAACCTGACGAACATGTAGTCAAGCGGAGCGCGCGATTTCGCTTGACACTGGCCAAATCGGTTTAATTCGATGGCTCATGCACATCGCCAAGGTCCCCAATCGCAACGCCCGCCCCTCGTTCCTGCTGCGCGAGACCTATCGCGAGGACGGCAAGGTCAAGAACCGCACGCTGGCCAACCTCTCGAAGCTGCCGCTCGAACGCATCGAGACCCTGCGCGCCGCGCTGCGTGGCGATCCGCTGGCCCCGATCGGCGAGACCGGCTTCGAGATCCGCCGGTCGCTGCCGCATGGCCACGTCCTCGCTGCTTTGGCCACCGTCCGGCGCATCGGCCTCGACGACCTGCTGCCCCGCCGCGCGCCCCAGCGCCGCCGCGACCTGGCGCTGGGGCTCATCGTCGCCCGGTTGCTCGACCCGGCTGCCAAACTGGCCACCGCGCGCATGCTCGACAGCGAAACCGCTGCCCACTCGCTGGGGGAAGCACTGGGCCTCGGCAGTGTCACCGCACGCGAAATCTACACCACCCTCGACTGGCTCGGCAGCGAGCAGGCGTTCATCGAGAACCAGCTCGCACGCCGTCACCTCAAGAACGGCGCACTGGTGCTCTACGACGTGACCTCCACCTATCTCGAGGGCCGCTGTTGTCCACTGGCCCGCTACGGTTACAGCCGAGACAGTCGCGGCGACCGGCGGCAACTGGTGATCGGCCTGCTGTGTGCCGCCGATGGTTGTCCGGTTGCGGTCGAGGTGTTTGAAGGCAACACCGCCGACCCAGCCACCGTGGCCGCCCAGATCACCAAGCTGAAGCAGCGCTTCCGGCTGCGCCACGTGGTGCTGGTCGGCGACCGCGGCATGCTGACCAGCGCGCGGATCGAGCAGGCGCTGCGCCCCGCCGGGTTGGACTGGATCACCGCCTTGCGGGGTCCCGCGATCCAGCAACTGGCGCAGACCGGGGCGTTGCAATTCTCGCTGTTCGACACACGTGACATGGCTGAGATCACCAGTCCGGATTACCCGGGCGAGCGGCTGGTGGTGTGCAAGAACCCGCTGCTGGCGGCGGAACGCCAGCGCAAGCGCGACGAGCTGCTGGCGCTGACCGAGGCCGACCTGCGCAAGATCCAGGTTCGGGTGACCCGGGAGAAAAATCCGCTGCGTGGCGCAGGTGAAATCGGCAAGGCGGTCGGTGCCGTCCTGGGCAAACGGAAGATGGGCAAGCACTTCGAGCAGACTATCACCGATCATTCATTCGAATTTGCGCGCAAGGCTGAGGCGATCGCCGAAGAAGCCCGCTTCGATGGCTTCTACGTGCTGCGCACCAGCCTCGCGGCGGAACAGATCGACACCGCGGGGACCGTGCGGGCCTACAAAAGTTTGGCCCAAGTGGAGCGCGCATTCCGCTGCATGAAGACCGTCGATCTGGAGCTGCGGCCGGTGTTCCACTGGACCGCGCCGCGGGTGCGCGCGCATGTACTGTTGTGTATGCTGGCGTATTACCTCGAGTGGAACATGCGCCAGACTTTGGCGCCGATGCTGTTCGACGATCATGACCGTGCCGCGGCCGATGCCGGGCGGACCTCGCCCGTCGCCAAGGCCAAGGTCTCCAAGGCAGCATACCGCAAGGCCTCTACCCAGCGGGTCGATGGGGACGACGGCGCGAGCCATCCGGTGCACAGCTTCCGTACCCTGCTGGTCGATCTGGCGACACTGACCCGCAACACGGTCTGCTTCGGCGGACAGAAGACGCTGACCGTTCCGTCAACCCCGACACCCGTCCAGCGTCGCGCGCTCAGTCTGCTGGGGGTTGAATTGGCAGCAGCGTAGACAGCGCCCCGAACCGAGCTCGAATCATATCAATGGCTTGCGTCAAAAAGGCGGCAAAGTTCGGGCTAGAGCGTGATCGCCTGAGGATGACGCAGTCAGAAAGCAGGAATTAGGCGATCAAACAAAACCTTATGTATTAGACCATGATCGAACGCCGAAGTGTGGATCAACCTCAAGCGATCATGGTCTAGGGTCAGGACTCATTCACTACAGATAAAATAGGACGGTGGCGGCAAGACAAATCGCTGAAAAGAACGTGTGGGCACAGCGGTCATAGCGCATCGCAATCCGCCGCCAGTCTTTCAGTTTGGCGAACATGTTCTCGATCTTATGGCGCCATTTGTAGAGCGCCTTGTCGTAGCCGAGCGGCTGTTTGCGGTTCTTGGTCGGTGGAATACACACTCTTATCCCCCGCTCGTTCAAGGCGGCGCGGAAATGATCGCTGTCGTAGCCACGGTCGCCGATCAAAGTGCTGCCCGCAGGCAGCGTCTCAAGCAGCAGCTGAGCACCGGTATGGTCGCTCATCTGGCCCTCGGTCAGCAGCAGAGTAAGCGGCCTGCCCTGCCCGCGCACACGGCGTGGAGCTTGGAATTCAACCCGCCCTTGGTGCGCCCAATGCAGCGCGAAGGGCCCCCTTTTTCCGTAGGCTGGCGGCCGTCCGATGCGCTTTGAGATGCGTCGAGTTGATCATGATCCGCTCGGGCCTGGGGCCTTCACCGGCCAATCCAGCAAAGATCCGTTCGAACACGCCGTTGCGGCTCCAGCGGACGAAGCGATTATACAGGGTCTTGTGTGAGCCATACTCTTTGGGCGCATCCTTCCACTGCAATCCGTTGCGGATCACGTAAATGATTCCGCTTATCACCCGCCGGTCGTCGACCCGCGGTTTGCCGTGAGAGCGGGGGAAATGCGGGCTGATCCGAACCATCTGTCGCTCGCTCAGCAGGAACAATTTGCTCATGGCGGATACCTCCGCCAATCCCAGAATCATGGACTGTCGAGCCGCGTCAAGTCGTTAATGGGTCCTGAGCCTAGACATTTGCCCCCCACCCCCCGGTTAGCACCTCATGATGGTTGCAGCTGAATCAGCCCACCACGATTGAGGGACCCGCGGTTGATGACTTCGCCGTTTGCTAACACGAAATGCGGCCGGAGGACCATTATAGGCTTGCGGTCGTTGGCTCTCGGTACCAATACCTGTCCCAACGGGAAGATCGTGTCCCAACCACGAATCGCATAAATAGTAATTAGATCAGTAACTTGAAGGATAACGACCCAACGTCCCGACCTGGATTGGTTTCCAAACTCCTATATACGAATAGGTGTACGTTGTTCTCGTCTTCGTCATTGCTTGTCACATTGAGGTTTCACTATCTGTTGGGACAGTTGGGACTAAACAGTTTAACACCATGAACAGGTTGAAAGCTTTCGGTCCCGACCTCATAGCCGGGGTTAGGACAGGAGGGGACGGTGGAGACATGCGACTATCGGCGGTCATGCCAGGTCGCTCCGCGCGGGCAGGCGATAACGCCACTCACGCGGGACGCCGTCCCTCACCGAGCCGGTGGTTCTATATCGTTCCCATTTGCGGACCTTCAGGAACGACGAGACCCGCATCTGGTCTGCACGCGTCCATCTCGCAGGCTCAAGCCCGATCGCCTGCTCGAGAGCCTCGCCGACCGACACGTCCATCAACGGCACACCACGAGGGCGGTGACTCTTCCGCCCAGACCTCGCAATAACCGAAGCCGACATTAACCCGGTGTTTCTCGCACCTGAGCCACCGTTCAATCAACGCGTCCCAGGCGTCGCTTAGATTGCGGGCTTCCTGCTCAACGTTTGCCCGCGAGATGAGTTCCTGGGTCTCCAGCCACCAGGATGCGCCCGCGTTGTATTGGGCTACGGCCTCGGCCCACAGTTGGTCGCGGTCGCAACGCAGCGCGTCGAGGTTGATGTTGCCGCAGCGGATTGGCCAGAACCGTCGATTGCCGGTCTCGTCGCGCAGATAGATGTCTGAATTGACGCTGCCGGCGAAGACGCACTGACGCGGAATTGTTACGACGTAACGGGCATAGGGTGGACGATAGCGATCCGCCGTGCGGGTCAAGAAGGCCTTGATCCGCGACACCTCAGCCCGGCTGATGGCGTCGAGTTCGGCCATCTCGATGATCCAGACGCCCCGCATTTGTTGCGCCGCGTCTTTCGATCCGATCTCCGCCAGCTCGTCGGTGAACCAGGCGTCGGAGGCGAGAACCCTCAGGGCGGTCGATTTCCGAATACCCTGCGGCCCTTCCAAGATCAGCATGTGGTCAGCCTTGGCACGGAGGTGCATGATCCGCGCCACCGCCGAGATCATCCAGAGGCTGCCGAAGGCACGGTTCAGCACGGTGTCGGCAACACCGAGGTAGGTCACCACCCAGGCATTGAGGCGTGGTGTGCCGTCCCAGATCAAAGAGGTTAAGTAGTTGTGGACCGGGTGAACACGGATATTGCCGGCGATGGCAATGATGCTGCGCGCCACCGTGGCGGGCGGCACGTTGATCTCGTGATGCTGAAGCCACTCCGCGCATCGCACGTCGTCCGGGTCACCCCAGGGGCGTGGCATGACGCTAGCAGCCCCGTCCCACGGAAGGGATTGGATGATCAGAATTTGCTGTCTGAATTCGTCAAACACCAGCGCGCCGGCGAAGGCCGGGTCGAGTGAGAGAGCGGTCAGCACGTTCGCCTCATTGCGTTCTGGCAGGCCACTTGGATCGAGACGCAGCAGCGACAACCAGCGCGGCGGGATCAGCGCCTGGGTCCCCTGGCCGATCGTGTTGTGTCGCCGGCGTAACTCCCTGAGCTGCTTCTCCAAAATAGATACAGAGATTCCAGTCGCAGTCCTGACGGCCGCCAGGCTTTGTCGTTCCACGAGCGGCTCAAGCCTCAGCGTTCCGAGGCGTTCGAGCAGCGCCGAGAGCGGTCCCATATCCGGTGGATTGGTAAGCCGGGCTGCGGCCGCGATCAACTCCTCCGGCGTGGTGGGAGAGGGAGCCGCCGGCGTGCCGTCTGGCGTCGCGTCAAGGCCCGCCGCCTGGTAGTCCGCGAGGTCAACGCCGTGCTGCAGGTCGTTATTGAAGTCGTCGCCGTGCAGGGGTGCCTGAATACACCACGGGATCTGGGCGATGTTCAGCCGATCCGCCAGTGTCGACGCCGCTGGCATGCCGACGTGGCCCGCATCGGCGAAGATGGTGACGCGGGTGGTTCCAGTCGGCCACCGCCAGCGGCCCAGGCCGTCCGCCGACAGTGCGGCTATAGTCGGCACGCCGAAGATCGCCTGGGCCGCCAGCGCGGTCTCGAGCCCTCTGCGACACCGACATGTCCATCGCACGGACATGGCGCCAGCCGAATAGCTCCGCCAGCGATCGGGCCGAGCATTTTCCTGCCAGGGGATGCCTTCGCGGCACCGTCGTCCAACAGGTAGGTGCGATGAATACCGCCCGTTAGGTCGCCAGCGCTGTTGCGCACAATCGCGATCATGCCAGCCCGGCCACGCCTTGTTTCAAAGTCAGCGAGATTGGGATGGAACAGCAGGTCGGCGCTGTCCGGCGGTTCCAGCCCACGGCTGCGCAGGTAGGTGTCCGCCGCGGTGCCGGCGAGCGGCCGGCATTCTCGCAGGATCCTGGCAATCTCTCTGACCTGACCGGATCGCGCCTCGCGTGCGTGCGCCTTGGGTGCTGGACGGTCCATGCCCGCCAGCCGGGCTGCTTCGGCAAACAGCCTCGTATCGGTCAGCCCGGTCGCGTGATAGATTAGGTCGATTGGCCCGGCGCTCTCGCCTGTTGCATGGTCGAACCCCGAGCCTGCGAAGCGACCTTCCAGGTGGATGACACACGATCCGGCGCCACGGGCCCGCCGCCCGGTGAGGTCGGCGCAACGCAATGTCCTGCCGTCTGACGATATGCGCCCGTTTGGGAACAGGGCAGGCGACCAGTCCCGCGTTGTTTCTGCCAGCCGGCGTCGTATCTCGGGCAGGTCCTGGCGATGCGAGAGGTCGACGACGATGCCGTGACATCCAACGTGTTGTGCAGCCTGCGAGCCAGTCTGGGAGGCGAGCCCGTCGATCGGGTCTGTCGGGTTCACGCCAGGATCACCAGTCCTTGCTCGGCGCGCGTTATGACCGTGTAGAGCCAGCGTCGGCGGTCCGTTTCCGTACGGCCGAGACCATCGTCCCAGACTACGATGTTCTCCCACTGCGACCCTTGGGATTTGTGCCCGGTGATCGCCAACCGAACGTCGCTCGGTCAGCACCCGCTTGATCTTCCACTCCTGGTCGGGCCATTTTAGCGAATGCTACGTGGTCCTCAAAATGACCCTTGTAGAGACGGAGCCGCCCGTGACTGCCGTCCTGATGTGGCGGGCCGACACGATTGCCAGTCTCGCCGTCACCGTTGCCGAGAAGTAGCGGCTGTTCTCATCAAGCATCTCATGAGCGTGATGAACATGCCATTGATCAGTCCCGAGACATTCTCGTTCTTCAAAAAACAGATGATATTTTTCACGCCGGGTCCAGCTGGCAGCCTGCGACCCGCAACCCCGCGTGGCGCAGCGCGTTGTTCAGTTGCAGGCGGGTGGCGTTGTTGCCGCGGATAGACCTGACCGGCACGAGTGCCTGCTCGGGCGTCACACGCCGGTTTGTCTTTTCCACACATGGCTGTCGTTGCTTCGGCCGAACCCGACGGCTCTCCGCGCCTGGCCATGGTGGCAAGGCGAATGATGGCGCTCTCCGCCGCCTGCCGATGGATCTCGGTCAGTAAGGCGTCTGGTGCATCCCTTGTGAAGGCACTTTGGCCCTGGATGGGTGGCAACTGGCCGGGATCGCCGAGGACGAGGATCGGCTTGCGAAAGCTCAGCAGATCCCGCGCCATTTGTTCGTCGACCATGGAGATTTCGTCTGAGGACGATAAGCTTAGAGTGGGCTGCGTCGCTGTCGGGGTTCAGCGCGAAGCGCGGCCGTTTCATGGCGGAGATGGCCTGGCGCATGGCCTCGATCGTTGCCACGGCAATGGTGCGGTCAAAGCCGGACAACTGGCAAGCATCGGCCAGTGCCTGTTGGACTTCTTCTCTGCGACCTCGACTTCTTTCTCGGTCGCTTCGGTCCAGCGCCGCCTTTCCAGTGAAGGTGGCGATAAACGACGCCGGGCATGCAGGATTGTTCGTCTTCACCGCTGCGGTGCGGCTCGAGACCGAGTTCCGCCAACGCGAATTTCAGTACCGTCGACTTCCGGAACCCGCATATCCAAATAGCCGAAATACTTGCTGATGTTTGCGGTCGCGAGCGAACCAATTCTTGATCGCGGCTATCGCGTTGTGCTGGGCGTCGGAAGGTGTGATGTCGGTCATGCGGGTGCCTCGCAGCATCGGGTCGCGTCGGACGGAACCGACTGGATAGGAATTGGAGTTGGCGACGCGCGGTGATGTCGTCTGGCTGTTCTCCCCCGGTGCCTTTTGCATAGATGACACCAAGGGCATGGTTAAGGTCGCCCGCTGCCATTCCATTACTAAAATGGAATTTCGTCGTCCAGCAAATGCCGCTGTGCCGCCTGTCGCCGCATCGAGGCCTGGAACCCATTTACGCAGGCCTCGATGATGCGATCGATCTCGGCCGCGCTGCGGTCGTGGAACGGCGCTATGAGGCCCAGTTCGACCAGCACTTCGGCAAACGGACGGCGTGCGTCCTTGAGCGCCTGCGTCTCCATCGGTGTTTGGTTGATCATGCCGCCATTCCGCCGCGCCAGCGCACTGCCGGCGTTGCGAACATTCCATCGAGCAGAAACGGTAATTTGGGAACGCATCCGGCCGAACCTGGTGGGTAAAGCCAAACCCCTTCTCGGCCCGGCCGCATAAGGCGCAGGCAGGCGACGCCCCTGGTCCCTGGCTGCTGTCGCTGGCGGGACGGCGCCGTCACCATGGGCTGGCGAGCCCCGGCGCGCTGTCGCCCATCGCCGCCGCGCCATCGCCGCATTGCCCGGTTCAACTGTTTAGCCACGACAGACCACCGGGGGCGGCCTTTGCCGTGGGTGATGGCGACTGCGGGGCGGATGTTGAGGCTGGCTCATTCCACGCGGGCGACGACACGACTACGGTTGCAGGCGCGGTGGCCGGCGCTCCGCCTGACGCGGCCCCTATAGGTGACCCCATACCGCGAGGCAGCGAGCGCTACTGCCCGAGGGCCGCGTACTCTGGACTGCGCCGGGACTGTCTCGCCATCCATGATTCGGCGGTATTCCGGTTCCCCTGGCAACACGACCCGGTCGAGCCGGTTGCTGGGGCCGTAACGAGGGTCGCTCGCTGGTTCGACCCGCACCTTGGCGGCGAAAACGATGCCCGAGAGGTCCGACAGCCCGCGTAGATGCCGCTTGGCACTCCGGTGTCTGAGAACGTTTCAAAAGGCCGCGATCGATCTCGGCCTCGCCGTCGACGCCGCCTGGGCGGATCGTCATCATTACTTTCACATAACCGCCGTCGGGGATCAGATCGGTTCCGCGCGGCAGTTCGGCGTCATTCAGGTCAAAAGTCATGGGTTCACCGCTGCATGTTGTAAGTTGTGTGAATTTTACGAACCAGGGCCGCGAGGTCAGGCGGTTCGGTCTCGTCGAGGCGACCAGACCGGTCTTTGGCCGGCAGAGTAAAGGCATTGCCAGCTTTGCAGACAAACCGGCGTTCGGTGCCGCGCTCGGGGTCATGCCGCCAGCTGTCGTCGATGTCGCGCGTGAACAGCGCCATCGATACAACCTGATCGACAATTCCGGGTAACTCGCGGGCGATCTTTCCGCCCTTCCATTTGCGGCTGCCATGTGACCTTGCCGAATTCGTCTGCGACCCTCTCTAAAATACCGACCATGACCGTAATCTTGCCCGGCGCGTGCTGAAGATGTTTCAAAAGGCCGATCATCTCCCGCGCCATTAAACCGTAGGCTCCGCGGGTATCTGGCTTGCCGGTTTTCTCGCTAAAAGCTTCCGGCCGGGTCACCGCCCATGCCATTGCCTGACGCGTCAGATCGGTAACGCTGTCCAGAAACACGATCGATTTGCTGGGCAAAAGCTGGACCAGATCCGGGTTGGTAGTGGTTTTCCGAAAAGAACTCGTTCGGCGACGCAGCCGGATGCACGCCACCTATAAGAGTCTGACTCGAATCGCTGTTGCAACACCATGTCATTATAGCCATTGGAAAATGCCATTTCAGGTCCTTCAAGCGGCTGCCAGACGCCGCGACATCAGCTTGACGCTAGCGATGTAGAGCCAAGTAACCGAGCTCTCGACGGTGGCTTCGACATCCTTTGCCAGTCGGCGATTGCGGTTGAGCCAGGCAAAGGTGCGCTCGACCACCCAACGACGAGGCAGCAGAACGAAGCCCTTGGCTGCGTCGGACCGTTTGACGATCTCGACGGTCCAGGTGCCGAGGCCTTCGAGGGCACCTTTCAGCTTGTCGCCGGCATAGCCTCCGTCGGCGAAGACATATCGCAGCCAGGGATAGAGGCTGCTCACACTCTCCAGCAGCCAAGGCGCGCCGTCTCGATCCTGCACATCCGCGGGATGGACAATCATGCCAACCGGCAGACCGATGGTGTCTGTCAGGATATGCCGCTTGCGGCCCTTGATCATCTTCTCGGCCGCATAACCCCGCGGGCCACCAAATTCGGTGGTTTTGACCGACTGGCTGTCGATCACCCCGGCGGTCGGACTTGCTTTGCGGCCGGCGGCTTCCCGCACTTCCATAAGCAGCACATGATTGATGGTCTGCCAAACGCCGCTGTCACGCCAAGCATAGAAATACCGCTGCACCGTTGTGTAGGGCGGGAAATCCTTCGGCAGCAGGCGCCACTGGCAGCCGGTCTGGGCGATGTAGAAAACGGCATTGACCACCTCTCGCATGCTGGTCTTGCGCATTCGCCCGCAGGAAGGCAGCGGCGGGAGGTGCGGCTCGATCAATGCCCACTCTTCATCGTTGGTATCGCTTGCATAGCGCAACCCATCGCGCTGATACTTGGGGCGCGTGATTTCAGTCCAGGCCATAGGTGATTCCTCGCTGTCTTCGCACACACGAGAGAATCGAAGCCGCTGGAATCCCGCAACATTTTTTGGCCAGCGAGAGCCTGTTGTCCAAGGCGTTGATCGGAGGACTATTCCGCACTCATTCCGGGTCAGCCTCTAAAGACAGGCGATATCGACCGCATCGGGGAACGTCCGGATCGGGACGCTGTCGCCGCGCCAGGCCTGAACCGATTTCAGGCCGGCCTCGAAGTCGATGCAGAGCGTCTCGCGTTCCGAGAGTTGATTGAGCAGGGCCGTCTTTCCCACTCCAGTGGGTCCGAACAACGCAATTGTTGTTTTACTGGCGGCCTGGGATAGGCGTTCTTCAGCAGTGACGATACGGATGGTCATCAACAACCTCCCGTGTGCAAGATCCGCGACCGCCTTAGACATACGCAAGTATCACGGGATCGTAATTTTACCTTAATAGGATCTCGCGCTGGCTGATAAAACATCAAGATGAAGACCTGGTGAAACTGGATGACCGAGATGCACGGTTGGATCTGCCAATCACTTTTCGCGAGCGAGCCGTCGGGACTTTTCATGTGATTTTTCTCCAAGCGCAGCCTTCTTAAGCGTCGTTCTGCAACGACTAGGCTCGCGGTTGGCCTTCACGGCGATGGGCTGTTTCGAATGAGCCAACGTCTTCCATCAGATATACAACGCGGCCTCCAATTTTGAGGTACGCCGGACCTTGTTGCAGCCAGCGCCAGCGTTCAAGCGTGCGGGGACTGATCCTCCAACGATGAGCAAGTTCAACTTGGTGCAGGTGAGCGACCGGACCACCCCGGCGTGCGATTGCAGCAGGCTGTGCAGGCGTGTTTGCTGTGTCCGACATGCGCCCTCGCGGGTTCCTCCAGAGGACGCACTTATTCGCTCAACCTCGCTGGATCTCACGAGGATTAAAGAGCCGCTTATTTATCTTGACATTAAATATCGATCACACGGCCGATTCGGCTCACTTCTTCGGTAGGCTAACTCGAATCGGAGCTAACGGCTGAGCGGTAACCATCTACAATGTCTGCTAAGAACCTGACCGGAAACGCTGGCGCAATGACATATCGTTGGGGGTTGGCTGCTGGCAACTGCGGAGTTGACCGGCCTCGTGAGGGACAATTCGCTGGCTCTGCAACAAGACCGAGCAATTCGCGATGTCCTGGAACGAGACCGATCGAGAGAAGTATGCGGTGATCCGCGAACGCTACGCCACCGACCTGTCCGACGAGGAATTCGCCCTTGTCGCGCCGCTGCTGCCGTCGCCGAAGCGGGTTGGACGCAAGCCCACCGATGCCAGGGCCATCCTCAACGCGCTGTTCTACTTGGTCCGCGCCGGCTGTCCCTGGCGCTTGCTGCCGAAATCCTTTCCCCCCTTCAGCACCGTGCAGAACCGCTTCTACGCGTGGCGTGACAGCGGTCTGTGGGAGCAGATCGTCTGCGTTCTGGTCATGGCCGTGCGCGACGCCGAGGGCAAGCGCGCCGCACCAACCGTGGCGATCGTCGACAGCCAGTCGGTCAAGACCACCGAAGCGGGTGGCGTGCGCGGCTATGACGCCGGCAAGAAGATCAAAGGACGCAAGCGCCATCTGGCAGTCGACACGCTCGGCCTACCGATCAAGTGCCAGATTACCGGCGCTGATGTGCAGGACCGCGATGCTCTGCCTGCCCTGCTTGCCGCGGTCAGCCGGAAAAGTCCCTGGGTCACGCTAGCATTTGTCGATGGCGCCTACGCCGGCGGCGAGACTGAGCGGGCGGCATTCGAGGCCAGCCGGATCCGCATCAGCGTGGTCAGGCGCACCGATCGATCCGTCAAAGGCTTCATCGTTCTGCCGAAACGCTGGATCGTCGAACGCACCTTCGGCTGGCTGAACAGGGCTCGCCGTCTTGCGAAGGACTTCGAGACCCTCGTCGAAAGCTCACAAGCTTGGTTCATGCTGGCGATCGCCTCATTGCTCGTCAGGCGGATCGCACGGGATTATCGGCAGATTACCTGATTTCGAGTCAGGGTCTTAACGAAAAGGCAGCGAACTGGGTGAGGAACAACGTCCTTGAGTTTACCAAGGGGATGCCGGAGGTCATGGTCGGCAACACTCTGATTGCCGAGGTCAAAGAGTAGGCCAGTCAAGACATGTCCGCGACCGATAACTGGGGACGGCATCGGCGAGATTGAACGGATGATGGAGCAGCCTGCATCCATGAAATCTGGCTCTCGCCGTGCTATTCCCTGACGTATCACGAAAACACCTATAAAGAGGTGAATTCGTCCCACGCGTTGCCAGCGCGGCGTCTGCTTTCCGTTGCCCCGCGCCTCGAAAGCCGAAGCGGATTGTTATATGCTCCGACCCGCCGCCCAGCCGACAGGATCACGCGCAGAGGGAGCTGACGGCAGCGCGGATCCGGGCGCGGCCCGAGGCCGACGCGCGTTGGGGTCCCGGGTCACGCCGCCCTCGCATCTTCCAAGATCATCGCTGCCGCCTTCTCGCCGGTCATTATGCTGGGTGCATTGGTGTTGCCGGCAACGACTGACGGCATGATCGATGCGTCCGCCACCCGCAGGCAGCCGATCCCGTGTACGCGTAGCCTCGGATCGACCACTGAATTCGTTCCGGTTCCCATCGCGCAGGTGCTGGTGACATGGTTGTCAGAACCGCCTGTCTGGCGCACGAAGGCCTCGAAGTCGGCGTCTGAGGTCGTTGCCGGCCCGGGCACGACCTCCTCAGCAATGTAGGGGCGCAAGGCCAGTTGTGCGGCGATCGTGCGGGTAAGCCGGATGCAGGTCACTATAGCACGCATGTCGTAGTCGGTGCGCAAGAAGTCGAACTGGATCGATGGCGGTGCCAGTGGATCCGGCGTAGCCAGCCGCACCGAACCTCGCCCGTCCGGTTTCAGGTGCACCGGGCTCAGGGTAAAGCCAGGAAACCGGTGCGCGACAATGCGATCCTTGGTGCGCTCCTGGATGCTCCATTCGAAAATGTGGATTTGCAGGTCCGGTCGTTCCAATCGGGGATCGGAACGGCTAAACACGCCGGCATGGACACCGTTGCTCGCCATCGGGCCAGAGCGGAACAGGCCGTAACGAATGGCGGCAGTGATTTTGCGTGGCCAGGAGTGCGCGTTCCGACGCAAAGCAGCCGGGCATTCCGATAGAAGCCAGCCGGTGATTCCGACGCAAAGCAGCCACCGATTCCGAGGCAAGCCATCCGCTCTTGAAGGGGGTTGGCGGCGCAGTCTGAGGGCAGTCGTCCAGCGACGGCATTCTGTTTCCCTGACCCGAGGGGAGCGCCATGCCAGCCGAGAGATTGCCGATGCGTCAGGTTCGAGAAGTTCTTCGCCTCAAGCATGTCTGCGGCCAGAGCGGCCACCGGATCGCCGCCGCGGTCGGTATCAGCCGCTACACGGTCGCCGAGTATCTGCACCGCGCGGCGGTGGTGGGCATCACCTGGCCGGTACCGCCGGAACTCGATGACACGGAGCTGGAGCGCAAGCTGTTCGTGCCACCCGGCGCGGTGGCGGCGGAGACGGTGCGTCCGCAGCCGGACTGGGTGCGGATCCACGCCGAGATGCGCCGTGCAGGCGTCACGCTGCTGCTGCTCTGGGAGGAGTATCGGGTAGGGCAGCCGGATGGATACGGCTACAGCCGGTTTTGCGATCTCTACGCTGCTTGGCGAGGTCGTCTGTCGCCGATTATGCGGCAGAACCATCCAGTCGGAGAGCGACTGTTCGTCGACTATGCCGGGCAAACCGTGGAGGTGGTTGACGCAATCACCGGCGAGGTGCGCGCGGCACAGATCTTCGTCGCAGCCCTCGGTGCCTCCAACCTAACCTATGCGGAAGCGCGCTGGACGCAGGGGCTGGCGGACTGGATCGGCTGCCACGTCAACGCCTTCGCCTTCCTCGGCGGCGTCACGCGGCAGGTGGTGTGCGACAACCTCAAGGCGGGCGTCACCGCGGCCTGTCGCTACGAACCCGGCATCAACCGCAGCTACGCCGACATGGCAACGCACTACGGCACTGCCATCGTGCCGGCGCGGGTGCGCAAACCGCGCGACA
>CAVZTH010000036.1:0-66218 GCA_963778125.1 uncultured Alphaproteobacteria bacterium | reverse complement strand
CGGGCGGCACGCTGCTGCTGGCGGAGCCGATGGCCGGCACGCCGAACGCCGAACGTGTAGGTGTCTACTTTGCCTTTTACCTGCTGGCGATGGGCAGTGGCCGGCCGCGCCAAACCGAGGAGCTGTCCGTTCTATTGCATAACGCCGGTTTTACCGGCGTTCGGGAGCTGCCGACCCGGCGGCCGATGCTGGTCCGTGTGCTGACGGCATCAAATGAGCACACGCAAAGCGTAAATCACGTGTTGACATATCGAACTGTCAATCTAGGATGACACTTAAGCTCATGCCCAACGCTCAGTGGCCTGGCAGGAGGTGCGGGATGGAAGCGTTAGCGGTGGTCATAAACAGGCCCTGAGAGCCTCTCGGTAGGCCGGCTTCCGCTGACGCCGCCCGGTGATGACGACGTCGTCGTGGATATCGCCTGGAGCGGCATCAGCACCGGCACGGAGCGCCTGTTGTGGCAGGGCCGGATGCCGCCGTTCCCCGGTATGGGCTATCCGCTGGTTCCCGGATACGAATCCGTTGGTCACATCGTCGCTGCCGGTCCGGGCTACAAAAATCGCCTCGGCGAGGTGGTCTTTGTTCCCGGCGCCACCTGTTTCGGCGAGATCCGTGGCCTTTTCGGCGGCGCCGCGTCTCGGCTTGTTGTCCCGTCCGCGCGCGCCATGCCGATCGATCCTACGCTCGGCGAACGGGGGGTGCTGATAGCCCTCGCCGCGACCGCACAACACGCGATCGCGGACGCTGCTGTGCCAGACCTGATCGTCGGGCACGGCGTCCTGGGTAGGCTGCTGGCGCGCCTGGTGGTGGCGGTCGGAGACACCCCGCCCGTGGTCTGGGAGACCAATCCCAGGCGCATGGACGGGGCGCTGGGCTACCAGGTTCTGCGCCCCGACGACGATACGCGCAGCGACTACAAATGTATCTGCGACGTCAGCGGCGATTCGGCACTGCTGGATACGCTGATCCGGCGGCTGGCGCCCGGCGGCGAGATCGTGCTCGCCGGCTTCTACGCCGAGCGCCTCTCGTTCGCCTTCCCGCTAGCCTTCATGCGAGAGGCTCGGCTGCGCATCGCGGCGCAGTGGCGCCCTGATGACCTTTTGACCGTGCGCCGGTTGGTCGGCAACGGGAGCCTTTCGCTCGACGGACTGATCACCCATCGCGTCGAAGCCACGCATGCGGACGCGGCCTATCGCACCGCCTTCGGCGATCCCGGCTGCCTGAAAATGATCCTCGATTGGAGAGCCAGCGCATGAATGCCCCTTTCGACGCAGCATCGTCACGGCTTCGCCAGGAGGCGGCGATCGAACCTGACGCACCCGCGAGCGGTCCGGTGAAGAAGGACACACAGATCATCGCGATCTACGGCAAAGGCGGCATCGGCAAGAGCTTCACGCTCGCCAACCTGTCCTACATGATGGCGCAACAGGGCAAACGCGTGCTGCTGATCGGGTGCGATCCGAAAAGCGACACCACGTCATTGTTGTTTGGCGGGCGAAGCTGCCCGACCATCATCGAAACCTCGTCAAAGAAGAAGCTCGCGGGCGAGGCGGTGAAAATCGGCGATGTGTGCTTCAAGCGCGACGGCGTTTTCGCGATGGAACTGGGAGGCCCCGAGGTCGGCCGCGGCTGCGGCGGACGCGGCATCATCCACGGCTTCGAACTGCTGGAGAAGCTGGGCTTCCATGAATGGGGTTTTGACTATGTACTGCTGGATTTCCTCGGCGATGTGGTGTGCGGCGGCTTCGGTCTGCCGATCGCGCGCGACATGTGCCAGAAGGTGATCGTTGTTGCATCGAATGATCTGCAGTCGTTGTATGTCGCCAACAACGTCTGCTCCGCGGTCGATTACTTCCGCAAGCTGGGAGGCAATGTCGGTGTCGCCGGCATGGTCATCAACAAGGATGACGGCACCGGAGAAGCCGCAGCATTCGCCGCTGCTGTCGGCATCCCGGTCCTTTCCGCCATCCCGGCCGACGACGACATCCGGCGCAAGAGCGCGAGCTACGAAATCATCGGCAAGCCTGGCGGGCGGTGGGCACCGGTTTTTGAACAACTTGCCGAACAGGTGGCGCTGGCCCCGCCGGTCCGCCCGACCCCACTGACCCACGACGCCCTGCTGGGCCTGTTCGCCGGCGACGCGGTCGGCCGCGACGTCGTGCTGGACCCGGCAACGCTGGACGACATGTGCGCGGCCACGCTGCTGGAAAAGCCGTCGCTCGAAGTCATCTATGAAGGTTCATGACGTGGACGGATCGGTCATCCCGGCTGACGCCCGGTTGCCATGGTGGCCGCGAGACCATGCTGGAGGCGGCGAGGGCGGCGGGGAAAAGCGAAGCACTGGACCGGCTGCTCAAGGACTACCCGCGAGGCCCGCACGATCAGCCGCAATCGATGTGCCCGGCTTTCGGTTCGTTGCGGGTCGGGCTGCGCATGCGCCGTACCGCGACGATCCTTTCCGGGTCTGCTTGTTGTGTATACGGGCTGACCTTCACCTCGCATTTCTACGGCGCCAAACGCACCGTCGGCTACGTGCCGTTCAATTCCGAAACCCTGGTCCGCGGGCAACTCTACGAGGACATCCGCAACGCCGTGTCCATGAGATCGCCAAGCCGGCGGATTACGACGCGGTCGTGGTGATCAACCTGTGTGTGCCCACGGCGTCCGGAGTGCCGCTGGACCGGCTGCCGAAAGCCATCGACGGCGTGCGCATCATCGGCATCGATGTTCCGGGTTTCGGCGTGCCTACCCACGCCGAAGCGAAGGACGTGCTGGCCGGCGCGATGCTTCGTTACGCCCGCCGCGAAGCCGAAGCGGGCCCCGTGGCAAGGCCGCGAGCGGTGGCGGACATGCCGACGGTGACATTGATCGGCGAATTGTTCCCAGCCGATCCCGTCGGCGTCGGTGCGCTGCTGGCGCCGATGGGTCTGGCGGTCGGGCCGTCGGTGCCGTCGCGCGAATGGCGTGACCTGTATGGCGCACTGGACTGCGCAGTCGCGGCGGCGGTTCATCCGTTCTATACCGCATCGATCCGCGAGATGCAGGAAGCCGGCACGGCCCGTCGTCGGGTCCGGACCGGTTGGTGTCGAAGGCACCGCCGCCTGGCTGGATGCCGTCGGCGCCGTCGCGAATGTCAGTGCGGATGCCGCCAAGGCGCGGTCGCTGCCGGCCATCCGAGCGGCGATGGATGCCAACCCGATCAACGCTTGTGTCACAGTGTCGGGGTATGAGGGCTCCGAACTTCTTGTCGCGAGACTGCTGAGCGAAGCCGGCGCGACAGTGCCTTACGTCGGCACCGCCTGCCCGCGGACGGAATGGAGCGAGGCAGACCGTGCCTGGCTGGAAGCCCGCGGCACGCACGTTCAGTACCGCGCCTCGCTGGAGCAGGATGTGGCCGCGATGCTCGACGTCAGGCCCGACCTTGCGGTCGGCACGACCCCTTTGGTGCAGAAGGCGAAGGCGCTCGGCATTCCCTCGCTGTACTTCACCAACATGGTCTCGGCGCGGCCGCTGTTCGGGGCGGCCGGGGCCGGCGCCGCTGGCGGCGATCGTCGCCGCGCAGACCAAGGGCCACGAACGTTTCACCCGCATGGTGAGCTTCTTCGATACGGTCGGTAGCGGCGAAACCGCGGGCTATGGCTGGAAGGAGATCCCCAAGGACCCGCCGGGCGCGAAAGATCGTTACCGCCGGGCGCGCGAGGCGAAAGCCAAGGCGACCCAGGCGGTGGGGAGCTGACCCGATGCTGGTTCTGGATCATGACCGGGCGGGCGGATACTGGGGCGCGGTCTACGCGTTCACCGCGATCCGTGGCCTGCGGGTGGTTATCGACGGGCCGGTCGGCTGCGAAAACCTGCCGGTCACCGCGGTGCTGCACTACACCGACGCGCTGCCGCCGCACGAACTTCCAGTGGTGGTCACGGGTCTGTCCGAAGAGGAACTGTCCCGGAACGGCACCGAAGACGCGATGCGCCGAGCGGCGTGCGACGCAGGATCCCGACATGCCGGCGGTGGTGGTAACGGGCAGCATTGCCGAAATGATCGGCGGCGGCGTGACTCCCGAGGGGTCGAATCTTCTGCGGTTCATTCCGCGCACGATAGACGAGGACCAGTGGCAGGCGGCCGACCGAGCGATTTACTGGCTGTGGACGGAATTCGGCGCGAAGCGGGCAAAGCCCAAGCCCTATGTTCGTCGCTGAAGGCGCCAAGCCGCGCGTCAATATCATCGGTCCGATCTACGGCACCTTCAACATGCCGTCCGACCTTGCCGAGATCCGCCGCCTGGTCGAGGGCATCGGATGCGAAATCAATCTCACCTTCCCGATCGGTGCTCATATAGAGGACATAGCCCGTCTTCCCCAAGCCGATGTCAATGTCTGCATGTATCGTGAATTCGGCCGCAAGCTCTGCGAGGAACTTGACCGTCCGTATTTGCAGGCACCGATCGGGCTTTTTGCCACCACGAACTTTCCTTCGCACCCTGGGCGAACTGGCCGGCGTGGATCCGGAGCCGTTCATCGAGCGCGAGAAGCACACCACCATCAAGCCGATCTGGGATCTATGGCGCAGCGTAACGCAGGATTTCTTTGCGACCGCGATCGTTCGGGGTGGTCGCGACGGATACCTATGCGCGCGGCCTGCAGCGTTTTCTTGAAGATGAGATGGGCATCCCCTGCGCGTTCGCGGTATCGCGCTGCGCTGGCGTCAAGCCCGACAACGCGGCGGTGCGCGCGGCGATCCGCGCGAAACCGCCGCTGGTGCTGTTTGGTTCGTACAACGAACGCATGTACGCCGCCGAAATGGGCAATCGCAGCATGTACATCCCCGCGTCGTTCCCCGGCGCGATCATCCGCCGGGCGACCGGTACCCCGTTCATGGGATATGCTGGCGCCACCTACATCGTTCAGGAATTCTGCAACGCGCTGTTCGACGCCTTGTTCAACATCCTGCCGCTGGGCACGGAGCTGGACAAGGTCGAAGCGACACCGTCACGTCTGAGCGCGAGCTGCCCATGGGACGAAGACGCGCAACAACTATTCGACGACTACCTGGAGACGGAACCTTTCCTGGTTCGTATCTCCGCGGCAAAGCGGTTGCGCGACCGGGTTGAACTGCACGTCCGCGAGGCCGGGGAAGACCGCGTTACCGCGATCCGCGTCGCGCACGCGCTCGCAGAGAGACAGCCGGCATGATTGTCCGGCCGCATCGCAACACCGCCCCAAAACGGGTGCGGTCGGAGGTTCCGCCGGGTCGCTGTCTCGGCGGAATGGGCGCCGGTGTCCCGCTGCTACCGGCAGTCCCAGTCGCGCGGGATGGGCGCGACAAAGGGCCGCTAGGCCGTTTCGGAGAGTAATCGTATGGCTATAACCCCAGGAGGACCCTCGATCACAGGGTTGACGGAGGCGGAGGCGAAGGAGTTCCACGGGATCTTCATCACCAGCTTCATCGTCTTCACCGTAATCGCCATCATCGCGCATTTCCTTGCGTGGCAATGGCGGCCTTGGCTACCTGGCCCCAACGGATACGCCACATCGTGGCTGTATGACGCTGGCGGCCTGGCGCACCCACACGATTTCGCAACTCGTCTAGGAGGAAGCGAATATGTGGAGACTTTGGCTTCTTTTCGACCCAAGGCGCGTTCTCGTCGCCTTGTTCATCTTCCTGTTCGTTCTGGCGTTGCTGATCCACTTCATCCTGCTCAGCACCGACCGGTTCAACTGGCTGGAAGGTCCGCATCACGGCGCGACAGCGGCGCAGATGGCGCCGTTGCCTTCAACCGCGAAATAACGTGTCTTGACCGGAGTAGCGAACGGGGTGGCGGCCAAGCACAAAGCCTCGTTCGTTACTTCGATCAGCCAATAATTGACGGCGACTGGAGATTCTGGCGATGGCGATGCTCAGTTTTGAACCAAAATATCGCACGCGCGGAGGCACCCTTATCGGCGGTGATCTGTTTGATTTCTGGGTCGGGCCGTTCTATGTCGGGTTCTTTGGCGTAACAACGATTTTTTTCACGGTCCTGGGAACCGCTGCTGATCGTCTGGGGCGCCGCCCTGGGTCCGACCTGGAATGTCTGGCGCATCAGCATCGCGCCCCCCGACCTGAGCTACGGCCTGGCGTTCGCGCCGCTGAAGGAAGGCGGGCTTTGGCAGTTGATCACGATCTGCGCGTTGGGTGCGTTCTGCTCCTGGGCGCTGCGACAGGCTGAGATCGCTCGCAAACTGGGCATGGGATTACACATTCCGGTGGCCTTCAGCTTCGCGATCCTCGCTTACTTCACCCTCGTGGTGGCCCGCCCGCTGTTGATGGGTGCCTGGGGCTACGGGTTTCCCTATGGGATCATGAGCCATCTGGATTGGGTATCGAACACCGGCTACCAGTATCTGCACTTTCATTACAACCCGGCGCACATGATCGCGGTGAGCTTCTTCTTCACCAACGCGTTCGCGCTCGCGCTGCATGGATCGCTGGTGCTGTCGGCCGCCAATCCGGGCCGTGGCGAGGTCGGTAAAGTCGGCGGAACAGGAAAATGCCTATTTCCGCGACACCATCGGCTATTCCATCGGAACGCTCGGTATTCACCGCCTGGGCATGTTCCTGGCCGTTTCGGCAGCGTTCTGGAGTGCCGTCTGCATCATCATAAGCGGTCCATTCTGGAGCCGTGGCTGGCCGGAATGGTGGAGTTGGTGGCTCAATCTTCCGATCTGGGCGCATTGACCCGGGAGCGGGGAGGAAAACATGGCAGAATATCAAAACATCTTCACCCGTGTTCAGGTGCGTGGCCCGATCCATATGGGCACCGCCCTGCCACGCGGCAGTTGGACGCGCCTCGGCAAGCCGGGCTTCTCGCGTCTGCTGGGGTTCATTCGGCGACGCCCAGATAGGACCGATATACCTGGGGTTCACCGGGATCGCCTCGTTGATCTGCGGGTTTCATCGCGATTGAGATCATCGGCTTGAATATGTGGGCCTCGGTGGACTGGAGCCCGATCCAGTTCGTCCGGCAATTGCCCTGGCTGGCCCTCGAGCCACCGCCGCCGGCATACGGGCTGAAAATCCTGCCACCGCTCGCCCAGGGTGGCTGGTGGCTGCTGGCGGGGTTCTTTCTGACGTCCTCGATCCTGCTGTGGTGGACACGGATGTATCGGCGAGCCATCGCGCTCGGGCTTGGCACCCACACCGCTTGGGCGTTCGCATCCGCGATCTGGCTGTATCTGGTCCTTGGGTTCATCCGCCCGATCCTGATGGGAAGCTGGGCCGAGGCCGTGCCGTTCGGCATCTTCCCGCACCTGGACTGGACCGCGGCATTCTCGATCCGATATGGTAATTTGTTCTATAACCCGTTCCACATGCTCTCGATCGTGTTCCTGTATGGCTCCGCCGTGCTGTTCGCGATGCACGGCGCCACCATCCTGGCCGTCAGCCGCTTCGGCGGCGAGCGTGAAGTGGAACAAATTACCGACCGCGGCACCGCCGCCGAGCGGGCGGCATTGTTCTGGCGCTGGACGATGGGCTTCAATGCAACCTTCGAGTCGCTGCATCGGTGGGGCTGGTGGTTCGCCGTGCTGTGCCCGCTGACCGGGGGCATCGGCATCCTGCTGACCGGCACGGTTGTTGATAACTGGTATCTATGGGGCGTGAAGCACGGCATCGCACCGATGTATCCTCAGGTGTTCCCGCACGTCGTCGATCCTGCCGCGATTTCAGGGCTGGGAGTAGCAAAATGAACTTCGCCCTTCAGCCTGACAGTTGGCGGCGTAGCCTTGGCCGCCGCCGCTGTTATCCTGGTCCAGTCGGAGCGTCCGCCGATGGACAGTATTCAGCGTGGGTATCGCGGAACGGCGTATGGACCAGATCTACAATCCCCGGATCCTGGCCAAAGAGGTCGCCGCCAACAAAATTCCCGCGTCGCTGCCGCCGCTGGGCAACGCGGGCCCTAAGGCGAGCACTGTCTATAAGAACGTCCAGGTGCTGGGCGACGTCGGGGTGGGCGAGTTTACTCGGCTGATGGCATCGATCACGACATGGGTCGCGCCTACCCAGGGTTGCGCCTACTGCCACGACGTCAAGAATATGGCCTCAGACTCGGTCTACACTAAAGTCGTGGCGCGGCGGATGCTGCAGATGGTCCAGCACATCAACACCGACTGGAAGGACCACGTCGCCGAGACCGGCGTAACCTGCTACACTTGCCACCGTGGCCAGCCGGTTCCCGCCAATATTTGGTTCAATAATCCAGGCCCGCTTCAGGCCGGTGGATTTGCCCAGACGCCGGCCGGCAAAAACCATCCAACCACCGTGGCCGGTGACAGCTCACTTCCATTCGACCCGTTCACGCCGTTCCTGGAGCAGGACAAAGACATCCGCGTTGTGTCGCAAACTGCGCTGCCCGCGGCCGATCATCAGTCGATCAAGCAGACTGAATGGACCTATTCGCTGATGATGAACTTCTCCCAGTCCTTGGGCGTCAACTGCACCTATTGCCACAACAGCCGATCATTCACCGACTGGGATCAGAGCACTCCCCAGCGAGCGACCGCCTGGTATGGTATCCGGATGGTGCGTGACCTCAACAACGCTTACCTGGACCCGCTCCACGCGACCTTCCCCACGGCTCGGCTTGGTCCGGAGGGCGATTCCCCAAAAGTGAACTGCGCGACATGCCACAATGGTGTCTATAAGCCGTTATTCGGTGTTGCGCATGGCGAAGGATTTTCCAGAGTTGACCGTGGCGAAATAGCAAACGTCGTTCGCGCGACGGGCGCGAAACGTGGGGGATAAGACTGAGTGGACTCCATTGAGATCAACAAAGCCATCGCGGCGGTGCTCGTCGCCGGGATCGTGTTCTTCCTAACCGGAACGATCGGTGTCGTTCTGGTGCATGAAAAGCCCTTGAAGCAAACGGCGATCAAGATCGAGGTGCCAGAAGCTGCCCCACCGGCCGGCCAGCCCGCTGCCCCGCAAGTGACCCCGATCGCGCCGTTGCTGGCCAAGGCGGATCCGGCAGCCGGCGAGGCGGATACTAAAAAGCTTGGCTGCACCGCGTGTCACACCTTTAATGACGGTGGGAAGGCGGGTGTAGGTCCCAACCTGTACAACGTCGTTGGCGGCCCGCATGCCCACATGCAAGGCTTCGATTACTCCACAGCTCTGAAAAACAAGACCGGGCCATGGACGTTCGATGAACTGAACGAATGGCTGCGGCTACCCAGCGCTTACGCTCCTGGCACACGGATGTCTTTCGCCGGCATCAAAAAGGATCAGGAACGCGCGGACGTTATCGACTATCTTCGAACACTGTCCCCGAACCCGGAGGCGCTGCCGTCACCTACCGAAGCGGCGCCGGCCGCAAGCAAGGAACCGGCACCAGCAGCACCGGCACCGGCACCGGCCGGCGACCCGCCGGTGGAGACCCTGCTGGCAACCGCGGACCCGCAGCAGGGAGAGGCCGATACCAAAAAACTGGGATGCGTCGCCTGCCATACCTTCAACGAAGGCGGAAAGGCTGGCCTAGGCCCAAACCTCTACGGCGTTGTGGGTGCTCCGCATGGCCACATGGCGGGTTTTGACTACTCGACCGCGCTCAAAAGCAAGCAGGGGCCCTGGACCTACGACGAATTGTACCAGTGGCTAAAAAAACCCAGTGCGTACGCACCCGGAACAAGAATGACGTTTGTGGGGATTTCCAATCCGAATGAGCGGGCCGACGTCATTGACTATTTGCGGACACTTTCGCCTAACCCGGAGCCGTTGCCTTCGAAGTAGGTTTAACCACGCCGGGACAATCCGGCGTGGATCGCACTAGCCTTTGGGCGCATACGCAATGCACCAGCCATCTGGACTGATCGAGCCAGCAACAATCTTGCAGGACGCAGGTGCCTCAAAATTGACGCAGGTGCTGCACTTGTTGCCGTCCTTGGGCGTCGGCTGATACTGCACCATCGCCTGAGCGATCTTCTCCTGCGCTTCGGCACCGCTAGCCGCCGCCACACCGCCGACCGCGGCGAGTCCAGCCCGCATAACCTGCCGCCGCGTCGTTACGTTCGATACCGTTTCGTCATTCAGGCCAACTCCTTTGCTCTCGAGTAAGGGTTAGGCAGCTCGCTTCAGGCTCAGTTCCGACCAGATCTTGCCCAGTGCGTCTACCAAGTGTGCGATGTCGCCATCCGAGTGTAGCGGTGACGGAGTGATCCGCAGCCGCTCGGTACCACGCGGTACGGTGGGATAATTGATCGGCTGAACGTAGACCGAATACTCGTCCAACAATCGGTCACTGATCTGTTTGCACAGGATCGGATCGCCGACCATCACCGGCACGATATGGCTTGGGTTGTCGTGGTGCGGCACCCCGACAGCATCTAGCTTACGCCGCAACGATGCCACCCGCTCCTGATGGCGCGTTCGCTCTGCCTTACTGATTTTCAGGTGGCGGATACTCGCGATCGCACCGGCGGCGACCGCCGGCGGCAGCGCCGTGGTGAAGATGAACCCGGACGCGAAGCTGCGCACGAAGTCGCACAAGGCCGTCGAGCCTGCGATGTACCCGCCGACAACGCCGAATGCTTTCGCCAATGTGCCTTCGATCACGGTAAGCCGCTGCGCCACGCCGTCGCGCTCGCTGACTCCCCCTCCGCGCGGGCCGTAAAGCCCTACGGCATGCACCTCATCGAGGTATGTCATTGCACCATATTTCTCGGCCACGTCACAAAGCTTGGCGATCGGCGCGATATCCCCACTCATCGAATAGACCGACTCGAACACGACCAGTTTTGGCCTCACGGGATCGAGTGCAGCCAATTGCCTCTCGAGGTCTGACGCATCGTTATGCCGGAAGATCCGCTTTTCCGCGCGGCTATGGCGCACGCCCTCTATTATCGAAGCGTGATTGGCTTCATCTGAAACTACCACACAGCCAGGTAGCTTCCCGGCGAGTGTGCTTAACGTCGCCCAGTTGGACATGTACCCGGAGTTGAACAGCAGCGCTGCCTCCGTCCCATGCAGGTCGGCCAGTTCGCGTTCCAACATCACGTGGTAATGGTTGGTGCCGGCGATATTCCGGGTCCCGCCCGCGCCCGCGCCGCATCGATCCAGCGCCTCGTGCATGGCGTCCAGAACTGTCTGATGCTGCCCCATTCCGAGATAGTCATTCGAGCACCAGACGGTTACCGGGACCTGCCCACCCTTCCGGTAATGGCTCGCTCGAGGAAAGCTGCCTACCTGACGCTCTAGATCGGCGAACACCCGATAGTTCCCCTCCCGGTGAAGGCCGTCCAACTGGTCGCGAAAAAAAGCCTGGTAATTCATCAACGTCCCCCGATTGCTGCTTCCCTGGGAAGTGGCCGCGGCGTTTTGTTACGTTGGCCCCGCGAACCCAAGCTCCATTGCCACATCCTGTTCCAAATTCGCGCGGCCGAGATCGGCAACACCAGGAACCAGTGCTCCAGGATCGCCAGAACCATCAAGGTTGTCAGCAGGGTGTATCCGGTCGCGTTGAACGTATCCGCGCCAAAAGAAAGTGCTCGCTGCGTCATCAGCACCGCACAGATCGTCGAGGCGGTGACCGAAAACGGAAACAGCAGGTTCATCGGCGCACTTCGAAAGAAACTCTTGATATGGCCGAGATGCTCCGGCAGGAACTCGGCATTCAGGTTACTGACCCCCAGGAACACATTCAGCCTCGCGCTTTGATGCATCCACCACAGCACAATGAACGTCCACATTCCGAACTGGTTCGCGTGTCCCCAGGTCGATACCACGACAATCCCGGCGAGGAGCAGTACCGCCAGTTCGTGATACAGACTGGCCTGAATCGCGTGACCGAAATGACGCCAGCCGCCGCACCCCTGATCACAATGATGGGTACGCGGCCCGGTCACGTATCCCATATAAAAGCTGATCTCCAACCAGCCCCAGATCAGCACGCCACAAGTGAAGGCAGTGTATGCACCAGTGACGCTGGTGTCCGTTGAGCTCAGGACAAGCCCATAGACCGCACCTGCGAGCACCACCGTCGCAACGGCCATGCTCCAACGGAAAGTTTGCCGCGGCAGGCTGTCGAGGAACAGGATCAGGCAGGTGCTGACCCACCAGATCACCAGACCATGCAGGGCCGGAAGGCCGTGTTGATACATCGGCGCTTCTTACCACGCCGGAGCCATACGGACCTGACTTGGCAGTTCGTGCCGCTGGGTCCGCATCAGAAACAGGCGGCCCAGAGTCACGCCGGCCGCCGCGATCAGCCCGGCTCGTTTCAAAAGCCCACCCAGCCCGAACTGCCCTTTGGATGCCGCAAGCCGCTCGCTGATCCACAGCAGACGTTGCATCCCCGCGAGGAACGCCGGGTTATCCACATCCAGCGTGACAGGGAAGACCTGCTTGCAGATCTCTGTGGTGATGCGGAACACCTGCATGTCGTATTGCGTTGGATCCAAACCGAGCGCTGCGTGAAACACCGGGCGTGCATGGTCGCGGACGAACATGGTGGCGAACACCGCCAACAGGAAGAAGCGGATCCACAGCCGGTTCAGGCCGGTCAACACCTGTGGGTTGGCGCGCATAATCAGCGCGAACGCTTCGCCGTGGCGGAATTCGTCGTTGCACCACTCCCGGAACCATTTGAAGATAGGGTGGATCCGGTTTTCAGGATGACGTTCGAGTTGGCGGAAGATCGAGATGTAGCGGGCGTAGCCGATCTTCTCTGACAGATAGACGGCGTAGAAGATAAACTTCGGCTTGAAGTAGGTATATTTCTTGACCTTGGTCAGAAAGCTCAGGTCCACGCCGACGCCGAAGTCCTTCAGCGTATCGTTGATGAATCCGGCGTGCCGCGCTTCGTCGCGGCTCATGTAGCCGAACCAGTCGCGAATATCGGGGTTTTTCACCCGTTTCTTGATTTCAGCGTAGAGGATGCAGCCGGAAAATTCCGAGGTCACGGAACTGACCAGGAAGTCGATGAACTCGTTCCGCAGGTCTTCCGGCATGGCGGAAAGGTCGACGTCGAAGTCGTCGTTCCGGATGAAGTGAGATTTGTTCACGTCGCGCGCGAACTCTGCCATCAGTTCGTCCCACTCTGCGCGCACAGGCGTGACATCCAACTTATCCATCGCATCGAAATCAGTGGTGTAGAAGCGCGGGCTCAGCACGGTGTCACGCTGCGCCAGTTTGGTGGTCTCACTGACGTGCTTCATGCTGACTCCTTTGGCTGGAAGCCGACCTCGAACAATTCGACGAGATTGAGAGGTGCTGTAAGATGGGTATAGAACCGGCCGAAAACGCTAGCCCGCGTCACGGTCGCCGAACATTCGAGGGAAACTCGTTCGCCATATCCGATCCGCGACGGCGCACCATGCACCAGAACAGAATCGCCAGGACGAATGTCGATACCTTCAGGAATGGCATGCGCGTGCAGGCTATTCGGCGTCTGCTCAATCTCGACGAAGCAGGGGACGTCGATCCGCTTCATGATCCTTCCTTCGCGGTCAGCAGACTGGCGAAGACTTCTTCGTTGGTGATCCCAAACGCTTCCATCTCCACCCTTCGTCCGGTGGTGGGGTCTTCCAGCGTTAGCCGTCCATCGGCCCACTCGGTCAGATGGAACGGAATCTCCCTGTCCGCGTCCTGACGCAGCCGCTGACGTGCCAGCCCGCGCATCGTGGCACGCAAAAACCCGTTGGTTGCCGGCGCGATGATATCGATGGGTGCAGACGTGTCAGTGGCATCGAATACCGCGACACTGCCGTCCGGACGATCTCGGAACAAAAGGTCACGGGCGGCAACCGGGGCCGCGGTGGGCGCACTGTTTGCCGCCCCCGTGATTCGCCCGGCGGCGGCGGTCATGATCGATAGCAGCACAACCGTGCCGGCGATGATCAAGGTGTTGCGCGGAAACGGCGGTGGTTTGCGATTTTGACCCATCGTGATGCTCCGTTACGCCGCGGCGGGAATTTGCGCACCGCCCTCGGTAACCACCTCCGCCGGGACGGAGACGGGCCTCGCGGGCTGTGAGGCGGATGCCGCGAGAGCCCTGCCCAGGATTTGGGCCACCGCGGCCGCATCCGGCACGCCGCGCAGTGTTGGTTCGGCTTTCGTGAGCTTCCACGGGCGTGCATGAGGCCATACCACAAGGTAGGCGATGCGCTGGCCGGGGCGCAGCGCCAGAGCGATGTCGCCCGCGCCGTCGGACCAGACGTGCAGTCCGGCGGCATCGATCGTCGGGTATGCGATCTGAATCGTTATCGGCAGAGCAATGCCAAAACGCATGACCACCCGGCGAGTCGTGATGGTGTAGATCGTGGTCCGCGCGACCAGCCAGGCGAACAACCCAAGCAGGGCCAGTGCCACCACGCCGAGCGCGCTCAGCCGGAGGGCGGACATCGCCATGTCAATCGCCGGTGTCCCTGCGGAGATATTTCCGCTGATGCCCCAGGCGATGAGGATCACGAAATACATCCCAACCATCCGAACCCGCAGCGCTCGGCGAGCCAGGACCTCCCAGTTTGGCGACCCCTGCCACAGGATCGTTTCGCCGGGCGGCAGTGGTGCGGGGAGCCCGGGGATTGGTTCGTAATCGTGCTCGTTCATAGCAGGGGCTCCATGCGGCTTGGCGTGGCGTAGAGGTGACCGCTGGCGTAGTAAGCCTGGATCCTGTCTTCTTCCCGTAACGTAACCTGGTCGGGGTTGGCCAGCATCGGAGCGTCCTCGAACTGACGGCCCAGGATAGATCGCACCGTCACCAGGCCTGCCCGCGTATCAATGCGCACCAGCGGCATCGGCAGAAGGACCGAAGGTCCGGCGACAAGACTCACCTCCAGGTAGCGGATCATTGCTTCCGCTCGGTCGATCCAGATGTCTGACACGACCCCACCAACGACTCCGTCGGCACCGACGACTTGCATCGTCCGCGGGTCGGGACTTTCCTCATCGAGGTAATGATCGGTCGCGACACGCAACGGCACGATCCGAAGTTCCGCTGTCTCGTGCATCAGGTCGGGGGTATCGGCGCGCAGAGCGGACGCCGCTGGTCCGACCCTGGCCAGCATCGCGTTGCCGACTGGCTCTAGCGGTGCACCGGGCCAGGCGGCGACGGGTGCGGCAGCGAAGTCGGGCTGCGGCGGATCTACTCGCGGGGCAGTCACCTCACCGCCATGCGGCAACAGAAACGTTTTTGGTGCCGGTAGCCCCGGGAAGCCTTCCAGGAAATGCCCTGGGCGTTCGGTTACTAATGGATATCCCTCCCGCTTGTCCTCTTTCCGCAGATAGAAGATCAGGCCAGCGAAAAAGATCCAGAATGCGTAGAGTGCGATCTGCGCAACATCGATGTAGCCTGTGATGGCTCCGGCTTGCATGGCATCACCTCGGTAGGCTGAGCGAGTGGGACGGAAGTTCGCCAAGGCTGAAGGCCGGCGCGGATTGCCGGCGTGAGTCAACGCTTGGCCGCCGGACCAGTGGACCGATGGCAATTAGCGTAGCGAACAACAAGTAAATCTCGATATGATAGACGAATGAATACCCGGTTGCGGGCCCGCTCATCGCCTGCCCGAGAACCCCGTTCGAGGCGAGAAACGATATCCCGTCCCGAATGAGGCCACCGGCGGCGACGGCCGATCCGGCGGCTGAGGCCTGGACAGCGCCCCACACGCCAAGCGCTAAGCCGATTTGACCCGTGCGAGCGGTGCCCATCGCGGCGGTCAGCGTGCAGTGCCCGAACAGTCCGGCACCGAAACCGATCAGAGCGGTGCCGAGAGCGAAAAGCAAGATGGACTCCAGCGGGGCAGCGAAGATCACCGCACTGAACGCGACCAGCCCGACCAGTGAACCGACCGCGGCGAGGCGATAAGGATCGGTGCCTCGGCCCAAAAGACGAGCGGCCACACCGAAGCCGCTCAGGCCTCCGGTGGCGAGCAACGCGCTAAGGATCGTCGTCGTGCCGACCGTCAGATGCAGCACCTGCCCGCCATAGGGTTCCAGCAATATGTCCTGCATGCTGAAGGCAACCGTCCCCAGGCCAAGCGCGAACAGACGGCGTTTCGCTTTCGGTACCTCGCTGAACGTGGTCCACGCCTGCTTGAATGTTGGTTGCAGCCGGTCGCGTGCCGTAAGCGACGGATCGCGGGCCTCTTGTTTCCACAGCGCTATGATGTTCAGCAGCATGGTAGCGAGGGCGGTACCTTGGATGACCTGGATCAGTTTGATTTCGGTGAAGTGGGCGAGCAGAGCACCGTAGGTCAGGGCGCCCCCGACCATACCGAGCAGCAACATCATGCAGAGCAGGGCGACAACTTTCGGAAATGATTCCGGCGGTGCAAGGTCGGTCGCAAGGGCCAGGCCGACAGTTTGTGTCGTGTGCAGGCCGGCGCCCACCAGCAGGAACGATAGCGCCGCGCCGATCTGGCCGAAGATGATCGGGCCGTTGGTATCGCCGGACAGCACGATCAGCGCGAATGGCATGATCGCCAAGCCGCCAAATTGTATCAGCGTGCCCATCCAGATGTACGGGACGCGGCGCCAGCCAAGCACCGACCGATGGGTATCGGAACGAAACCCCACCAGGGCGCGAAACGGCGCGAACACCAGGGGCAGCGAGATCATCACCGCGACGAGCCACGCCGGCACTCCAAGTTCCACGATCATGACCCGATTGAGCGTGCCGATCAGCAGCACGACCGCGAGGCCGACCGAAACCTGGAACAACGACAGGCGCAGCAGGCGACCCAACGGCAGCTCAGGCGTCGCCGCATCGGCAAACGGCAGGAACCGCGTGCCGACGTGGGTCCAGGTCCGGGCAAATTTTGTTCCTATGGCACTCACCGGCGAACCATCTCCAGTGCCTGTGAAATGTAAAAGCCGCGGGAAATGCGCCTCGTTCGACCGGGCGCCCAGCCCGCGATATCGGACTCGATCAGCCGGCTCAGGGTTTGCTGGCGTACCGGTTCGATCGCCGGTGCACGATCGGCACGCGGGAACAGCCGGCCGACGCCATGCATAACGCTGAGTGCCGCCGTGCGCGGAGCAAACGTAAAGAGCAACGAATGTGCCGCTCGCTGGGCCAGACCCTCCAGCACGCGAACCGTATCGCGGGGGCGGTAATGGATCAGCGAGTCCATCGCGACGACGTAGTCGAAAGCTCCCAATGTCCCGTCAAGCATGTCGCCGACGCGAAATTCGATCGCCCCCGAGCCGAGATTGTGCGGCAGCCGCTCGCGTGCCAGTTCGATCAGGGTGGGCGAGAGGTCGATTGCTACGACATTCGCACCGCGCCGAGCGGCTTCCACCGACAGCGCGCCTGTGCCGCAACCGGCGTCGAGGACACGGGCGCCCTGCAGATCCTCCGGCAGCCAACCCAGCAGGGTGCGGCGCATGTCGTCGCGTCCGGCCCGCACGGTGGCACGGATGCTGTTCACCGGCGCGTCGGACGTCAGCCGCTTCCAGGCCTCGACCGCGGTCCGATCGAAGTACTGCAGCAATTCGCCCCGGCGGGCCGCGTAAGTCAGCGTCGGCATCAGTCAAATCCCAGCAGATCGAAGATGTCGCGATCCTTCATCGGCCGCGTCTCCAGCGGCTCGGTTCCTGCAAGCAACGTCGCTGCCAAACGCAGGTATTCGTTCTGCACCGCCACGACATCCGGCGTGGGCTCCATCTCGAACAGCGTGGACTTTTTCAGGCGGGACCGCCGGATCACGTCCAGATCAGGGAAGTGCGCCAGCGTCCTGAGCCCGGTACGCCCGTTGAATTTGTCAATCTGGTCCAAACCGGCGCTGCGGTTCACGATGACCCCCGCCAGCCTGACCTCGTAATTGCGTGCCTTAGCCTGGATCGCCGCGACAATCCGGTTCATTGCGAAAATAGAATCGAAGTCGTTTGCCGCCACGACCAGCGCACGACCCGCATGTTGCAGGGGAGACGCGAACCCGCCGCACACCACGTCCCCCAGCACGTCGAAGATCACCACGTCGGTGTCCTCCAGCAGGTGGTGCTCTTTCAGCAGCTTCACGGTCTGGCCAACGACATAGCCACCGCAACCGGTGCCGGCCGGTGGCCCGCCGGCCTCGACGCACATCACCCCGTTGTAGCCCTCATAGACGAAGTCCTCGACACGTAATTCCTCGGAGTGAAAGTTTACCGTCTCCAGGATGTCGATCACCGTCGGCACCAGCCGCTTGGTCAGCGTGAATGTCGAATCATGTTTTGGATCGCAGCCGATCTGAAGCACTCGCTTGCCGAGCTTCGAGAACGCAACGGACAAATTCGACGATGTCGTGCTTTTTCCGATACCGCCTTTGCCATAGACCGCGAACACCTGGGCGTTGCCGATATTCAGGTCGGGTGCCATTTGCACCTGCACGCTGCCCTCGCCGTCGCCGCGCGCCGGGATTCGCCTGATGACCGTCATGCTGCTACCCCCAGACCAACCCCTTCGAGGCGATCTTCAAGTTCCTCACCCGCGCGTTGCAGCGCCTCCCGCATAGCTTCGCCTGGCGACCAGTAGTTTCGTTCGTGCGCTTCGATCAGACGGTTGGCGATCTTCGCCGATGCCGTCGGGTTCAGAGCTGCCAGCCTTTCCCGCATAGCGGGGTCCAGCACGAACGTTTCAGACAACTTCTCGTATACCCAGGGAGCCACGTCACCGGTCGTCGCCGACCAACCGAACGTGTTGGTTACGTGGGCCTCAATCTCGCGCACGCCCTCATAGCCATGCTTCAGCAGTGCTTCGTACCATTTAGGGTTCAGCGCTCGGGTGCGGGTTTCCAGGACCACCTGTTCAGAAATCGTGCGGATCGCACCATCACCGCGCGTCTGGTCACCGATATACACCGCTGTTGGCGATCCGCCCCGCGCCTGCCGCACGGCTCGGCTGATGCCGCCAAGCGTATCGAAGTAATGGTCCACCGTGGTCACACCAACCTCGATTGAGTCGAGGTTCTGATAGGCGACGTCCACCCGAGCCAGGGCATGAGCGAGCACCGCATCATGCCTGCTCGGCGCCGCGTTTACCCCATAAGCAAATCCCTTGCGCTTGAGATAGGCATCGGCGAGTTCGTCTTCGTTATTCCACATCCCGCTGCCAACGAGGTTGTTGACGTTGGCGCCGTAAGCACCATCGGCATTGCCGAACACCCGCAGCGCCGCATCCTCCATCGTCCCGCCATGCTCGGCCTGAAAGGCCAGCGCATGCTTGCGGACGAAGTTCAACTCCACGGCCTCGTCCGCCGTCGCAGCCAGCAACGCCGCCTCCGCCAGTAGTTTCGTCTGCAACGGAAGCAGGTCGCGGAATATGCCCGACAGCGTGGCCAGGACGTCAATCCGAGGTCGTCCCAGAACACCCAGCGGGACCAACTTCGCGCCGCAAACCCGCCCGTAGCTGTCAGTGCGCGGTTCGCAGCCGAGGAGCCAAAGCGCCTGCGCGATCGGACCGCCTTCCGTCTTCAAGTTGTCGGTGCCCCACAGAACGATCGCCACCGTCTCCGGCAACGTGCCGTTGTCAGCATCATATCGCGCCAACAGCCGGTCGGCCTGAAGGGCACCGTCCCGCAGCGCGAAGGCGCTCGGGATACGGAATGGATCGAAGCCGTGTAAATTGCGGCCGGTGGGAAGGACGTCCGTCGTACGAAGCAGATCGCCGCCAGGCGCGGGGCGGATGTAGCCGCCATCCAAAGCATGCAGGATCGCCGGAACTTCCTGATCCACAGCCAGTAATCCATCCAGCCGCCGCCGCTCGGCCGCATCCGTTACACCGGCGGCATCCAGCATGGAACAGCGCTGCTCGGCGTTCAGTCCTTCTCCAACGACGTGCAATCCATGAGGTATCAACGTGTACTCCAACTCCAGCAAAGTCGCCGAGAGATCCCCTATCTGGGAGTCGCCTGTCCACGGAGGCTCAGCCGCGGCCAGATCGACCGTCACGGCCTGCGCCTGGACCAGAGCCCTAAGCGCGTCGCGCTGTCCCGCATCGGCGTCCGGAGGCAACGCGCGCCAGCGATCAAGCGATGCCTTGAGGTCGAGTAAACCACGATAGAGCCCGGCATGGGCGACCGGCGGCGTCAGGTAACTAATCAATGCAGCGCCAGCGCGCCGCTTCGCGATCATTCCCTCGGATGGATTGTTCGAGGCGTACAAATAGAAGTTTGGCAGATCGCCGATCAGCCGGTCTGGCCAGCACTCCCCGGACATTCCTGCCTGCTTGCCCGGCATGAATTCCAACGCGCCATGGGTTCCGAAATGGAGCACCGCGTCGGCGCCGAAATCCTGTTTGATCCAGCCGTAAAACGCACAGAAGGCATGCGTCGGCGCGAAACCCCGTTCGAACAGCAGGCGCATGGGATCGCCTTCGTATCCGAACGCCGGCTGGATGCCGACGAAGACATTGCCAAAGCGTTCCCCCAGGATGAACAACGACGCGCCGTCGGTCTGCTGCCGCCCGGGAGCCGGTCCCCACTGCGCCTCGATCTGGTCCAGCCAACGTTGCCGCCGCACGTGCTCATTCACCGGCAGCCGGGCAGCAACGTTCGCGTTAGCTCCGAATAATGAAGCGTTGCCGCCAAGCAAACGGTCCCGCAGCGCATCGACATTCTCTGGAACATCGACAGTGTATCCCGCCTCCGCCATCCCACGCAGCGTGTGGAGCAGCGACGCGAAAACCGACAGATACGCAGCCGAACCGACAGTGCCAGCATTCGGCGGAAAGTTGAACAGCACCAACAGCGATTTTTCGTTCGGCCCGGGCCTTGCGCCGCAGCGAGACCACCCGCGCCACGCGCGCCGCGAGCATGGCAGTTCGTTCCGGATGAGGCACCATGTCCCGCCGCCGGTCGCCACCTTCCGCAGAGCGAGCGGCCGCCGAAGGTCATCGGCCAGATACCGCCGTCCAGTTCCGGGATCGCCACCATCATGGTGGCCTCGACCGGCAGCAGGCCGCGCGCGTCGTCCTCCCATTGTTCCAGTGTCTGGAACTCGACGGGATGGGCAGTAACGTACGGCACGTCCAGGCTGGCGAGCAATTCCTCAGCGGCGCGGGCGTCGTTGTAGGCCGGGCCGCCGACCAGGCTGAACCCGGTCAGTGACACTACGGCATCCACGGTGGTGTGGCCGTTGTGGGTGAAATACCGGTGCACCGCCTCGCGCTGATCCAGCCCGCTGGCGAATGCGGGGATCACCTGCAATCCCTTGGCCTCCAGCGCCGCGATCACGCCGTCGTAGTGCGCTGCATTGCTGGATAGCGCGTAGGACCGCAGCAACAGCAAGCCGACCCGCCCATTGGGGCCGGACGACGGAAGCTGCTCGATACGGTCAACGATGCGGCCGGGCGCGCGCGGGTGATAAAGGCCTACTTCGGGATATTCGACCGGAGGCGCCACTCGCAGCGAACCGACAAGATGCGCTCGCGTGCCCGCCGCGTAACGACCAACCAGCATACGCACCATGTTGGCCAGATTTTCTTCCGAACCGGCCAGGCAGTATTGCAGCGCCATGAAATAGGCTCGCACGTCTTGCGCGGTGCCCGGAATGAACCGCAGCAGTCTCGGCAATTGGCGCAGCATCTTCATCTGGCCGCGCGCATTTGATCCGGTGCCGCCCGTGCCACGCATCCGTTTCAGCCAGGCAATCGCACCGGTCGCCTCGGCGGACATGTTGAACTTGCCGAGCGCGCGTCAGCCTCACCACTTCGCCGGCGGACAACATGCAGATCATCGCGTCGCATTGGTCCCGCCGGGCCGCCAGCGCGGGCAGCACGGCGCGGATATGATCTTCGAGGAACAGCATCGTTGCGACGACGACATTGGCCCGCGCGATGTCGGCGTGACAGCGCGCCAGAGCATTCGGATCGCCGCCCCATTCGTCGGCAGTGTGCATCGTCACTTCAAGGTTCGGCAGATCGCGGCGCAAGGCGCATTCGGCCCGCGCGAGAGCCCCGCCGAGGTGACTGTCCATCGTCACCAAGACCACCCGTACGGGCGTGCGGTCAGCGGCCGAAATGGGCTTTCGCATCGTACAGCGTTTCCAGAGTTATATCGGTCAAGCCACGATCCAGCGCGAAACGTTCCGTATTGCGGCGCGCCTTGCCGCGAACAAAGAACGGGATTTTCTTTAGTTCCTTTTCCGCCGCGTCATCCCAGCTCAGCGGACGTTCGGCCACCGGCACGGATGCGGTCTCGCCGAGGTGTGACGCGCCCGCGCCGTCGTGGAATTCGGAGTCATCCCGGAACATGCCCAGCAGATGTTCCTCCAGGCCCATCATCAGCGGATGCACCCAGGTATCGAAGATGACGTTGGCACCTTCGAAGCCCATCTGCGGCGAGTAGCGCGCCGGAAAGTCCTGCACATGCACCGGCGCCGAAATGACCGCGCAGGGAATACCCAGCCGCTTGGCGATATGCCGCTCCATTTGCGTGCCGAGAACGAGCTCCGGCTGCAATTCGGCGATCCGCGCTTCCACTTCCAGATAGTCGTCGGTGATAAGCGCCTCGACCCCATGCTTTGCCGCCGCATCGCGGACTTCGCGCGCGAACTCCCGTGCGTAGGTGCCGAGGCCGACAACGGTGAAGCCAAGTTCCTCGGACGCGATCCGCGCCGCTGCGATCGGCATGGGTCGCATCGCCAAAGATGAAGACCCGCTTGCCGGTCAGATAATTGGAGTCGACCGACCGCGAGTACCACGGCAGCCGGGACTCGTCGGCCGGTCAGCAGCGGCGACGGATCGACACCCGCCAGCTCAGCGACTTCCGCAATGAAATCGCGGGTGGCGCCGACCCCGATCGGCACCGTCTTTGTCATCTTCTGGCCGAACGAACGATGACAGCCAGGACGCCGCCTGCATCCCGGTTTCCGGGATACAGCACGATATTGAAGCTGGCGTCGTCCAAGTCTGGCGAGATCGGCTGGCGTCGCCCCCAGCGGCGCGATCACGTTCACCGCCACACCGAGGCGGCCAAGCAACGAAACGATCTCCTCGA
The DNA here is from genome assembly GCA_963778125.1 of uncultured Alphaproteobacteria bacterium. Lineage (GTDB taxonomy): Bacteria > Pseudomonadota > Alphaproteobacteria > Acetobacterales > Acetobacteraceae > Rhodopila. The sequence goes on along the minus strand of CAVZTH010000036.1, from coordinate 43,274 downwards.
CATCGTCGCGATGGCGGAACCCCAAGGCCGTCGGGCCAAGTATATTGCAACGCGCCTGTTCGCTCGGTGCACGCCGCACAGCGAATGCCCGGACCAGCTGGTAGAACGTTTCCGCTGATCCCCAGTTCTCCTTTTTCTGGTACGCCGGCAATTCGACCGCCACCACCGGTATCGGCAGACCCCAGCGCCCGTGCCAACCCGCCAGGATCGTCCTGGATAAGTTCCGCGGTGCAAGACGCACCCACCAGCAGTGCCTGGGGCTTGAAACGCTCGTAAGCCTCGCGCGCGGCGTTCTTGAACAGTTCGGCGGTATCCCCGCCGAGGTCGCGCGCCTGGAACGTCGTATAGGTGACCGGAGGCCGTTTCGACTGCCGCTCGATCATGGTGAACAGCAGGTCGGCGTATGTATCGCCCTGCGGTGCGTGCAGCACGTAATGCAGCCCGTCCATGGCGGTGGCGACTCGCATCGCTCCGACATGCGGCGGACCTTCATATGTCCACAGCGTCAGCTTCATGGCGTCACACCGCCAACCGCATGCGCCGCACCAGCGGACGGGCGAACAGTTCGGCGAGGTCTCCGGCCTGGTCGTATCCCTGCACCGGCGTGAACAGCAGTTCGATCGACCACTTCGTCGTCAGCCCTTCGGCTTCCAGCGGGTTCGCCAGTCCCAATCCGCAAACCACCAGGTCGGGCCGGGCGGCGCGGCAACGATCCAGCTGCCGATCGACATCCTGGCCTTCGCTCACCGCGACGGAGCCGGCAGCAATGCCAGTTCCTCGGCCAGATGCTGGCGATGCAGGTATGGCGTGCCGGCCTCGATGACCTGCATCGACAATTCGCGTGTCGACGAAACGAGCGAGCGGGATTTCCAACTGCGAAGTCGGGGAACAGGAACATCCGCTTCCCGGCCAGCTCGGATCGATAGCGGGCGACCGCGCGACGTCCCCGCTCCCGTGCCAGACCGGTTGCTGCATCGGAACGCGGGCGCTGCGACGCCAAACGCCGAGGCGGCGGCCTGCAGCCACAACGTCGTCCCCTCGACGCCCAACGGAAACGGCGCAGCGATTCGGGTCGCACCGCGCGCCTCGAGTGCTCGCGCGGTTTCGGCCAGGAATGGCTGCGCCAGCAGAAACCGGGTCCGCGGTCCGACCGGACGGCAGTGAAGACGGCATGGCGCGGCGGCAGGAAGCGCACCGGTTCGATGCCCATCGCGGCGAACAACCGAGCGAACTGATCTTCCACGACGTCGGCCAGGGCACCGACGACCAGCAGTTCCGCGGCATCGGTCGGTGGCGGCAACACGGGCACCAGCGACGCCAGGCAGGTATCCTCGCCCTCGGTGAAGGTCGTTTCGATCCCGCTGCCCGAGTAATTCAGCACCCGCACATCCGGTCCGAATTTTCGACCCAGGCGCATCGCCGCGCGCGACAGGTCCAGCTTGATGACCTCGGACGGGCAGGAGCCGACCAGGAACAGCAGCTTGATATCCGGTCGCCGCTGCAGCAGCCGGGTGACAACGGCATCCAGTTCGTCGTTCGCGTCGGCCAGTCCCGCAAGGTCGCGCTCGTCGATGATGGCGGTGGCGAACCTGGGTTCGGCGAAAATCATCACGCCCGCGGCGGACTGGATCAGGTGCGCGCAGGTGCGCGAGCCCACGACCAGGAAGAACGCGTCCTGGATCTTGCGGTGCAGCCAGATGATGCCGGTCAGTCCGCAGAATACCTCCCGCTGGCCTCGCTGACGCAGGATCGGCCTCTCGCCGCGAGCTTCCAACGGGGTGCGGCACAGGCGCAAGGTCATGACCGCTGACCCACGGCGGCCGGCCGGGGACCACATATGCTCCTGCTGGCGGGCGGCCCGCAGTTTCAGGACGAATTGTGTCGCGTTGACGACGTAGGACGCGTAGGCGGCCAGCGCGAGCCACATCTGACGTTCCGCATCCACAACGCCGGACAGTACAGCGATCAAGTATGTGGTATGGAGCGCCAGCACCAGCATGCTCACCACGTCCTCCCAGAAGAACGCCGGCGCAAATAGATAGCGGCCGAAGACGTCGCGCTCCCAGATCGCCCCCGTGACCATGATCGTGTACAGGACGGCCGTCTTCGCCACGATTGATGCGGTAGCGAGGGCCAGGCCGTGGCCGGTCGCGAGGTAGTGCAGAACAAGCGCCAGGCTAATAAGGAAGACGAGGAACTGCACCGGCGCCAGAACGCCTTGCACCACAGTCCAGACGGACGCATCGCGACGCAGACGCTGGTCCGCGGTGTAAAGCGGGCGCCCGCGTAGCGGACTGGTCTGCGCCATTCGAGTCTCCCGGCGGCCGACTGCTGCGCCCCATGGGCAACAGTCGGCCGCCCCTATTAAGCGGGTGACGAAATCAATCGTGAACATGAGTTGACAACCAAGCGAGACAGATGTCGAAATTTCGCACTTGGTGCCGAATTGCCAGACCTTTTGTTGGTTCTGCGTTTCAGAAGAAAACCGCTCGGAGCGTTACTGGACAGATGGTCTTTCATCTCGCCCTCCCTTCGCAAGATGCATCTCTTGACGGAGAGGCTATGGCGCATTCGATCAGACTGTCAATAACCATTTACGTAAATCAAGATTGACATATTCAGACAGCGGCGGTGAAGTGATCAGGGAGGGAGAGACATGAACACTTGCATGGTGCAGTTCGCTGAATCAGAGCGATGGATCGGCCGGGGCCAGCATGGTCTGGAGGCTCCGTCGCAGCACAGTATCGGACGAAAATCCATGGACCCCAGGGGAGGATTTACCGCGGGCGCGGCGGAACGCGCTGCTTACATCTGTAGTGGAGGCGGAGATCCTCCCACGCTTGGCGCGACTTCGGCGGAGCGCCGCCACCCGCCCAGGCGCTTCGGCGGTAACGGGCGCCTCGGCAGTGACAACAGATGGAGACAGCCAGGAACTTGTCGGCTTGTTGTTGAAGCGGGAAGCGTCCGCCGCCGCTGGCTTCGTCGATAGCCTGCGCCGGTGCGGCGCCACCCCGGGGTCGCTTTTCCTCGGCGTGGTGACGCGGGCCGCACAAATCCTGGGCGAGATGTGGGATCAAGACCGCTGTGATTTTGCCCAGGTCACCATCAGCATGGGTCGGTTGCAGCAGGTTCTGCGCACCCTGTCGCCGCATTTCCAGGCGGACTCGGTCTCCCGAACGCACGCCGAGACCGTGCTGTTGGCACCGGGGCCGGGCGAACAGCACACCTTCGGCCTTTTGATGTTGGCGGAGTTCTTCAGACGGGAAGGTTGGCACGTGGCAGGCGGCCCGGCTACCTCGGCCAGTGATGCGGTGGTCATCGTCCGCCGTGCGTGGGTCGATGTCGCCGGTTTCTCGATCGGCTCGTTGGCTCGGCTCGAAGGTCTGACAGAATGCATCCGGGCGGTTCGACGAGCATCGCGAAACCCGAACCTCTACGTCATGGTCGGCGGCCCGCTGTTCCTCGCCAGGCCGGGTCTCCTGGCACGAACTGGCGCTGATGCGGCGGCGAACGATGCCGCGGGTGCGGTGCGACAGGCGAACGGACTGTTGGGAATGGGAGCGGCTGCTGACTGATCCGGCGGGTCATTGACAATGTTGTTGCCCGGCGGCGGGAGAAAGTGGGCCACGTGTTCGGAGTGGAGGATTCGGCTGACCGTGAAGGCGTTCAGAACCCCGAAGACCGCGCTGGGTGATATAGATGCCGAGGCAGCCGCCGCACTCATCGCCGCCGCTGCCGACATCGCCCTGATCCTCGACCAGGAAGGCGTCATCCGCGACGTGTCCATCGCCTCCCAGGAGCTGGCGGACGACCTCGCGGGGCACGCGCGATGGACCGGGAAGCGCTTGGCCGACACGGTCACCGAGGACAGCCGGTCGAAAGCCGAGGCGCTTCTCGCCGACGCAGCCGCTCAGCAGGAGCCGAGGTGGCGCCACCTCAACCATCCCGGGGCAGACCGCTCCACCACCGGCCCGGTCGACGTGCCGATCCTGTATGCCGCGATGCGCGCCGGTGCGCCGGGACCAATCGTCGTTTTCGGCCGCGATGTGCGAACGATTTCGTCGTTGCAACGCCGGCTGGTCGACGCCCAGCAGTCAATGGAGCGGGACTACGCCCGGATCCGCCATGTCGAGACACGCTACCGGCTGCTGTTTCAGATGGCACCGGACGCGGTAGTGATCGTCGACTGCGCCACGCGTAGGGTGCTGGACAGCAATCCCACGGCGCGCCGCCTGTTTGCCGGATCGGCGGAACCGGGGCGGCACCTGGGACGGCACTTTGATCTTCACCCCGGACGGCGCCCGATCGGTCGATCTGCTGATATCCGGCGTTCAGGCGTCGGGGCGAGCGGATAACGTTCAGGCACGACTCACCGAGGACGAGAAGGAAGTTGTCGTTTCCGCCTCGCTGTTCCGAGACGAGGACGGCGCGGCGTGCCTGCTGTGCATCACCGCACCGAATGCTCCTCCAGCCGGGGCTGCGATACCCAAGTTGAAATCGAAGCTTCTGAAGCTGATGGAAAGCGCGCCGGACGGCTTCGTCGTAACCGGCGTCGACGGACAGATCATTACCGCCAACGCGGCTTTCCTCGAGCTTGCGCAACTTCCGACTGAGGATCAGGCACGCGCTCAGCCGCTCGACCGCTGGCTCGGCGGATCCAACATCGATCTCGAGATACTTACCGCCAGTTTGCGCCATCACGGGTCCGTCCGGCTCTTCACGACGAAGATGCGCGGCGAACTCGGTGAACCGGCGGAGGTTGAAATATCCGCCGTCACAGTGATGAACGGCGGCCAGCCATGCTTTGGTTTTGCGATCCGCGACGTAGGGCGGCGGCTCCGGCCGCAGCCGGAGGCAGAGCGCGCCTTTCCCCGTTCGCTGGAGCATCTGAACGAGGTGGTCGGCCGCGTCGCCCTCAAGGATATTGTCCGCGAAGCGACGGATGTCATCGAGCGACTTTGCATCGAGGCCGCGCTGAAGCTCACCAGCGACAACCGCGCGTCGGCGGCTGAGATGCTCGGGCTCAGCAGGCAGAGTCTGTACGTGAAACTGCGTCGGTATGGCCTCGGCGACCCCGCGCCGCAAGGTGCCGATTGAAGGAGCAAGCGTAATGAGTTCGAGTTCCTCTGCCGCATCGGCATGGCCGTCTCCTGGCTTGATCGAGAGTTCGACCGGCCCCTCATTGGCGGTTCGCGACCGCTTGCCGGCGGCCCGGACAGGCCTGCCCACGAGAAGGGCCAATCACGGGCTCGCGCTCCGCGATGCCGCCGGCGCTCGAATTGCTGAAGCCGATAACGTGGTTCGCACCAATGTGGGCATTCGGCTGCGGGGTGGTCTCGTCCGGCGTACCGGTGACGGATCGCTGGTGGGCGGTGCTGCTGGGAGTTGTGCTGGCCGGGCCGATGGTGTGCGGCACCAGCCAGGCAGCGAACGACTGGTTCGACCGTCATGTGGATGCGATCAACGAGCCGGATCGGCCGATCCCGTCGGGTCGTTTGCCTGGACGGCGCGGCCTGCATATTGCGATCGCCTGGACCCTGCTGTCGCTGCTGGTCGCTGCCCCGCTGGGTCGCTGGGGCTTCGGAGCCGCGACAGTGGGCCTGATTTTGGCCTGGGCATACAGTGCGCCACCGTTCCGGCTGAAGCAGAATGGATGGTGGGGCAACGCCGTCTGTGCCGCTTGCTACGAGGGGCTGCCCTGGATCACCGGCGCCGCCGTCATGGCGACCACCCGACCTGGCTGGAACATCCTGGTCATGGCCGCGTTGTACAGCGCCGGAGCACACGGAATCATGACGCTGAACGACTTCAAGTCGGTTGAGGGTGACCGGCGGCTAGGGGTGTTTTCCCTGCCTGTCCTCCTCGGCGTGGAGGCGGCCGCGAACGCCGCCTGCCTGGCCATGGCACTCCCGCAGCTCGTGGTGATCGCTCTGTTGCTGTCCTGGGGCTTTGTGACCTTTGCCTTCGTGGTGGGCCTGTTGCTCATGGCCCAGTTGCTGCTGATGGTCCGCCTGCTGCAAAGCCCGCGGGATCTGGCGCCATGGTACAATGCCACCGGCACCACGCTCTACGTCATCGGCATGTTGATTACGTCGTTCGCGCTGCGTGCGCTCCCGGCGGCCGGGTGATCCGGATGCCTGAGACATTCGATGCCGTGGTGGTCGGCGGCGGACCGTGCGGGGCAACGGCGGCGCATGAACTGGCCCGCCGAGGGCGGTCGGTGCTGCTGCTGGACCGCGGCGGCCGGATCAAACCATGCGGAGGCGCCATCCCCCCGCGGCTGATCCAGGACTTCGAGATCCCGAGCGATCTGCTTTGTGCGCGCATCACCTCGGCGCGGATGGTGGCGCCGTCCTCGAAAGGCGTGGATATGCCGATCGCGGACGGCTTCGTCGGCATGGTGGATCGGGCATATTTTGACGAATGGCTGCGCGCCCGCGCGGCAACCAGCGGTGCCGAACGGCGTACCGGAACGTTCCGCGAGATCACCCACGATGCCGACGGCGTCGCGGTGGTGCGTTTCGATCCGCAGGACGACGGCTCGGAACAACGGGTGCGGGCTCATGTGGTGATCGGGGCGGATGGCGCCAGATCATCGGTTGCAGCGCAGTGTATCGACGGTGCCAAGCGGATCCGCCACGTCTTCGCTTATCATGAGATCGTCCGCGCTCCCGTCAACGGGTTCGATGGCACGCGCTGCGACGTCTATTATCAGGGCCGGCTGTCCCCGGACTTCTACGGATGGGTCTTTCCGCACGGCGAAACCGTCAGCGTCGGCAGCGGCTCGATGCGCAAGGGATTCTCGTTGCGCCGGTCGGTCAGCTCATTGCGCGAGGCAGCTGGTCTCGCCAATTCTGAAACGCTCCGCCGTGAAGGCGCGCCGATCCCGCTGCGGCCCATGCGCCGCTGGGACAATGGCCGAGATGTGATCGTCGCCGGAGACGCCGCCGGCGTGGTTGCACCGGCCTCGGGCGAAGGTATTTATTACGCGATGGAAGGCGGTCGACTGGCGGCGGAGGCCGTAGACGCGTTTTTGGCGACAGGTCGGATTCGAGCGCTGCAATCCGCTCGCCAGCGCTTCATGCGCGCGCATGGACGCGTGTTCTTGATCCTGGGTATAATGCAGTGGTTTTGGTATTCCAGCGACAAGCGGCGGGAGCGGTTCGTCAGCATCTGTCAGGACCCCGACGTGCAACGGCTGACCTGGGATTCCTATATGAACAAGCGCCTGACACGAACTGATCCCGTTGCGCATCTGCGCATCTTTCTCAAAGATGTCGCACATCTTCTGGGCCTGGTTAACGCGTGACGAGTGAAATCGTCATCGCCGTCGTCTGGGGGGTTATCGTGGCCGGGGCCGGGGCGTTCCTGACTGAACTGTCCCCATGGTATCATGCTCTCAGGCGACCGCCCTGGCAGCCGCCCGACTGGCTGTTCGGGCCCGCGTGGACCGTGATTCTGGGATTGGCCTCGCTGTCACTCTTCCTCGCACTTCGGCATTCACCCGACCGCGGCGGTCGCTTGCTCATTCTTGGGCTGTTCGTGCTCAACGGCGTGCTGAACGTCCTTTGGAGCCCGCTGTTCTTCAAGCTGCGCAGGCCTGACTGGGCTCTTGCGGAAGTTCCATTGCTCTGGCTTTCGATTCTCTTACCAGTAATCCTGTTGTGGCCGGTCTCATGGATCGGCAGTCTTCTGCTGTTGCCCTATCTGGCCTGGGTCTCATTCGCCGCCGTCCTTAACCTCACGATCGTGCGGCTCAACAGGCCCTTCACCGGATAGTCCTCCAGCGGCGGAGCCTTCCGTGCCTGCCTGGCCAATTAAAGTATCGCGAGACCCGGGCGAATCACTAACTTCGTGCGCGGTGTATTTATCGCTTGAATTGCTGTAAGCAGGTAACTCACTCACTGCCGGAAGCAGCGCTTGATCTGACTCGCCCGAAGTGGCCGGCGCAGGGGATCGGAGCCAGCCCGCAGTATAGGGTGCTCGGAGTATCACTAACGCGAGAAGTGCGACCAGGAACAACAAGCCGAACGGGAACCCATACCTGATCGTGAGCATCATATTGATCGCCCCAGCGATGAGCAGCACTGCGGGGTACACCCAAAGACGACGCGATTCGGGCAACGCCTCGTATCGGTGGTTGAGATCGACCAGCCAGCCAGCTCCCTCAACCTCAAAGTTCCAATCGGCATCGACGCCTTTGGGCGAGGTGACCCAGCCGAGGACATAAGGAACGCGAATCGCCGTTATGACGATGATGCCCAACAGCACCAGAAGCGCGAAAGGAAACCTGATCGCGACAGTGAGCGCCATGTTGAGTGTGCCAAGCACAAGTAGCGACCAGACTACGTATTGAAATCGCCATTCTCCCGGCACGGTGTCGTACCAGCGATTCCACATCGCCACCCGTTCTGCGACTGACATTCTTCGCTCCTTATGACGGTTCCGCCGTTGACTACGCGATCACCTGACGGGCCAAGCCCACCATGGTGTCTTAGCCGACTGCTGCTCGTGGTTTGCTCCATCTTCTTGATGCGCCGGCATCGTCTCTGCCGGGGGCATCAAAACCAGTTGATCAGCCGCTGGAGGCTCGGTGCTCAAGACATCGAGGACCCTTTTCAATGCTTCGCTTCGGCCGAGATCATAGGCACGGCGGACAATTTCCTGCAGCGACGCATTGATTTCTGCGAGTTCATGATTTTGCAATGGACGGAACTCCTCCCAAGGGGTTCAGAGACGCATTTCTTCACTTGCAGTATAGACGGGTTTTTCATCGGTTAAAAACGGAATTTCGTGATTACCGGAAATTAGGAGGTCACAATTGCTTCTCCTTACGGGACCGTCCGGAGATTTGGGATGGGGGTTTATGGTCAATCCCACAGTCTCGACGTGATGGCGATCAGCCGGGCTGATATTGGCAGTTTAGGTTGGACGCTTCCCGAAAGGCAACCTGCTGCTGGAGCGAGTTCACCTTTAGGTTGTCGCTGAGCAGGCCAACACCATGTGGGTTTCGGCCGAACTGCCGATCGAGTGGCGGAACATGTCACGTGAAGGATTGGCGGCCGCACCGGATTGCCAGAATGATCTTCATTACTGCCTCCCCTCAGCTTTGCGATGGCGCTTCGACGAAATCGACCTGTCCGAACAGCAGCGCGGCAGTCCGGGTGGCGGCCTCCGGCATCGGCAACAGAACCATACTGTCGTGCATGGGGACCCGCCTTGTGTCCCAGTAATCGGATTTCCTTACGAGACCGACCTGTTCATGCGGCACCACCTTGTCGAATTTGTATGGGCCGTTCCCGACCGGCGCCGGGCGGAGCGGCGTAGCCGTTGTTCAGTTTGTTTACTGCGCCATTCGTGACCTTTGATAGTAGACGGCAATCTCGTATGGCCGCAGTAAATCGACGATCGAGGTCGTCAGCGCCACGGCATGGTGGCGTGTATTGTATTGCGGTGCTGTCGAGTCATCACCCGAGTTCCAGCCAGCAGAATCAGCATTCCAGTCGCAACCATCGTGGAACTTGACGCCCTTGCGCAGGTGGAAGATCCAATGTTTGGGATCTCTCGGCAAGCCCGAGCCGGATGCCAGCGTTTGGTCCGACCGGCTGAGTGACGGGCTCGATGGCGGTCGCAGGACTAAGCCCCTTCCATTCCACACGCGAACCGGAGGACGTGCACGGTCTGAGGTTCCGCTTCCACTGCAAATCGCTGACTTGGCCTAAGTTGATAGATCGCGTGACGGACCAACGATAATGGTCGCCTTGACCGCAGAGGCCAGCGCCAAGGAACTCGGAGAGCGGGCGGATCGCTGGCGGGCATAGATGGCCCAGCAACTCACCCGCTGACAGCGCCACGTCACCCGATTGGAGCCTGGCGCGGCGGTATTGCCGAGGCAGATACACCGTCAGCCAAGCGACACCCCGTCGGGCAGACGTTGCGAGACCATTTCTATGATCCAAACCTGGTCGTCTGGACTTTTCCGACTCGGCGGGCGGGTGTAGGCCACTGCGGCCAGATAAGGGAGATGAGGCCATGCGTGATGCCGGGAACGACTATCGAGACGATGTCGGGGATGATGTGAGGTGGCTCAGCTATGGCGAACTCGGCCAAGCTCGCGGGATTAGCACCGCATCAGCAATCCGGTTGGTTTTCCGACGCAAATGGCGGCGTCAGGATGGCAATGATGGGACAGTCAGGGTGGCGGTCCCGGTCGACGAAGCCAATCCTCAGAGGGAAGTGGCTGATAGTGACGGGGATGGTATCGGGCGGGAGATAGGCCAAGTTGTAGGTCTCTTAGAAACCGCAACAGCCATGCTGCGTGAGCGTGGGGAGGAAGCGGACGTGATGTTGGCAGCCCTGCACGCGACCTCGGAGGAGGCGCTGGCGCGGGCGGAACAGGAAACCGTAACGGAGCGGGAGGCCAGGAGGCAGGCGGAGGGAGCTAGGGCGGCTGCGGAGGCCCAGCTTTCCCAGGTCCGCGAAGACTTCGAACGGGAGCGCCGGGAGGCAGAGGCACGCTATATGATGGAGCAGGCTGCGAGAGAAAAGGCCGAGGCGGAGGCGGCGCGGCTAAGACAGGAAAATCAGGCCCGTCGGGACCTCGGTTTGCTGGCGCAACTCCTTGCGGCCCTTCGGAGGGAGTGAGCTAGCTGTTGTAAGTTTCGTTGCCTCCCCGGAGCCACTCGCCGCCGGCGTTAAGTTTGAAGTAGAAAGGGTTGCAGGGGGATAGTCATGTTCATCTGCATTCCGGCGCCTGAAGCGCCTGGTTTATGCGTGTTGGGTTCGTCAAGTATGCAAAACGATACCGGGCGGTATGCGCATCGGCACGCCATTGACTGAGGGTATCGCCAACTTTCTGGTCAATCGTTGGATGAACAACGCTCATCAGATGCGGAGGTTACGATGTTGCGCCGACTTGCTACTGCAGGTTCGGTGCGCGGTCCCCAACGAGGCTCTCGGACCCCGGCTTCGGCAGTCTACCGGTCGACGAACGCGGATGAACTCTGCTACCCGCACCCTAGGTCTCGTAATGAAACCAAACAGAACGGAATGCAAAGATCACACCTTCCGGCGGCGACGAATGACACCCACACCGGCGAGGCCAGCACCAAGTAGCGCCAGCGATGTGGGTTCCGGCGCGTTAACCGGCGTGGACGCCGAATAGTTGTATTGGATCGTCACCTCTGCATAGGCGCTTGTGTTCTGGGTGAGCAGCAGATTGCCGCCCGACACGTTCTCCGATGTGTCCGTCGTGGTGTAGATTGGGAAAATCACGCTGCCCGCGCCTGCAGTCTCGTAGGTGCTGAACGAACCTGGACTGTAGGTGTTCGTCGCCTGGGAGTTGGTTACAGAGAAGGCAATATTGGTGCCGGCAGACAACGTTTGCGGTGACACGTCGATCAAGGTTGGGGCTGCCGTCGTCAGGGCGGCTATCCCAGTGGCTAGATTGGTATAAGCGCCGGCGTAGCCGACCGGAAGCAGCCGGATATCGGTGGTGGCGTGGTATTGGAAAATCGTCGCATCGCTGGACGGAGACGTGTTAGCCAGATTGCCGGTCGAGTTGACATCACCGAGCAGCGTTACCGTTACGGACTCGAGAGTGCCTAGCGACGTATCAAAGGTCGGCACTGTGATGGTCTGGGTGCCGTTGATCCAATCGGTCGCGGCCAACGTCGAGTTGGTCGGGCCTGGATAAAATGCGGAGAAGGTTTCACTGGTTGGGCCCGCGAACGCTGTGCCGCTAACAGCAACAGCGAGTAGGCTGGACAATCCAGTCGTACGGAGGAGGCTCATGCGGCCAATCATTCGGATCCTCGGGCTAATGGTGCTAGGCAGCGCGCTTTGCGTTCGGTCGGATAGCACGATGCAAGCACCATGCCGTAGAATTTGAACAATTGATTTCAGTTAGTTATGGCGTCTGACGTCTCTGCTCCTGCTTGCTGTGTAAAGTTTTCTGACAGGCCACGCCCTAACCCGATGGGATCGTCCAAGCAAAGCGGAATGCGATAAGTCGCGCCTTGCCGCGGCGACGAATGACACCGATGCCGGCGATAACCGGCACCAAGTAGCGCCGGGGACGATCCCCGCAAATGGCAGGATGTCGTCGCTTGGCGCGCCTGCGCCCTAACAGGCTGCTGAAAAAGCCGCCTCAAAATGATCCAGCCATTCACCTCCTCGATCCGCTTACGCACGACCTGGCTGAGCCGGTAGCCAGCATGCCGCGTCCTCCGCCTGTCGATGTTCGACCCACGATGCGTGTTGATGTTCTGCGCCACGTGCGGAGTCACACCGGCGGCCCGGCTGTTGGGCGACAAAGGCGGCTGTGTCGTATGCCTTGTCGGCGCCAACCGTCTTGTGGCCCGCGTCCGGCAGAGCCTTCAGCATCGCCAGCGCCGCCTCCGGCTCCGCCGTTCCGGTGGCATGCGTCAGACACGCATCCACCACCAGACCGTTGCGGTTCTCCATCAGCAGATGGCCGGTGAAGGCGAGTTTCGCTCCCTCGCCGTCGACTTGCGGGCCAGCCGTGCATCCGGGTCCGTGGTCGAGGCGTGCGTCTCGTTCGAGCGTTTCTCCTTGCGGAAGTTGCGCTCGCCATTGCGCCCGGGCGCGGGCGGCTCATCGTTGCCATCCTTGCGGCGGAAGCTCTTCATACGACGCCCAGGCCTGAATGAGCGTGCCGTCGACCGAGAAATGCTCGTCCGACAACAGCGCTTTAACCCGCGGCAGGTTCAGCACCGCGTCCATGAACGCCGCCGCGATGTCGCCTTCCAGCAACCGGTCGCGGTTCTTGGCTAAACACCGTCGGCACCCACACCGGATTATCTACCGACAGGCCAACGAACCAGCGGAACAGCAGATTGTAGTTCGAGTTGCTCCATCAACTGCCGTTCCGAACGAATGCTGTAGAAGGCTTGCACCAACAGCGCGCGCAGCAGTTGCTCGGGCGGGATCGAGGGGCGGCCGTTCTCGGAGTAGAGCGCGGCAAACTGGACATCGAGGGCTTTCAGCGCTTCATCGGAGACGCCACGGATCAGGTGAAGCGGGTGGTTACTGGGGATCCGGCTCTCGGGTCGCTCGTAGCTCCCGCACTGTCGATCCCGGATCTGATCTGAATGCCTAGCACCTCGAGAGCATCATCTTGCCGAACATCCTGCGCGAGCTATCGAATCCGACACGCCCGCGTCGGAGCAAGGGCTTTTTCAGCAGCCTGCTAAGGGGGCGGCCGGGGCGGCAGACGACACACCTGTCGACAGGCTGCACGAATCCGCTGACGGTGCTCTACAATTGTTTGGATTCTCTGTAGATGGAGGCTAAGGAAACAACAATGTTCAGACGATCCGTCATCACCTGCTTGCGTCTATTGGTCTTCTTACCAACGATAGGGCTCCTGTCGGCAACGCAGCCAGGATATTCGCAGGTCACCCTGCCGACCGATTTTATCAGCCCCAATGTCCCTCATGACGTCCCCGCGGGGTCAACCGCCAGCATTCAAGACCTCGCGATTTTCGCTTGGCAGGAATTTATCGCACTGAATTGGGAAGCCATGGACCCGGCCACTTCAGGGGTACGTGGGCGGCCCGATGTTAACGCCGACTTTCTTGGTATTCAGCCTGACAGCGATGGAAACTTCCCGCTAGTTGTCTGGCACACCTATCAACATAAGAATGAAATGTTCCCGGCCAGCGGTACAACGCTTGCCAACTTTGACAGCAATAAACCGACCTATATCTACTCTCCGGCACCCACACCGGCCAGCGAAGACACGTCGTTGGACTTCTTCAACAACCTAGATGAGGGGACCGAAATCGGCTTGGCCTATATGTTTTCGCACTACGACAAGAAGAGCATGGACCGCATCCCTATCGCGTACGAGGCGAAAGCCAACCGCTCGGTGTTCAACTATCTAAACCATAATGGACCTCTAGACAGTAATGGAAACACCTGCCTTTCGCCTTCCTATACGGGGCTTGGGTGTTTCACCGTTTGTCCTGGGACGAACTGCAACGGATTGTTCAATGCTAAGAGCAAAACACTAACGGATCCCTTGACCATTAATAACGTTACCACGCACGGTCTCACGCAATTTGGTGGGATCTGCGTGCCAACGGTCGTGCCATCGACGCCAGGAAAGGAAGAAGTCAGCACTGACCCGTCGATCATTTCATTGCCGTGCGGGGACGCCACGATTGCCGGCGACGACGGAGAAGGTGCGATCGAAATCAAGGCTGCATGGCGAAAACTGACGTCGGCCGATATCCCTAGCCGGTTTTACACACACAACGTCATATACTACACCACCGGTTCGAGCGGTGTAGTATATAACAATGAGCTCTATGGACTCGTGGCTCTGCATATCATCCACAAGACCAAATCGTTTCCGGCCTTTGTGTTTGCCACTTTTGAACAAATTGATAACTACGACGACGCAACAAATACGAACTCACAGAACCTCGCGTATATAGATCTTACCCCGTCACCCCCCCCACCGCCCAAATTCCGAAACGTTTGTGACGCGCAATCATCCGATCCATTCGCAGATCTCGCCAGTTAATGATGCCGTTAGCACAGCTTTCAAAGCGCAGGATCCTTCAACGGTCTGGCAGTTCTACAAGCTGATTGGTGTCCAGGCCACGCCGGTTAACGGCCCCCCGGCGGCACCGACAGATCCATCTCCGCCGCCGTCAGAGACGGATATTTCTAGCTACTACTATCTCGCAAACTTGATGGTCGAAACCAACCAGACGTTACAGAATTTCTTCGGCAGTCTAACATGGAGGCCTCCCGACGGCATTAAGAACGTTTATTTGAATGGAGTATCCGGCAGCCCCTTCCAGATGGGCGGTTGTCAGGGGTGTCACGGCACACAGGGACAGTCGCAAGGCGGTGACATGAGTGTCGTTGTAGCGCGGGCCCCATATGCTTCAATGTTTCCGGAGGCGGTAGATGCCGACGCCGCGACCGCTATTCTTTCGGCTCAAAAACGGCTGTATGATCCTTTTCCTGTGATCAGTGAGCCGCCGCCGCCAGAGAGCGAGCCTCCCCCCAGCCATCATCACGACCAACTCACCACCATCGTCCGGATCACTGATAAGCGCCTGAGGATGTGATGGGGGGGCCAATCGACCACCCCATCGCAGCCTCCTTCGCCAGGTGGAAAAGTGCCCCTATTTCCGTACGGGGGCCTGCCAAACTGCACCGAACGCCGCAGCGCACCAGCAACCGCGCTTCTGCCACGACTGCAGTCACCAACTGGACGACGCGGCCAACGCCGTCTTCCTCCAGCGCTTGCTCAGCCTATACGCCAGACGCAATCAGCAGCAGCGGGTTGGGCGCATGGCGGGCCCAGCCGGCCTCGGCAACCAGCAGATCCAGGCCGAGAGTCGCGAGATCGTCCGCGAACGGGTCCACCTTCGTGTCCCGCGCCTGGTAAAGCATCTTCGCGTAGGTGTGGCATACGTCGCAGGTCTCGGCCTTGACCAGCCGGCGTCGCCCTCGATCCCCTCGCAGCGACAGCGCGCGCGCCTCGCCGCAGGTGATGCACACGGCGCGCACATGGTTCCACGCCGTGGCGCACAGCGAGCAATACAGATAGCGCGCTCCAGGCGATCGACCCGACGCGGTCACTACGCCCGACACCGGCGTCGAGCCACAGCAAGGGCACAGCCCGCGCTGTGGCAGCAACCGCAGGGACGGCGACCGGCAAATCCGCCACCGCCGGGTGAAATACACCTGCAGAGCCGCCGCCACATACAGCGCGGCGCCGTATCGGCCGTCGTCCACGCCGCGAAGCAGAAATCGGTCGGCCAGCGCTTCCACCGCATCCGCATCGCGCGCGCGCAGATTCGCCACCGCCGCCCGCGCCGGCGCCGGCGACGCCGGCGTCGAACGTCGTCGAGCAACATGGTCAGCCCCTCGCGCCACGCCGCGTCGCGGCGATGCCCCTCCGCGGCGAGCGGCGGCATGCGCGCCTCCACCGCCTGCTCGACGGCGATCCGCTGCAGGCCCGGGGAACGGTCGCAGCGTCGTCGCGACGACGTGCTGGGCCCGCGCCAGCCGCGCCATGAAGCGCCAGCCACTCCGCCATCGGATGTCCGGCCGCCAGGGCCTCCAGCCGCGCCGCGCTGCGGGCGAACCGCGTGGCGGGATCGGGCAGGATCAGCGCCGGCGGTGCCTTCACGCCGCCCGAGAGATCACCGGTCCACTTGCCCTGAGGCGCAACCTCGCCCTGTCGCATGCGCTGCCCTCAGCCGCGCGGCCGCGGCCCGGGAGAGCCGGTCGCCGCCAGGCTCCGCAGCCATTTGCGGTGATGCCGCCAGGCCCAGCCCGGGGTCACATAGCCCTGCGTCATCGCCCGGACCGAGCCTCTGACCCAGATCGCGGCATAGACATGGATGATCCAGACGATGATGGCCGCGATCGCCGCCAGGCTGTGGATCAGCACGGCGATCCGCTGCTGCTCGATCGTGGTGTAGCTGCGAGAAATAGACCTCCCAGATCACCAGTGCCGGTGAGGAACAGCACCGGGACCAGCAGCGCCATCGACCAGAACACGAATTTCTGGCCGGCGTTGAAGCGGGCGACTTCGGGAACGCCCTCCTCCTCGTTCGCCAGCACCCGGCGGATCGCGCGCATCCAGGCGAGTCGTCGCGGCTCCACAGATTGTCGCGCCAGAACTGCACGATCAGCCCGGCGTAGCTGACCAACAGCACGATGCCGATCCACGGATGGACCGCCCGCGTCCATTGGCCGCCGCCGAACAGGCCCGACAGGAAGAACAGCATCGGGTGGAACATCGACAGGCCCGACAGCAGCAGCAGCACGAAGCAGCCGCCGGTGATCCAATGGTTGATCCGCGCCGCCGTCGTGTTGCGGATCGAGCGTTCCCTTGGGATGTGTCATCGTGGCATCCGGTCATCTCCGGTTGGCATCCGGTTCACGTGCGCATGCACGGCTGCTGCGCCTCCGCCTCGTCCTCCGGCTGCACTTCGTTCGGCCCGGCGACCACCCAGTGGAAGAACCCGGCGACGGCCGTGAACGCGATGCCGGCCAGCGCCACCGGCTTGAACAGGCCCTTCCAGACGTCGACGAAGAGCGCTGATCCGCGGATTGTCCGGCAGGCCGGCATAGATCGACGGCTTGTCGGCGTGGTGCAGCACATACATCACATGCGTGCCGCTGACGCCCGGCGGATCGTAGAGCCCGGCATTCTCGAAGCCGCGCGACTTCAGGTCGACGACGCGCTCGCCGGCCCAGTCCGTCATGTCGGTCTTCGACCCGAACATGATCGCCCCGGTCGGGCACGCCTTGACGCAGGCCGGCTCCAGCCCGACCCCGACGCGGTCCGAGCACAGCGTGCATTTGTACGACTTGTGATCGACCGGGCTGATGCGCGGGAATGTTGAACGGACAGCCTTTCACGCAATAGCCGCAGCCGATGCAGTTCTCGCTGATGAAATCGACGATGCCGTTGGCGTATTGCACGATCGCGCCGGGCGCCGGGCAGGCCTTCAGGCAGCCCGGGATCCTCGCAGTGCATGCAGCCGTCCTTGCGGATCAGCCACTCCAGATTGCCCTTCTCGTCCTCCCATTCGGTGAAGCGCATCACGCGTCCAGGTGCTCGGGGTCAGATCCAGGGGATTGTCGTAGGAGCCCTCGAAGTAGCCGATCTCGCTGCCGCAGATTGTTCCACTCCATGCAGGCGGACTGGCACGCCTTGCAGCCGATGCAGCGGCTGACGTCGATCAGTTTCGCCACTTCCTGCTCGTGGTCGCGGACCGACGGCGGCGTCAGGGTCGATGCCGACCGGCGGATGTAGTCCTGGGACTGCAGATCGGCCATCGATTGCTCCTTCAGGCCACCGGGGCGCTGGTCTTTTCGACGTTGACCAGGAACGCCTTGAATTCCGGCGTCTGCGTGTTGGCGTCGCCGACGGATGGCGTCAGCGTGTTGGCGCCGTAGCCCTTGCGCGCCTGGCCGGTGAACCCCCAGTGCAGCGGCACGCCGATCACATGCGTCGGCTTGCCGTCCACCGTCAGCGGCCGGATGCGCTTGGTCACATAGGCCTTGCAGACGATGACGCCGCGTTTGGAGGCCAGCCGGACCCAGCCGCCCTGCTCGATGCCCTTTTCCTTCGCCAGAGCTTCGCCGATCTCGATGAATTCCTCCGGCTGCAGGATCGCGTTGATCAGCGCGTGCTTGGTCCAGAAGTGGAAATGCTCGGTCAGCCGGTAGGTGGTCGCCACATACGGGAAGTCCGGCGCGGTCCCGAACGCCGCCCGATCGTCGGCGAACACCCGCGCCGCCGGGTTGGTCTGAACCTTCGGATGCAGCACATTCGGCGACGGCGATTCGAACGGTTCATAATGTTCGGGGAACGGACCCTCCGCCATCTGGTCGCGGGCGAACAGCCGCCCGACGCCCTCGGCGTTCATGATGAACGGGCCGACCCCGTCGGACGGCTTCGTGGTCGGCGCATAGTCGGGCACGTCGATGCCGACCCAGCGGCTGCCGTTCCACTCGATGATCGGCTTCGCTCGGGTTCCAGGCGCTGCCCTCCGAGGTCGGCGCTGGCGCGGTTGTAGAGGATGCGCCGGTTGGCCGGCCACGCCCACGCCCAGTTCGGCGCGATGCCCTGCTCGCGCGGGTCCGTCGCGTCGCGGCGAGCCATCTGGTTGCCCTTCTCGGTGTAGCAGCCCGAGAAAATCCAGCAGCCCGATGCGGTCGTGCCGTCGTCGCGCAACTGGGCGAACCCATCCAGCAACTGGCCGGCGTGCAGCGTCGACCGCGCCCGCCGCATCCTTGATGTCCACCAGCGCCCGCCCGTTCATGTCCTTCGCCAGTTCCTCCGGATCCGGGTCGATCGGGTTCGTGTAGTTCCAGGTCAGGTTCAGGATCGGATCGGGGAACGCGCCGCCGTCCTTGCGGTACATCTCCCGCATCCGGTGGAAGATCCCGGTCATGATCCAGATGTCGCTCTGCGCTTCACCCGGCGGCTCGGCCGCCTTCCAGTGCCATTGCAGCCAGCGCGCCGAATTGACCAGCGAGCCGTTCTCCTCGGCGAAGCAGGTCGTCGGCAACTGGAACACTTCGGTCTGGATGCTGGCCGGGTCGGACGGGTTCTGCGGGCCGAAATCCTCCCAGAACCGCGACGTCTCGGTATCCAGCGGATCCATGACGACGAGGAATTTCAGCTTGCCCAGCGCGCGGCGGATCTTGCCCCGGTCCGGAAACGCCTGCATCGGGTTGAAGCCCTGGCAGATGTAGCCGTTCATCTGGCCGTTCGCCATCATCTCGAAGGCGCGGATGATGTCGTACATCGGGACGTCGAGCTTCGGCAGCCAGTCATAGGCCCAGTCGTTCTCGGCCCGCGCCGCATCGCCATAGATCGCCTTCTGGAAGCTGACGAAGAACTTCCGATAGTTCTGCCAGTAGCTCGTTTGCCCCGGCCGCAGCGGCTTGTACTGCCGCGTCTTCATGTAGTCCTCGAAGCTGATCTCGCTGGTCGCTCGGCAGCGTCAGATAGCCGGGCATCAGGTTCGACAGCAGGCCGACATCGGTCAGCCCCTGGATGTTCGAATGGCCGCGCAGCGCGTTCATGCCGCCGCCCGCCACGCCGATATTGCCCAGCAGAAGCTGCACCATCGCCATCGTGCGAATGTTCTGCGAGCCGACCGAATGCTGCGTCCAGCCGAGCGCGAACAGGCTCGTCATCGCCTTGTCGGGCGCGGCGGTGCTGGCGAACAGTTCGCAGACCTGCAGGTATTTGTCCTGCGGCGTGCCGCAGATGCGCGACACCATCTCCGGCGTGTAGCGATCGACATGCTTGCGCAGCAGGTTGATCACGCAGCGCGGGTGCTGCCAGGTGTCGTCGATCTTGGCGATAGCCCTGCTCGTCGAGTTCGTAGTCCCAGCTCGACTTGTCGTAGCTGTGGGTGTCTTCCTTGTAGCCGGTGAACAGACCGTCCTCGAAGCCGAAGCCTTCCTTCACGATCAGGCTGGCGTTGGTATAGGCCCGCACGTACTCGTGCTGGATCGCGTCCTTCTCCAGCAGGTAGCGGATCACGCCGCTCAGGAACGCGATATCCGTGCCCGGACGGATCGGCGCATAGAGGTCGGCGACCGAAGCGGTGCGGGTGAAGCGCGGATCGATCACCACCAGCTTGGCGTGGTTCTCGATCTTCGCCTCGATCACCCATTTGAAACCGCACGGATGCGCCTCGGCGGCGTTGCCGCCCATAACCACCACCACGTTGGCATTCTTGATGTCCTGCCAGGTGTTGGTCATTGCGCCGCGACCGAATGTTGGAGCCAGACTGGCCACCGTCGGTCCGTGTCAGACGCGCGCCTGATTGTCGAAGACCAGCATCCCGAAGGAGCGGGCCACCTTCCAGGTCAGATAAGCCGTTTCGCTCGATGAAGCGGACGCCGCCAGCATGCCGGTGCTGAGTCCAGCGGTTGACCGTGGTCCCGGCGGCGTTCTTCGCGATGAAGTTCGCGTCGCGATCCTGCTTCATCAGCGTGGCGATGCGGTCGAGCGCGAAGTCCCAGGAGACCTGCTTGAACTCGTTGCTGCCCGGCGCGCGGTATTTCGGAAATTTCAGCCGCGTCGGCGCATGCACGATATCGAGCAGCGCCGATCCCTTTCGGACACAGCGTGCCGCGATTCACCGGATGGTCCGGATCACCCTCGATGTGGATGATGTCGGACCGGGCATTCTTCGCGCGGTCGCCAAGGCTGTAGATCAGGATGCCGCAGGCGACCGAACAATAGGTGCAGGTGTTGCGGGTCTCGGTCGTCGCCGTCAGCTTGAACGGCCGGACCGACGCCGCCAAAGCCTCGCCGGCGGACGCGAACCCGAGGGCGGCAATACTGGACACCGCCAGACCGGCGCCGGTGAGCTTGATGAACCCGCGGCGACTCAATTCCAAGGCAGCTTGCTCCCCAAAAGGCCAGCGAAACCCGGCTCGAATTGGCATTCAGCATACGCGACAGCGGGCGTATCGCAACCCCGGGACGCGGGTCGATGTGTGGGGTTTCAGTCAAATATAAGATTGAAATGCTGGTGAGCGTGTCCGCTATCAGGCACCGAAGACGATTTTCTCGCGCCGATACATCTGACGGATCAGCCTGAGCAGGAGTGCGATCTCTGGCGATCGATCACCTTTCCGGCTGCTCATGATGATCGGTGAAACCGCATGGACTGCATCCAATTTCCGGTAAACCACATTGTCGCGTCGAAGAGTTTCAATCGATGCTGGAACCAGACAGATCCCCTCATCCGCCGCGACCAGCCCGAGCGCGGTTTGCAGTTCCCGCACCTCGTGCACGAACGGCGGCTTTAGCCCCGCCTCCCGGAACAACGATAACACCTGGTCCGCGTAACTAGGCCGCGGCGCCTTGGGATAGACGATCAGCGGCAGGGCGGCGAGATCCGCGAGACTGAGCGCCCGATTAGTTCGTAACAGGGCATGACCTTCGGGAACCGCCGCGACAAGCTTCTCATTACGCAGCAGTTGGCGGTCCAAAGCCGGATCGTCCAGGGGGATACGTCCAAAGCCGACATCGATGCGGCCTTCCTTCAAGGCGGCGATTTGCTCAACACTCGTCATCTCAAGCAAGGTGAGCTCGACGGCTGGACGCGCCGCGCGATAGCTGCGGATCACTGTCGGCAGCTTCCCGTACAGCGTCGAAGCGACAAACCCCATGCTGAACCGGCTCCGTTCGGCGGCGTGCAGACGGGTTATCATGGTTTTCATCTCATCGACGCGTTCGAGTACCTGAACCGCCTGCTCGTAGAACAAGCGTCCGGCCTCACTCAGCCGCAGCGGCCGGCTGCCGGTCTCGATCAGATCAATGCCCAACTCGTCTTCAAGCTGCTGCACCTGCCGGCTCAGCGGCGGTTGCGCGATATGCAGCTGCTCCGCGGCGCGGGTAAAATTCCGTTCGCGCGCGACGGCCACGAAATAGCGCAGGTGCCGCAGCTCCACAGCCATACCTCCCGGGTATTGTTCCGACCAATTTAGTCTTGGACCGGCTTGCCGGAAAGGAGCGATGTTGCGCCATCGGAGGAAGCAACCTCCAGATATCGTAAGGAGGACCACGATGCTTGATAATGTCCAGACGACGCTTGATACCGCCCTGGTGGATGACGCCGCGACAGGCACCTTCCAGGTCGCACGCGACATCTTCACCGATCCTGACATCTTCGAACTCGAGATGAAGCACATCTTCGAGGGCAACTGGATCTACCTGGCGCATGAAAGTCAGATCCCGAACAACAACGACTACTTCACGACGACCATGGGCCGGCAGCCGATCTTCATCGCCCGGAACAAGGAAGGCGTGCTCAACGCGTTCATCAACGCGTGCAGCCATCGCGGTGCGATGTTGTGCCGCCACAAGCGAGCCAACAAGACCAGCTACACCTGCCCGTTCCACGGCTGGACGTTCAATAACTCCGGCAAGCTGATCGCGGTGAAAGATCCGCGCGGCGCCGGATACCCGGAGACTTTCAACAAGAATGGCTCGCACGACCTGACCAAGGTCGCCCGCTTCGAATCCTATCGCGGCTTCCTGTTCGGCAGCCTCAATCCGGATGTCCTGCCGCTGACCGAGCATTTGGGGGAAGCGGCCAAGATCATCGACATGATCGTGGATCAGTCACCCGATGGGCTAGAGGTGCTGCGCGGCGCCTCAACCTATGTCTACGACGGCAACTGGAAACTGCAGACCGAGAACGGCGCCGATGGCTACCATGTCAGCGCGGTGCACTGGAACTACGCCGCGACGACCAACCGCCGCAAGGACGCAGAGCAGGTGGATAACGTCCGCGCCATGAGCGCCGGCGGTTGGGCCAAGAAAGGCGGCGGCTTCTATTCGTTTGAGAACGGCCATCTGCTGCTGTGGACCAACTGGGCCAATCCGGAGGACCGTCCAAACTGGAACCGGCGGGCGGAGTTGGCCGATCGCTTCGGCCAGAGCCAGGCCGACTGGATGGTTCAGCGATCGCGAAATTTGTGTCTTTACCCCAACGTCTATCTGATGGACCAGTTCAGCTCGCAGATTCGCACCTACCGGCCAATCGCCGTCGATAAAACCGAAGTCACGATCTACTGTATCGCCCCAAAGGGCGAAGACCCCGAGGCTCGGTCTCGCCGAATCCGCCAGTATGAAGATTTCTTCAACGCCAGTGGCATGGCGACGCCGGACGATCTGGAAGAATTCCGCGCCTGCCAGATGTCCTACATGGCCAGCTCGGCGCGCTGGAACGACATGAGCCGCGGCGCACAACACTGGATCGAGGGTGCCGACGAAGCCGCCGAGGCGATCGGGCTGCGACCTTCATTGAGTGGTGCCCGCACCGAGGACGAGGGTCTGTTCGTCGTGCAGCACAAGTACTGGCAGCAGACGATGCAGAAGGCGCTGGCCGCCGAAACCAAAGCCAAAGCGTAGGAGATACCACCATGGCCCAGCTATCGATCGAAGATGTTCGCCAGTTCCTGTTCCGTGAGTCCCGTTTGCTGGACGACAAGGACTGGGACGCCTGGCTATCCTGCTACGCTCCCGACGCGGAATTCTGGATGCCGTCGTGGGACGATGACGAATCCCTGACCGTCGATCCGCAAACGGAGGTTTCGCTGATTTACTATGCTCACCGGGGCGGCCTGGAAGACCGGATCTTCCGCATCAAGACCGACCGGTCGAGCGCCACCAGCCTGCCGGAGCCGCGGACGTCGCATAACATCAGCAACGTCGAAGTCGTGGAGCAGACCGGCACCGTCTGCATGGTCCGGTTCAACTGGATCACCTGCAGCTTTCGCTACAAGACGGTGGATACTTACTTCGGAACGTCTTTCTACACGCTGGATACGGCCGGCGATCAGCCGGTTATCAGAAACAAGAAAGTCATTTTGAAGAACGACTACATCCATCACGTCGTCGATATCTACCATATCTGAGTTGGAGGAAACGATGGCTTACAACGTCGCGCTCAACTTCGAAGACGGGGTAACCCGCTTCATCCCCTGCAGTCCGGACGAGACAGTTGCCGATGCCTCATTTCGCGCCGGCGTTAACATTCCGATGGATTGCCGTGACGGTGCTTGCGGCACTTGCAAGTGCCACGCGGAATCGGGCGATTTTGACGCCGGGACCTATATCGAGGACGCCCTCACCGAACAGGAGTTCTCCCAAGGCTATGCGCTGGCCTGCCAGATACGTCCGCACAGCGATTTGGTGATCTCCATTGCGGCGTCCTCCGCCGCGTGCCGGATCAAAAGCCAAAGCGTTCCAACGACGCTGACGGCGGTTGAACGTCTGTCGGATACCGCGATTGCCTTTACGCTTCAGGCGGCCTCCCCGGTGGCGTTCCTGCCCGGCCAGTACGCCAATGTCACGGTACCTGGGACGGATCAGCGTTCGGTCCTACTCCTTCAGTTCCGCCCCCGGCGACAGGACGCTGTCCTTCCTTGTTCGCGACATTCCTCAAGGGGTGATGAGTAGCTTCCTTCGCGATCGGGCTGTTCCCGGCACGCAGGTAGCGGTCGCTGGGCCAGCCGGCAGCTTCTATCTGCGTGACATCAAACGGCCGGTGTTGTTTCTCGCCGGAGGCACTGGCCTGGCGCCCTTCCTGTCCATGCTGGAAAAGATCGCCAGTGATGGGTAGCTGACCAATCAATCCACCTGATTTATGGCGTGACCAATGATGCGGATCTGGTCGCGGTCGATCGTTTGGAAGCCTTCGCCGCCCGTATCCCCAGCTTCACCTTCGCCTGCTGCGTTGCAGCAGAACCTAGTGCCCACAAGCGTAAAGGTTATGTGACCGCGCATATCGAACGTGCGGACCTGAACGGGGGCGACATCGATATCTATCTTTGCGGTCCCCCACCAATGGTCGAAGCCGTGCGTGGTTGGCTCGACCGGCAGGGCATCACGCCGGCGAGTTTCCACTTTGAAAAATTCGCGCCCAGCGGCGTTGTGCTGCAAAAGGCGGCGTGATGATGACCGACGCACAACGTTTCGCCGGCAAAGTCGTTGTCGTGACCGGCGCGGCCCAGGGTATCGGGCGGACCGTCGCGCTGCGGGTCGCGCGGGAAGGCGGTCGCCTCGCGCTGATTGACCGGTCTGAACTGGTTCACGACGTCCAGGACGAGGTAAAGGCCAGCGGCGCTGAAGCGATCGCGATCACAGCCGATCTGGAAACCTTCGAAGGCGCCTCCGCCGCGCTGCAAACCGCGCTTTCCGAATACGGCCGGATCGACGTGCTGATCAACAATGTCGGGGGCACCATCTGGGCGAAGCCGTATGCGGCGTATGAGCCGATGCAGATTGAGGCGGAAATCCGCCGGTCACTGTTTCCGACCCTGTGGTGCTGCCGAGCGGTGGTGCCGGTGATGGTGGCGGGGGGCGGTGGCACGGTGGTGAATGTTTCGTCCGTCGCCACGCGCGGGGTGAACCGTGTTCCCTACGCGGCGGCAAAGGGCGGGGTGAACGCCATCACCGCTTGCCTGGCAATGGAATACGCCGATCATGGCATCCGGGTGTGCGGTGTCGCACCAGGTGGAACCGAGGCCCCGCCGCGGCGTATCCCGCGTAATGCTGAGCCGCCCACGGAACAAGAAACCCAGTGGTATAAGCAGATCGTCGATCAAACGGTCTCGTCCAGCCTGATGAAACGTTACGGTACCACCGAGGAACAGGCCGCGGCGATCCTGTTCCTGGCCTCTGACGAGGCTTCCTACATCACCGGCGTAACTCTGCCCGTCGCGGGGGGAGATCTTGGATAATGAAACGAAAAACACGGAGGACGTGAAATGACTGAGTCGCTCTTGAATACACAGGAAGTCAAAGATCTTCTGGCAAAGGTCAGTGGTCTGACCAGCAGCGCGGGCAACCCGCGCCTGAAGAACATTATGCATCGCGTGGTATCCGACATGTTCCGGACCATCGAGGATTTCGATGTCCAGCCGGACGAGTTCTGGTCCGCGGTGAGCTATATTACGGCGCTGGGTCAGGCCAACGAAGCCGGGTTGCTGGTGCCGGGGCTTGGCATCGAAACGTTCCTTGATCTGCGGATGGACGAAGCCGAGCGTCAGGCCGGAATCGAGGGCGGCACGCCGCGCACGATTGAAGGCCCCCTATATGTCGCGGGAGCCCCGCTCTCGAAAGGTGAGGCGCGCCTGGACGATGGTAGCGAGCAAGGCGAGGTCCTATTCATGGACGGCCAGGTTCGCGATGTGGACGGCCGGCCGGTCGCAGGAGCGATCGTCGATGTGTGGCATGCCAACACACTGGGTGGCTACTCGTTCTTCGATCCGTCGCAGTCGAAGTTCCATCTTCGCCGCCGCATCGAAACCGATGCCGAAGGGCGATACAGCTTCCGCAGCCTGCTGCCGTCCGGCTATGCCTGCCCGCCGAACGGACAGACGCAGAAGCTGCTCGATCAACTGGGCCGCCACGGCAATCGGCCGGCGCATATCCACTTCTTCGTTACTGCACCGGACTATCGGAAACTCACGACGCAGATCAATATCGATGGCGATGCGTATCTACACGATGACTTCGCCTTTGCCACCCGCGACGGCCTGATCCCGGACGTGCGGCGGTCGACCGATCCGGGGGAAATTCGTTCCCGCGGCCTGAACGCGCCGTTCGCGCAGATCACCTTCGATTTCGTTCTGCATCGCGAGGCAGCGTCCGCGCCAAACACCGTCGTGACACGGCCCCACGCCGAAGCCGCCTGACGATACCCCGGCCGCCCGTTGCGGCGACCGGGTTTTCCTTCCGCGCCCTACCCGGAGCCAAACAAATGCCGGATTCCACGGTGTCCATTTCAAGCGATCTGCGGCGCGACCTGACGATCGAGGACGTTAAGTCCACCATCGTGGATGTCCCGACGGTCCGTAAGCATAGACTTTCCTCGCTTTCCGTGACCGCGCAAAGCTACGTCATCGTCGAGTTGCGTTTGGCCAACGGCGTAACAGGCATCGGCGAAGCTGCGACGCTCGGCGGTCCACTGCGCCGCTACGCAAGGTCATAACGATGGTGTATGGCTCTAGGTGGGGAAACGACATGGACTGCTGCTGCGTCTGCTGTGATGGACCAACTCGTCGCTCCTGGCTGTGGGGCAGCGTTCTCACGTCGATCGGCGCGATGCTCGGCGGCGGTCTATCGCCGCGTGGTTCAACGGCCGCGGCACAAACCGCGGAAAACACCTCCGCCGCGCTGGATGTCCTGCGGAAATCCATCTCGGTCGATGTGCATACCCACGGCGGCACAACGGGGATTACCTCGAAAGCACCTCCCAGCGATGACCTCGCCAGCGGGATGCGGGCAGGATCACTCGCCGTGGCCTGCCTGGCCGACGTGCCGGACGGTCCCGTCCTGGGCATGTCCCCGTCCGGTGTTCTCGCCGCCTTGCGCAGGCCGGAGCCGGGAGAGCTCTACAAATACCACCTCGAGCGCCTCGCCTGGATGGATGAGATGGCGGCGAACCATGGACTGCGCCGAGCACTCGCGGCCGCCGATTTGAAAGCGGCGCACGAGGCCGGGCAACCCGCAATCGTGATGGATATCGAAGGACTCGACTTTCTGGAGATGAAGCTCGAACGCTTAGAGGAAGCCCACTATCGCGGCGTCCGTCACGCCCAGCTTGTGCATTACACGCCGAACGATATTGGCGACTTCCAGACCGGCGCGGTGACGCACAACGGCCTCACCCCGTTCGGCGCCGACGTGATTCGCGCAATGCACCGGCTGGGTTTCGTCTGCGACGTTGCGCACGCGACCGAGGACACGGTCCGGCAAGCGGCCAAGGTCGCCACGAAGCCGCTGCTACTCTCGCACACCGCGCTTGCAGGATCGAAGGCGATGGGCCCGACGCCCCTGCAGGGGCGTCAGATCACACCCGATCATGCGCGGATAATCGCCGAAACGGGCGGTTCGGTTGGCATCTGGCATTTCTTCCCCAGCCTGGACAAATATGTCGACGGGGTGAAGGAGGTGGTTGACGTCATCGGCGTCGATCACGTGAGTATTGGGACGGATCAGCAAGTCAGGCCGGGGAGTTTGCAAGACTATTCGCAGTGGGTGCAGCTGGTCGCAGCGATGATGCGGGGCGGGTTCACCGCTGAAGAAACGGGCAAAATCGTGGGCGGCAACTACATGCGTATCTTCAACGCCACCCTGGCCTGATACCGCTCGGTAGCAGGCGCGTTAGCGAAGCGATCACCCGCCGTGGTAGAACGCTGGTAACTGCTAAACCGGGATGTTTGGTTGAGCAATTACCTCTCCGTCCTACTGCAATTTCCAGTGAACTTTTTCGCCCACGACACCTCTTAGGAGCTTATCATCTGCTTTGAGCGGGAACTGGAGAATGGTCCATTCGGCGGTCCCGGAGATGCTTGCGAACTTGCCAGTTCCAGCAACATAGGTTTCCATTCCGCCGCTTTCGGTCTTGCGTTCAAAAGTCGACATGATTTGATCGCCGTCATTGTCCGTGTAAATACACGAGCCGTGCTCCTTCTCGGGTCCGGAGCCAACGATTTCGTATATTCCGAGGCAACGCAGGCCCATGTTGGTCATCATAGCGTCGCGGTTGTCAGCGTGGCGGGTGCCGCTGATCTCATACGTTCCGACCGTGTGGTCTCCCACCTTTATGGGATTGGTGGGGGATGTAATCAGCCATGTGTTCGTAGTGCTGTCGGTTCCTTCCTTGATCATGTCCGCACTATGGGCGGCGAGTGGCAGCACCGCCGCGACCGTGCCCGCTAGTAGGCTCATTCCGAGAGGCTTGGAGAATCGGGCGGTAAACCGAGTTCTGAACATTTTTGCTTCCTCCATAATTATCCGGGATTATTTGTCGGGCCGATTCCTGATGCGGCGACCAGCGGCGCATTTTGAAGGCGCGGTTCGGGGACGCAAACTTGAAGGCGAGCCAAGCGAGTCTGATAGACTAAAGGCTGGTCTGATAGACTAAAGGCTGGCGAAGCGGAAGCGGCGATGGTATTTGCTACAAAAAGGCCCCAACCAGTCAAGCAGAATCTTGCATTTAGCAACTTTCAATCACCGGTTTCGTCAATCAAGCAAGACTTCCACACCCATCTGCCCAAAGGCCCGGTTTCAGACCAAAGCCAAGCACCGCCCCAGCACAAGGCGAGTTAGCCAAGCGATCACCTGCCGTGGTAGAACTTTAAAAGCACATGTTCAGTCATAGGGGGAGCGTGATGACTTAAGCGTCGATCAAGTGGGCATTGATTCTGAGTTTGACGTTGACAGGGGCGGCGTTGGCGCAGCAGCCGCCGAGCGAGAACAAGGGCATGAGTGCTACGCCGCTCGCTGCGTTCGACCTTAGCAAACAAGGGCTCAAGGATTTTGATCAGCGGCAGATGCGTATGCGGGTGATCCAGGTGGAGCCCGGCGGCGCGGCCGCTTTCCACAGTCACGCGCAGCGTCCCGCACTTACGTATGTGCTTAAGGGTAGTCTGCTTGAGCACCGCAAAGGCAGTGCGGACCGAACCTACAGCGCAGGCGAAGTTATCGTCGAAACCACAGATGTTGATCACTGGGCCGAGAACAAAGGAACCGAGACCACCACGCTCATCTCCGTCGACCTGTTCAAGGGATAGCGTACCCGATTGAACCCCGAATTTGGGGCGCACGGCGATGGGCGCCCTAATTACTTTCGATCGCGGCATCTGTGCCGCATTCGGCAGCACGCAATCTATCCCTTGAGCATCGACGCACAACGCGACTTTCTCGCTCGTGCTGTCACACGTGCTTTGCCACCGGCCGATCCGGCATCAGGTCTTCGGGACTATCGGCGCGTATGTCGTTGAGATGGGTTTCCAGCCCGCACCAGATCGCGAATGTGGTGATCAACGACAACAAGATGACGTAGCAGGCAACGCCCCAGGGCGCACCCGCCATCCAGCCTACCAGCAAGGCCGCGATGAATGGTGAGGGACCACCGGCGATGATCGAGCCGAGTTCTCGGGCGAAGGCGAAGCCGCTGTAGCGCAGCCGCGGGCCGAACAGTTCTGCGAAATACGCCGCCTGCGGACCAAACATCGCACCGCTGCCGATCCCCATGACGAGAATGAAAGCCAGGCAGATCAACGCTGGGTTCCGGGTGTCCGCCAGCAGGAAGAAAGGAAACGCGAAGGCCGCTGAGAACAGCGCACCACCCATATACACGGGCCGCCGACCAACCTTGTCCGACAGCCACGAAAAAAACACGATGCCGAAAATCTCCGCAACGTTGCCAAGCATCACGCCGGAAATCGCCACCCCCCGCGGCATGTGCAGAGTGTTGATGACGTAGCTCAGGCCGAATACCGGGAACAGGTAGCCAAGCCCGTTCTCCGCGAGACGCGCACCGACCACGACGAAGAAATTGCGGGAATGCCGGCGCAGCGCCTCAATTGCAGGGGCACGCAGCGGGGGTCGCCTCGCATTCGCCTCGACGAACACCGGGGTCTCGGTAACACGAGCGCGGACATAAACACCGAGCCCAAGCAGCAGCAGCGAGATCAGGAACGGGATGCGCCAGCCCCACGTCAGCAGGTTCTCCTGCGACATCATAGTGACGAGGTAGAACACGCCGGCCGCAAGTAGATTGCCTGCTGTGACGCCAAGCGGGGCAAAACTTCCGTAGAAGCCGCGTTGTCCCGGGGGGGCGAATTCCACTGCCATGATGACGGCTCCCCCGTATTCGGCGCCGGCACCAAAGCCCTGCAATAGCCGCATCAGCAGTAGTAGGACCGGTGCCCAGATGCCAATCGCTGAATATGTTGGCAGCAGGCCGATCAGAAAGGTGCCTCCGCCAACTGAGACAAAGATGATTGGTCGGGCATCGGCGCAAACGAGTGGCAGACTGACTCGACCGCAAGGCGTCAGGCGTCATTCGGGTGCCGTCTCAACGGGTGTCCGTGGATGGTTCGGTGTGCACACGTGCCGCCAGGATCTGGCGTATCGCCGCGTCTACCCTCATAGCAAGCAACACGCGCCCGAGTTTTGCCGAAGCGTGGGACGGGTCGCCAGTAACGCCGGTGTCCTCCGGTGCCGAAGGCGGCTGTGTCCAGCGGCGCATGTTCACACCTCCTGGATGGACGGCCATCAATTCCGACGTATCCGCTATGCCTGCATGATCGCCTATTTCGGCTCGGCTCACACCCTGAGAAAGCAGCCAATCATTCTGCTGCTGGTAGTCATTGTATTGGTTCACGTCGACAATTTCGACGCCGTCCGCAGCCCATTCAGCATTCAGCCTACGCGCGACATTGGCCTGCGGCGCGAGGCTCTGCCCATGCTCTGCGATGAAACAGATCGTGTGGAAACCGGCCCGCTTGAGGCTACGAGCGATACCGTCAAGTGTGGCTTCAAAAGCCGAAACCGATACGCCGACGGTACCGGGGAAACGCATGTTGCCGGTAGGCGGGTCGGTCTCACCTTCCGGCACGTAGGCTATGGTAGGCACGACCAAGGCGTGGCCAACTCCGGCAGCGATGCGGTGAGCCGCCACATCCATGATCCAGCCATGCTTTCCGATCGCCATATGCGGCCCGTTCTGTTCGAGCCCACCGCTCGGCACAATGACCGTGGTAAAGCCGGCGCTAATCGCTGCACGCACCTCCACCCAGGTCATATTTACGAGGTCCAAGCTAGCCGGTACCTGGGCCAATGGCCGACAAGGGCTAACGAGCAGCGCGCCGATTAGGCCAAAGCAAACGACTCTCAACGCCCGCTTAGGGACCTGGATCGACGCAGCACACGCCTTAAGGACGCGCCCGATAAAAGGTATTTCCAGAAGGTTGGGTCTACTATAAATCGATTGTCTGAAACACATTGAGCAGAACTCCACAGTGAAATGGTCGCCCCTGCTGCCGGTTGATAAACCCAATCAAACTCTATTCTGTCTTTGAATAGCTCATTGATTTTTATTGTGCCGTAGGCGGTGCCATCGCGGGCTCGAATGCAGAAAACAGCTCGTTCCGAAATCAGGACGATGTGATGTTTACGGTCAACCTCAGGGGGGCATTTCTTTAGATCTCGAAATGCCTCGTCCAGGCTCTTACCATCCACTGGAACTTGCCATGCTCCGGAAACCTCCCGCAAATCAGCCGAAGGTCGCGAGCACCTCCTCCTCCGTTGGGAAGCGGCTGGTCGCCTTCTTGGAGTAGGCGAGCCTGCCATTCACGGTAATCTCGAACACACCACCGCCGGACCTGCGCAACTGGACCTGCGTGCCGGGTGCCTTCTGCTCAATCAAACTTGCCGCCGCACGGGCGCGCGGTTCATACCCTCACATCCCGCAATATTCGATCTCGACTTGCATAATTAGCTCTCCAGGTTGTCGCCAGGCTTATCGAAACCACAACAGCCACCGCGCCCGTCGCGTCGCGATCACTGCAATCGCCGGGTCCTAGCGGACTACATCACGATGCACACCGTGTCTACCAGAGTGCATCGGGACAGACATCACAGCGAGACTCAGATCACACCTCATTGGAGGGCTGGGTTTGCCCCATTGACCAGGACCGCGTCCGCGTCGCCATCCGGACTCCATGAATCGCAATGCGGCGAAGTGGGCTTGCTCTCGCTCGCATTCAAGCGTCCGAACGGTTTCGACCGGCGTCCTGGCGTGGCTTTGCATGCCGACGCGGCAGCAAGCTAAATTTCTGCCGCGCTTGCCGATCACGAGACACCGAGGCCTATTTCAGTGTTGAAGCTGTATGGTAATCTTTCGGCTCCGCATATTTCTTGTCGGAATCTTGTCAACGGGGGCGTCCTGATGCCTTATCCACGCGGCGCGGTGCCATCCCCTTCGCTGGGCACACTTGTCGTGCGGCCGATCAAGCGTGCCATTGCCGCCGAGGTGGTCGCGCTGTTCAACGACCGGTCGCGCGGCGAGGCGCCGGTCGTTCGCCGCCCCGACGGAGTGCTCGGTCCGCGCGCGGTCGCTCGGCGGGTTCATGGCGATGTAACCTCGATGATGGTCGGAGGCGTAGCGGGGCTGCTGCTCCAGATGCTTCATCCGGCCGTCCTGGCTGGGGTGTGGGACCATTCGAATTTCCGCAACGACATGCATGGGCGGCTGCGGCGCACGGCGCGGTTCATCGCCCTGACCACCTACGGCGGCCAGGCGGAAGCAGAGACAGCGATCGCCCGCATTCGCGGCATCCACGACCAGGTCCGCGGAACGTTGCCGGATGGGCGCGCCTATGCGGCAAGCGACCCGTCATTGCTCGCCTGGGTGCACGTGACGGAGGCGACGAGTTTTCTCGACGCCTGGATGCGCTATGCTGACGCAGGCTTGTCAGCGGCCGATCAAGACCGTTATTTCGTAGAAATGGGACGTGTTGCTCTGGCACTCGGCGCCGATCCGATCCCACGCACCCGGTCCGAGGCGCAGGACCTGATCAACGCGATGCGTCCGCACCTGATATGCGATGCCCGCACGCGTGAGGTCGCACGTCTCGTTCTCGGCCAACAGGGGCCGAACAGGCTGGCGGCGCCGCTGCAGGCGCTCACAATGCAAGCGGCTGTCGATCTGTTGCCGGCATGGGCGCGACGGATGCACGGGTTGCCCGTGCCGGTGCTCAGCCGCCCGCTGGTGCGGGCCGGCACCCTCGGGATCGCCCGGACACTGCGCTGGGCGTTCAAATGATCGATTTCCGCCAGCACTTCGTCCACGAACACATCAACATCGGCAAACGCATCCCACGAAGCAAAAAGCAGACGCTGATCAATTGGCCGAGCCGCTGGCCTTCCTCACCGCGCCGGGGCTTGAACCTCAGGCAGCTAGGCGTCGTCCCCCACCCATATGCGAACGCAGCCGAAGCCGGGCGCGGTGAACCCGGCTCTTGAGTGTGCCGATCGCGCAGCCTGATTTGTGCGCGTATTCTACATAGGATCTCTCGTCCACAGCGATGGAGAAGAGCGCGGCCTTCTGCTCGCGCGGCAGAAGATCCATGGCTAAAGCCAGTTCGCACAGGGCGATCCGGTCCGTGTGATCCGACGCAACGACTTGGTCCGGGACCTCTGCATCCGCGATAAAGCGACGGCTTCGCATGCCGGTAATAAAGGAGTTCAGAAGGATGCGGTGGATCCAAGCGCCGAAATTGGTTCCGGCTAGAAAGCTATCGTAGGCAGCCAGCGCTTTCACTGCCGCTTCCTGCACCAGATCATCGGCCGCGGACCCATTCCGCGTCAGGGCGAGTGCCCAAATCCTCATTTTAGGAAGGAGCGTGACCAGTTGCACTTCGAATTCATGCAATGCCATCATGATCTCCCAACTGCTTTAAGCAGCCCGTTACGTGACAACCTGACTGGTATGCGATCCGCAAACATAGCACTTTCGCGTCCGGCCGCGCCGCTCATTTCGATCTCTCCATCTCTCCATCGTTAGACCAAGCGCGCCACGGCCACGGTCTTGCGAGGCTTAATAGCCATTCGCCCACATCGTCCGGAAAGAAGCGTGCCGCCGCTGCTTCCGCACGAAGGTGATCTTCGTCGGCCGCGTTGGGCAGAATGGCGAAAATGGATTTGGCCATAATCTCGATCTTTTTTTGATCGCCAAGCGCGAGGCGACCCCGCCCTGACGTTCGTTTCAAGCGCTCTCCCTAAACCTGATCGGCTGTTTCTGTGTGACGTAGCAAAGGGAACCACCCAACAGTGCTGCACACTGATGCTGTCGGGCTACCCTCGGAATCTACCTATACGATGTCTTTTCTGGGTTTACTGCCCGCCAGCCGGGAAATCGTACTATGCGAGACGTTGTAGCTCCGCGCGATGTCCTGCATCGGCTCGCGCTACGACTCCCACCGGGAGACTTCCAGCACACGGTCGGCGATCGCAAGCGAGGCAGTCAGTCCTGGACTTTCGATACCGAAGAGATTGATCAGCCCTGGCACGCCATGCGTTTGCGGTCCCTGAATTACGAAATCCTGTCCCGGGGCACCCTTCGGCACGATCTTCGGGCGGATTCCAGCGTATCCTGGTTGCAGCGCCCCGTTCTTTAGCGCCGGCCAATATTTGCGTACGGCCGCATAGAAGCTGTCCGAGCGGGACGGGTCGACCGTGTAATCCAGGGTATCGATCCACTCGACATCTGGCCCAAACCGAGCCTGGCCGCCCAGATCGACCGTCAGGTGCACGCCGAGGCCGCCCGGCACCGGCACGGGATAGATCAGCCGCGAGAACGGCGACCGCCCAGACAACGTAAAGTAGTTCCCTTTGGCGTAATGAACCGGGGGCACAAGATCGGGGGGCATGCCGCTGATCCGTCGTGCCAAACCCGGCGCATGCAAGCCAGCGGAGTTGATCAACAGCCGACAGCGCAACGTCATTGGGTCGGCGCCCCCGACATCGATCTCGATGCCGCGGCCCGCGACCCGCCCTGTCACGACCGGACTAAAAAATACCGATACGGCTCCGGCATTCTCGGCGTCACCTTGCAAAGCAAGCATGAAGTTGTGGCTGTCGATGATCCCGGTCGTTGGCGACAGAAGGGCGCTGGTGCACGACAGGTTTGGTTCCAGGGCGATTGCCTCCGCAGCGGTCAGGACTCGCATGCCCTCGACGCCGTTGACCTCCGCTCGCTGCTTGATGCCGTCCAGCATCGCGTCTTCCCGCGGATTGGTCGCTACGATCAGCTTGCCGCAATTGATGTGGGGCACGCCTTTCTCGGCGCAGTAGGCGTAAAGTTGGCGGCGGCCAGCAACGCAAAATCGAGCCATAAGGCTGTTGGCGGGATAGTAGATGCCGGCATGAATGACCTCGCTGTTGCGCGAGGAGGTTTCAGTGCCGATGGCCTCCGCCGCTTCCAGGATGATGACTTCACGCCCCGCACCGGCCAGCGCGCGTGCCACGGCCAGGCCCACGACGCCGGCACCCACTACGACGCAATCGACTTGCTCCACGCCTCTTTCTCCTAACGACAGGCGGCGGAACGAGTTAGGCTGGGCGCCAACGGGAGTCCATACATGCTGACCCTGACATCGGGCGCGTCGTCCATTGTTGTCGCCCCCGAATATGGGGCCGGACTGACCGGGTGGATGCTCGGCCGGACGCCGATCTTACGGCGGGCGCTGCCGCAGGCGGCTTTTGGGCGCGATCCGCATTTGATGGGGTGTTTTCCGCTCCTTCCGTATGGTAATCGGATCTGTCAAGGCCGGTTCCGCTGGCGCGGTAGTGACTACCGACTCGAGCCAAATTTCGGCGACAGTCCGCACACGATCCATGGCATCGGCTGGCAACGACCCTGGGTGGTGGAGGAAGTCGGACCGCGATCGGTTACCCTAAGCTTTATACATCGCCCGGACGCGTCCTGGCCGTTCGCCTTTAGCGCCGAGATCGGCTACCGGCTCTCTGGCGCCGGCTTGACGGTCACGATCCAAATGACCAACCGGCACACCGAACCGGCGCCGGCGGGCATCGGCCTGCACCCCCATTTTCCCAAGGCCAATGATCCATTGCTGCGCTTCAAGGCCAGCGGTGTCTGGGAAAACGGCGTTGATTCACTACCTTCGCACAACGCGCCAGCGCGCGGCGCCTGGCTTTATACCGAGCCGCGCTCCGTCGCAGAATCGCGCCTGGATAACTGCTTCACCGGCTGGGACGGGACAGCTGATTTCCAATCGGGTCCTGCCAGTCTTCGGATCGAAGCCAGCGAAGTGTTCCGGCAATTGCAGGTGTTCACGCCGTCCTGGGCTGATTTCTTCTGCCTCGAACCGGTCAGCCACGTTCCCGACGCGCTAAACCGGGCTGATTTGCCAGCCGATCAGGCGATGCATATCCTTCAGCCGAATGAAACACTTGGGGGCACGGTCCGGTTCACCCCGATCGGCTGAGCGCAATAGACGCTCGAAGGCGCATGATGCCGTTCGATCAGGCCGGCAGCTCCCGCTGGCGCATCTGGACCATCAGTTCGCCTCGTTCGCCGGTTCAGATTCGGGGCATTCCGGGGTCAAGGCCAAGGAGCACGCGCCCGCCCGCTTCATAGTTCATGGTCGAGATGGCGATGTGCTGGGTGCATGCGTGCACGTCGCGGAAGCATCGTTCCAATCGGCCGCTCTCGAGCAATGCTGTGCCGCCGGCGGCGTTATACACGAGATCCACAGCCTGTGCCGACGCTTGGCCCGCGTTTGCACAAGCGAGCCGGGCCATAGCGCGTCGTTGCAGCGGTATTACCGCACCGGTGGCGACTTCGTCCCACAACCCGCCGAACATTGAGAACAGGTAGGAACGTGCCGAGCCTAACAGAATTTCTGCACGTGCCACATCAGCTTGAACAGCCGGCCTGTCGCGAAGCAATGTCGACGATCCATAGAGGGGCTTCACCGAGGCCAGTGTGATGACTGCGTCGATTGCGGCGCGTGCAATCCCAAGTGGCACCGCGGCGATTGCAACGGCCAACAATGACATCAATGGCATCGCATAGAGCGTCCCTTCCTGAGCCGGAAGTGGAGCAGGAAACGATATAGTGTACTCTTCCGGAACGAATAAGTTGGCGACACGGTAGTCATTGCTGCCGGTTCCGCGGAGACCGCCCACACGCCAGGTATCGATTACTTCAGCGCTACTTGTCGGAAACATCGCCAGACGGATCTCCGGCGTGCCACCCGGACCCTTCCGCGGCCCATCGCCATCATGCACGATGCAACTGCCCAACGTCCACTGGCTGTGCCGAATTCCGCTGCCATATGTCCAGTGGCCGGTCACGCTGTAGCCGCCGTTATCGATGAACGCCTTGCCAATCGGCATGACCGCGCCGGCAACTACTGCGCGCGCCCCCTCGTAAATTCGGGACGCCACGTCTGGCTGGAGGTAGCCGGCAATACAACTGTAGGCCGAGGCTATTGAAGCGCACCACCCAACCGAACCATCGAGGCGGGAAAGTTCCTCGATCACGCGCACGTAGTCCACTGCATTGAGCTCGGCTCCCCCCAATGACTTCGGCAGCCAAAGCGAAAACATTCCCGCTGCGCCCAAGGGGTCCACCAGATCGATAGGAAGGGCCCGCTCGCGATCAAGGTTTTCACGAACGGCGTCGACCTTCGTTGCTAGTGCGCGCGCTGTCTGGATCAACGCGGCGACGCTGGTAGTTGGCTCCCATGACGGGCTTACATCGGACAGGGTGCCTAACCGTTCCGGTGATGATGCCCCCATAACGCCCCTCCACCCCACGTGTGCCTGCTCGACATCATCGGCGGCCGTAATTTCATAGCGAAATCCAGCTCATATTCAGTGATCCAAGGCTACCTGGCTGGGGGGACCCCAGCCAGGTACGGGCATGAGACACTTCCCGCGCTTCAACAAGGTTGATTGATGTGTTCTGGGACAGCTTCGCCCAAAGGTCTAGACCCCACTGGGGCGATCATTGCCGCGTGCACCGGCGGTCGTCTATTGCGCGTCCGTGCACCGAGCGAGCGTTGGTGTCTCAACTATTTGTGCGTCAGAGGTTCGGCTCCTCTCAGATAATGTGCGTTGGAAACCGGCCTTGATTGCGTGTCGAGGCGTTCATCATTGCGCGTCGCTAGTGCGCCGGGAGACCGGCAAGGAGTAGATGGTGCAAGTCCACTACGATGAAGGAGTAGCGATCCACATCGGCCCCGAGCCGTGCGTCGGCATCCGCGAGGGTGGCGGCGAAGCGTCGGCAGGGGAGCGCATAGGCCAGCCATTGAGCCGCGAAAGTGCATAAGTTTCGGGTGCCGACGCCGTTAGCGGTGCGGAAGGCAACACGGACGGGCGCGTCATCGCGAGTGCCCGGACGGCCCGGCGTGGTCGGAGACCCTGGCATGTGCGGACGCTCCTTGTACGGGAACCGGGAGATCTCGGGTCTGACCAGCGGCGGCATGCCGCCTGGTCCGCATCGGGAAGGCGAGGAGCCGTAGCCGATGATGCACGAGCCCGAGAAGTCAGACTCCGCCATAGTAGCTGTGAAGCCGACGAACAAAGCCGGGCGACCGGCGGCGGAGCCGGTGGAGCCAAGGGCGGGGGCCGAGGGGAACGCGAACCAGCAAAGCACGCGCCGGGCGCAGGACCGGGAAAGCGTGTCACAGGCGCTGGAGCGCGTACGGCAAGCTGCAAGGCAAAGGAAGAAGGAGACGGTTCACCGCGCTCCTCCACCATCTCAGCCCGGCGACTGCTGCGGACGGCGTTCTATCGCGCTCAAGCGGGACGCGGCGCCCGGCGTGGACGGGCTGACGTGGCAGGACTACGAGGCAGACCTCGATCGCAGGCTCGAGGACCTGCACGCACGGGTCCACGGGGAGCGTACCGGGCGCTACCGTCCCGGCGGAGGTATATCCCGAAGGCGGACGGACGGCAGCGCCCGCTCGCGATCGCCGCGCTGGAGGACAAGATCGTCCAGAGGGCGACGGTCGACGGTGCTGAACGCGATCTACGAGGAAGATTTCCTCGGGTTCTCGTATGGGTTCCGGCCCGGAGCGCGGCCAGCACGATGCGCTGGACGCCCTGGCGGTCGGGATCACGCAGCACGAAGGTGAACTGCATACTGGACGCCGACATCCGGTCGTTCTTCGACGAGGTCAGCCAGGAATGGCTGGTCCGCTTCCTGGAACACCGGATCGGCGACCCGCGCATCATCCGCCTGATCCAGAAATGGCTGAAGGCGGGCGTCCTCGAAGACGGGGTCGTGACGGTCGAGTGAGAAGGGGACGGGGCAGGGGTCGGTGATCTCGCCGCTGCTCGCCAACATCTACCTGCACTACGTCTTCGACCTCTGGGCCGAGCGCTGGCGACGGCGCGAGGCCACGGGCGACATGATCATCGTGCGCTATGCGGACGACATCGTCGTCGGCTTCGAGCACGAGGCCGACGCCCGGCGCTTCTGGGACGCGATGCGCGAGCGGCTGGAGGAGTTCTGCGCTGTCGCTGCATCCGGAGAAGACCCGCCTGATCGAGTTCGGCCGCTATCGCGGCGGCAGACGCGCAAGAGGCGCGGACTTGGCAAGCCGGAGACCTTCAACTTCCTGGGCTTCACCTTCATCTGCGGCAAGATCGCGCCGCGGCAAGTTCCTGCTCTGCAGGAAGACCCGGCGCGACCGCATGCGGGCGAAGCTGCAGGAGATCAAGGAGGAACTGCGGCGACGCATGCACCAGCCGATCCCCGAACAGGGGCAATGGCTGAGGCAGGTCGTCGCCGGCTTCTTCAACTACCACGCCGTGCCGACCAACAGCCGCGCGCTTCAGCGCGTTCCGCTACCACGTCGACCGACCTCTGGCGGCGCGCGCTCCGGCGGCGCAGCCAGAAGGACGGGACGACCTGGGAGCGGATCGACGAAGCTGGCCGACGACTGGCTCCCCAAGCCGCGCATCCTTCATCCCTGGCCGAAGCAGCGCTTCGCCGTCAAACACCCGAGGTGGGAGCCGTATGCGGGAATTGCCGCACGTACGGATCTGTGCGGGGGGCGCGCAGTAATGCGCGTCCCTACCGCGATCGATGTGCTGATGGGCGCCCTCAGCAGTCTTCGGCAAAAGCAGCCAGCCAACCATCGGTTCAACAACCGAACGATATGCATCCTCTGCCGGAGACCGGCCGTCCTTGCCCATCCCCCAGCCTGCGTCCGCACGTCTTGACAGCTTTTCACCCTTAGATTGACAGGAGAAAGGTCCGCCGTGCTGGACGTCTGAAATTTCTGAAAAATGCCGCAATCTTTGGGGGCATTGATAGTGCCGAGGCAACTGGGCTGAAATTTCTGCTGTCAGCACGGCAGGTTCAGCAGACGGATCTGAAGGAATTGGCTTATCGCACGCGGGTTAAAAAATTGTGACTAAATTACCCTCGACATTAGATCTCGTCGAGTCCGCTTGGACTTCAAGCTTTTCTTGTCCAAGATACGCGATGTCAGTGTCCCTGGCTCCAAGCCAAGAAATTTTTAAGGTGTTCTGCCCTAGGATAGTTGTCAACCAGGGTCGGCGGGCGAGCCGTCATCGAACGCCGGACGTCTCCCTGGGGACCGAGCACTGCTGGGCTACGCCTCCTCCGTACGCTCTGGATGACTGGGAAAGATAGCTTTTCACACCGAGGTCAAGGACATTGCCAAAACTTGCATCGGGCAGGATGCCGCGGATCAGATTTGCGGACGCTGCCGCCAAGCCCCGCAGTTGACTGGCATAGGTCGCCGCCGACCGCTTCGTGGCTCTCCCCGACGTCAGGACCATATTCGCAAATGCTGCCAGCGCTTTTGCGAAACCGGACGTCATGATCGGCGCTAGTGGCGAGTTCCCCGTAAGGTGGCGGGATAGTTTTATAAATCGCCTTAGGGTAGATAGCTCCTTCTCCCCGCCTGACGGCGAGATGCCCGCCGATTGCTGAAGCTTCTTTCGGTCGGCTTCGAAGGTCGTCGAAAGTCACTGATGCCATGAGGTTAGCGCCGCCTTCAAGCTCACCCTCATAGGCATCAACAAGTTGCCGTAAGGTTAACGCGGGTCGACCTGATGATAATGATGTGGCAGTGCCGTCAGGGTGCAGGTCTTGCGACTGCCCACGGAGGATGCCTGCGGTAAGCAAGGCCTCGCGCAAGCGCGGCGGCTTGGGCCTGTGCCCAATGGATGTTGTTCATGATCGATGGTCCTGGTGGTCGACGAACTCGGGTAGTGAGCGGGACAGATCAGCGTCTTCATGTCCAAGCGCGGATAAAGATGCCATTCGGATGCCCACAAGGTCGCGGCTGCACCGGTTGATCGTCGTCCCCGCGGATTTGGAATGCCTCAGCTTCCACCCAGATCATGCCCCCTATTTGTCAACGTAGTCAGGCTGGTAAGTGGCTCGATGGCCACGGCGCCTGTCATAGAACGTCCCACCGCTTCGGCTTTGGCCTTTCTCCTACGTCTTCGCGCCCATGCACGACTGCGCCGACCGGATTTCCGATAGAGTTACGATGTCAAGAGCGCCTCTCGATTTTGATGTCGCGGCGGTCAATGACGTGTCCCGCGCGTTCCCGAACCAGAAGGATTCCTTCGACAAGTCTCCGAAGACCCCGAGCGAACCGCCGGGCCAATAGTCAGCCACAATGCGGACCTCCCGATCCTCCAGCGGCGTCACCCACCGAGAATCCGATGTTCGGCGATCAGGCTCACCATCCTCGCCGCCAGGACCGGTAGGTGTTGACACCCCGGATCCGGAACTGGACGACCCGCCATCTGTCGCGCAAGGCGGCTGGCAAATCATCCATCCCCAAACCCCAAAACCCCAAAACCCCAAAACCCCTGATAATTGAAATAAAATGGAAGAGGAAGATCTTGACTTTTAGAAAAGGCTTGGGAACCGTCAATAGTGCATAATGGTGAGCTCATTAAAAGGATGAAAATTATATGTGATAATAGGGAGGGAATATATTACTAGAATGAACAGTTAAAGATTGAGATGATAGCTAAGATGAATCTAGTTTGCGAATGAATAGATTTGAGAACTTACGAGATAGTTGGTTAAAGTTGGAATTACGAATTTGCAAATCTTAACTCAATGAAGTTATAAATGAATTTGCAAATTAAATTGACACACATAATGAAAATCTTGCAAATCATAACAAAGCTCAGTAAGATAAGCATAAGAAGCTGATTGAGAATTAAGATTACAATGAGATAAAGAACTGTTTTGACTATTTATATATAGTAGTAATAATCATTGAAAAGAAAAGGGCCTCCTCGAAAACATTTACATGAGTCTCTAATACTTTTAACTGAATATCACTTATAATTGTGTTTTTATTGATTTGTTAAGCTATCGGTGTTTTCTTTTATATTAAGTACTAATATGAAAATACCAAAATCATCCTTTGATTAACCTAATTAACTATAACAATTTGAACCTCGCTTGACTTTGAATGATTCTAATAAAATTAGATGAAAATAATATAACATAATTAGAATCAAAATTAGATACAAATGCTTTTAATTTATTGGAAAAATAATAAATACAACTGATGATCTTTTATTATGTTAGATAGATTACTAAATAGTTTGTACAATATGCTTAAGGAAAGATTTGACACTTTTACATGAGGTTTCAATGCTAATTTAAAGACAAAAATGAAATTATATAAATAGGAAGGATAATAACAAAAATAACCTTATATGGAATACTATACAGATTTTATTAGTCTGAAGAATCCATATACATTTATGATAATAGGTGCTATATTGATTGGTTTCTTTAAACTCCTTTTATATAGTTCTATTGGTTTGTGAATGATAGTTGATGTGATTTAATTCAATAAGTGGGGTTTTGGGGTTTTGGGGTTTTGGGGTT
>CAVZTH010000035.1:0-20489 GCA_963778125.1 uncultured Alphaproteobacteria bacterium | reverse complement strand
AAGGCGTTGGCGCAGCCTCATTACGGTAAATCCGCGCACCATTACCATGGACAAGAACACGGCCTATCCGAAGGCCACCACGAGATGAAGAAGGACGGCGAGCAGGGGCGCCACTCCCGACTGCGGCAGGTGCAAGTCTGAACAACATTGTGGAGCAAGACTATCGGTGCGTAAAACGACTTACCCGACCGCGGCTTGGCTTTGATGGCTTTTGGACAGCCCGATGAACGCTGGTAGGCTACGATGGCGATGATCAGGAAGGGTCAAGTTCGGAACATCAGGGCCCAGGCGCAGTTTACCGCCGGGCTGTTCCAGGTGGCCGCTTGACACGGCGTCTCCGTGGTCTCGCCAATGGCGCCCAGACCAGCGCTGAACCTTGCACCAGAACCTGTTATCTGGGTGCGCTGCATACCCTGAAGAGTGGGACGGCAAAGGCTATCCGTTAGGTCAGGTCCGGTGGTCTGACGGACCGGCAAACCGCGTCGACACCTCCTGTGAGGTGGACTTGCCGTGGGAGCGCCGCCAGGGTCTTCCCCGGGGGCGCTCCCATGTCAGGTGCCCGATCAGGTAATCGAATGGGCTAGCAGGCTACTCAGGGTCGCGGTGGCTGTGCCATCAATGGTCGCGATCGCCACGCCTGAACCGCCGGAGGTGGCTGAAATAGACAGTGTCGCACCCTGTGCCAAATCGGCGACGGTCAGATAATTCGTCAGTGTGGAGGCCGATCCGTTCCAGTTCGTCGCCGCCAGTGCGGTCCTCAAGTCCAGCGTATCGCCCCTGGTCAGGATGTTGGTGGTGAAGATTTCCGCCCCGCTTCCAGCGACGGGCAGCACATAACTGTGCCCGCTGCCGGACGGCCTGGCGGCAGCCCCCGAACCCTTGAGGAGCAGCATGGGATTTCCTGCCGTGGCCGCGGCGGAAACCGCGCTCTGACCCACGATGCTGGAGGTAGCGCTGCTGCCAGCCGCGTCACTCGGCCAAGATCGAGCGGCACGATCGGCGTGCCCCCGCCGTTGACGCTGTTCGGTCCCTGGTTGGCCAGAATTTCCGTCTGCGACATGATTTTCGACCATACCGCTCATGCCTGCAGCAGCGGGTCGCTGCCGTTTAGGTTCTGGTCAGCCTGGAAGGTCGTTGGGGCTGGAGCCTCCGTGGTCGCGGACCATTGCGCCGTGGTCTTGGAGTTCGGTCCAGAGCATGTTCGCGCCGGCGTTCGCCTTCACGTCGGCTGGTTCGACCCTGCCGGCAGGGATGCCGACCGTGACGCCAAACGGGATTGTGCCGGTATAGGCCGGCCCACCGTTGCCGTTGATCGCGAAACCATCCTCGGCCGTCTGCGGCCATGCATTTGGCGCCAGCTGATTTGTGCTGGTGCTCGATACGAATAAGCATCGCGCCTGGCAGGTTGAGCCGGAGCATATGGTCGATCGTGCCGGCGTTCAGGTCAGACTGCCGCAGAGTG
This sequence comes from uncultured Alphaproteobacteria bacterium, assembly GCA_963778125.1. Taxonomy (GTDB): domain Bacteria; phylum Pseudomonadota; class Alphaproteobacteria; order Acetobacterales; family Acetobacteraceae; genus Rhodopila. Next base: position 19,027 of record CAVZTH010000035.1, on the reverse strand, counting down.
CCGACACCCTCGTCCCAGTTGGATTGATCCACCTGGATACCTGAGCCGTAATCGAGACTCTCCGGAGGCCTGAGAGACCGTGGCCGTGGTGGCGCTGGTCCAGTTGAAGCCACCCATCCCGTACCAGGTGTGGGTGACGGTATCGTCCAGGGAGAAGGTCCGGTCGTTGCCCCCGCCCCAACCGCTCCGACAGGGATGTGCATGGTGTAGGTGCCGGGGGTGCTCCCGGCCGCCCCTGTGTTCGTGACGGTGATCAGCGGGTCCGAGGCGGTGCCGGTGTAGATGTTCTCGTTATATCCGCCGCTGTCGTGTTGACGTAAACGCTGGCGCTCGCGAGTTGGGCGTTCGGCGTCCACTGCGCCCCTGAACCGAGCGGCAGGTTGAAGACGCTGGTCGAGGCGAACGGCACTTGAGATGGGTCGCGCGTGCCGGGAGGTGAGGGGGTCGGGGTTGGTGTAGGTGTCGGTGTCAGAATGGGAGCGGCCGAACCGGTCCAGGTCCGGCTTGTTGGAGAGTAAGTGAACCAAGCCTTACTGGCGGCGTCCTGCCCGTAATACACGTTGCTCACGATGGCGAAGGCTGAGGTGCCGGAACTGCCAGGAACAGCGGTGCCGTTTTCATCCACCACACCGGCCGACGTGAGGGTCCACTTGTTCCCACTAGCGTCCGTGAGAGTTCCACCGGAGGTCGCTGTGATTTCGTTAGGGGCAGGTGTGGCGTCGGGTGGGGGGTCGGCGTCGGAGTCGGGGTTGGGATTGGGCGTTGGGGTTGGGGTTGGTGTCAGGACGGGAGCGGCTGAGCTGGTCCAGGAGTGGCTTGCTGGTGAATAGGTGTACCAATCCCGAGTTGCCGCGTCTTGCCCGTAATACGAATTGCCAACGATCGCGAAAGCGGCGGTGCCGGACCCGCCAGGCACGGCCGTGCCGTTTTCATCGACCACACCGGCGGAGGTGAGCGTCCACTTGTTCCCACTCGCGTCGGTGAGAGTGCCACCGGAGGTAGGGGTTATTTCTTTACCAGTAGGTGTCGGCGTCGGGGTAGGGGTTGGGATCGGCAAGGGATCATTGCCGGCGCTCCATCCTGACCCGGTCCAGCTGTACCATTGATTGCTCTTGTTCTCCTGCCACACGGTCTTACTCACGTAGGCGATCTCGGCGACGTTGGCGCTGAATGCGGCGGCCTGTCCGTTCTCTAGGACGGCGTTGGTGGACGATATCGTCCATGTGTTGCCGTTCGTATCGATGATTGCTGTGCCGTTACCAGCTGCTACAATAGAACCGTTCGGCGACGGGATTGATGTCGAAGTGTTGCTCAAAGTAATATCCTTTTGGATATAAGTTTTTCCTGAAGTTTGTTGATAAGTGTGTAATAGCCAAAACTGGCTTTACATGAATATCGTCGCCACTTTTGGCGAGATATACTTGCCGTGGGGACGCCGCCAGGGTCTTCCCCGGCGGCGCTGCCACGTCAGGTGCCCGATCAGGTAATCGAATGGGCCAGCAGGCTACTCAGGGTCGCGGTGGTTGCGCCATTGATGGTCGCGATCGCCACGCCTGAACCGCCGGAGGTGGCAGAAATAGACAGTGTCGCACCCTGTGCCGAGTCCGTGACAGTCAGGTAGTTCGATAGGGCGGCGGGGGAGTGATTCCAATTGGTCGCCGCCAGCGCCGTCGTCAGGTTCAGAGTGTCCCCCATGGCCAGGATGTTGCTGGTGAAGGCTTCCACCCCGTTTCCGGCAGCGGGGATTACGTAAGTTTGCTCTCCGCTGGACGGGCTAACGGCAGCACCCGTGCTCTTGAGGAGTTGCATCGAGGTGCCTGACTTGGCCGCGACGGAAACCTGGCTCTGCCCGACCGTGGCGCTTGTAGCGCTGCCGCTCGTCAGATTGCCGGCGATGAAGGCCGCGACTTGCCGGCCATAGGCGGTCAGCTGTCCACCGCTCAATAGGCCATTGTAAATAGATCCAGTTGGATCGCCACCTGGACCACCGACAATACCGGAGACATCCCACGCCCAGGCGGCTGAACCCGCAGCGCCAGAATTGCCTGCATTGATCACCGCCTGAACCGTCTGATCACCGCCGGTCGCCCAGTTGCTGTATTCGCCAATGATCACTGGCACGATGCCATCGGCACTTTTGATCGACTGGGCTCCTGTGATCAGCGCTTGAACCTCGGCGTTGGCTGTCGCCTGATCTGTACTGTTATTATCCTGGAACGAATAGGCGTGTGGATCCCAGACGACATTGGTCATGTTGGCGTAGTCAGCCGGGTTCATTCCAGACTGCAGCGGAATTCCGCCATATCCAGGGGGCCGGGTTCCGGACGTCTCGAGCAGGATAGGGTTATTATTCCCGGCAGCACGGATCGTGTCGTAGGTGGTTTTCTGCCAATCCGAGAGCGATCCGCCGACCTGGGGAGGTTCGTTGTTGGTGCCGAACCAGACATAGGGGTTGTTTTTGTAGTACCCGGCCATTGCGGTATACCATGCCTGCTCATTAGCGAGCAACGAGCCAGTAAAAACGACGCCCTGACTACCACCGCCACCGGTGCCGAGACTATTGGTGTAGTCGCTGAATTCGACGACAATACCCTTTGCAGTGAGCGAAGCAACCGTCGCGGCATAAACGGACGGATCGGTGCCGAGAGGGTCGACATCGACTCTGATCATGTTCACGCCGGGAAACTGTGTCGGCACCTGCGCCGCCGCGGCGGAAAGGTTGAAGTCGTGGACGTCCACGCCGCGGGCAATGAATTGTCTACCGGACGGGCTGTAGATTTGCCCGTTCGCCGTGGTGAATGTCGATGTCGATGTCGGAGTGGGGGTCGGCGTCGGAGTGGGGGTCGGCGTCGGCGTCGGCGTCGGCGTCAGGAGGACAGGAGCGGCCGAGCTGGTCCAGACGTGGCTTGTCGGCGAATAGGTGAACCAAGACTTACTGGCGGCATCCTGGCCGTAATAGACGTTGTTCACGATAGCGAAGGCTGACGTGCCGGAGCTGCCAGGGACCGCCATGCCGTTTTCATCGACCACACCGGCTGAGGTGAGGGTCCACTTGTTCCCACCGGCGTCCGTGAGAGTTCCACCCGAGGTAGTTGTGATTTCGTTAGGGGTCGGCGTCGGGTGTGGGGTGGGGGTCGGTGTCGGGTGGGGGGTAGGAGTTGGGGTCGGTGTCGGTGTCAGAATGGGAGCAGCCGAACTGGTCCAGCCGCCGCTTGTTGGAGAGTAGGTGAACCAAGATTTACTAGTGGCGTCCTGGCCGTAATAAACGTTGTTCACGATGGCGAAGGCCGAGGTGCCGGAACTGCCAGGAACAGCGGTGCCATTTTCATCGACCACGCCGGCCGAGGTGAGCGTCCACTTATTGCCACCGGCATCCGTAAGCGTACCACCGGAGGTAATTGTGATTTCGTTAGGGGTCGGGGTCGGCGTGGGAGTGGGGGTAGTGGCGTTGGCGTCGGTGTGGGGGTTGGGATCGGCAAGGGATCATTGCCGGCGCTCCATCCTGACCCGGTCCAGCTATACCATTGATTACTGGTGTTCGCCTGCCACACCGTCTTATTGACGTAGCCAATCTCGGCAACGTTGGCGGTGAATGCGGCCGCCCGGCCGTTCTCCAGGACGGCGTTAGTGGACGATATCGTCCAGCGGTTGCCGGCGGCGTCGGTGATCGCGCCTGTCGAACCGGCGCGCACCACTGTGTCGTTGGGTGACGCGGTCGGCGTTGGAACTGGGGTCTCGGTGTTGGGTGGGGGGTAGGCGTGGGTGGCGGAGGTGGGGTCGGGGTAGGTGTTGGTGTCAGGACAGGAGCGGCCGAGCTGGTCCAGGAATGGCTTGCTGGTGAGTACGTGTACCACTCTTTAGTCGTTGCGTCCTGCCCGTAATACAAATTGTCAACGATCGCAAAAGCAGCGGTGCCGGAACTGCCAGGAACAGCGGCGCCATTTTCATCGACCACGCCAGCCGAGGTGAGCGTCCACTTGTTCCCACTCGCGTCGGTGAGAGTGCCACCGGAGGTAGCGGTTATTTCGTTACCGGTTGGGGTAGGTGTGGGGGTCGGAGTCGGAAGAGTTGACGCCCCGGGCATTTGTTGTTGGAAGAGCCAGGACCAGTTCGCGTCGCTCGAATATCCGGGGACACCAGCTTTAGGGTCCCACACATCGTGGCCCGCACCCTGGATCTGGGTGAGATGGAAGTTCGGATCGATCGCCGCCACAGCCTGATCCCAACCTGGCCGATTGGTCGTGTCCGCCGTGCCATGCACAGCCTCCATCGGCGCATTTCCGATGGCGGCCACGAACTGCTGCGGTGTTTCGTTGATCATCGTTCCGGCCATCGAGTATCCGGCGGCAAAAATTGGAGTCGCCGAATTCGGGCCGTGATCAAACATCAATTGGTCAGTGCCCTGGCCACCCATCGAGGCCCCAGTCACGTAGATCCGACTCGGATCGACCGAGTACCTGAGTTTGCACCTGCTTGAGAGCATCGAGCGCGAACTGTGTGCCCGCTGTGTCTCCGCCCACGCCACCGAAGTTGATTGTTTGTCCAGAGGTATCGGCGGTCTGGTTGAGCAGCGGCATGACTATGATCGAGGGATGGTTCGCCCGGAAATCGGTCGAATTGAACCAACCGCTCACCTCGGCCGTCAGCGACGCGGGATCCGCACCGGCGTCCAGCGGGTGTAGATACAGGATCGTGGCATATGTTTGGGATGCGCTGTAGTTCGCGGGCAGCAACACTTCGTATTGCTGGCCGTCGATGGTCTGGGTAATCCAGTTTCCGGGTGTAGCCGTTGAAGACGGCGCCGAGGTTGATACAAGTGTGACTGGCTGACTGGAAGCCGAAATCTGCGAGCCGCTCATGTCATAAATCTCCCGAAAAGGTGATCGAATGACAGGAGGGATTTCACGGAACCGTGAAGTCGTTCAACAGAAAAACGGACCCAATTGGCCGCCTTGAGATCATTTTACGAACTATTACATTACAATTGTCCGGATTGATCGAGGACAAAATATACTCAGTGCGCGGTAATATGCCATTATGGTTGGTAACGAATTCAAAACGGAACAATTGCCGGAAATATACCGATTATATGGAAAAATTTTAACTATATCGTATTATATACGTATATAGGAATGGTATCCCGATGTAATATTCCGTCACTCCCCTCGTGTGCTACACGGTCAGCCGCCAGAATAGCTCTAAAGATATGAAATCATCGCGCGCCCCCTTCCGCTGCTGAATGCCTGACGTCCCGCGAAAACCAAGGGTCCAGAACGGCCCCATCATCGATAGGTGATACCTTGCTTCAGCTCGTTGATCTGACGCGGCGCTTCGGCGACACCCACGCAGTGAACCATGTCAGCGTAACAATCTCTGACGGCGAGATGGTGGGAATCATCGGCCGGTCTGGCGCAGGCAAATCCACGCTGTTGCGATTGATTAACCGGCTGATCGATCCTTCGGAAGGCAAGATCTTCTCCGGAGACACCGACGTGGCAGCGCTCCGCGGCAGCGAGCTGCGGGCTTGGCGCGCCCGCACCGCCATGATCTTTCAGCAGTTCAACCTGGTGAACCGTCTCGACGTGCTGACTAACGTCATGTGCGGCCGGCTTTATGAGATCTCCACGCTCCGCTTGTTATTGAAATGGTTCACGCCCACCGAACGCGCGCTGGCCCTGCGCGCGCTGGATCGGCTCGGGGTCGCGGACGTCGCGATGAACCGCGCCGACGCGATATCCGGCGGCCAGCAGCAACGGGTCGCCATCGCCCGAGCCTTGATGCAGCGGCCACGCATTCTGCTGGCAGACGAACCGATCGCCTCGCTCGATCCGTTGAACGCTAAGCTGGTCATGGACGCGCTGACCGACATCAACCGTCGCGACGGCATCACGGTCCTGATCAACCTGCATACGCTGGACACGGCCCGCGCCTACTGCCGCCGGATCATCGGAATGTCGGTTGGCCGGGTCGTGTTCGACGGCGCGCCAGAAGCCCTGACCGACCAGGTGGCGCGCGAAATATATCGCCAGTCAGACCACGAACCCCTGGACAAGCGCGACACCGCTACAAAACTCCCGGGAGGCTCATTCGCCGCCCTGGCGGGCTAGCATCCAAATTGGGAGTGACCTCCGGCATATCCGGCGCATAGCCGTGGTGGTCGAACGAAGGCGACCGCCGGCGGCCATCTCAACGATGTGATGCCGATGCTATTGCTATAGCATGCGGTCTCGGTCATATCATTCGCACAGTAACCGCGTGGCTACAGTGGCAGTGCGGAACATGTGGCCTCAGCCCAGCTTGTAGCTTTACGCCGCCCGCTGAAGCCACTGGCCGCTGGTCATCGGCAGGTGCCCTGCTAGAACAGGCAAAAGATTTTACAAAATGCTCTCTGAAAAGAAAGTCGTCGTCGTATTGCCCCCCTGCATCGCCGAGCAGACGCTGCGTCAGGATTACGGCGGCGATCATTAAACCTGCCATACCGCGGCCGCAACGTATCGAGCAAACCATCTGGTCCTTCCGCCCCTTGGTTGGCTGCGGTTTCAGGGCAACAGAGAAGCTCCGCCTGTTTAGCCGGATTTGCGCGACCATATCCTCTTGAACAAGCAACTACCTATGTCGCCAACATCCTGTAACAGACGTTTGTTGCCGGCCGACAGTCACGTCGTGAATGGAGCGAGCTAGCAGATGGAGAGACATGTTGCTGTGCCGCTGGAGTTTGGTGTCGACATGACGCGCCGCGGGGCGGGGATGGCCGCATTCCCGAATGTAAGCACGCGGGCTGTGGTTATGGTGTTCTTCTTGCTTCTTGTCTTGAAGGCGCTAATTGCGTTTGCATTGATTCCGGGACTGACCCATTACTTGGGAGAGAATTATCAATCAAACCTTTTCCCCGACGATTATGATCTGATCGCCGACAACCTCATTAATGGGCATGGTTATCGGGTGCATGCCGACACCTCGGAAACAATGCTCCGCTCTCCTGGTTTCGTTTTAGTGCTTGCCGGAATTTTTGCGCTAAGCGGCAAATCTCTGCTGATGGTGCAGATAGTCCAATACCTGATGTCGGCAGTTACCGCTGTGATTGTCTATCTAATCTCGCAACGTTTGTTTGGGGTTAGGCTCGTCTCGCTGCTGGCAGTCTTTCTTTTTCTATTTCACCCGGTTTCGATGCTATCGGACACCCGGGCCGGAACCGAGACGACCCTGGCGCTTGGTCTGACAGCAACGACATGGCTGCTGCTCAAAGCAATCGACAGTGAACGCTGGTGGGATTTTGTATTATCCGGCCTGACGCTTGGATATACGATGCTCGTGAAGGCAACGGTCGCGTTGATCTTTCCGGTCGTCTTCTTGTTTATTATATTGTCCCCTAAGTTGCGCCGTTCGCCTTGGGCTACATTTGGTCAGTTTATGCTGGTTGCCGTCACGGCAGCGCTGGTGATGATGCCATGGGCCGTACGGAATTTCAACATTTCGGGACGATTCGTCCCCACGATGACGGTTACTGGCCTTGCCATATTTCAAGGCGAGGAGGCGGAAAGGAACGCCGGCAATGGGGAGGACAGTAAGGACCTTCTCATTGCCGCGGCCGCGGAGCAGGTGCGCATAGGGCACGAGATGGGACTTCGGATGCGGGAGGAGTTTTTCCCCCAATTCTATCGCGTCCAGGATGAGATATCCTTCTACAATGAGCTGGGCCACCGAGCTTGGACCCAATATCGTGAACATCCGGTTCTGCTCGCGCGTACCATTGTTCACAACTGCTGGGCCTTCTGGTTTCAGGGCCGGACATATAAAGCAACGCTTATCAACATCATCGTTATGCTACCTTTCATCCTTATTTGTCTTTGTGGAGCGGTGGTTGCGGTCCGGAGAGAGCGGCGCAGTTGGATTCTCGTGATTGCCGTTATTATGTACGTTCTGCCCCATTTAATGATAATCGCGCTCGCAAGATATTCAGCCGCAATCATACCGTTGATGTGCGTGTTGGCGGCCTGTATCCTGTTCCTGCCTGCGTTGCGGCGTTTGATGTTTCGAAATCTCTCGCTAGCTTAGGAACTGGAAAGGATCCGAGTGGCCAGCATCGATTTATACGGGCCTTCAAGGGCGCTTCGTGCATCTCTATTTGTCGGCTTTCCGGCGCGAGGTATTACGCATGCTGGCGTGCCTCCCTTCGCGTTTGCGCTTACGTTCCTGGCGGTCTTGGCGTCATTCACCATTTCGGGCAACACGCTTAACATCCTCGGTACCCACTACGCAGAACCGGGAGGCAATCCGCTCCTCAAGATCCACCCCGCCACATACCTGGCCGTCATGGCGGCGATCGCGTCATTGATCTCCGGGTCATCGGCGCAAAGCAAGCTCGGATATATTTTCGGCAAGGCGCCAGCTCTTTTTTTCTTTATAGGGCTCACGATCTTTTGTGCGACTTTCGCGGCCCTCAACGTCGGGATCACCGGCGCGGGTTTGTATGTTGATAACTATCTGTCGGCGGGTGGGATCGCAATCGCGATGTTTAGCGCGAGCGGGCGACAGAGGCGGGTCATCGCGCACCTAATATTGATCTTGTGTGTGATCAACGTGCTGATTTCGCTCGCTGAGTACGTCCACCAGGAGCACTTTATTCCTCTCGACATGAACATGAGTGGCGGCACGGACGTCGTTTCCGACGCCAAGACTGAGGAATTCCGTCCCGCTGCTCTCTATGGCCATCCGTTGACTGGAGCGATGGCAACAGCCTTTGGATTGTTTCTTGCTCTCGAAACGAAATTGCGGTTCCGGACCACCGCAATCTGCGTTGGCACCTTTGCGGTTGGGCTTCTTGGCTTCGGTGGTCGGGCGGCGCTGGTCGTTACGATCGGATTGATTGTGGTGCGGGTGGTAATCACGTTGGCGCGGGACTTCCTCAACGGCCGGATCAACGGCCGCCTGTTGGGAACGATCTTCATGGCGGTGTGCCTCCTCGGTCCCTTGACGGCAGTCTTGCTAACCGAGACGCCGGTTGGCGAACGAATTGCTGCTCGGGCGTATTATGACGACAGTGCCGAGGTAAGGTCTGACCAGTGGCAGGTTCTTAGTAAGGTTACCACCAAGCAGGCTTTGTATGGAACCCCCGCCGCTGATCTGCCCCTAATCTATGAACAAGTCGGACTTACCGGTGTTGAGAATCCTATTATTCTGATGTTTTTGAACCTAGGGATTATTGGATCGCCGATTTTGGTCCTGGGTTTGGCCATTTACTTTTTATACCTACGGCAGGCCTACCCTCAAAGCGGATGGTTGCTTTTTGCGGCTGCCTTCATCTTCTTCAGCAGTAACTCTATTGGCGTCAAGAGTCCGGATCTCTTCATGATGACCGCATGCGCGGTCACCATAAAGCGGCAACTTGAAGATCAGTCGGCCCAAACGCGTCGCGCCTCCCGATCACAATTCGGCTCGCTTCGTTCGCAATCAACCGGGCTCACGCTTGATCCCAGCGTTGGGAGAGCGATCATGTCCCTGCGTAAGGCTGCTCGACACCTCTCTCCTTATGTCATGAAGAGGCCTGGACCGGCTCCCAGACCCCCCACACCGATGCCCAGTCCAGCGTCAGCCGCGGCGGCACCCACGCGGATCCCCGAGCCGGTATCGACAACGCTCACGCCGACCAGCGGCGGCTCAATCGTGGACGCAGCCGGCAACATTTGGACTTTGACCGCAACGGGCGACGTTGGCCAAAACGGCGCGTCCGTTCCGGGCGGCGGGGGCATCGCCGCGCTGACCTACTCCAACAACACCATTTGGGGCAAGGACGCCACCAACTCGCTTTGGTACATCTACAGTAACGGCATTTGGAAAGGGCCGGTCGCCGCTCCCCCGACCGCTACGCCCTAAAGACGATCGCGGACGACGAAATCGGTCCCGGCGTCATACTATCGCTCGACGGGGCCCGCGTCGCCGTCGAACAGGCCCGTCGAACCAAAACTGAGCGCGGACGCGCCCACTGAAGGCGACAACACTGAATGCCTAAGCGTAACCTAAGACGCGAGCCGCGGCGAAGCTCTCCCGTTCAGGTCGTCTTCCCAAGCATCGGTATCTTCTTCCCAACGCCTCGCACGATCGGCAGCAGCACTTTATTCCTCGACAAAGCGGAGTTGCCGCCGGAGCGCCATTCCAGCGACCCTGGCACCGGCCATTCCCGTGTCGGCGGAGCGGCCATGCCTGTCCCGGCACTGCCGGCCCACAACAAGGGGTCACTCGGCTGCATATGCGGAGTGATGGCGCGAAACAGATCCATCACCGAGTACCGGTTTCGGCAGCAGGACCGTTGCCCCGGCTGTCGCCGCCGCGGCCGTGGCGCTCGGTGAAACCTCCCGGACGGTCAGCACGATCGGGCGGCCGGCATAGCCAGGGCGCCGCCGGATGCGAGCGCATGCCTCATAGGCGCTCAGACGGGCTGTGCTGGCATCGAGCACCACAAGGCTGGCGACAATCTGGCTGGCGTAGACATCGGCCGCCACGCTGTTGTCGGCGAGCAGAACAGCGAAATCCCAGCGGCTGAACTCCACCCGCAGAACATCGCTGATCATGCTGTCAGGCTCGGAGATGATGATGATCGGGGGCGTTGTCATGCCTGCGCATGATGCGCTCCAAAAGGTTGATGAAAGATTAAGGCGACATACCGGCTACGCCCATCCCGGCGCGATTGCCCCTCCCGCGGTTGCCGCCCATTATCCGAGGCCGCCCGTCGCGGCACCACCCGACTAAAGTGTCCGGTTGCCGGACCCTCGCCCGATTACCGCGCGGCGCCCATCACCCAGGCAAGCACGCCCTTCTGCGCGTGCAGGCGGTTCTCCGCCTCATCGAAAACCACCGACTGCGGGCCGTCGATCACGTCGGCATCGACTTCCTCGCCGCGATGGGCCGGCAGGCAATGCATGAACAGCGCATCGGACGCCGCCCTTGCCATCAGCCGGCTGGTCACCCGATACGGCGCCAGCAGCGTTGTGCCGGCCGTCATCCGGATCGTCCGACATCGACACCCAGGTGTCCGTCACCACGCACCGGGCACCCGCGACCGCCGCATCCGGATCGTCGGTCAGATCGATCTCGCCACCTTGCGCGCGTGCCCACGCGACCAGATCGGCCGGGGGACGCAACTCCTCCGGCGTCGCGAGCCGCAGGGTGAAGCCGAAGCGCACCGCCGCCTCGATCCAGCTTCGCGCGACATTGTTGCCGTCGCCGCACCACGCCACCACCTGGCCGGCGATCGGGCCGCGATGCTCCTCGAACGTCAGCACGTCCGCCATGAGCTGGCACGGATGCGACACCTCGGTCAGCCCGTTGATCACCGGCACCGTGGCGTATTCCGCCATTTCGTGCAGCTTTGCCACGCTATCGGTGCGCAGCATGATCGCATCGACATAGCGCGACAGCACGCGTGCCGTGTCGGCGATGGTCTCACCGCGCCCCAGCTGCATTTCCTTGCCGGACAGCACGATGACGTCGCCGCCAAGCTGGCGCATTCCCACCTCGAACGACACGCGGGTGCGGGTGGAGGGCTTTTCGAAGATCAGCGCCAGGGTCTTGCCGGCGAGCGGGCGCGATGACACGCCCCCGGCTCGCTTGAAGCCCGACGCGACGTCCAGCATCTGGCGCAGCGTCGCCGTATCGAAGTCGCGCAGATCGAGGAAATGCCGCGGCGCCGTCCCCTGCTCGGACTGAGCCGGCATGCCGGCCTTTCGCCGGGCGGCCCCGCTCATTGTGCCGCCGCCTTGTCGGCCACCGCCGCCACCTTGGTCGCCGCCGCGCGCAGCATGACCATCGCCTGGTCGATGTCGCTATCCGTCACCACCAGCGGCGGCGCCAGACGCAGCACGTTTTCGCCGGCGGTGATCGCCATCAGGCCCTCGGCGACGCAGGCCGCCTGCACCTGGCCCACCGGAATGGCGCATTTCAGACCGAGCAGCAGGCCCATGCCGCGGGCATCGACGAACACCGCGGGGAACTCGCGCGCGATCTTGTCGAGTTCGCCGCGCAGCTTGCGGCCCTTGCGTTCCACGTCCTCCAGGAAGCCGGGCGCGAGGATCACGTCCAGCACGGCATTGCCGGCGGCACAGGCCAGCGGATTGCCGCCATAGGTCGTGCCGTGTGTGCCGGGCTTCAGCGCCTTGGCATACCGCTCCTTGGCCAGCACGGCGCCGAGCGGAAAGCCGCCGCCGATGCCTTTGGCGGAAGACATGACATCGGGCGTGATGCCGGCCCATTCGTGAGCGAACAGCTTGCCGGTGCGGCCCATGCCCGACTGCACCTCGTCCATGCCGAGGATGATGTCGTATTCGTCGCACACCGCGCGCAGATCGCGCAGGAACTGCATATCGGCGGGACGCACGCCGCCCTCGCCCTGGATCGGTTCGACGATGATGCCGCAGGTGCCGGGCCCGATCGCGTCGCGCACCGCGTTCATGTTGTTGAACGGGACGTGGTCGAACCCTTCCACCACCGGGCCGAAGCCCTCCAGGTAGTGCGGGTTGCCGGTGGCGGCGAGGGTCGCCAAGGTGCGGCCGTGGAACGCGCCCTCGAAGCAGATGAGGCGGAAGCGCTCCGGCTTGCCCGCGTCGTACATGGCGCGGCGCATCATCTTGATCATGCCCTCGTTCGCCTCGGCGCCCGAGTTGCAGAAGAACACGCTGTCCGCGAAGGTCGCATCGACCAGCCGCTGCGCCAGCCGTTCGGCCTGCGGGATGCGATACAGGTTGGAGGTGTGCATCACCTTGGCGGCCTGTTCGGCGATCGCCTTCACCAGATGCGGATGGCCATGCCCCAGGCAGGCGGTGGCGATGCCCGAACCGAAATCGAGGAATCGTCGCCCGTCCACCGTCCACAGCCAGGCGCCCTCGCCCCGCTCGAAGGCGAGGTCGGCACGAGCGTAGTTCGGCAGCAGCGCGGATATCATCCGGGTCAACCTTGGTTTGCGTCTTCCCAACGGATCACCCGCCCGCGACCTTTCGGGGCGGGTCCGGGGGAAGCTCCGATCATTGGCGATCGGTTAGTCGCTGTCAAACAGCGTTTTGAGCGTGCTCAGGCCGGTCTCAGCGGTGCCGAAACAGCTTGCGTCACACGCCGCCAGTGGCATCGTAGCGCCATGTCGAGCAATTCGCCCCCCGATGCCGGCAGCCTGTACCAGGCGGCGCTGGATTACCTCGCGCGCTATGCCTCGGCCGAGGCCGGGTTGCGGCGCGTCCTCGAGCGGAGGATCGACCGCTGGGTCCGCGCGCAGCCCGATCCGGACGCCGCCGAACCGGCCCATCAAGCGGCTCGGGCGGCGATCGACGGGGTGGTGAGACGGCTGGCCGAAGCTGGTGCGCTCGAGCGACACCGCATTCGCGGAAAACCGGGCCAGAAATCTGGTGCGAAGCGGGCAGTCCACCCGCTCCATTCAGATGCGCCTCGTCGCCAAGGGGGTGGCGCCGGATGTCGCCCGCTCGGTGTCGGCCGCCGACGCCGAAACCGAATTGGCGGCCGCATTGGTGCTGGCGCGCAAGCGTCGGATCGGACCCTACCGGCTAGCCGACGCCCCCGATGCAGCGGTGCGGATCAAGGAGATGGGCGTCCTGGCCCGCGCGGGCTTCTCCCGCGACGTCGCAAAACAGGCGCTGGAAACCTCGCGGGAGGATGCGGACAACCGGATTTTCGAATTGCGGCGCTAGGCACGCAGCAAGACAGGGGCTTTGAACCGCCGAGCATCGGCTTGGACTAAGTGTCGGTTCCCGGCGTGAAGCAGGAGAAGCCACCGCTCAGAAACAAGTATCCGGACCTCCAGCACGCGATTCCGAATGGTACATGAGGGCGCCGATAGGGCGGGGTCACGCGTTCACCGGGAACCTCGACCCATTTGTCGGGTCCGTTCTCCCAACCAGACCCATCCTTTGCAAGCTTACGCAGAAAGACTTCGTAATTGCCGGCATCATTGACCCGGTATTGAGCCGGCCGACAGTCGCTTTCCGAACAACACGGTGCGCCATTGCGTTGTGTCAGAGACCGAATGACATCCCCATACGGAGCCATCAGCACTCCGTCTGAAGACTGCGGATCGGGAGGTTCAGCCGCGGATCGTCGCGGGGTCAAGGCCGACATCACCAGCGAAATCACGAGCAACGTGAATCGAGTCAGACGATTGAAGCCATAAAAATCCCTTGGCTAGTGGGTGGTCGGCGCCGCGATCACCGCCCCTCTTAACTTAAGTTCATGTTAGCTTGCGCCGAATGACCGCCGCTTTCAATGGTGCCGCCGAGATCGGGCTAATCCGTGTCACAACCCTCGGCGGAGGAGGGGAAGCCCTCGCGGCCCCGCTCGAGGATGAAGCACCGGTTTCGACGAAGCGCGGGCTGACTTGAACCGGAACTGCCCGAGGTGCGCGCCAATGCCTCTGGAATTTGACCTAGTGCCACAACCATCCTGACCCGACCGTAATCATCGTCGGCGGATGCTCGACACTCCGGCTAATGTCGAACCGCGGCATCAAATCGACCTGCACCGCAATTTGCATAGCTTGCCGGCTCCGCCACCTTCGAGGCGCGCTATCGGCGAACCGACAGGATCGGGTGGCTACTGCTGCGCCCCCGCCCGGTCAAGCGGTGACCTCCAAATGGCCCGCCACTGAAAACGGTGCCTCGGTCTTCTCATGCACCTCCGCCAGCGTCACCCCCGGCGCCATCTCCACCAGCGTCAGGCCATCGTCATGGCCTTTTGCCGCGACCGAGAACACGCCCAGATCAGTGATGACCAGATCCACCACGCCCGCCCCGGTCAGCGGCAAGGTGCACCGCCTTAGCAGCTTCGACTTGCCCCCGGCGGTGTGCTCCATCAGCACCACCACCCGCCGCACCCCGGCGACCAGATCCATCGCGCCGCCCATCCCCTTCACCATCTTGCCGGGGATCATCCAGTTCGCGAGGTCGCCGTTCTCGGCCACCTGCAAGGCGCCCAGTATCGAAATATCGATGTGCCCTCCACGCACCATCGCGAAGCTCGCGGCGCTGTCGAAGAAGCTGGTGGTCGGCAGTTCCGTCACGGTCTGCTTGCCGGCGTTGATCAGATCGGCGTCTTCCTCGCCCTCGAACGGAAAAGCCCCCATCCCGAGCATGCCGTTTTCCGAGTGCAGCTGGATCGACGTCCCCGCGGGGACGTGGTTGGCCACCAGGGTCGGAATCCCGATCCCCAGATTCACGTAGAATCCGTCGTGCAGTTCCTTGGCCGCCCGAGCAGCCATCTGGTCACGAGTTCAGGGCATCGTTGCCTCCTATTGAGCATGATCGCGCGTGGCGGAACGTCGAAAGCGCGTAAATCATGCGATCAAACTACCCACGCTTGCGCACGGTGCGTTGCTCTATTCGTTTGTCTACAGAATTGAGCCTAACGATGCGGTTGACGAAGATCCCAGCTGTAACGATGTGATCCGGGTCGATCTGTCCCGGTTCCACCAGATGCTCGACCTCGACCACCACCGTCTCGCTGGCGGTCGCCATGATCGGATTGAAGTTCCGGGCAGTCTTGCGAAAGATCAGATTGCCTTCGGTATCGGCCTTCCACGCATGCACGATCGAAAGATCGGCGCGCAGGCCACGCTCCTGCACATATAGTCGTCCGTCGAATTCCTGCTGCGGCTTGCCCTCGGCGATCTGGGTCCCCGCGCCGGTCGCCGTAAAGAACGCAGGAATGCCGGCCCCACCCGCGCGGATCCGTTCCGCCAGCGTACCCTGCGGGTTGAACTCGATCTCCAGTTCGCCGGCCAGGTATTGTTTGGCGAATGTCGCGTTCTCGCCCACGTACGAACTGATCATCTTCCGCACCTGCCGCGTTTGCAGCAGCAGGCCGAGGCCCACATCATCGATGCCCGCGTTATTCGAGATGATGGTCAGGTTCTTCACCCCGCTGTCGCGGATCGCGTCGATCAGCGCCGAGGGGATGCCGCACAGCCCGAACCCGCCCGACATGATCGACATGCCGTCGCGCAGCAGGCCCGCCAGAGCCGCTTTCGCATTCGGAAAAACCTTGTTGATTGCCATCCACGCCCCCAACCCGCATCTCGCGCGGATGTAGCCGAAGCGAGCGCCAATCAGCAAGCACCCCATGGGAAGGCCAACTTGTGCGTGCATCAGAGCACCGCCGCCGCCTGGGAAACGTCTGGGACGTCCGCGCCGGCTACGCAACCGGGTCAGCGCCCTTGACCGGGGCAACTACTTAGGCTTCCGCGTGGCCAGAACCCTTTTTTACCCTGGGTCTTAAACTAACCGTCTTTCTTGATTAAACGTCAGTTATCAAACCGTGGCTGATGCGGGGCCTGTGGGGTTGTGGTCAACGCGCTTCCTTGCGTTGTCCACAAATCCACAGGACGAACCTCCTCCTTGCAAATTGCCTTTTGCGCCACTCTCGAAAAGCCTGAACTTGCAAGCCCAAACTTCGAACCCGGCTGTATCAAAGTCGTTGACACCTTCCGCTGATCCGGGTCATTTGGCGTAGGCTAGTTTTCCACCGCCGTTCTAGGCGGTTGTATGTCGGGTGGGGATGGGTCGTGGAAGCCGCGGCCCAGGGCGCTTGCAATCAGGAACCAAGCCGCGTAGTAAGCGCGGCCAATCGGAGCGCGGGCGTAGCTCAGGGGTAGAGCACAACCTTGCCAAGGTTGGGTCGAGGGTTGAAATCCCCTTGCCCGCTCCAGATTTCCAAGCGAAAGCAAGGCGTTAGGGTGCAGGTCGGGCTAAGTGTCGGCCTTCCGTTTTTCCAGGGACACTCTGGGGACACACGCGGGGGAAAATTGAGGAAATAAGCCTTGAGTTACGCCGGGCAGATTCCAGAAAACGGATCTCGCCTTGGATCAGCGGGACCGGATCGTAGTAATCCACCCACCCCCACCACCGACCCGTGTAGTAGCCGATGAAGTCAGTGCCACGGCGTACCACAAGCGGGCGAGTTGGCAGTCCGCGTCGCGGACGACATCCGCTGATATTTCTCTGCCCAACCCACTCGCACATTACCGTTCGGCCGCTTCCAGCAACGGTCGGGATAGTGACCATCGAAGCGATAGCCCGCTACCCGAACGGAATCAGACCGTCTCAGGCCGGTCTGGACGCCATGCTCGCCGCTTCCTTTCCGCCACTCCTGATTTCTCGCCGGCATCACGCTCAGCTCGGCCGCGTCGCCAACATGCTGCTCTCGCCATGTCGAGGGCGTCCTCCGCCTCGATAAGGGCACCCTCGAAAAAAATTGGGTGGGTCGGTGTTGAACCCGCTGAACCTACTGGGCACGGCGGCGCTGTTGCTGCGAGGCGGTTCGAGCCAGCTATCCGAAATCCCTCCCGCGCCGAGGTTGGAAGCCTGAGCTGATCCTTCCGATACCAACGCGCCGATAGGTTCGCCGGCCCACGCCCCCGAACGACATTGGCGGCCGCGGCATGCGTATGACCGGGTCCGCAAGGAGGCCGTGCGGCTGGACGAAGAGTCGATCACATACGCCGGCTCCGGGCAGCGCCTATTCAGGACAGCCTCAGCGACGCTGACATTGCCCGCCGGCTGCAGCCCGCCTCACCGAGCAACTGGAGGGCGACGAAACATCCCGACGTGACGGCTCTGGAGCACGCCAGCTTCGACCGTCTGTCGGGAGAACGCGTCGTGCGGTTCTGGACGACATATGCGGAACAGACGCTCACGCGCTGCCGTTCGGAATGAACGACCTGAGACTCCGCCCCGACAGCCGAGACGTCGGGCTCCGGTCACTTGGTTATGTAAAGCGGCGCTCGCCCGCGCGCATCAGTGCATGCCTGATGAAGTCCACGAAATGCCGCCACCGCCGGGATCAAGCTGGATCACTCCTGCTCAGTCTTATACCCCGGAAACTCGCGTCTGCCATTCTGAGGTGGACGCGGAGGCTAATCAGGTGATGGCCGCCCGGCAGGAGGCAGAGCTGGTAGCGACCCCGCCGGCTCCGCCCAGCTTGAACTGGGTGCCCCGGCCGCTGTCCCGGGTCCCGGAGACATCACCGTGTCGGCCTTGTGGGAACGCTACG
This sequence comes from uncultured Alphaproteobacteria bacterium, assembly GCA_963778125.1. Lineage (GTDB taxonomy): Bacteria > Pseudomonadota > Alphaproteobacteria > Acetobacterales > Acetobacteraceae > Rhodopila. The sequence continues at coordinate 988 of CAVZTH010000035.1, read as the reverse complement.
TCCAGGAGCGGAAGCTCCTGCTGCAAAGACGCTATCCGAGTTCGGCCTGCGCGTTCCGACGGATGCCAGGCGGTCATTCCGACGCAAACCATCCGGTGATTCCGACGGAAGCCAGCCCCCGAACCCGAGGCATTCCAGCCACCCCTGAGGGGGTTAGCGGCGCGATCTCGCGAGCAGTCTTCCACCGACGGCACGGTGTCCCCCGTGATTCGGGGAGCGCCATGCCAGCCGAGAGACTGCCAATGCGTCAGGTTCGAGAAGTTCTTCGCCTCAAACATGTCTGTGGCCATAGCGGCCATCAGATCGCGGCGATGGTCGGCATCAGCCGCTACACGGTCGCGGAATATCTGCGCCGCGCCGGGTGCTGGGCATCACCTGGCCGGTTCCGCCGGAGCTGGACGACGCGGCGCTGGAGCGGAAGCTGTTCACGCCGCCCTTTTGCCGTGCGACGAGCCGGCCCGGCCACAGCCCGACTGGCCCCGTCTGCATGCCGAGTTGCGGCGGCCCGGCGTGACCCTGCTGCTGGTGTGGGAGGAGTATCGAGCTGGGCAACCGGATGGCTACGGCTACAGCCGCTTTTGCGACCTGTATGCCGCGTGGCGCGGCCGCCTGTCGCCCACGATGCGCCAGACCCATCCTGCCGGCGAGCGGCTGTTCGTCGATTATGCCGGGCAGACGGTTGAGGTGATCGACGCGCTCACGGGCGAGGTGCGGCGCGGCGCAGATTTTCGTGGCGACGCTCGGCGCCTCCAACTTCACCTATGCCGAGGCCCGCTGGACGCAGGCGCTGCCGGACTGGATTGGCTGCCAAGTCGGCGCGTTCAGCAGCTTTCGGCGGCGTCACGCGGCAAATCGTCTGCGACAATCTCAGGGCGGTGTCACCGCCGCATGTCGCTGCGAGCCGGGGATCAGCTGAAACTCCGATCGTACATGGCCAGCCACTACGGCACTGCGGTGTTGCCCGCGCGGGTGCGCAAACCGCGCGACA
>CAVZTH010000034.1:0-7716 GCA_963778125.1 uncultured Alphaproteobacteria bacterium | reverse complement strand
CCACCCAGTGTCGCGGCTGGATCGTTCCGGCATTGCTCGCCACGCGGCGAGCGTCATCGCTGCCGTCGCCCCCCTCGTGAGCCGCCTGATCCGATTTGAGTTCGACGTCAGCCATCCGCGGACCTCAAAGCGCGACCACGAGGACAATGGACGACAGAACGATTATGTAGACCGCGAACACGAACAGCGCCGGATGCCAGACATGCCGCAACAGGCCGAACGGAGACACGGCCCGGCGCAACCCAATCACGATCACCCAGGCGGCCACCATCATCAACGAGATCGGTGCGACATAGACGCCGAAGAGATTTATCTCGGTAAACCTCACCCTCCTGCTCCAGTATCGAAAAAGGCGGCATGCCGGGTAAGTGCCTCCGCCAACGCGACAATGCTTGCCCGCGCCCGCAGCCGGATTTGCGGCCCTGGCCCAGCGCTGCCGGGCAGCGCGGCCAATTGCCGGTCGAGTTGGGCCAAGCGTTCCGCCGCAACCACGCTGTTGCCGCCTGCCACCGCCTTGAGCGCCGCGTCGAGCCCCAACGGCTGATCGAAAAGCGGGGCGACGCGGCGGAGCTGGATGATGTCGACCCCGGCGCAAAGCGCCGCCAAGAGCTGCCCGCGCTGCAGCGGCTTGGCCTGCTCCGGCAGCACGGAAAGGCGGCTATAGATGCGGCTCTGCCAATCATGTGCCGTTCCCTGGATCGGACCCGTCGCCAGACGACGAAATTCCCGCAGCGTGAGCGCAAAGAGCCGGCGGGTTCGCAGCGCCGGCGATAGTGGCGGCAGCAAACGGAATGCGAGGGCGGCGGTGGCTACTCCAACGACGATCGCCGATGACGCGTTATAGAACTGGAGGGGATCGTAGTTCATCTGGTTCGCGGGCGCCAGCAGCGGCACGAAGAAGAATGTCATCGCCGTGAACGTCGCGGTCTGCCATGGCTGGACCATGAGCGCGCCGGCCGGCACCAGGACAAGGCCAAGGGCGCCGCTAAACGCAGCAAAGCTTGCCAGCTTCGGCAGCACCGCGAACTGGACGATTGCCGCGAGAACGGCGGTCAGGCTAATGCCGAGCAAAAAGCTCACCGTCGCGGCGTAGGCCTGATCGGCGCGCGGCGAGAACAGGATGACCGCAATCGCGGCAAAGGTAAAGGCTTGGGCGCCGTTCGGCCATGCGGTTATGATCCAGAAAAGCGCGGCCACGCTGATCGTGACGAACGCACGTGCCGCATTGACGAGGGCGGGCAGCCAATCGGGCACGCGCAGCCGGACACTGCCACGTGGACGATCGGGGCCAGCAGGGTCATCGACCAGCAATCCCAGCGTCAGCAGCGCTTGCGAAGTTGCGCTCAAGATGTCAGCCGCCTGGTCGGCCAGCAGCCGCAGTGAGGGTGCATCGGCCGGCAAAGCGCTCAATGCCCGGACTGCCTCGCCGCAGGCCAAGCGTAGGCTGGCTGGATGTTCGACCCAGCGTGTTGGCTCGCCCAGCAACGGCGCCGATCGTAATGCTTGGGGGAACAATTGCAGCACGACACCCGCCTCTGCTTGAGCCTGATCATGCGGCAGCCGCTCCAGGTGTGTCGCCACGGTGCGCCAACCGGCCAGGGCGGCGAATAGACCATCCATCGTCATCTGGAAAACCGGCGAATGATAACGCAACTGGGCGGATTCTCCGAGCGCTTCGTCGATGACTGGGTCGAGCGCCGCGACGCGTCCGATCAGTCCACGCCGGTCCGCCCGTGTGTCCGGAAGCTCCGATCCGGCCAGCAACAAGGTGCTGGTAAATCGGCCCACGATCTCTGCCGCTATCGAGGCAAGCTGGACGGAGAGCCGGCGCGCGGCGCCGCCGAAATCGGTCGCCGCCAGCACGACGCCGGCGCAGACGATACCGATACAAATCTCGCTGGCGCGGGCGACGGCGAGCCTGAAAGCCTCCCCGTTCAGGCCCCCGACCGCGCCAAGCTGGTCGCTTGCGATGATTGCTGCCGTGATGCCGGCCAGCGCCGCCGAGTAAGACGCGAAGTTGCGCAGCAGCGTGGAAACGAGCGCGCACGCCCCGCACCACAGGGCCAAGCTGAGGAGGAAAGCCACGCGGTTTTGCGGAAAGCATGCGGTCAGCACCACGATCGCCACGGCCCCGACGATCGTGCCAACCATGCGGTACCAGCCCTTGCGCAGTGAGGCGCCAAGGTGCGGCTGACAGACGAGCGCCGCGGACGTGCCGGCCCAGAAAGCGTTGTCAAGCTCGAGCCAGAACGCGATGTAGAGCGACAGGCATACCGCGACCCAGAGGCGCAAGCCAAAAAGCAGCGCTGGCGCCGCGGACCATAATGCGCTTATCAGCCGCCGCGGATCGGGCCAAAAGGTCTGACGCGGATCAGATGAAGAAAGTGCGGCTCGGCTCATGAACCCTGTCCGCGATCGAGATTTGGTAGGCGCCCGTATCGCAGGGCAAGTCGGCGGGTCGGAGCATGCCCTGGTTTGAGGCGCGGGACGAGACCTGCACCATTTATTTATTGCTTCCGTCGACGGCGCGGCGAGCCGGATGCAGCGAACCCGATTCGTGGCCTCTGGGTCGGCGCCAGATGCGCATCTGACGGACATCTTGCTGGCTTCCGAAATCGACGAAACGGGTGCGGTCGCTTGATATAGACGGGAAGCCAGACTCGCGGGCGCCGTACAGCACGCGCTAGCCCGGCGGGTTCACCAGGGTCGGCCGTTAAGGCGCCCGGACCAACGGCAGCTTGGTGCCGGCGACCTGGCGCTCCGCCAGCACTTCACGACGAAAGCGGAACAGTTTGGCGGGACGGCCGCCCGTGTCAGTCGTAACGTTACCGGTTCCCTCGACCAGATCCTGCTGATCGATCAGTCGTCTGAAGTTCTGTTTATGCAACAGTCTGCCGGCGAGCGCTTCCACTGTCCGTTGCAACTGCAGCAACGTAAACGCAGGGGGCATCAGCTCAAAAACCACAGGCCGATATTTGATTTTCGCACGCAGACGGGCGATTCCAGTGGCCAGGATGCGGCGATGATCGTCACGCATCGCTTCGCCCAGCGCGTCGGTCAGGGTTTCCGATTGATCGGCGCCACCGTGCCGGCCCTCTGCGACCATGCCCGCCTCCCATAGGAGTTCGTAGCGCTGAAGAACCAGTTCCTCGTTCCATCGATGCCCGCACAGGCCGAAGCTGATGGCGACCCGCCGTTGCCGCTCACGCCCGATCGCCGGATCGTCGGCGCGGTCAGCCCAGTCGTACAGCCGCGGGGCCAGGATCGCTTCGGCCAGCGCGACGCCGGGGCCGCGGAAATCCTCCCAAGGAAAGAACCGATACCAGGGGTGCCAAGCGGCATCCCAGCCCTCGACCACCGGGGCCTCTCGCGTGAGGCCTAGATAGCTGACCGATACGACGCGACCAAGTGTGCCTTGTTTCCGATCCTGGTCAGCGAAGGTGTAGAGTTGTTCGACGTAGCCTAGCGGGTGATGGGTCTGGGTCTCCACCCAGGATCGCAAGCCGGCCTGAAGCGAGCGATGATCCGGCTCGAATGCCCCAGACGGCAGGGCTTTGGCGCGTTCGATAGTAAGGACGCGCGGCTGTCCATCGGTGACGGCAACGATCACTGCTGTCAGTTCAGCTGCGACCGCTACGCTGGCGGCCTCATCACTGATGCTATGAACATGGGTATCCAGCATGGCTTGCTTTTCGCACGGCGGCGGCACTGATCCTACCGTTAATCCGAGCCTGGAGCCCCTGCTTGCCGAAAATTCATCCACCCTCAAGTGTCCCGGGACAAACCCGCAGCTAAGCCAGATCGATCGCGAACCGCGTCAGATCGGCCAGGCGGCAATGCCGCAAGGCACCCTCCTCGGTCGAGCGCAGTACCACCTGAGGCGCCGCGTCGGCCTCGAACGCCTCCTGCCAGCGGGGCGCGCACAGGCACCAGTGATCGCCCGGCTTAAGCCCAGCGAAACCAAACTCCGGCCGAGGCGTCGACAGATCATTGCCCTGCGCCTTGCTGAACGCGAGGAATTCAGCCGTCATCACCGCGCACACCGTATGGCTGCCGAGATCCTCCGGGCTGGTTTCGCAGCAGCCGTTGCGAAAGAACCCGGTCATTGGATCGTTGGAGCAGACCCCGATCGGGCCGCCCAGCACGTTGCGAGCAGGCCGCCGTCCAGGCCGACGGCCGGTTTCGTCGAAGGGCATGCAAAATCCTCAGGTGCTTACGACTTTATTTACCATTGCCCGCGACAATGCAGCCATGTCGAACCGCATTCAATCCTCCACTATGGCCGTTGCCAACACCTTCGCGTTCAATGGCATCGACGCGGTCCCAGTCGAGGTGCAGGTGCAGATCGCGCCCGGCCTGCCAGCCCTCATCCTGGTCGGCCTCCCCGACAAGGCCGTCGGCGAAGCTCGGGAACGTGTCCGCGCCGCATTCGCCGCCATGGGCGTGTCGCTCCCGATCAAACGCATCCTGATCAATCTCAAACCCGCGGACCTGCTGAAGGAGGGCAGCCATTTCGACCTGCCGCTCGCCTTGGGGCTGCTCGCAGCGATGGACATCCTACCGCGCGAGGAGATCGCCGGTTATGCCTCGCTGGGCGAACTGTCGCTGGATGGTTCGCTGAACCCCGTCGCCGGCGTGCTGCCGGCTGCGATCGCCGCCTCCGCACGTGATCTCGGCCTGATCTGCCCGGCCAGCCAGGGCGGCGAGGCAGCTTGGGCAGGCCGGATCGAGGTCCTGGCACCCACCGATCTGCTGAGCCTGATCAACCATTTCCGCGGCACCCAGGTGCTGACGCCGCCCGGTACGGCGGGCGTGGCCGAGGTGCGGGCAAGTCCCGACATGGCCGACGTGAAGGGCATGGAAACCGCCAGGCGCGCGGTGGAGATCGCCGCGGCCGGGGGCCACAACCTACTTCTGATCGGACCGCCGGGCGCCGGCAAGTCGATGCTCGCGGCCCGCTTGCCTGGCCTGCTGCCAGACTTGGATCCGCGATCGGCGCTTGAGGTCAGCATGATCCACAGCGTCGCCGGCATGCTGGACGGCGGCCGGCTGGTCATGCGGCCACCGTTCCGGGAACCGCACCATTCCGCCTCGCAGGCAGCCCTAAGCGGCGGCGGCCACCGGGCGCGTCCCGGCGAGGTCAGCCTGGCACATCGCGGCGTCCTGTTCCTGGACGAACTCCCCGAATTCCCGCGCCAAACCCTGGAGGCGTTGCGTCAACCGATGGAAACCGGCCGCACGACGGTCTCCCGTGCAACCGCCCACATCACCTATCCCGCACGTTTTCTACTCGTCGCCGCGATGAACCCGTGCCGCTGCGGGTATCTTGGCGAAGGCGGCCGCGAATGCGGGCGCGCCCCGCGCTGCGGCGAGGACTATCGCAATCGCGTCAGCGGCCCGGTGCTGGATCGAATCGATCTCGCGGTCGACGTGCAGCCGGTGACGGCGGCGGAGTTGTCCCACGCGCCCGCGGGTGAGTGCAGCGCTGCGATCGCCCGGCGAGTCGCTCGGGCACGGCACGCTCAGGCGAGCCGGTACGGCGCGGAAGGACCGGCTTGCAACGCCGAGGCGGATGGCAAGCTGATCCGCCTCCTGCCTGACGCACAGAAGTTGTTGGAGCAAGCGATGGAGCGGCTGCGCCTGTCACCGCGCGGCTACGTCCGAACCATGCGTGTCGCTCGCACGATCGCCGATCTCGCTAGCGCCGACGCGGTCGAGCGCGTCCACCTGGCCGAGGCGCTAGCTTACCGGCATCGCGCTTAAGCGACCCATCTTCGTTCTCTTGGTCGAGCCCATCCGACACCCAACAAGCGACGACAAGAGACATCGGTCGCACATTTCCTGAGGGTTTGTCCCGACCGTCCACGACCTGACCGGCCTGCGGATTTCAGCAGCGTCCATGTTGAACCCATCGCGATCGACAGCCAACGCGCGGTCATCCGGGCCAACCAGGACGGCTTTCCTCGTCAACCGAAAATCTGCCTCAGATGCCGCAACCCGTCTTGCGCCAAGACATCCTGGCTTGGTGCTAAAGGACGCCACAACGACACGGCCTTCGCGATCTCCTGAATCTGCGGCGTAAACGCTTCGATCACAATCGGCCCCTCATACTCAACCCCGCGCAGAGCCGCGGCGATCTCGGACCACGGCAGGTGGTCCTCGCCAGGCGTGCCGCGATCGTTCGAGCACGAGTGGAACTCGAAGATATGCTTCCCGGCACGCCGGATAGCATCAGGTATGTTCTTTTCCTCGATATTCATATGAAACGTGTCTAGCAGGAACCCCACATTCTCGCGGCCGATGTCGGAAAGCAGTTCGAGCCCCTGATCGACAGTATTGATCAGATCTGTCTCAAACCTGTTCAATGGCTCCAGCGCCAGCCTGACACCACGTTTGGCCGCATGATCTGCAACCTGCGACACGCTGTCCACCGCCAAGTCCCACTGCCGCCGGCGCTCCGGCGGCGCAAGCAGCCTCGTGTTGCCGACAGCGGCATACATCGGACCCACGACCACCTCGCTGCCGAGTTCCGCCGCGATATCCACGCAGCGGCGACTGTAACCGATCGCATTGTCTCGAACCGCCGGATCATCCGAACTCATGTCCCGGTTCGGTCCAAAGGCGCCGCAAACGGTGACGCCAAGTCCTGCTCTCTTGAGCGCCCGCCCGATCACAGCCGTATCGATCGTGTCCGGATCCTCAACGCAGATCTCAATCAAGTCGAAGCCAAAAGCCTTGACCTTGTCGATCAGGTCGAGCGTATCCGACGAAAACGGCGACACCCAGATAAAGGTGCTGGCTCCGATACGCATGAGATCCTCCTACGCGACTGCCGGTTCGCTCACTGTCCCGCATCCTGACGCGTTCCACCATGCCTCGCCGCCATCTCGAACTTTACGGGAAAACCGAGATCTGTTGAATTCCCTAAGCGGAGGGAAGCAGGATGGGACAAGGTTCCGGCATTCGCGAGGTCGCCTGGATCGACATCGCCGGCGGCGGCCAGGTCTTTGTGGACGGAAACCACGCCTATGTCGGGCACATGGCCCCGCCGAACGGAACCTCGGTTCTGGATGTATCCGATCCCGCCAACCCCCGAGTCGTCGCGACGATCGACATCCCGCCAGGGCTGCATTCACACAAAGTGCGGGTGGCGAACAACCTGATGCTGGCCAACCGCGAGCGCACCCACGGCGAGAAGCCAACAGATGATTTCGTCGGCCTGCGCATCTTCGATGTCAGCCGGCCATCCAACCCGCGTGACCTATGCCATTGGGAATGTGCCGGCATGGGCGTGCACCGTTTCACCTTTGACGGCCACTACGCATACATCTCCGCCGAACTGGAGGGCTATATCGGGACGATCGTCATGATCCTCGATCTGGCAGATCCGACCCGACCCGAAGAAGTGGGCCGTTGGTGGATGGAAGGACAGTGGATAGCGGGCGGTGAAACACCCGGTTGGCAGGGCCGAAACCACCGATGCCACCATCCGATCCGCCGCGGCGATCGACTGTATGTCAGCTACTGGTACGGCGGCGGAGTCATCCTCGACATCAGTGACATGACCAAACCGCGGATGGTCTCCGCCCTCGATTGGAGTCCCCCGTTCGGCTGGCCCACCCACAGTCTGGTGCCGATCGATGCGACCGATCGCGGGCCATCGCTGGATGCTGGTCGCCGATGAGCATGTCCAGCCGCTCGATCCCAACCTTTCCC
>CAVZTH010000033.1:0-8002 GCA_963778125.1 uncultured Alphaproteobacteria bacterium | reverse complement strand
TGACAACGGCTTTGATTAGATAATTTGAGAGCTTAGACGTGTCTGCCGCACGTCCGTATTGAGCAGCACTTTACAGCCGGCCACGCTAGTGGTTGAAATCCAGACGGATAGTGCCGTCTGATTTGAACCACGAGTCCTTGATTTTTGTCGGCCTATTCACCCACTGCATGGGATGCTTCTGTCGGGATCGGACCACTAGGTCAGTGATAATTAGCGTCCTGGTCCGGACCGGGACGTCCGTTTCGGTGGACCTGAGGATCGGTGATTTGCCGCCGCCACCCACCTTCCAGAATCGAGATCCGCCGCAGCGCGCTGATGGCGGTAAATCGTCGGATGGAATGTCCGAGACGCGTGGAACAGCGCGGCAATGGTCTGGCTCTGGTCAGCAGGTCGGGGGATCAACGCGATTTGCCGCGCAACAGACACCCCTGCCGCTGGAAGGCCCCGTCACCGAATTTCCTAGGAGCGGGCAGTAGCCGCAACCCCATGCGCCCGGTAGCGGGCTGCCGCCAGCGATTCGCCTGGATTGACAACTGGGTCTCCGCGGCCATCCCTTCGGGCGATCACAGGCCCAACTGCCAGCAGCTATCACGACGGCAGCCCGCCGCTGCGAAGCGCAGACACAATAGACTGGAACGATATCCCCAAGAACTTCGCGATCAGGGGGAAAACAAATAAGCCGCGAGCACGGCGAGCGTCCCGGGCAAAGAGTGAACCTGAGCAGCGAGCTGCACTTCTCACCACAGGCCGGAATAGCGTCGCGCTCAGGGCAGCTTATAAAGGTATCGGGACGCGAAGTTGACAGAATGCCACAGACTATTTGAGATGACGCCAATAGATAAGCGGTCTGCAAGAAAACCGCATGGGGAAGCCGAAGCCATGCCGGTAGACGCAGCCCTCCGGGACGGAATGAGTGCAATAGGCGAAACGCTGCCAGATCCGGCGGAGTTGGCACTGGCGCGTTCGCCGTGGCGGGAACCTGGGCTTGATCCTGGGCGAGGAAACGAACTGTTGGAGGTGATCTCCGAATGACGTTGAGATTCCGTGCCGCCGTTCTGTCCGAAGCCGGCCGGAAATTACGGATCGAAACAGTGGAGGCCGAACAACCCCGCCCCGGGGAAGTCCTGGTGCGAATTGCCGCTGCAGGTCTGTGCCATACCGACCTGGAGGTCATCCAGGGCCAATTGGTCTATCCCATGCCGATCGTGCTTGGACATGAGGCTGCCGGGATCGTCGCAGCCGTCGGCCCCGGCGTTGATCCTGGTCGGGAGGGGAAACGTGTGGTGCTATCTTGGAATCCACATTGCGGCCGCTGTTTCCACTGTGAGCGCGGGCAGCCAATTCTGTGCGACAGGTACGTGTCGCAGGGTGCTCGAGCTGTCGCGTTCGACGGCACCACGCGGCTGAGCTTAGGCGGTCAGCCGGTGCAAACGATGATGCACATTGCTGCGTTCGCCGAATATGCCGTGGTCACCAACGCCTGTGCTGTCGCGATCCCGCCCGAAATGCCGCTCGATTGCGCCTGCCTGCTGGGGTGCGCCGTAATAACCGGCGTCGGTGCCGCGACTTGGATCGCCGGCTTGCGCTATGGTGAAACGGCACTGGTGATCGGCTGCGGCGCGGTCGGGCTATCGGCGGTGCAAGGGGCGCGGCTGGCGGGCGCATCCCAGATCATGGCTGTCGACCTGGATGACGCGAAATTGGCGATGGCCAGGGATTTCGGAGCAACCCACGTGGTCAACGCCCGCATGGCAGATCCTATCGCAGAAATCCGAGGGATCACCGGCGGGCGCGGTGCCGATTGCGTGCTGGAAGCAGCGGGGAACGAAGCATCGTTCCGTTGCTCAACCGAGGCCTGTCGCCTGGGCGGGCAAATCGTCTGGCTTGGCAAGGTGGGCGTGAACCAGGAGGTCTCGTTTCGGTGGGGCGCGCTGATGGGCGAGAAACGAATCACGCGTTCCAGTTACGGCGGCGCGCAGACAGCGACCGATTTTCCAGCGCTGGCGCGCTCTTACCTGCGAGGCGACCTGAAGCTCGACGGCCTGATCACGCAGCGGATCGCGTTGGAGGACATCAACCGCGGCTTCGACGACCTCAAGGCGGGCCAGGCGATTTGGTCGGTCATCGTGTTCGGAGGCGTTCGATGAAAACCTATGAGGGCGAGCGCACCCTGCGCGGAACCAAGGTGACAGTGGATGGCGCGCCGCTACCGCCCCGAACGGAGCTCCATTGCTTCAACAAAACGGGGTTCGAATGGACCTATGCCGGCCCAGGACCGCGTCAGTTGGCGTTGGCGCTGCTAGCCGATCACCTGGGAAATGACACCAAAGCCCTTGCGCTGAGCGAGCCGTTCATGCGCCACGTCGTGGTGTATCTGGACAATGCCTGGTGTTTGACATCGGTCGATATCGATGAGGCGCTGGCCGAGATGGCCTGAAGTCTGTCCGCCCTCCGCCAGAATGACTTTCCCAGCGTCCGCGAGGCGAGGGACAACCGCAGTGAGCGGCAGCAGCCCTTTCAGGACAGGCCTTGTCGTCGCGCGGAGACATCGCGTCCGGGAATATGTTCCAGCCGCCGATCATGTCCCAGCGCCAGGACGATCGTCGCCGACACGATCGGCCCGAGTGCCAGCACCATCAGGCCATAAGTAAAACTGCCCCCTGTTGCGTCCTTGATCAGTCCGAACGCATACGGGCCGAAGAACCCGCCCAGGTTGCCCAACGCGTTGATGAGGGCGATCCCGCCAGCCGCCGCCGTACCGGACAGCATCGCCGTCGGCAGACTCCAGAAGATCGGCGCCGTCGAGGAGAGGCCGATAGCAGCAACCACCAGCATCGTCATGGTCAGCACCGGATCGGTCATCAGCCCCGTCGCTATCAATCCGGCCGCCCCCACCGTATAGGCCAACGCGACATGACGGGGACGCTCGCCCGTGCGATCGGAGTGACGGCCCCACAACACCATGGCGACCACGGCGAAGACCGGGGGGATGGCATTGATCACACCGGTCATGCCGAAGCCCTGCGCCAGGCGGTGCACGATTTGCGGTTGGAACAGTGCGATGCCGTAGCCGGAGAAGGAACCTCCGAAATACGCGAGGCTAAGCATCAGTACGCGGCTGTTCGTCAGCGCCTGCGTCAGGCTGTAGTGCCGAATGGTTTGGCGCCGGGACCGCTCCGAGTCCAGCCGCGCCGTCAGCCAGTCGCGCTGCTCCGTGGTGAGCCAATGCGCCTGTGACGGCCAGTCGGTCATGGTGTACCAGAATGCCACGCCGAGCAGCACTGCCGGCGCCGCCTCCAGAATGAACAGCCACTGCCAGCCGGCGACCCCCATCCAACCGTCGAGATCGAGCAGGACGCCGGACACCAGCGAGCCCAGGATCCCGGATAGTGGTATCGCCGCCATGAAAACGCCGAGGATGCGGGACCGGTAATAGGATGGGAACCACCAGGTCAGGTAAAGCACGATGCCGGGAAAGAAGCCCGCCTCGGCAATCCCCAGCAGGAAGCGCAGGGTGCAGAACGACCACGGCCCGGTGACGAGCGCCATACAGCCGGAGATGATACCCCATGTAACCAAAATTCGGGCGATCCACCGCCGCGCGCCGACCTTGCTGAGCAACAGGTTGCTGGGAACTTCGAATATGAAGTAACCGAGGAAGAATATACCACCACCGAAACCATAGACCGCCGAGCTGAAACCCAGAGCCTTATTCATGGTCAGGGACGCGAAGCCGACATTCACGCGATCGAGATACGCAACGAAATAGCAGGCGATCAGCATCGGCAACAGCCTACGCGTTACGCGAGCGATGGTCTCGCGTTCAAGGGCTGTAACTTCATGCGTCAACTCGGCGCCCGGTGGCGTGGCTTTCATGTCTCGACCTCCCGTCTTGCCGGGAAGTGTGCTTCCCTGGTGAGGCTCCGATGCTAGCAGATCGGGCGGGAAGCACGAGAGTGGCGCGGCGCAGGCCGAATTGGAATGCCTGCGATTACCTAGTCACATAAGTAAAAATCCGCGACGAACCGTCCGGCTGCTTCTCGCGGTAGACGCCCTGGATCTCGGCTTCGAAGCCGGGGAACAGGTTGGTGCCGCGTTCGAATACTTTTAGATAGTCTATCATCGGTTGCGCCCGTTCATCCAGACGCTCACCGGGGACGATCGTAGCGATCCCAGGGGGATAAACCACCCACAGCGTGGTCGCGATGCGCCCTGACAGTTCGTCGATCGGCAGGTAATCGACATCGTTCTTCACCAGACGGCGGACCGCTTCTTGCGGCCGCATGGCGAGCGTGGGGAAGTGCTCGGGTCGAAACTGGCGGCGCTGCAGCAAGCTGGTGTCTTGGTCGCGATAGAACGCATGCATCTGCCGGCAGAGGTCACGCAGCCGCATCCCGCCGTACCGCTGGGGACGCTTGCGGACGAATTCCGGAATGACGTCCTCCAACGCCGCGTTGTCGTCATGCAACCGTTTGAAGAACACCAGCGCGCTGAGCAAGGTTCCCGCCTTGCTCGATTTCACCCCCGGCGTCAGCAGGAACAAGATGCTGTTAAGGTCGTTTTTTTCGGCAACGATTCGGTTCTCCCGCAGATATTGCGCCAGCACTGGGGCAGGGAGGCCGTTTTCGCTATAGGCGCCTGTTCTGCGGTCGAAGCCCGGTGTCAACAGAGTCAGCTTGTTGGGGTCCGTGATCGCGTAGCCGTGCTTTACATGACGATAGCCGTGCCAAGCCGCACCCGGCGTAAGTTCCCAGTAGCGCGCGTCGGAGGCGAGGTCGTCGGTCGGTACATTCTCCCATTCCGTCACGATGCCGTCGCGCTCGACCGTATCGGGTACGAACGGATCAAAAAACCATCTGCGATCGGGCTCCGTTTCCGTTTCTTCGAACTCACGAGCGACCGCCCGCAGCTTCTTGCGCAGCTCTATGCCAAGCCGGATGGTATCGTCCCAGAGCACCTCTCCCTGGCGTCCTTTCATCATCTGCGCCCCGACGTCAAGCGAGGCGAACAGCGGATAGAACGGCGAGGTGGAGGCATGCATCATGAACATCTCGTTTAGCCGGCGATGTTCAACACGGCGGCGCTGTCCCGTAAGGTGCGAATCCTTCACATGGATCTGGCTCGACTGGCTGAAGGCGGACAATTGCTTATGAGCGGACTGGGTTGCGATGATGCCGGGATGCGCTGCGTCCAGCCCATTCAACCCCATGGCGAAACGCCCCCGATAAATCGGATGAAACTTCATGAAGCCCGCCCATGCCTCGTCGAACAGGATGTAGTCGCAGAGGGGGCCAAGCTTCTCAATGATGGTCTCGGCGCTGTAAATCGTGCCGTCATAGCTGCATTGTTCGATCACCGCCGCGCGGAAGGGACGTTCCCGCCGCCACGCTTCCGGATCGGTGACCAGCGGATGGACGCGGATTTTCTCGCGAATTTTCTCGGGTCCAGCGCTTCGTAGTCGATCGGGCCGATCAGCCCGTGTGCGTTTCGGTCGGTTTCCAGGAACACCGGAATCGCACCGCCGAGATACAGCGCGCCATGATGCGCCGCCTTGTGGTTGTTGCGGTCGAACAGGACGAGGTCATCTTCGGTCAGCAACGACTGCAGAACGATCTTGTTGGACGACGAGGTCCCGTTCAACACGAAGTAGGTCCGTTCAGCACCGAAGATCGCCGCCGCTTCGCGCTGCGCCGCCAGGGCGGGTCCCTCGTGCGTCAGAAGATCGCCAAGATCGAGCACCGAGTTGTCGAGATCGTCGCGGAATATCGCCTCACCAAGATGCTGGAAGAAGATCCGCCCGATCGGGCTGCGCGCGTAGAATGCTCCCCCGTTGTGACCGGGGCAGGTCCAGAGTTGGTTGCCCTCTTCGGCATAATCCACGAGCGCGCCGAAAAATGGTGTCTTCAGCGTCTCGGCGTATTGCCGCAGCCGGCTGATCAGGTTCTTGGCGATGAAGTCCGGCGTTTCCTCGGCAAGGAACACGTAGCCATCGGCCTCGCGCAGCACGTCGACCGGGATGTCTTCCAGCCGGTGGTGGCGGACCAGGATAATGATCGGCATGTCGAGACCGCGCTTGCGGATCTGCGATACGAGGCGGGCCATCTTGCCCTGCGGCCCGCGCTTTCCCCAGTCCAGCAGCACACAGCCCACCGCGGCATCGGTCTGGATCACCAACTCGGCGTCATCGACCTTGCGCGCCTTCATGACGCCATAGCCGTCTTGCTCGATCTCCTGGGCAATGGCCTGAAGCCGTTGGCCTTCGAGGTCGGTCGGGCCGAAGGCTGGCGCGCAGATTAGGAACTTGAAATGACGGGAATATTCCATGGACGCGCTCCGCTTCGAGTGGTGGGCGCGTCATAGCACCGAAACCGGCGGAAGGAAGGGTCAGCGCCGTGAAATAACGCCGGGTGCCGAGCCCGGCCGCAGCCACGAATAAACCCTGGCTGCGATCTTTCTTACGCAGCCATACCGGATCGGCCGCCAAGGCGGCCAGCAATGGCGGGCGTTGCCGCCGTAGCAACCAGGGTGCCGATTACCAGGTAGCTCCAGAGCGCGGGAGCGACATCATAGAATCCGAATACAAAGGGCGCGGCGACAAGCCATCCTCCCGTCAGAAACCTGATCGCCATAGCCCAGTCGAGGTTGCGCGTCAGCGTGGCCAGCGCCAACAGCACCGTTGTCGCCACACCGACGAAAGCCTTCCACGGCGGAACACTGGAAGTATCGGCAAGATACGCCCATGTCGCCAGTGCCAAGCATACTGTCGCCGAGATGTACCAGCAGGTCTACCGCGCCGTGCTCTCTATCCTTGGCATCGTCCAGCCTCACGACGTCGTCTCCCCTAAGCAATCGCGTTGCGGTGCCCGAGCACGCCATCTAGGTTGGCGCAAGGCCCGGGCACCAGTAGCTTTAGTTGATAACGACGCGCCGCGGCATCGCCTCTTTAGCTTTCGGTAGTTTCAATGTCAGCACACCATCGTCGAGTTGGGCGGTGATGCCGTCACGGTCGATCTTTCCCGATAGAGTGAACCCGCGCGTGTAATGCCCGACGATATACTCGGTATAGACTGGCTCCATGCCTTGGTATTTCGAGAAATCGATCTTGCCTTCAACCCGCAATGTATCGTCCTCCAGCGCGAGACTTAAGTCATTCTTCTCGACACCTGGCATCTCCAAGACCACGGTTAGCGCGTCGTCCGTCTCGAAGATGTCCGCGGGTGGGATGAAGAAGCGGCCAGGCACGGTTCTTTCTTCTTTTTTAGCCAGTTCCTGTTTCTCACGAACTGCCAATTCCTGTGATTCCGACATTTGTTCCTCCAGAATTCCCGCTGGTCTCAGCCAATCTTAATCGAACGTGGCTTGTCCCGCTCGGATCGCGGCAGAGACAAAGCCAAAATACCGCCGTGACACTCGGCCTTTACGCCATCGGCATCGATTTCGACCGGCACGTGACCGAGCGATCGAGCGTCCAGAAAGCCGTTCCCGCCGATGAAGGCTGGCATTTTCGGGATCTTCGCCCCCTTGGTGCCGGCGAGTGTACTGTCCGACCCTTCACCTGCAGGTCGAGCTCCGACTTGTTGATACCGGGAAACTCGGCGATCAGTATAAACTCGTCGTTCTTTCGGAATATGTTTATCGGCGGATAGCTGCCGGTGCCGCTCGGACTGGTTTGTAGCCAGCCACTCGTCCGGAACGCTTCCAGCGCCTCTTGAAGCCCGAGCAGCGTGTTGAAAGGATTGGGAAATAACGCCATGGAACATACCCCCTTTGCTTGTCGAAGCAGGGAACATTACGCCGAGCGGGACGGAACCGAGCCTGCGGGTTCGTCGTGCCTAACGCTCCATCAGCGGCTTGGCACTCCCTTGGTTCGAGTGCCACGGAAGTAGTTTTTGTTGGGTGCCCGGTCAAGAGGACCAGAGGTTGAACAACACGAAATTTTCGGACTGAGGCATCTGGAGGCGGTCGCGCCATTTGTCTTTGCTGTGCTCTGTACGTTTGCAAT
>CAVZTH010000032.1:0-31985 GCA_963778125.1 uncultured Alphaproteobacteria bacterium | reverse complement strand
ATCTGCGGCTGTCTGGCCGCGACACGCACCGCATCGCGTTGGTGGAAGCGTATCTCAAGGCGCAGGGCATGTTCCGCGAGCCTGGGCAACCCGACCCGATCTTTACCGACACGCTGGAACTGGACCTGTCCACGGTGCAACCGAGCATGGCGGGACCTAAGCGGCCGCAGGACCGGGTATTGCTTAAGGATGTGTCTTCCTCGTTCAAAGCCGATCTGACCAAAGGCCTGGGCGTGCCGGCGAGCGAAGCCACAACATCGGTAAAGGTTGCGGGCAAGAATTACGAACTGACGCATGGTGATGTGGTGATCGCGGCGATTACCTCGTGCACCAATACATCCAACCCGTCGGTGCTGGTGGCTGCCGGTCTGGTGGCGCGGAAGGCCCATGCCAAGGGGTTGAAGCCAAAGCCCTGGGTGAAGACCTCGTTGGCGCCCGGGTCTCAGGTGGTCACTGAATATCTGGACAAGTCCGGCCTTACCGCCGATCTGGATGCAATCGGGTTCGAAACGGTCGGGTATGGCTGCACGACCTGCATTGGTAACTCCGGCCCGCTGGATGACGCGATCGTGGATGCGATTGAGGATAACAAGCTGGTCGGTGCGGCGGTGATCTCCGGCAACCGCAACTTCGAGGGGCGGGTGCATGCCAATGTGCGAGCGAACTATCTGGCCTCTCCGCCGCTGGTCGTGGCCTATGCCCTTCTGGGCAAAGTGACGGTCGACATTGCGACTGAACCGCTGGGTGTCGGGTCTGACGGTCAGCCGGTTTATCTCCGCGATGTCTGGCCGACGAACAAGGAAATCGCCGACGTCATTGCGAAAAGCCTGTCGCGCGACCAGTTCCTCAAGCGCTACGGCGAGGTGTTCAAGGGCCCGAAGCAGTGGCAGGCCATTCAGGTCGAGGGCGACAATGCCACCTACCGTTGGTCGGACGGCTCGACCTACGTCAAGAACCCACCCTATTTCGATGGCATCACGATGGAGCCGGCTGCCAGTCGGCGATATCATCGGCGCCCGGGTGTTGGCGGAACTCGGCGACAGCATCACCACGGACCATATCAGCCCGGCGGGTTCAATTCGCAAAACGTCGCCGGCGGGAGATTATCTGCTGGAGCGGCAGGTGACGCAGGCCAACTTCAATAGCTATGGCGCGCGCCGCGGCAATCATGAGGTCATGATGCGCGGGACGTTCGCCAATATCCGCATCCGTAATGAGATGCTGAAGAATGTTGAAGGCGGCATGACGAAGCATCTGCCGTCCGGCGAGGAGATGCCGATCTACGACGCGGCGATGCGCTACAAGAAGGAGGGCGTACCGCTGGTGATCTTCGGCGGCAAAGAATACGGCACCGGATCCTCGCGAGACTGGGCGGCCAAGGGGACGATGCTGTTGGGCGTGAAGGCTGTGATCGTCGAGAGCTTTGAGCGAATTCACCGCTCGAACCTCGTCGGCATGGGGGTGCTGCCGCTGGTGTTCAAAGCTGGCACCGATCGTAAATCACTCGGGATCACCGGCGAGGAGATCATCGATATCACTGGCCTGGATACGATCACGCCGCGCATGGAATTGTCTCTGGTGATCCACCGTCCGAACGGGAAGGTCGATACGGTGCCGGTAATTTGCCGTATCGATACGGTGGATGAGGTCGCCTACTACCAGCATGGCGGCATTCTGCAGTACGTGCTGCGCGGGATGGCGAAGGCGGCTTGACTATCGTAGGGGCGCCAAGAGGAAATTTGCGTCGGATCAAGCGCGGGCGCGAGCGCCAGGCCATGATCGTTTCGGGTTGACCCACACTTTGGCGTTCGATCATGGGCAAAGCTTATATTAACGGCCGCTGAGACTGACTCTCCGACGTCTGGTCCCCGTCACGCCGGCACCACGGCTCTGTCCAGATCAGCACGGCAAGTCGTGGATGGTGGGCCTGCGCCCACCATGACGGCGGGAGCTCCCTGTCGAAGGGAAGCAGACTCGGCGGCAGATCGCGCCGCGATTGGCGACTTTCGGCTTTTCACACGCTCTGCAAGATTGTCTGATCAACTTGCATGGCGTGGCGTCTAATGTCCCGTAAGTGCAGGCATGTTTGCCTGCCGTGCCTCGCCTCTTGCTGGCGCCGGCCGTCCAAGCTCCTCTATGAGAATGCGCCGCACCTCACGCACGGCCAGCGGGTTGGACTGGGTTGAGTGGCTCTGGTGCTCGATTACCAGTTCAGATTCGACCCCGTCGATGTGGGCGCTGCGATACTCCACGACGCCGTCGTTGCGGGCATCCAGCGGGCCGTCCTGCAGCGTCGGGATGATGGAGTGGGCGTGGACGCCAGGGGCGACCGGCATCGCTCTTACGGCCTCGATCGCCGGATTGCCGGGCGACATCCCGTTGATGCTGTTGAAGGTGCGCCGATCCTTCTGCAGTTTGAGCGCATCGCCGGCGTTGGCCAACACGTCCGCGGCAGCGCCGACGACCGCCACCGGCAGAGTCACCAGCCGTGTGAACAGGCCGACGATCGTCAGGCTGGCCTGGTAGCTGCCGCCGTGCGGCGTGGCGATAAAGATCACCGTCTCGACGAAGGGCAGCGGGTGGACGAACAGCGACTCCTTGAGCAGCGCCTTCGTCTCGGGCTTCAGCTTCAGATCGTCCAATGGCCGGTTGCTTACCGCGTCCCAGATCTTCGTTCCGGAGTTGATTACGCTCATCTTCGTCAGCAGGCCACCCTGGCTGTGACCGATCACCACCATCCGGCCGAGCGCGGGATCTGCCTGCACGCCGCCGAGGGATTTCACGGCGTCCTCCAGCGAGTGGCGAAGCACGTTGGCCGAAATCGGGATCGGGTTGCCGGTGTTGTAGGTGAAGAACCAGAACTCGTAGTGGTCGCGGATTTCTTTGTCTTCCAGCAGATCGTTGACCATGTCGGCCCAGCGGAACGGGCTGGAGGCGGTACCATGCACCAGCACCACCGGGATGCGGCCGCGGCGATGCGGCTCCAGCGCGAACAGATGGTCCTTGGCGCTGGGGTCGTTCAGGTTGGCCACCGCGTTGTTGAGCAGGCCGGACAGTTCCCGCGTCCAGCCCTTCCCCTCCGTCACGAAGAGCGCTCGCACCGCGGTCTGGTCGTATTCCAGCGGCACGTCCTGCCCGCCGATCCGAATGCTGTCGGTGTCGTAAATCGTGTAGAGCGCCAGCCGCGCGGTCAAGGCCCCGCCGGTGAGTTGTCGGCGCGGGTCGTCCATCTGCAGTACGGCCGAGGTCGGGATGCGCAGCTTCGGCGGCAGAACGAGACCCTCGTCCGGCTGCGCCGACGGGGTCAGGCCGGCGGCGAGCGGCGCGCCGAGGCCGTCGCTACGGTAGTCGTTCTTAAAGCCCTCCACCTCCAGGTTCATCGTCGGCACGAACGAGGTCAGGGTGCGCCCGGCGAAATTCAGGCTGGCCTGGTCGACAGTCACCTCAACGGTGCCGAACGGCAGCGGATAGCGCCCGCTCTCCAGGGCGACGGTGCCCTCGCCGTTTTCGCCGCTGAGCACTTGCGTCAGCGCCAGGTTGTAGAAGTTCGTCGCGTGCTGAAACTGCGCGCTGAACGGGCTTGGCTTGTCTGCATTGCCGGCCGGGAACAGCACCGCGTAAGCGTAGAGCGCCGAGGCCAGCAACATCGGCTTCGATTTGATGCGGCGGGCCTGGGCGTAATTCATCTCCGCCAGTGCGTAGAGGTCGGGCCAGTGCATGCCGGTGGCAATAGCCTGCGCTCGCAGCGCGGCGATGGCGGCGTCGGGCTGAGAGTTGAAGATGTCGAGCAGGGCCGCACGGCGCAGGACGGTGCGGGTGGCCTCGCTGAGCTGGTCGGAGGAGAGCGCGGTGCGATTCAGGTCCTCGTAGGCGGTGCGGAGGCTGATGCGCTCGACCTTCACTGGGGCGCTGCAGGCGGCCACGGCCACTGCGAAGAGGAGAACGGTCAACAGGCCAATCCGGTGGCAAATCGATGTCATTGGCTCGCCCATTGAAATCTGGCTTTTATGAAGCAGGAGGTCACTTTCCAAGCCAAGTACGATCCGCGCAACGTTGCGTCTCGCAAGGGGCTCCTCTGGGGGCGGCGCTCCTTACCCGAAGCATGGCCAAAGCATTGGATGTCGCCACGGACGGCATTTTCACACGGCTGTCTGACTGGGCCAGCCTCAGGCGATCACGCTCTGGGTTTGGCTTTGGCTGATTGAGGGGGACAATGGGCAGGCGCGCTGCCGAGGGTCGCAAATTCGGCCGTCCGCGGCGCTGCACAAGCCCGGCCCGCAGGCAAGCGCCCGCCGAACGATTCCCGCCAACGACGCGATGAAGCCAGGATCCGCATTCTGTGCCGGGACACGGAAATATCCCGGTACGCCAAGCTTCATCGCGAGGTCGCGATACTCGACATCCAGTTCCACCAGTGTCTCGGTGTGCTCTGAAACGAATGCGATTGGCACCACCAGCACCGCCGTCTGGTCCTTCGCCGCCCGCTCGACTTCCCCGTCGGTGCTCGGTCCGATCCATTTCTGCGGCGTCGCCCGCGACTGGTAGCAGATGGTGTAATCCACGGTCTCATCCCAAGAGCGAACCACGGCAGCCACGGTCTGCTCTACCTGCCATTGATACGGGTCGCCGTTTTGGATGATGACCTCGGGCAATCCGTGCGCGGAGAACAGCACGCGCAGCGGTACGGCTGGATCGAGGGCGGCGCGAGCACGATCATACTCCGCTTTTACCAGCGCCGCTGTCGCGGTCGTGAAGGCCGGGTCAACCGGGTAACAGCAAACCGTCGTCGTCTCCAGCGGCGAGCCCAATCCGCGCCGCCGCTTGCCGCCATGCCACCAGCGAACTACCGGTCGTCGTGGTCGAGAAATGTGGATACAGCGGCAGCAATACCACGGCATCCGGCGCCCATGCCTTCACCGCCCGCGCCGCCTCCAGCACGAAGGGATGCCAGTAGCGCATCGCGATGAAACACTTTGCCTCCATCTCCGGCAGCGCGGCTTCCAGGGCGGCAGCCTGCTGCTGGGTCAGCTGCAGCAGAGGAGATTTGCCACCCAGCAGCGCGTAGTTGGCGGTCGCCGGAGCGATCCGTGCCCGAGCGATGATCCGCGCGAGGAAGGGCCGGACGAAGAACGGCACGCGCAAGATCGCGGGATCAAGGAATAGATTTCGCAGAAACGGCCTGATCGCCTCCGGCGCATCGGGGCCGCCGAGGTTGAACAGGACAATCGCAACTCTACGGCCCACGCACCAGCTCCAGCAACGCCGCCACATGGTCTGGTGGAGTTTGCGGCACCACGCCGTGCCCCAGGTTGAAGATGAACGGCCGGCCGCGCATGGCTTTTAGGATCGCCGTTGCTTCGTCCGCCATCGCCGTCCCTCCGGCAACCACCGCCAGGGGATCCAGGTTGCCTTGCACCGCGACATCGGCCCGAAGCATCGAGGCCACGGCTGCGATGTCGCTGCCGGTATCCACGCCGACCGCATCGACCCCGGTGGTCCCGTATTCCCGCGTCATTAACCCAGCCAACCTCGGGAAGCCGATGACCGGCACCTCTGGATGTCGCTTGTTGAGCGCCGAGACGATGCGGGTCGCCGGCGCTATGCAATGGGCCCGGAACAACGACGGCGACAGCACGCCCGCCCAGGAGTCAAACAGCATCAGCGCCTCGGCGCCGGCGACCACCTGAGCGGAGAGATACTCGATAGACGCCTCCGTCAGCAGATCCATCAGCCGTTGAAAAAGGTCTGGCTGCGCATAGGCCATTCCGCGCACATGGCCAAAGTCCTTTGAACCTCCGCCCTCTATCATATAGCAGGCGACGGTGAACGGTGCACCGGCGAACCCGATCAGCGTTGTCTCGCCATACCCTTCGGCCACCAGCCCCGAGCGGACCAGGCGCACGGTCTCCATGATCGGCTCGACCTTGTCGATCATCCTGGCGGGGTCTAGCGCGGCGACACCCGCTTCATCGGTCAGGCGCGGCAGGACCGGTCCCTCGCCCTCCCTGAACTCCAGCCCGTGTCCGAGCGCCCAGGGCAGCATCAGGATGTCGCTGAACAAGATGGCCGCGTCGAAGCCATAGCGGCGGATCGGCTGCAAGGTGACCTCCGCCGCCAGTTTCGGTGTGGTGCAGAGTGCGACGAAATCCTTCACGCCCGCCCGGACGGCGCGATATTCCGGCAGGTAGCGCCCCGCCTGGCGCATCAGCCATATCGGCGGCGGCCAGACCGGTTCCCCGCGCAAGGTCCGCAGCAACCGTTTCATTTTGAGGTCCATTCACCTGGAGTGCGGCGCTTGTCTCCAGGCAATGAACCCAGCCGTCAAGTGACGACCGCATGGACGTGGATGCTGCCCGAAGACCCCAGGCCACGATCCAGCGCCATCGCCTCCAACGAAGCTTTGGCTTGTGCTACCGGCTCGGACCAGTCACCGGATTGCTGTTGCCGAAAAATCGTCAACCGCGGATACCACGGGCTGTCGGATCGCCCGCTCAGCCAGCGCCAGCAACCATCGTAGCGATCCAGGAGGAAGACCGGTTTCCCGACCAAGCCCGCCAAGTGCACGACCGAGGTGTCGACGCTGATCACGAGGTCCAATCCGGCAATGATGGCGGCAGTATCGGCGAAATCGCTGACATCAGGCATCGGATCGGCAAGCCCCAGATCCAAAGATTGCGTCTGCCGCGACGGCGGCCCGGCCTGGAGGCTGACGAACGCGACGCCCGGCACCTCAAATAACGGCGCCAGCGTTGCCAACCCTGCGCTGCGGCGGCGGTCCAACGTGCCAAATCCCGGCAAAGATGGCCTCGCCTGCCCGGCCCACACCAACCCGGCGCGCAAACCGCCGCTCGGGAGCCGGCTGGCCCAATATCGCACCAGCGAAGCGTCCGGAAGCAGACCCGGAGCGGGAGGAATAGTGTCGACCGTCGTGCCGAAGACCCGTGGCAGGCTGAACATCGGGCAAACAAAATCATGCGGCGGCAGGCGTTGAGGGTCGGTGACCACATCACTCACGCCGGGCACCATCCGCATCACTCGGTCCAGCGCCGGCGGCACGCACGCCACCACCCTGGCACCTCGTTCGGCCAGCAGCGGCAAGTAGCGCAGGAATTGCAACGTGTCGCCGAACCCGTCCTCGTGCAGTGCCAGGATGATCAAACCCGCCAGGCGGTCGGCGGGACGCAAGGTTGGCATAAGCCGATCGTGGTCGACCAGGGGCGAGCCGGCCAGGACCAGCCGCGACTCGTAGTCCAGCCACGCCGGCTCCCAGTCACCCATTTTCAGCAAGGCCACCGCTCGGTTGACGCGAAGCCGGTGATTGGCTGGGTCCAACGCCACCGCCCGATCATGCGCTGCGATAGCTTCGTCGAAGCGGCCCTCGACTTTCATCATCATGCCAAGGTTCGACCAGCTTCCCGCGTTGTTCGGTTGCAGGGCCAGGGCACGCTCGAAGCTGTCGATACTGGCCGCAAAGTGGCCAAGCTCCGCCTCGACCAGGCCCATTAGATGGTGACCCGCGACGGACGCTGGTTTGTCCGCAAGGATTGCTTTCGCCTCAGCCGCTTGGTCGGTGTCGAGCAAATAGGTGGCGAAATCCAGCCGCAGCCGGTCGTCAGATTGTGCCTGGCGGAGGCATGCACGGAACTGTCGAGCGATCAGTGCTCGCGGCAGGGGAGGCGTCATTCGCGCAAGCTCGAAGCACGGATGGCAGGCGTCTGGCCGCATGGCCCCGGCATGCGTCAGGAGCGGGGCCGCGCGGTCAGCCTCCCCCATGGAGGCGACTGCCAGCGCAAGCAATAGCGCGGCGTGTGGGTCGTCCGGATCGTCAGCTATGGCTGCGCGTGCAGCCGTTTCCGCTTCCTGCCACGCACCGGACGACAGTGGCCGCAGTGCCCGGGTCAGGAGTTCAGGTGACGCCATCCGCGGGCCCCGTCGAAAAGGCCAGGATGACAGTGGCAGGTTAACGAATGGTTAGCGCGGGGCGGACGGGTGCGGGAGGGGTGGTAGCCATCCTCGACAGGCTGCTGCGACCGAGATAACCGCTTGAAAGTGCGCGTATTGTGACGCTTCGAGGCCCTCCTTAGCCCGATGACCCATACCCGACCGACCTCGGTATCGCTCGGCTGCTCGGTCTACATGGTATATCAGACGCCGGATGGTTGGAAATTGTAATTGAATCGTGCCCTGGATCCCCCAATTCAGCTAGACGATTGATGGCTATGCTGAAGGCGAAGCTGTCCACATCCGGACGCCGCCAACCTCAGTCCACGAAAAGACCCCCGATGCATCCCCAACCCTCAATGCCGCAGGAAGCCGGGTTGGCACCCGACCGCCGGACCTTGCTCGTCAAGCTTGCGCCTTTTCAGGCCCCGTCGGCGGGCCGGAGCATCTTACAGCTTGGCATCACCGCCGCACCCTATGTCGCGTTGGTAGCCTTCATGTATTACGCATATTACCACATCTCACCCTGGGTCAGCCTGGCGCTCGCGTTGCCGGCGGCCGGCTTCGTGGTTCGCCTGTTCATCATTCAGCATGACTGCGGGCATGGCGCCTATTTCAAATCGCGTCTGGCGAATGAGGTCGTGGGCTGGCTGTGCAGCCTGACCACGTTTACGCCTTTTGCCCTGTGGCGCCGGCACCACGCCGCCCACCACGCCGTATGGAACAATCTCGACAAGCGGCCCTCCGGCAGCGACATCTATTCCGGCTGCCTGACCTTGAGAGAATACGAGGCGCTGTCGCCACTGCGTCAGCGGCTCTACCGGGCTGCACTGCATCCATTGGTGTCCCAACTTTTGTTGCCGCCGGTCGTGTTCATCCTTGTCTACCGCTTTCCCTTCGACACCCCCAAAGGCTGGCGGAAGGAGCGGATCAGCGTTTATGTCACCAACCTCGGGATTGGCGCTTTCCTGCTAACGATGACCTTGTTGATTGGGTGGGAGCCCGTGTTGCTTGTGCAGCTTCCGGTTATCGTCATGGCCTCGATTATCGGAGTGTGGCTGTTCGCGGTGCAGCACCGGTTCGAGCATACGCTCTGGGCGCGCCAGACTGATTGGACGGCGGTCGGGGCCGCCCTGCATGGCAGTTCGTGGCTGCGGCTACCCAGGATACTGCAGTGGTTCACCGGCAATATTGGCTTCCACCACGTGCATCATCTGGCGCCGCGCGTGCCGAACTATCGGTTACAGGCCGCGCATCGCGCCGAGCCAGCCCTGGCTGTCCACGTGACCGGTTTGACACTCTGGCAGGCGCTTCGCGCCCCGAGCTTCACTCTTTGGGACGAAGCCAGCGGCGCTATGGTGCGGTTCCCGCGTCGTCGTCGATAGGATCGCCAGCGGTAGGCCCGGTTCCCTCCACCATGATCGTTTGGGGCTGATCCACCCTTCGGCGTTCGATCATGGTCTAGGCTTATGTTTGATCGCGTGATTGACGCCTTCTGACTGGGTCGGCCTCGGGCGATCACGCTCAAAGCCCATGTTTGATCGCGTGATTTACGCCTTCTGACTGAGTTGGCTTTAGGCGATCACGCTCTAAGCTCGTGTTTGATCGCGTGATTGACGCCTTCTGACTGGGTCGGCCTCAGGCGATCACGCTCTAGACTTCGCACGGTGCACGCCTTGACGAGAGGCGGGGATTTGCTTCGCACTTGCGGCGATCTCTCTTTGCGCCGCTCTGGATTTGCAAAAATGTCACACCGTGGCAACTCTTGCGTCACATGTTGCGCGTTGGGCCGGTCTTTTCGCGGCGGGCGGTTGACGTTCCGGTTCCTGCCGGTCTAGCGTTCGCACAACGATACATTTCGTGCAAAGGCGGGGTGATAGACGGTCGCGAGCCGGACGATTGGGGGGTTGTGGTTGTTAGAGCAACCGCGAACCGGGTGACAGTGAAGCGCCTTGGTTCTACAACACACCACAAGTGCAGATTTTTCTGGACTGTTCTCCGGCTTGTCAAAAAGGCGTTGTTCTGGGGAGGTTGGGCTAAAATGATAAACAATTGTAGTATACAGTCTTTGACACGAGTGCTGCGTGCGAAACTGCTTTTGGCCGCCCTCCCGACTACGGCAATCCGGCGGCCCTTGGTTTCGACAGGGTTACGAATGAATACTCTGCGTCCGGCTTGGTGAGGACGATGATCCGCGAAGGGCGGAACATCGACCGGGAATATCTTCCGGAATAAAGTGTGCTGTATCGTCATAAACATGCGTCGATGAGAAGTAACAGCAAGTGGTTGCCAAAAATGGAGACGAAATGATGAGTAAAATGCGTTACGGCCTTTGCCTGGGAGCGACGGCACTCGCTTGTGCCTGGTCGGGTATCTCCACACCGGCCCATGCACAGGGCGCGCCTGCTGGCGGTCCAATCCCGATGTTCGACCCGATCACGGCCATGGGACAGCAGATGGGGCAAAACGGCATCTACTTCAATCTCGGCTATACCGAGGACTTTTCCCGGCTAGTGGCCGGCACTCCGAAGGTGGGCACGTCTCCGATCGGACACGCCAACGCCGGCGTTACCTTCGATCTTGAGAAACTCATAGGTCTCCCCGAGGCCTCGGTACACGTCGTATTCGAAGAACGTTCCGGCAGATCGAACTCAGGCGGGACCGACATCGGGCTTAACCAAAACGCCGGTCCGGTCAAATACCGCCTGACCCAGTTTTACTGGGAGCAGGGCATCCTCAACGACCGTATCGACATTCAGGTTGGCCGCACAGAACCGACGCTTGAGTTCGCGGTCAGCGATCTGTCGTGCGCTTTCGTGACCGGCGTCTTCTGCGCCCAGCCGGGCACCTGGTACTCGCAAAACAAAAACGGGGCCTATCCGGCCGCGGAATGGGGCGGCCGCGTGAACGTTGCGTTTACGCCGCAGATATACATGAAGCTCGGCGCCTATCAGGACACCCCTGTGGGCAACGGCTTCATGGATGCCGGGTTCGACTGGAGAACGGCAGGCTCGACCGGTGCGTTCATTCCCGGTGGAACTTGGCTACCTGACCGGCTTCGGCGACGTCAAGCTTCCCTCGAAATACGATGTAGGCTACTGGCGCGACACGTCGCAATTCAACAAGGGTAACCAGGGCGGTAACCCAACCGTGACAGGCCGAGACTGTGGCTACATACAGCTCCAGCAGACGATATGGCGGCCCGACCCGAAAACCAACCAGAGCCTGACACTGTTTGGCGGCGCGATATGGTATGATCAGAGCCCCGCTTACAGTGGTCAATACTACGCAGGGCTTTATGATCGTGCCCCGTGGGGTGCGGCCCGGCCGTTAGACAGCATTGGTCTGATCGGCACCGCGGCGACCATCAACCAATCGGCCACCGCCTGCCTTCCAATCAATTGCACCGGCACACCACATCGGGGTGCCCCGTTCTCGCGGACGTGGCAGTTTGAATTGAATTACGGGATCGGGATTGTGCCAGGGGTGACGGCAAAGCCTTACGTCGCATATGTCGTGCAGCCTTTCACTCAGTCCAATCCGGCTGCGAACGTAAAGAACGATGTGGCCCTTGGTGTCGAACTTACGGTCGTGTTCGAACAACTGTTCAATTTCCCTGTGTTCGTTCCTCACTAGCCCTGGCTAGTTGCGTCCCGCGATTGTTGATCGCGGGTTGGGGGCGGCGGAGCGATCCGCCGCCCTTTTCGTTTGTCCGGGGCCTAGCCGCCTTTTCAGTGATACGGACAGACGGTTAGGACCTGCCGCAAAACAAGTGCTGAAGTCGAGTTACCGTCACCCCAAGCCGTCATGGCAGGCGAAGGCCTACCATCTACGGATTTCGCGAGTTGAGGACCGCAAGCCATAGATGGTCGGCCTGCGCCGACCATGACGTCGTGTGGCCACGATCCGTTTTTCGCATCAGGCGCTAGTCGGCTCAGCCGCTCAGCCGCTCAGCCGACTGCCCCACCGGGTACGCCCAGCGGGCGCCGCGTTGGCTGGGTCCAATGCCAACGCATACGGCTGCTACGCCTGCCTGAAATGAGGTATGATCCACGATCGCCCGATTCGCCGCCCCCCGCTTGGTAAAACGACGTCGCAGGACCGTACTCCCATGATCGCCCAACTCACCGGAAGAGTGGACGCGCTCTCCGATGGCACATGTGTCATCGATGTGGGCGGCGTCGGGTATCTGGTGCAGGCCTCGTCGCGCACCCTGTCCGCGCTGCCGCAACCGCCGGCCGCCGCTAAAGTGCTGATCGAAACGCACGTTCGCGACGATGCCATCGTCCTTTATGGCTTCGCCGACTCGGCCGAGCGCGACTGGTTCCGTCTGCTGACGACGGTGCAGGGTGTCGGGGGCAGGGTCGCTCTCGCTATACTGTCAGCGCTGTCGCCGCGTGATCTGATCGGTGCGATCGCCGCCGGCGACAAAGCGAGCCTGACGCGCGCGCAGGGCGTGGGCCCGCGCCTGGCGGTCCGGCTGCTGACGGAATTGAAGGACAAGACCGGCACCATGCCATCGTCGATCGGCGTATCGTACACGCCGATCGCTGCCGCCACCCCGGCCGACGACGCGCTGTCGGCCCTTGTCAACCTGGGCTACCGCCGGATCGAGGCGCAGCCGGTGGTTGTCCGGGTCCTGGAACGGCTCGGCGAGGCCGCGACACTGGACGCTTTGATCCGTGACAGCCTGAAGGAACTGGCGCAGCGGGCTATCGGATGAGCGACGACCGGCCAATCGATCGGGAGGTATCCGCTGCCCGTCAGCCGGAAGACGCCGCGGAGGTATCTCTGCGGCCGCAGACTCTGGCCGATTTCACTGGTCAGAAGGCCTCGCGCGAGAACCTTGCTGTCTTCATCCAGGCGGCCAAGGCGCGCGGCGAATCGCTCGACCACATACTGCTGCATGGGCCGCCCGGCCTGGGTAAGACGACGCTCGCCCAGATCGTGGCTCGGGAACTTGGTGTCGGGTTCCGGGCGACGTCCGGTCCGGTGATCGCCAAGGCTGGCGACCTCGCTGCCATTCTGACCAACCTGCAACCCAAGGATGTCTTGTTCATCGACGAGATCCATCGCCTGCAGCCGGCGATCGAAGAAGTGCTTTACCCCGCGATGGAAGATTTCCAGCTCGATCTGATCATCGGCGAAGGGCCCGCGGCGCGCAGCGTGCGCATTGACTTGCCACCCTTCACCCTGGTCGGCGCGACCACCCGAGCGGGGCTGCTGGCGACGCCGCTGCGGGACCGGTTCGGGATCCCGTTGCGACTGGTGTTCTACACGCCGGAGGAACTGCGCCAGATCATCGTCCGCGGAGCACGCCTGCTGGGGCTGAGCCTGACCGAGGAAGGCGCCGCTGAGATCGCCAACCGATCGCGGGGGACGCCTCGGATCGCCGGCCGATTGTTGCGCCGGGTGCGCGATTTCGCCGCGGTTCAGGGTGACGCTCCGGTCGATCGCATTGTCGCCGATGCCGCGCTGCACCGATTGGAGGTCGATCGCCTTGGACTGGATTCGATGGACCGCCGCTACCTGCGTCGAATCGCGGAGCATCATGCCGGCGGCCCGGTAGGGGTCGAGACACTGGCCGCGGCCCTGGCCGAGGCGCGGGACACGTTGGAGGACGTGGTCGAGCCGTACCTGATCCAGGAGGGCCTGATCCTCCGAACCAGCCGAGGGCGGATGCTGGGCGAACCGGGCTGGAAGCATCTTGGCCTGAAGGTGCCCCGGTCCAATACGCCGTTGCTGGATATGCTCGGAGGAAGGGAGTGACCAGCGTTCGGGGATTGCGAGGCTTATGCCTTAGCCTAGATCTTTGGCATGACGCATGCAGAAAGCCCGACGGCCGCACGGACATGGGAATGGTTAGATAAATGATTGCTCATCCGCAATCCATCCACCGCACTTCCTTGCGTGTCTATTATGAGGACACGGATGCAGGCGGCGTCGTATACCACGCGAACTACCTGCGGTTTGCCGAACGCGCCCGCACCGAGGCCCTGCGGGACGCGGGAATCCCGCATGCGGACCTCGTCGAACGCTTTAGCCTTATGTTCATGGTGTGCCGCGCGGAAATAGATTATGTGCGCCCCGCTATCCTCGACGACCTGCTGGTGGTCGATACGGAAACGATGGACGTGGGCGGCGCAACCGTTCTGTTGCGCCAGACCGTTCGCGGCCCCAACGGGGTCTGCGCGACGCTAAGCATCAAGCTCGCCTGCGTCCGCATCGGGGGGAACAAGCCGGCTCGCATCCCGCCTCGGTGGCGGGAGGGGATGCTGGCCCTGCGTCGTGAAGCGGCGCGGGAGGCCGTGGTTCGTCATGAGGTCGCCGCGGCGACGGAAGAAGGGGATTAGATCGTGGATCGGGCAGTGGATGCAGTAAGTCTTGGAACGGCCGGCGGCGATCTGTCGCTCTGGGGCCTGTTCATTCAAGCCGACATCGTCGTCAAACTTGTGATGGTCGGCCTACTGGGCGCCAGCGTATGGGTCTGGGCTGTGGTGTTCGAGAAATGGAGCACCTTGCGGAAGATCAACAAGGAGGCTGACGGGTTCGAGGACCGCTTCTGGTCTGGCGGAAGCCTGGACGAGTTGTTCGACCGGGAAGGCACCAATCCCAAGCACCCGATGGCGGCGGTGTTCGCCGCTGCGATGGGCGAGTGGCGCCGCTCGGTTCGAGTTGCCGGCGCTGACATCTCCCACACTAGTGTGCGGGAGCGAATCGACCGCGCCATTACAGTGACGGTGCAACGTGAGATGGACCGGGTGGAACGGTGGATGATTTTCCTTGCCAGTGTCGGCGCGACTGCCCCGTTCATCGGCCTGTTCGGCACCGTCTGGGGCATCATGCACTCGTTCTCCGCAATCGCGGCCATGCACAACACCAACCTGGCGGTTGTCGCTCCTGGGATCGCCGAAGCGCTGTTCGCTACGGCGATCGGCCTGGTCGCGGCGATCCCTGCGGTGCTCGCCTACAACCAGATCAGCAACAGCCTGTCTCGCTTCGCCGGGCGCCTGGATAACTTCGGCAGCGAGTTCAGCGCGATCCTGTCGCGACAAAGCGAGGAACGGTCCTGAAATGACCCTACCGCGGAGCGGTCCTGAAATGACCCAGACCGAGGAGCGAACCTGAACAATGGCGTTCACCACGAACAATGGCGGCAGGAGCCGAAGCCGCTATCGGCCGCTCGCGGAGATCAACGTCACCCCGTTGGTCGACGTGATGCTGGTGTTGCTCATCATCTTCATGGTCACCGCACCGTTGATGACTTCCGGTGTCTCGGTCGATCTGCCTAAAACCAACGCCCAGCCATTGAACAGCGACAGTGAGCCGCTGACTGTCACGATCAAGGCCGACGGTTCGATCTTCCTGCAGGAACAAGCGGTCGAGATCGGCGATCTGGTCTCCAAGCTGCAAGCGATCTCGCAAAATAATCCGGAGCGGCGGATCTTCGTGCGCGGAGACAAGGATTTGGCCTATGGCCGAATTATGGAGGTGATGGGCACCGTGACCCAGGGTGGGTTCACCAAGGTCGCACTGCTGGCGGAACAAACCGTTGCGCCGGCGTCATCCACTCCCTCGGCGTCATCTACCCCCCCTGGGCCGGCGCCATCCACCCCCCCGGCCAAGCCCACCGTCGCACCGCCCAAATAGCGGCACTCGGCGCATGAGCATCGAGTTGCCTCCTAACTGGCATGGCAAGCCACCGACGTATTTGCTCTTCCCTATCGGGTGACCGGCTCTTGCTGCAGCAACTCTTCAATAACAGAGATCGCTTAGGCCGTCGAGCACCGGGCGTCTCGCGCGGCCTGCGCATTGGGCTGATTGTGTCGGCGTTGCTGCACGTGGTCGTCGTGTTGGCCCTGCTGATCGGCGTTCCATCATTCAAGCCAAACGACGAGCCGCCTCCCGAAACGATCGTCGCGCTGGTGTTTCAAGGCACTGCCCAATCCTCGATGCAGGCGCCCGCGCCGGCCGAGGTGCCCGCGCCGTCGAAGGAAATCGCACCGCCGGCACCGCCAGTGATCACGCCACCCAAGCCGGAACCGGTTGAGGCGCCCCCACCACCCCCACCGCCGCCGCCTCCGCCGCCCCAGAGCCACGTTGAGCCGGCACCGCCGACACCGATACCGCCGCCGCCAACCCCGCCGCCGGAGCCAACGCCTGCGCCGGATGTCGTGCCGCCACCACCAGCGCCCCCGACCCCGCCGACCCCTACGCCGGCGAAACCGGAGCCGCCGCTGCCGCTGCCACCACCGCCCGTGCCGCCGCCTCCGAGCCCGCCTAGCACCACATCGCAGCCGAACCAGACCAAGAACCCGGCGCCGAACAGCAGTGCGGTGGAGAATACGCTGGAAAAACTCCGGCAGCAGCTTGCGCAATCGCAACCAGCGAAAAACCGGCCTAATCCGCAGTCCGGTGGGCAGCCAAATGGCGGCGGCAACCCGCTGGCGAATGACACCGCGGCACTTAGCGCCGACCAGCGCGGCGCGATCGGGGACCATGTACGGGAGTGCTGGACCAAGGACGCCGGGGCGTTGGATATCGACAAGCAGCGCGTGCTGCTGACGGTGACCACCGACGCGAGTGGCGTCGCGCATAAGGCCGAGGTTGCCGGGGACGATATTGGCCGCATGGGCGATCCCCGTTTCCGGGCATTCGCCGAACGCGCGAAGCGAGCGATCCTGGATCCGCACTGCGCTAACCTGCCGCTGCCGAACAACGTTTTAGGCAAGGTCAACGTCCTGACCTTCCGGTTCACCCCGTGACGACGCGTATTCGATACGACTACGCATTGCTGGGGAATCGCCAAGAGTGGAAGACAATCGCATGGTTCTAATCCCTAATCCTTCGGTCAGCCGGCGCGGTCTGATTGCCTCCGCTGCAGGGCTGCTCGCCGCCGCGCCCATTCCTGTGCTCGCGCAGGCGGCGGCGCCGCCCCCGTCTGGCGGCGGAGGGCCGTCCGCGGTCATCGATGTCAATCGCGCTCGGACCGAACCCATTCCGATTGCCATTCCCGACCTGGGTGGTCCCGACGGCGCGTCCGCCGAGCTTGGCCACGACATCGCCGGAGTGATCAGTGCCGACCTGGCGCGCAGTGGGCTGTTCCGGCTGATCGACCACGCCGCGTTCCTCCAGGCTGGTAAAACGACTTCCAGCGCGCCGAATTTCCAGAACTGGAAGCCGACCGGCGCTCAGGCGTTGGTCACGGGGGCCGTGGAGATCCTTGGCGGCGGGCAGGTGCGGGTCGAATTCCGGCTGTGGGACATCCTGCCGCAGGCTCAGATCCAAGGAACCGCCTATACCACCACCCAAGGCAACTGGCGCCGCATCGCCCACATCATGGCCGACGTCATCTACGAGCGTCTGCTGGGCGAGAAGGGCTATTTCGATACCCGCATCGTTTATATCTCGGCCACCGGACCACGTGACCGCCGCACCAAGCGCCTTGGGATCATGGACCAGGACAGCGAGAACAACCGTCTGCTAACCGACGGATCATGGCTGGTGCTCACCCCACGCTTCCATCCCAGCCGCGACGAAATCGCGTTCATGAGCTACGCCAACAATCGCCCACGGGTTTATCTGTTCGACCTGACTTCCGGCCGGCAGAGCCTGCTTGGCGACTTCGCCGGTATGACGTTCGCACCTCGGTTTTCGCCGGATGGCAGCGGTGTGGTCATGGCGGTGTCGAATGGCGGCGGGTCGGACGTTGTGGCGATGGATCTGAGCAGCCGTTCGCCGCGCCGGCTGACTGATTCCGGCGCGATCGACGTCAGCCCCTGCTACAGTCCCGATGGATCGCAGATAGCCTTCGCCTCCGACCGAGGTGGCGACCAGCAAATCTATATTATGAGTGCGAGCGGCGATGGCGTGAAGCGGATCAGCTTCGGCAACAGCCGGTACGCGACGCCAGTGTGGTCACCACGGGGAGACCTCATCGCCTTCACTCGGTATGCTGGCGAGACTGCCAGTTTCGCTATCGGCGTAATGCACCCGGATGGTTCGGGGGAGCGCATTCTGTCCGAGGGCTGGCTGGTTGAAGGGCCAACCTTCGCCCCGAATGGCCGGGTGTTGATGTTCTGGCGCGAAACCCGATCGTTGGATTCTCGTGGCCGCGGATTTTCCTCGCGGCTCGTATCGGTCGACATCACCGGGTTCAACGAACGTCCGGTGGAAACGCCCACCGATGCGTCCGATCCTGCTTGGTCGCCACTCGGGACTTAAAGAGCCCCAACGGGGGCCGCTGGGCGATAGTCCGAAAGCCGAATGAACGAACCGGTTCGAGTTGGGATCAATGCTTCTGTCACACTGACCAGGTTGCGTGTATAGGCGGCGATTTGCCGGCCTTGGACCGATAAGTTTCGAACTGTGACAAAAAAGCGGCGACACTGTGCTGACCTGGCGACATGGTCGGCAGCTGTCCCGGTGGGAACTTGACCGGCATCCTTCGAACACGTTAATCGTTCTCGCGGACGGAATGGATTACCGCTTCTTCCTGTGCGGGCGTAGCTCGTGCACCGATTGCACACCATCCAGGGACGAATAAGATGAACATCAACATCCTCGGCGCGTTGTCTACCGTCGCCCTGCTGGCGGCGTGCAGCACTCCAGCCCCCACACCCACCCCTCCGCCGTCGACCTCGGCCGGCGTTGTGCCCGGCAGCCAGGAAGATCTTGTCGCCAACGTCGGGGATCGCGTTTTCTTCGACTTCGACAGGTCAAACCTGCGTTCTGACGCGACCAGCACCCTGGACAAGCAAGCGACCTGGCTCGCCAAGTATGGCAGTGTGAACGTTCAAATTGCTGGCAATTGCGATGAGCGGGGAACCGAGGAATACAACTTGGCACTGGGCGATCGCCGCGCCCACTCCGCCGCGTCATATCTGAAGGCCAAGGGCGTTGCCACCGGTCGCATGACCACGATCAGCTACGGGAAGGATCGCCCGACCGCTCAGGGCTCCAACGAGCAAGCTTGGGCGCAGAACCGGAATGCGATCACCTCCGTCCACTAATTGAATCATTGAGCGCCGCGCCCCGACACAGGGTTTAGCCCTCGAACAATGCTGCGATCCGGGCCGGGTCGACGTCCTCGATCCGGGCCGGCTGCCATGCCGGCGTGCGGTCCTTGTCGACAACCATCGCGCGCACGCCCTCGGCGAAATCCGGATGGGCCATGGTGGTCTTCGTCAACGCAAATTCGGCGTCCAATGCTTGCTCCAGCGTCAGGTCCCGACCGCGGCGCAACGCGCGCAACGTCCAATGCAGCGCGGAGGGGGAGACTTGGCGCAGCGCCTTGGCCGCAGCCTCGGCCCATGGAGAGCCGTCGGCTTCCAGGCTATGCACGATTTTGGAAACCGTTGGGGCCGAGAAGCAATGGTCGATGGCGGCGCGATGGCTTGCCAAGGAGAACGCCGGCAAGCCCTGCGTTGAAGGCAGCGAGGGCGGCGACACCGTCGCGAGCCAGTGCGGCGGACAATTCCGGCAGTCGGGCGCGCGGGGTAAAGTGCGTCGCGAAGCCGGCATGCACGGCATCGGCACCGGTTACCCGTAGCCCGGTCAGACCGAAATAGAGGCCAAGTTCGCCGGGCAGCCGCGGCAGCAGGAACGTGGCGCCGATGTCGGGGAAAAATCCGATCGCCGTTTCTGGCATCGCGAATGCCGCATGTTCGCTGGCGACGCGATATGGCGCATGGACCGACAGGCCGATGCCGCCGCCCATGCAGATGCCGTCGATCAGCGCGATATAGGGCTTTGGATATGTGGCGATCGTCTGATTGAGCGCGTATTCCTCGCTGAAGAACTGGTCCGCCGAGCTGCGGTCGCCGGAAAGCTGCGCATCCCGCAGCGCTCGGATGTCTCCGCCGGCGCAGAAGGCGCGGTCGCCGGCACCCTCGATTACCACCGCATGGACATGCGGGTCGTTGCGCCAGGTCTCCAGGATGCCGGCGCAGGCGCGGAGCATCGACAGATCGAGCGCGTTCAACGCCCGCGGGCGGTTGAGCAGGATACGCCCGACGCGCCCGTCGCGGCTGGTTATGACTGTCTCTTCGGCTGTCATGCGGCACTCTCCGTGGTCATCAGCCGTGTTACAAGGCGGCTCAGCGGATGCCAAGCCAGCGCCGGGGCGGGCTGTTCAGGCCCTCGACAGGCCGCCGGCGAACGCCGCATGATTGGCCGAGAAGAAACGGGAGGAACCGCATGCGCGTCGCCATCATCGGCCAGCAGGATTTCGGGAAAGCCACCCTGGAAGCATTCCTGGCGCGAGGCGATACGGTCGCGGCGGTGTTTTGCGCGCCGGAGAAAAGCCGTCCCGACCCGCTGCGCCTCGCCGGAGAGACCGCGGGCATCCCGACCCACCAGTTCGCTAAACTGACCGACCCCGAAGCGCTTGAGGCGCTGCGGGCGGCAAGCGCCGATATCGGCATCATGGCCTACGTCACCCAGTTCGTGCCGCAGGACTTCTGTAACATTCCGAAGTTCGGGACAATCCAGTTCCATCCCAGTCTGCTGCCGCTGCATCGCGGGGCCTCTTCGATGAGTTGGTCGATCATTCTCGGCCGTTCGGAAACCGGGTTCAGTATTTTCCGTCCGAACTGACGGGCTGGACGAAGGGCCGGTCATCCTGACCCGATCGGTGCCAATCGAAGCCGAGGACACGCTGGGATCGCTCTACTTCGGCAAGATTTTTCCGATGGGCGTCGCCGGCCTGATCGAGGCCGCTGATCGCGTCGTTGCGGGCAAGGCCCCGGCGATTGCGCAATATGAACCGGCCGCCGGCTACGAAGGCATCATTCGTGACGCTGAATCACAGATCCATTGGGCGACACACGTCGATCAAATCTTCAACCTGATTCGCGGCTGCAATCCCGCCCCCGGGGCCTGGACGACGCACGGTGGCCGGAAGCTGTTTCTGTTCGAAAGCACCAAGCGGATCGCCCGCACCTTCGGCGAGGTAAAGGGCAAGAAAATCGGCCAGATCGTCGCGCAATCCGGCTCCAGCCTAGTGGTTCATGGTCAGGGCGGCTTCATCGACGTCCACCGCGTTCGCTGGGACGGAGGCAAGAAGATCGCCGCGTCGGAGGCGGGGTTGGAGATTGGCGCCACATTGGGTGGGTGACCTGCCGGGATCGTCACAAATCAAGGTGTTCGATACGCTATCTCAAAGACCGATCCTGTAAAATTGCCGGCAACCGGCCGCCGTCGCGAAACTCGAAGCCGATCACATCGTTGCACGCAGCGTCAAACCGGTTGCTCTCCAAAGCTTCTCTGAATCAGACAATCAGGCCGGTATGGAAACGTGTGGCTCGTATTTGTTTCCCGGGGGTCGTTGCTCAAATAGGCGCCGGCCTGTAGCGTCGATCCATCATCAGGAAGCCGGAAACCCGTCTGTTCATGCTCCTCCGCACGCTTCTGGCCGCAATGGCGCTGCTCGCTTCTCCGGCGTTGGCCTTACAATCGGCTTCTGCCAGCCCGAACGCTCTGGTGATCGTTACGCGTGACGAGTCACTGCGGCGAGCGCTCCCGGGGGCGTACGGTGAGCCGTTCACTGCCATCACCGGCCTGCCTGTCCAGCAGAATGTCTGGGAGGGCGGGATCGACACACTGCGTGCGCAGGCAAAGGCCGGCGACAATAGCTGGGATCTGGTCCTGGTCGATGGCGAGGAACTTTCCGTCGGCTGTGGCGAGGGGCTGTTCGACAAGCTTGACTGGTCGGCGATCGGCGGCAAGGACCACTACATGCCGCAAGCTGTCAGTGACTGCGGGTTGGGTGCGGTCATCGCCACCACCGTGCTGGCCTGGGACAAAGATAAGCTGCCAGTAGCGCCGTCCTGGTCGGATTTCTGGGACGTGGCCAAATATCCGGGTAAGCGTGGCCTGCATAAGGGCGTTCGCGGCAACCTCGAGTTTGCCCTTATGGCCGATGGCGTGGCACCGGCTGACGTTTACAAGACGCTGGCAACTTCAGACGGGGTGGACCGGGCGTTCCGCAAGCTCGACCAGCTCAAACCGTACATCGTATGGTGGTCCGCGGATGCCGAATCCGCCCATATTCTGGCTTCGGGCGATGTATTAATGACCAGTGCGCCGAGTGGGCAGATCACCAGTGCAGTTGACCATGAGCACAAGAATTTCGGGCTGCAGTTCGCCGGCAGCCTTTTCGAGTTCCACAGCTGGGTCATCATGAAGGGCAGTCCGTCGGCTCGGATGGCGCAACAATTTCTCTATTTACCGGCATGCCTGCTGTTGAGGTACGGCTACTGCAGCAGAGTGGCGACGCCGGTCTGGCGAAGGGGCTGAACGACGGCCTGCCACCGGAACTCATCGCCGTATCACCGAGCAACCCGGCTAATCTGACAGCCGGCCTGCGAATGGACACTGGGTTCTGGCACGACAACCTGGCCAAGCTGCGGCAGCGCTTCGATACATGGCAGGGCCATTGATCGACGTGGCTTGCGGGTCGTTGTAGCCCTTGATTTTGTCGGCCGATTTACCCGACCCCGCTCAGCGTGATCGTGCTCTAGCGTGCCCGGGGATAGCGGGTAGAGAGGCTCTCGGTTTCCGCGGCCGTAGGGATGCTGCTTTGGCTTCCCCGACGCGTGCAACACGCGGCCGCCGCGACGCTTGCACGCCGCAAGGCGGCTCGTAGCGTCTCGCCGCGGTCCAGACGATGAGCCAGGACACCCACAAAACAATCGCCGGCCGCGGTGGTGTCGATTGCCTGGACTGGCATCGCCGGTTCATGCCAGCCTCCCTCGCGACTGGCCACCTCCGCGCCCTCGCCGCCACGGGTGATCACCACGGCGATTCCGCCCAAGCGGCCGCGTAGGTCGAGGGCCGTTTCGCCGCAGCCCAGATGGCTGGCTAGCCAGGCGCCCTCGGTTTCGTTGACCACCAGGACGTCGACGGCCCGCAGCGCGGCTTCCGGCAGCGGCGTCGCCGGTGCCAGGTTCAACACTATGCGACTGCCGGCCGCTCTCCCGCGGGCGATCAGCGCGGCGGTTTCGGCGGCGTCCACTTCCATCTGCAAGACCACGGTTGCGGCCGGGCTCAGCAAGGCGTCCTCGACCTGGCGGTGAGACGTTGACCGGTTGGCCCCCGAACCGACAGCGATGGCGTTGTTTCCCGCCGGATCGACGGCGATCGCCGCGCAACCGGTGCTGGCATCGACGGCCTGGACGCGATCCAGGTCCACACCGGAGGCGCGCAGCAGGGCCACGGCGCCGTCAGCCAGAGCATCGCGGCCGATGGAACCGGCCATGATGACGCTGCCGCCGTCGCGGGCGGCTCCTACGGCCTGGTTGGCCCCTTTGCCGCCAGGCTCGATGCGGGTTGCCGGCCCGAGGATCGTCTCGCCCGGGCGTGGAATGCTGGGCAGGTCGAAGATCAGATCGAGATTGATGGAGCCGAATACGATGACCATGGGTCCCCTCGGTTCACGGCTGGGGTGAACTCTTCGCCAAGATCAGCGTGAACACGGGATGCTGCTATTGCAATGCCTAAAGAGCAGTAAGACAAGGAAGCCACGGCGTGCCAGGTTCGTCGTCCCCGGTGGCGACAGAGCAGAAGATGTTATGGAATGAGCAGTTCAACACGGTCGCAGCCGGGATGAAGGCACCGGTTCCTGCAATCCTGTTCCAGGATCAGCGGTTTGTCGTGCTCGACAAGCCGGCGGGCTTGGCGGTGCATGCCGGCCCGTCTGGTGGTCGAAGTGTCGAGGACTGGTTTCCGCTTTTGTCGCGCCGGAAGGTTGGGCCGTGGCTGGCGCACCGACTGGATGCGGATACCGCCGGCTGCTTGGTCATCGCGCTGCGGCGGGCGGCTCTGATCCGCGTGCAGGCGTTGTTTGCGTCCGGGGGCGTCAGCAAGATCTACTGGGCGGTGGTGCGGGGCGCCGTCTCCGCTAATTCGGGGACCGTCAACGCGCCATTGCGGCGGGTAACCGGTCCGCAAGGTTGGCGCATGGTGGTTGATTTTGCCGACGGCCAAAGTGCCATCACAGACTGGCGCATATTGGGCCGGGCGCCGGAGCTGACGTGGCTGGAAATGCGGCCGCGGACTGGGCGCACCCATCAGGTTCGGGTGCACTGCATGGTGCTGGGAACTCCAATTTTGGGTGACGAGCGATACGGCATGCCCGGTGGCGGTCTGCATTTGTTGTCCCGAGCAATTCATCTGCCGCTGGAGCCGGTTGTTGATGCGACCGCGCAACCGCCGCCGCACATGCTTGCCGCACTGGAACAATGTGGATTTCGCCGCTAGTGGTCAAATCAGACGGATGGTGCCGTCCGTTTTGAACCACTAGCCTCTGATTTGTGGGCCGATTCACCCGACCATTTCCGTGCGATACTTCGCCAGGAGCCCTGCCGCCTTCTTTTGCCGCTCGGCGATTTCATCGTCGCTGAGCTTTGGCGGCAGCGCCGTACGGCTGTTCACGGTGTCTCCGATCGCGATGAAGAACTCCTCCTGCCCGGCGGGTGTACACATGCAAAGCATGCGGGCATCCGTAACCGATGCGTTTTTGAAGGCGTGCGGCGCGTTGGCCGGGATGTTTACGGTCGAGCCTGCCCGGACGACGGATTTCTCGCCGCGAAATGTGAACTCCAGTTCGCCTTCGAGCAACGTGAACATCTCCTCGAAATCGTGTCGGTGCGGCGGCGGTCCCCCGCCGGGGGGCACGTGCATGTCGATCAGGCAATAGCGGCCAGCGGTCTGTGTGCCGCTCACCAGGATGGAGTATGTGTTGCCCGCGACCGACACGTGGCGAATCTCCGGAGCGTTAGGGTTCGCAACGGTCAGTAGGCGTTGCGGATCGTCCGGAGGAAGTGCAGACCCGGCCTGGGACGAACTTCGAGACATATCGCTCATGTTTTTGCATCGCTTCTGTGAAGGGTGTCCGCGCATCCGGTCCTTATGGACGGTACGGCTGGCATCGGCCCGGGTTATTGTCCGCCTCCCAGTCATCAGATACGCTGTCGAGACGGGCATGCAACGGGGGAAAGATCATGTCAAAAACATCGGGCGCCCGGATCGTTCGGTATGTCATTGCCGCGATCTGCCTGGCGACCGTTCCGCCGCGCGCCTTCGCCGAGACGCCGTCAGACGCCGCCGCCGGCTTGAAACTCGCCCAGAAAAATTGTGCGGGGTGCCATCAGATCGCGCCAACCGCTAAGCGAGGTTGGACGGATGCCCCGGCTTTTGAGGCGATCGCCAATCGTCCGGGCAGCACGGTCGAGACGCTCAGCGCGACGATTCAAAAGCCGCACATGAAGATGCTGAACACCGGCCGGCCAGTCGCTGAAGCGAACGAGATCGCAGTCTACATCATGAGTTTGCGCAAGCGCTAAGCTGCTTCGCGGTCGGGTTACGACGTCCCAGCCGGACGAAATACGCCTCGGACAACATGGCCCCGCCGTTACTAACAGTGCATGGGCCTCAACAATATCGCCGCAGGCGCTTCGCTTGACACTGCTCGCCACCTGAATGTTCATCGCCATAGCACGAAAGACTTAGAAGCGATGACCCAGAAGACCAAGCTGCGAAGCAGTTTCAGAGATGCCGTGGCCGACATTCCTGATGGCAGCACCATCGCGTTCAGCGGTTTCGCTATGCCGGGAACGCCGTTCAACTTGATCAAGGCATTGCTCGAGCA
This sequence comes from uncultured Alphaproteobacteria bacterium, assembly GCA_963778125.1. Lineage (GTDB taxonomy): Bacteria > Pseudomonadota > Alphaproteobacteria > Acetobacterales > Acetobacteraceae > Rhodopila. Next base: position 6,394 of record CAVZTH010000032.1, on the reverse strand, counting down.
AGGCGCCAAGCGATTGACCCTTGTGGCCAACACAACCGGCGGCGCACAATCACCCCGGATGCCCGATATCGGCATGCTGGTCGAGAACGGCCAGGTGGCGAAGGTCATCTGCGCGTTTACCGCTGCCACTCGTCCGACCGACGTGCTGCCGTTCACCAAATACTACGAAGCGGGCGAGGTGGATGCCGAACTCGTCCCTCAAGGCACGCTGGCCGAACGGCTGCGCGCGGCGGGCGCCGGCATTCCGGCGTTCTATACGCCCACGGCGGTTGGAACCGAGCTCGCCGCTGGGCGCGAGACCCGGGTGATCGATGGCCGGGAGTACCTGCTGGAATATGCGCTGAAGCTGGACTACGCGTTCATCCGCGCCCGCACCGCCGACGCCGCCGGCAATCTCCGGTTCCATCGCTCGCAGCGAAATTTTGGTCCGGTGATGGCGACCGCCGCGCGCGTCACGATCGCCGAGGTCGACGAGCCGGTGGTTCCGGTCGGCAGCATCGATCCCGACGATGTGCATACGCCCGGTATCTACGTGCATCGTCTGGTTCAGGTGCCGCCGGACCCGGAAGGGATTTGGCCGAGCAAGCGGCAGGAGCGCCAGAGATGAGCGGAACGAAAGGTCTGACCCGCCAGCAGATGGCGGACCGCGTGGCACGCGAGTTCCAGGACGGATGGATCGTCAACCTCGGCGTCGGCATTCCGACGATGTGCTCCAACACCGATATCGGCGACCGGGACATCACCTATCATTCCGAGAATGGGGTGATCGGCTACGGGCCGGTCGCGCTCGAGGGACACGAGGACCTCAACCTCGTCAATGCCGGCGGGCAGAACGTCACGTTGAGGCTCGGGGCTGCCGTGGTGCACCACGCAGACAGTTTCGGCGTGATCCGTGGCGGCCATATCGATGCGACGGTGATGGGGGCCTATCAGGTCTCGATGACCGGGGATTTCGCCAATTGGAAGCTGAAGGGCCAGAAGGGCGGCGGGATCGGCGGGGCGATGGATCTGGCGGCCTGTGCCAAGCGGGTGTTCATTATCTTGGAGCACGTGACCCGAGATGGCAGTCCGCGGCTGGTGACTGCCTGCGATCTGCCCGTGACGGCGCGTGGAGTCGTTACTTTGGTAGCGACGAATTATGGATTGTTCGAACCGGCCGCTACTGGGTTCCGGTTGCTGGAAATCGCACCGGGGCTGACTGTAGATGAGGTCCGCGGCGCGACCGGGGCACCGTTGATGGTGGCGGATGGGTTGAGACAGATCGCAGTTTGAGACTGACCCTGGGAGAGCCGGGGTCATCTCTGCGCCGCGCGGCAGAGCGGGTCCGGGCTCATGGCGAGCAACGCGTCCTTGATGTGAATCAAGGACGCTGATCATCGACCGTGACATCCACGGTGAGGACGTTTCAAGAAGCCAGCCGCGAACGGGCTTTCTTTGACAATACCGTGGGGGACATTTAGATGCGAGGTCTGATTCTTGCCGCCGGCCGCCCGAGCCAATTGGACGAAATCGGCGATCAGCAGCCAAAGTGCCTGGTTGCCACTGGCAGGAATGCCGTTGATCGCCCGGCAGATAGCGGCGCTGCGCGGCGGCGGCGTAACTGAGGTCGGGATCGTGCGAGGCTTCCGCGCGGAGATGATCGATTATCCGGACATCACTTATTTCGAATATGAGCGATGGGCGGACACCAGCGCGGTGATGTCTCTTGCCGCCGCCGATGCGTGGTTGCGAAGCGGCCCGGTCATTGTTAGCGATTCGGACATCTTTTATGGGCGAGAGCTGGTGCACCGTCTGGGGTCCGTCCGCGGCAGTCTGGTGGTGGCCTACGATCGGCAGTGGCGCGACCTCTGGACCCGGCGGTTCGCCGATCCCTTGACAGGCGCCGAAACATTCCGCCGCGGAGGGGCCGGCAACTTGCTCGAAATCGGGGGAAAGACGACAAACATCGACGAAATCGCAGGTCAGTATATCGGGCTGCTGAAGTTCACCCCCTCGGCCTGGCAGGCGGTCGATACAGTATTGGCTGAGCTTGATGTGCCAACCCGGGACCAGCTGAGCATGACTGGACTTTTGCGACGGCTACTGGCCCTGAAGTCGGTCGCCATTGGCACCGTTGGCACTGACGGTCAGTGGGGGAAAGTAGATAGTCCTGCCGATGTCGGGCTGTACGAAAGGATGCTCGCGGACGGTCAACTCTCGCTCGAGGGCTGAGGCCCGCCGAAGGCTCAGCGATTGCTCTACGACACGATCTTTGCGCTTGCTTCCGGCTCCGCTCGCGCCGCCATCGCCGTGTTGCGGCTCAGCGGTCCAGAGTTCGGGCGCCGCGGTGGCAGCCCTTTGCGGCGGCGTTCTGCCAGCGCCTCGTCATGCCTCGCTCCGCCGTTTGCGCGATCCGTCGGGCGCGCTGTTGGACCAGGCGCTGGTGCTATGGTTCCCCGGTCCGAACACTTACACCGGCGAGGACTGTGCGGAACTGCATCTGCATGGCGGACGCGCGGTCATCGACGGCGTTGCCGAGGCGCTGGCGCAGGCCGGCCTGCGCCCCGCCGAACCGGGCGAGTTCACCCGGCGCGCTTTCCTGAACGGCCGGATGGATCTCGTCGAAGCGGAAGCAGTGTACGACCTGATCGCAGCGGAAACAGAAGCGCAGCGGCGGCAGGCGTTGCGACAGCTCGAGGGGGAGCTTGGCGCGCTGTACCAGGACTGGGCGGACCGGTTGCGAGGCATCCTCGCGTATCAGGAAGCGCTGATCGACTTTCCCGACGAGGACCTGCCGCCGGAGGTCGAGGAGCAGCTTCTCGCCACCCTGCGCACCGTCCGAGGCGAAATCGCGACCCACCTGGACGACGCCGGTCGAGGCGAGAAGCTGCGCGAGGGACTGTTCTTCGCCATCACCGGCGCGCCGAACGTCGGGAAATCCACGCTTGATCAACGCGCTGGCCGAACGGGACGTTGCCATCGTCTCCGACATCCCCGGCACCACGCGCGATGCGCTGGAGACCCGGGTCGTGCTGGGTGGCGTGCCCGTCACCTTGGTCGATACCGCGGGTCTGCGGGAATCCTCCGACAGTATCGAGGCGGAAGGCGTCCGCCGAGCCCTCGCCCGCGCCGCGGAGGCTGATCTGGCGATGACGGTGATCGAGGCGGGGTCGCCTGCACCGGGCAACCCAGGCCATCTGATCATCGCCAACAAGGCTGACCTCGGGCGTCCTGGGCCGGAAGGGGCGTTGCGGATCAGCGCGAAGACCGGCCTGGGGATGGACGAACTCCGCGCCCGTCTGGCTGCGATCGCCCGGCAGATGACGGAGTCGAGCGGCCCCCCTCCGCTGACCCGAGCACGGCATCGCGCGGCACTGCTGGCGGCGGCGGATCATCTGGAGGCTGCGGAACGGGCCGATTTGCCGGAATTGCGGGGCGAGGACCTGCGGCTGGCAATGCGGGCACTGGGGCGAATTACGGGTCACGTCGGGGTGGAGGACATTCTGGACACGGTGTTTTCGCGATTCTGCATTGGGAAATAGGACCGGGGGCGCAAGCTGCCAACGCGGACAACTAGACCAGATGTTCGCCTGAGACCGGGGCGACCCGTCTCACAGTATGCAGGCTTTCGAGGATTGCGCTGGATGGTCCGGCGCCGAGCCTCATGCATAGGAGACGGGTCATGGGACAGTGTATCATCTATGTCGGCCTTGACGTGCATAAGGATACCATTGCGGTCGCGGCGGCCGAAGCGGGGTTGCGGGGAGAGGTGCGCGAGCACGGAAAGATCGCCAATACACCTGCCGCCTTGACGGCGTTGACCGAGCGGGTGGCCGGTAGAGGAAGGGAGCTACGGTTTTGCTACGAGGCCGGACCGTGCGGCTATGGCATCCAACGACAACTCAGCGCGATTGGGCATGATTGTGCCGTGGTCGCTCCATCGCTGATCCCTCGCAAGCCAGGCGAGCGGATCAAAACGGATCGACGCGATGCGATCAACCTCGCCAAGCTGCACCGCGCTGGTGAACTGACCCCTGTCTGGGTGCCCGATCAGGCGCACGAGGCGATCCGTGATCTCGTCCGTGCGCGCCAGGCGGCGGTCCGCAGCCTTCGTCAATCCCGCCAGCAATTGTCCGGCTTCCTGCTGCGCCACGGTCAGCACTATCACCGCCCGGCGTGGACGTTGTTGCACCGGCGCTGGCTGGCCAGCCTGAAGTTCGACCAAGCGGTGCATCATATCGTGCTGGAGGATTGTATCGCGGCGATCGAGGCGGCGACGGCCCGACGCGATCGCCTGGAGGCAGATATCGAAGCCGCGTTGCCAGAGTGGTCTCTTGCACCGGTGGTGCAAGCGCTGCAAGCGCTGCGCGGCGTCGGTCTGGTTGCCGCGGCCACGTTAATGGCTGAACTCGGCGATATCACCCGCTTCACCAACCCTCGCCAGCTCATGGCGTATCTCGGCCTGGTGCCGTCGGAGCATTCCAGCGGCCGCACACGCCGCCAGGGCGGGATCACCAAGGCTGGTAACGGCGCGGCACGACGAATGCTCATCGAGGCGGCATGGAGCTATCGCTTTCCTGCGCGGATCAGCCGAGAGCAGCTGTTGCGGCAGGAACGTCTGGCCCGGCCGATCCGCGATATTGCCTGGAAGGCTCAGGAACGGTTGTGCCGACGCTATCGCGCGCTCGCCCGGGCCGGAAAACTGCCGACGGTGATCACCGCGGCGATTGCTCGTGAACTGGCGGGCTTTATCTGGGCGATTGCTAAAGAGGTACAGTCCGCGGCTTCCTGAAGGAAGAAGACCGGTAACGTTGCACTCCAAGGGAGTCGCCACACGCAACTGCAACATCCAATGCTGAGCAAGGTTGGGGGCACGGTCACGGCCAGGAGAACCCTCGAGTGGACTATCAGCCGGATCCATCCGACGCTGGCCACTAGACCGAGGAAGCTCCGCGACGCATCAGGGTCCGGCGGTAACCAACCCGCGCATCAGAGCATGATCAACCGTCGTTACATGATCGTGCCTCCTGCCTTGCTCAGTGGCGGCAATGCTGAACAGCTTGAAGGCCAAGCAAGGAATTTCTGTGCCTGCAGCTTGAAACGGCGAACATGAGAGTACAGGGTTTCCGGGAAACCAAACATATCTGGCGCTTCACCCATCTGGTGGCAGCTTCCGACCAAGGGGACCCCTTGGGATAGGAGCTAATAGCTGGAGTTGGCCGATAGCGTCGAATTCAGCGCCCGCAGATTGGAGCGCGGCGCTGTCGCTGATCAGCCGGGCCACTCCGCTGATCCGACCGGCTGCCTCGCTTGCGCTGTGAGCGTTTCGCTCAACGCGACCGCACTAACGGTCTGGCGGCGGGTGCATCCTCGGGGGCGGCTGCGGCCATCTTTTGCCGCTGATCGATCAGCTTACGCATCTCATCGGAAGCCATCGGCGCCCAATACAAGTACCCTTGCACTTCACGGCACCCGTGCTTATGCAGCATGTCGAACTGGTCTTGGTTTTCCACGCCTTCTGCATTCGCCGACATGCCGAGCGCTTCGCTCAACCCGACAACGGCCCGCACGATCGCCGCCGCGCTCGGATCGATGCCCAGGTTCTTCACGAACGACTGGTCGATCTTGATCTTGTCGAATTGGAACTTCTGCAGATAGCCTAAACTCGCATAGCCAGTGCCAAAATCGTCCATCGCCAGCCGCACGCCAAGCGCACGCAGCTCCGCCAGGATCACCAGTGTCTCCTCGGTGTCGTTCAGCAGTATGCCCTCCGTGACCTCCAGCTCCAGCCGATTTGGATCCAGCCCCGAGTTGGCGAGAGTGTCGCGGACAGTGTCCAGAAAACAGGCATGTCGGAATTGCACAGGCGAAACGTTCACCGCGACACTCATCGCCTCTGGCCAGCCGGCTGCTTCCCGGCATGCCTCGCCGAGCACCCACGCGCCCATGGAAACGATCAGGCCGGTTTCCTCAGCAACCGGGATAAACTGATCGGGGGGCACCAATCCATACCCCGGCCGCCTCCAGCGCATCAGCGCCTCCGCTCCCAGGATCTTGCCTGACGCCACGTCGATCTGCGGCTGGTAGTGCACCGCGAGTTCACCGCCCGCGAGGGCGGCCCGGAGATCGTTCTCCATCGCCCGCCGACGCTGGAGGCCAGCATTCATCTCCGGGACAAAGAAGCAGAATCCGCCGCGACCCGCCTCCTTCGCTTGGTAAAGCGCCACATCGGCCTGCTTCGTCAGCTCACCGGCGTCGGTCGTGCTTGTGCTCAGTGCGATGCCGACGCTCAGCCCGACAAACACCTGCTGGCCATCGATTGTCACCGGATCACGCACGGTTTCGGTCAGCCGGGCCGCGAGGATTTCGGCTCCACGCGGCTGGCGCCCACCGGGCTGAATCACCGCGAACTCAT
>CAVZTH010000031.1:0-42201 GCA_963778125.1 uncultured Alphaproteobacteria bacterium | reverse complement strand
CCCAGCCTGACCTCCGCCAAGGCGTCGCGCGCAGCCGCGGTCATAGTCTGGCCGAAGGCCACCGGCGTAGCCGGCGCGCAGCGGGCTTGACGGCGGCAGCACGGCGCCAGGCTTGGACCGGTGGGCGCCATTATGCCGCTGCCCGCATCTGCTGCTTTTTGTGCTCGCGCAGGTGCTCCATGTTCAGATAGCGCGACGTCTCTAGCCATTCCTCGTGCGTCTCGACCGCCAGCGCCCGCACCAGCCGCAGACAACTGGCGGTGTTCGGGAAGATCCGCACCACATGGGTGCGCCGTTTGATCTCCTGGTTTAGCCGCTCCAGCATGTTGGTCGATTTCATGTGTTTGTGGTGCGACAGTGGCAGTCGGTAATAAGTCAGCGTCTCCTCGATATTCTCCTCCACCCAACTGCACAGCCGGCCATATTTGCCGCTCCACTTCGTCAGCCAGGCAGACAAATCGCGGCGCACCTCGACCAACTCCCGCCGGTCGTAGATCCAGCGCAACTCCTGCAAGCAATCATCGTTGGCCCGCCGCGGCAGACGATCCAGCGCGTTGCGCAGAAAGTGCACGTAACAGCGCTGCCAAGCCGCTTCGATCAGAACCTCGCGGATCGCTTGCTTCAAACCGGGGTGGTCATCAGACACCACAAACTCCATGCCGTGCAGGCCGCGCTGCTTCAGTCGCAGCAGAAACTCCCGCCAACTCGATGTGCTCTCCCGGTTGGCCAGATCAACGCCCAGGATCTGACGCCGGCCTTCGCCATCCACCGCAACCGCAACCAACACCGCCTGGCTGGCAATCACCCCACCCTCGCGCACCCGCTCGTAGCGTGCGTCGAGGATCAGATACGGATAGGGTTCCTCCAGACGACGGCTGGCAAACGCCGTCAGCGCCGCATCCAGCGTCCGGTTCATCCCGCTGATCGCCGAGGCCGAGAAGCTGTGGCCACACAGCGTCTCGGTCACCGCTTTGACCTTGCGCGTCGATACACCCTGCACATACATCTCCGCCAGCGCACTCACCAACGCCTTCTCCGACCGCTGGTAGCGCTCGAACAACTCGGTCGAGAACAATCCCGTTCGGTCGCGCGGAACACGCAATTCGATAGTGCCGGCACGGGTGATCAACGAGCGGCTGTAGGAGCCGCTGCGGTCGCCGCGGCGCTCACCGACGCGTTCGCTCCGCTCCGCCGATAAGGCCTCCGTCATCTCCGCCTCCAGCGCCGCCTGCACCGCCGACTGCACTACCGAGCGCAGAAAATCACCATCCGCCGCCAGCAGCGCTTTGATCTCCCCGGCTTCGCTCTTATCTTGCCGCTTGGTCATGGTGTGCTCCCTCTCCACAGGGTTGGTGACGTCGAACATCACCCGCATATCATGGCCGCTTGAGCCAAAACCAATTTGCACAACTCTTCCAACAGTAGCTCCGGATGGAACGCCGCCTAATATATTCCCCACCATGCGACTGACCCTCGAGGTCGATTTGCCGGAGCGAGCATGATGAGTGATATCATGCTGAAATTGCCGCCGCCGATCTGGGCTCTAGCCTATGTGGTGATCGCCTATGGGCTCAGCCGCTTGGCGGGTGAGCACCCAATTCACTATTTGCCCGGCATTCCATTCGCTATTGTTCTGATCGTGGCCGGTGTTGCTCTGAGCTTTTCAGCCGCTGCACTTTTCCGTCGGGAGGGAACTGAACTCAACCCGGCGTCGGCGACGAACCAAAAGCTCGTTATATCCGGACCTTTCAGATTCACGCGCAATCCAATGTATCTCGGTTTGGTGCTAGTCACGCTTGGGATTGCGTTCTGGGTCGGTGCATGGCCGATGTTTCTCGCGCCTATTGCCACGTTCGCCACAGCGAACTGGGCTCACATCCCGTTCGAGGAAGCCAAGATGCGCGGGCAATTCAGCTCGGACTTCGAGAGCTACACGCGCAAGGCCAGACGCTGGATATAGCCGTGCCCCCCCGGGGGTCCGTCGCGATGGCGCGGACCGATCTCGTCAGACACAACGACGAGCTTTGCGTATGCCCGGACGCGCCTGTTTACTTCCGCTCGCCCGGACAACCGCCGTTCGGGCCGCGGCAAACAGATCTTCCAGCGAATCCGAGTTAAGCTGATCGAAATGCGATCTCCCCAGCGCCCGATAGCTCTCGAACTGGCTCTCGCTGAACCACTGGTTGGCGGTGCTGTCATGGGGAAACGTCTCGTCCGACCGGCCATACGCCATGACGTCCGCCGGAAGTTCGGCGAGAAAACTCGGTTTGAGATACAGGATCTTGCCCGTCCCGCCCCCCGGGTAAGCGACACAACCGACCGCGATCGCCAGAGCTGTCGCGGAGGCGGCCTTGTCACCTTCCAGTACTTTGCGCGAAACGATATGGATGTCCGGCATCGTCACTTCCACGTCGAGGTCGATGCGCGCCTTGCGGATGGCGTTGCCCAGGTCCGTGAACTCACATTTGCCATCCTGTCCAGCATCGATGACAACGATACGCTGACAGCGCCGCCGCAACATCTCGTACAGCCCGAGGTTCTCGAAATGGCCGCCGTCGGACAGGTAAATTGCCTGGCTGGTATCGGTAGTGGCGCCGAGCATTTCGCGGAACAACGCGAAGACGGAATTTCTCGGCTTGGCAAGGCGCAGCTCGTCGCTCGTAGCGGTGGCCGGGTTAGGCATCCATGCGCCGAGACGCACGTTGAACAAGGTCATCAGGAATGCCGTCAGCGGCGACGAGTGGTAGCCCCAGTTCGGGCTTAGCGCAGCCCCCGAGACCGTCAGCACGCTGCCGAGACGCGGCCCCACATCAGCGTTTTGGACATCCCCAAAGCTTTCCATCCCGGCGTAGTGCCTTGTCTGGGCGAACGCCCCCAGCGGCGGACTGTCATCCTTCCGCTGAGATGGATGCCTTAGCATCGCGGCCCCCACCGTTAGCGGCGTCGCCCAGCAGGCCTCCGCCTTTCGCTCGGCCCAGGCGGCGTTACTGCCGGAGGTCACGTTCAAGGTCATGTTGATGACGGGAAACAAGCGCTGACCGCTGTTGGCGGCCAGGAAATCGCCGAGCGGCGGATTGTCGTCGGGATCGAAACCGGTAAAGGGGTCGGGACGCCGCTGTTTGCGGGCTGAACCTAGAAAGGCTCGGGTCAACCGGTTGCGGTAAATTGCGTGCATTGAGAACCGATTGACATTGACCCGCCCAAACCAGACCAGGAGAGCGCACAGGCAAAACGCGCAGAGCCCCTGGGCAGCGAATACCTCAAGCCATGGCGCCTTGCCGTCGCCGCTCCACCAGACCGCGGCGATGCCCAGACCGGCTTGCAGACCGCTGCTGGCGCTGATGAACACGCCGATACCGAACACGCAGGCCAGCGCGTTCGGTACCCAACTGGTCCAGCTCACTACCGGGCCAACGGATGTCTCCAACTGCGACGCGAGCCGCTTTCCAAGCCATGCGCCGACCGCTCCGGCGATCGACGTTCCGGCGCCCGCGGACGCGACCTTTAGGGCGCTCCAGGAGCCGTTATCGGACGCAAAGGTCAGGAGAGGCGGCAGGATGAGGCAAGTCAGGGCGAACACGGTCCAGCCCGCGCCGATCAGCAAGACGCCGCCGTTCAAACGCGCCAGCCACTCGCGATCCAGATCCGCGTATACGGCCTCCTTCCGGAATCCCACGTAGAAGGTGGTATGGAAGACGTGCGTGCCGATGAACCACAGAGGCCCAAATGTGGCGAGCGCGGTTTCGCGACTCACCACCCAAGAATTGGTCTGACCGGGCAGGTGGATATGCGCCAGCTCATACAGCATGCCCCGGGAGGTTCGATCAGGAGGATAGCGAGCACGATCAATCCGGTGCTGCAAATTGTCGCGTAAAGCCAGCGCAGAAGATTTTTGCGGTACAAGGCACGCCCTGCTTCGCTGCGATCGGCATGCAGAATCCAGGCGAAACAGTAACCGGCGATCAATGCCAGCGCGTAGCTCACAGGTACCGTCCAGCGGAGCGTGTCCTCCTGCGGCCCCCACACGATGTGGTAGTTGATCACCACAGGCGCGATGAATGCCCAACCGAGCGAAGGCAGCAGGATACCCATCACGATCATGCAGTTTCGGGCAAAGCCGGGCGGCACGGTACGGTGGCTGGGCACAAGCGCGCAGGCCTGCCAGGCGCTGCCGGCCAACATGACGGCGGCTATAGCGACCAGCATAGTCGAGGGACGGACCGTGTCGGGTGGCAGATCGCGGAACGCCGCGATTGTTGTCCGATAAAAAACGGGCACCAGTGCCAGCAACAGAAAGAGCGGCGCGAACACCAGCCAGTTAAGGGTCAGGTTGCGCAGATAAAGCACGATGCCTGCCCAGACGTCGGCCGAAAACGCCCCAGTGCGTGGCGTCAGGTAATTGGTGAAGCCGCGCAGACGGTGCAAGGCCAGGTCGCGGTTCGTCGCAAGCTTCTCCTGGGCTTTCTCGACATCCTCGGATCCTTCGATCAGCATCTGCAGCCAGCCGCCGATGAACCCGCCGCCCGATACGGTGGACAGGTAGTCGAACTTATTGAGCAGGCGCATCTTGGCCAGGGATTGCAGCACCCCCAAAGAGAAGGCTGCACTACGGATGCCGCCGCCCGAAAGACACAAGGCCGTCAGATTTAGGCGAATGGCCCGCTGTTCGAGTGTCTCACCGCATGCATCGGCAGATTGATTGTAGCAGAACCGTGCTGCCTTTCGACGGCGCTCAATCTCGTCGAATTCCTCACAGACGGCGGCAGCGGTTTCCAGGATATCTAGCCGCGGTTCTTCAGCAGGCGAACCGAGCAACCGACGTATAGTGGTGTTTATGGCCATCAGTTCTTTCCCCGCTGAGTTGGCCAGCGCCCGATCGGTCCAGATCGAGCCTGTCCAGAACTAGACTGATGTCACAGTCGGCAAGTGTCTTGAATGTATCTATCGTTCGGGAAGCTGACCTGGCAAATAGGTCGATTGCTCGCGTCGAGCCAATTTCAGCCAGCGCCGCGCAGTCGCCGGAATGTTCGATCAGGGCCTTGAGGTTGGATTCGCGCCGGGGCGCCGTGCATGCTCTTACATCCGCGCGGGAAGACCGGCGAGCGAACCAGGCTATTGACTACCGTAGCGGCAGGAGAACCTAATTGCGCGTTTGCTGTGAGAGAACGCGCCGCCTAGGGTTATATGGCACCCCTGAATCCCAGGGCTGATCGGCGGAGCCGAAACCACCCGTCAGGGCATACCGGCACGCATTGCAGTTAGTTCCCCACGGTCGGGGGAAAGATTGTCGTGGAAATTCAGTCCCGCGGTCGTTTCTTTGACGACTCCCGTGCGAATGAGGTAGTCGCCGAAGTGCTCGTCGCGGCTGCGGTTTTTGGCATAGGATTCAAAAAGTGGCGACAGCGCGGCGACGATGGCATCGCCATCGACGTCGCGACGATGCAGTTTATTCAGGCGGGTGCCTTCATGAGCACCGCCTAGATACAAGTTGTAGATGCCCGGCGTGCGGCCGACCAATCCGATCTCAGAGACGTAGGGCCGAGCACAGCCGTTCGGGCAGCCGGTCATTCGGATAGTGATCTCTTCGTCACGCAGTCCAAACCGCTCCATTTCGTCTTCCAGGCGGGTGATCAGATCTGGCAAATAACGTTCACTTTCGGCAAGTGCCAGGCCGCAGGTCGGCAGCGCCACGCACGCCATCGCGCTACGCCGCAGCCCGCTGACCGGCCGATCCAGGCGATATTCGCCGAGCAAAGCCTCAACTTTTCCGCGTCGAGTCGGCAGAAATATCGGCGATGATCAAATTTTGGTTCGGCGTCATGATGAAGCGGCCGACGCCGAGCTCGGCGATCGCGTGCAATCCCTCCAGCATGCGGCCGCGAATACGGCCGTTTTCGACGAACAAAGTAAAGTGGGCGGTGCCGTCCGCCTCCTGCGCCCAGCCCAGCCGGTCACCGGTGGAGGTGAAAGTCGCCCTTCTCGCTGATGCCAGCTTCACCGACAGACGCTCGTTTACCAAAGCGGAGAACCGCTCGATCCCCATGTCGTCGATGGTATATTTCAGGCGCGCATGCTTGCGGTTGGAACGGTCACCGTGATCGCGCTGCACGGTGACGACCGCCTCCGCCACCTCCACCGCGTGCTCCGGCTTGCAGAAGCCAATCACGTCGCCGGTGCGCGGGTAGGTTTCGGGCTCACCATGGGTCATCCCCATGCCGCCGCCAACCACAACATTGTAACCGATGATTCGATCGCGCTGCACGATAGCGATAAAGCCGAGATCATGGGCGAAAACATCGACATCGTTGTGCGGAGGCAGCGCGATGGCGATCTTGAATTTGCGCGGTAGGTAGGTATGGCCGAGAATCGGTTCGTCCTCGACCTCGCCACCAGACACCTTTTCCTCATCCAGCCAGATCTCGTGCCAGGCTCGGGTGCGCGGCAACAGATGGCCAGAAACGTTGCGCGCCAGGTCGCTGATGGCAGCGTAGAGGTCGCGACGCCAGGGGTCTGCTGTCGCGATGACGTTGCGGTTGACGTCCCCGCAAGCGGCTATCGTGTCCATCAGATCGGCGTGCAGACCCTGCATCAATGGTTTCAGGTTGCCCTTCAGGATGCCATGGAACTGCACGGTCTCGCGTGTGGTCAGGCGGATGGTGTGGTTGGCGCGCTCGACCGCAAGTTTTTCCACCTTCAGCCATTGTTTCGGAGACAGAATGCCGGCCGGCACCCGCATCCGAACCATGAAGCTGAAGGCCTTCTCCATCCGTTGCTTGCCGCGTTCAGCGCGCAGGTCGCGGTCGTCCTGCTGATAAAATCCGTGGAATTTGGTTAGTTGCGTGTCGTCGTCAGCCAGGCTGCCGGTTTCGGCGTGGGTCAGTCCCTCGGCGATCGTGCCACGCAGGAGGTTGCTGTTGGTCTTGATGCGTTCGTTGGGTGAAAGCGGACGATCTTTGTCCATATCACGCTGTCCTCAGTAAACGTCGCGCAGATAGCGCCCATCGCGACGGATCGTGTCGAGTTCCGCCTTAGCCGCGGCCTCATTCTGCCCGCCCTGGTCGGCCAGGACGCGTAGTAGCATCGCGTGCACGTCCTTGGCCATCGCGTTAGCGTCACCGCAGACATAGAGCGCGGCACCATCCTTCAGCCATGCGTAAAGGTCGGATCGAGCATCCCACAGTGCATTCTGCACGTAGCGTTTTTCCGGCTGATCGCGAGAGAACGCGACATCAAGGCGGGTCAGCAGGCTGCTCTTCAGCCAATCCTGTAGTTCCAATTGATACAGGAAGTCATGGGTGTAATTGCGATGCCCAAATATCAGCCAGTTGCGGCCGCCCGCGCCGATCGCCTCGCGCTCCTGCAGGAAGCCGCGAAACGGCGCCAAACCGGTTCCGGGTCCGACCATGATGATTGGCCGGTCATTGTCCGTGGGCAGACGGAAATGCGGATTGGAGCGAAGGAACACCTTAAGCCGGTCGCCCTCGCGGTGGCGCGTGGTGATGTCCACCGAGGCAACGCCGGCTCGGTCGCGGCCGTGCGAGGCGTAGCGCAGAGCGGCGACCAGCAGATGGGCTTCCTCGCCGACCGCTTTGCGGCTGGAGGCAATCGAATAATACCGCGGCGGCAACGGACGCAGCAGGGCGGTCAGTTGTTCAGCGGTCAGCGCGCCGGTTGATGTTTCCAACAGGTCGATGATCTGGCGTCCTGCCGCCCAGTCCGGCGGGGGCGCCTTGGTGCGGGTTTCGCGGGCGAAATCCTCGATCTGCTTGCCGGTCAGCGTGGTAATGTCCAGGCGGTCGGTCAGGGCGCCGCGCAGCTTGTCGTCACCGGAAAGACCCGTGGCTTTCAGGATGGCGTCGACCAGGGCGGGATCGTTGGATGGGACCACGCCGAGGCTGTCTCCCGGCTCATAAAGGATTCCGGATCCCGCCAGAGAGACGGCGACGTGGTGGGTGTCGGAGGTCGAGCGGCTGCCGGTCAGGCGTATGTGCTCGGTGATCTCCGCCTCGAATGGACGGGTGCGGGTCGGTGAATCGGCGCCTGGACGGGCGAAATCGACGTGGATGACGGAGGCCCCCTCATCCTTGATCCCGACCTCGGCGTTTAGATGTTGCAGAGTAGAGTCGATCCAGCCGGTCGCTGGGGTTTCGAAGTCGAGATCGCACTCGATGCGGTCAGCGATGCGGGCTCCCCCGAGTGCGGCGAGGCGTTCGTCGATCTTGCGGCCGATCTCGCAGAACTGCGCGTAGGCCCTGTCGCCCAGGGCCAACACCGCGAAGCGGGTCTTTTCGAAGCGCGGCGCATCGTCAGTCATCAGCTTTTCGAAAAAGTCGACGGCGCGTTGTGGCGGGTCCCCCTCACCCCAGGTGGAGGCGACGATCAGCAGATTTTCCGTGGCGGCGGCCTGGGCGAGCGTGAAGTCCGCCATATCGACCACTTTCGGCGCGAACCCCAGTTTGGCGGCGGCTTTGCGGGCCTGAGCGGCCAGAGCCTCCGCGTTGCCGGACTCCGTGCCGAACAGGATTGTCAGCGGCACGCGCTTGGCCGGCGGTGCGGCGGGCACTGCGGCCTGAGGATCGTTCGCGGCTTGCAGGCCGGCCAGATAGCCGGACAGCCACGCGCGCTGCTCCGCGGTGGTCACCGAGATCACGCGATTCAGCGCGGCGATCTGCTCCTCCGCGAACGGCGCGGTGTGGGGGAGCAAGGGAGCGCTCTGCATATGTTTTCCTTTAGCCTTGTGCCCGGACGTCCGACGCAGCGATCCGCGCCCGCCAGGTAACCAGACGGAGCCTAAATTCCATCGAAGCGAGCCACCTCGGAAGACCGAACCAGCACGAATTAGAGTGTCTTAGGAGGATATCTTTCCAAAAACTGCAAGAGCAGCGATCTAGATTAGGCAAATTTACTTCAAGGGCGTTGATTGAGAATGCTTTTCTTTGCTTTCGCGTAGATATGAGGGAAAATCCAACTGTGTGTTGCCAGCGCGCGGTCCGGCCACCAAGGTGCGGCCCATAACAAGCGTACCCCGAGGCAACGATGGACCATGATTTCCGCAAGGCCGCGCTCGACTACCACCGCCTTCCCCGGCCCGGGAAACTCTCGATCGAGCCGACCAAGACCATGGCCACACAACGCGATCTCGCGCTGGCCTATTCGCCCGGAGTTGCCGCGGCTTGCGAGGCGATCAAGGCCGATCCGAACGCGGCGTACGACTACACGGTGCGCGGCAACCTGGTGGCGGTGATCTCCAATGGCACCGCGGTGCTGGGGCTGGGCAATATCGGGCCGCTGGCGAGCAAGCCGGTGATGGAGGGCAAGGCCGTCCTGTTCAAGAAGTTCGCTGGCATCGACGTGTTCGATATCGAGGTCGATGCGGCGGACCCGGCCAGATTCTGCGATGTCGTAGCCGCGCTGGAGCCCACCTTCGGCGCGATCAACCTGGAAGACATCAAAGCGCCCGAGTGCTTCGCGATCGAGGCCGACCTGCGATCTCGGATGCGGATCCCGGTATTCCACGACGATCAGCACGGCACCGCCATCACCGTGGCCGCCGCAGTGCGTAACGGGCTTCTGCTGCAGGGCAAGAACCTGTCGGACGTCAAATTGGTCACTTCGGGCGCCGGCGCCGCGGCCCTGGCCTGTGTCGATCTGCTGGTCTCCATGGGGCTGCGGCCGGAAAACGTCACGCTGACCGACATCAAGGGCGTCGTGACCACAGAACCGGCCCGACATGCTGCCGAACATGGCGCGCTATGCTCGCGACACCAACGCCACCACGCTGCAGGACGCTCTGCCGGGTGCCGACATCTTCATGGGCTTGTCCGCGCCCAGGGTCCTGAAACCCGAATGGCTGCCGCTGCTGGCCGATAAGCCGCTGATCCTGGCGCTCGCCAATCCCGACCCGGAGATCGACCCGGAGTTGGTGTGCGCCGCCCGCCCTGACGCGATCATCGCCACCGGGCGCAGCGACTATGCCAATCAGGTCAATAACGTCCTGTGCTTCCCGTTCATCTTCCGCGGCGCGCTCGATGTCGGGGCCACCACGATCAATGAGGCGATGAAGATCGCCGCGGTCGAGGCGATCGCCAAGCTGGCGCGCGTGGAGGCCAGCGAGGTGGTCGCCGCGGCCTATGGCGGAGCCGCGCCGGTATTCGGGCCGGACTATATCATCCCCAAGCCGTTCGATCCTCGCCTGATCCTGGAGATCGCCCCGGCTGTGGCCCGAGCGGCGATCGAGAGCGGCGTCGCTCGGCGGCCGATCAAGGATTTCCAGGCTTATCAGCGCGATCTTGAGCGGTTCGTCTTCCGCTCCGGCTACCTGATGCGCCCGGTGTTCGAGGCTGCCTCGCGCGATCCAAAGCGGGTTGTTTTCGCTGAAGGCGAGGATGAACGGATCCTGCGCGCCGCGCAGACCCTGGTCGATGATGAAATCGCCCGGCCGATCCTGCTGGGACGACGCGAGGTGATAACCGCCAAGGTGAAGGAGATGGGGCTGCGGATGGATCTGCGACAGGCCGTCCGCATCCTGGACCCCGCCTCGGACCGCGAGGTGTTCGATCGGATGATCCCGGAATATCAGCGCCTGGCCGGGCGGCGCGGCACGCCGCCTGACCCCGCCGCCCGGCGGATCGCGAACGCGGCCATCGGTCGCGGCGGCGATGCTGCTGCATGACGGACAAGCCGACGCCGCGATCTGCGGCGGCACCGGCGCGTGGTGGCGACAAGTTCAGTACATCCTGCCGATCATCCCGCGGCGCCCTGAGGTCAATCGCATTTATGCGTTGTCCTGCCTCATCATCCCCAGCGGCGTGGTGTTCATCTGCGATACGTTCATGGTTATAGACCCGACTGCCGAACAAATCACCGAGATGACGCTGCTGGCTGCGGAGGCCGTGCGCGGTTTTGGCCTGACGCCCAAGGCGGCGCTGGTATCGCACTCCAGCTTCGGGGCCAGCGACAGTCAGTCGGCGCGCAAGATGCGGCAGGCCCTGTCGATGATCCGGGTGCGGGCGCCTGAACTGGAAGTCGATGGCGAGATGCATGGGGACGCCGCCCTGGTGCAGGCCATTCGCGACAAGGCAGTGCCCGACAGCCGACTGACCGGATCGGCCAACCTGCTGATCATGCCCACGCTGGACGCGGCCAACATTTCTTTCAATGTGCTGAAAGCCGCCGCTGACGGTCTGCCGGTCGGGCCTATGCTGCTGGGCATGTCCAAACCGATCCATGTGGTCGTTCCGAGCGTCACCGCGCGCGGCATCGTCAACCTGAGCGCATTGGCGGTGGTGGAGGCGCAGGAACAGGCGGGCGCGATTGTGTAGGACGATGGCCCGGCCGTCGGACGCAGTCTAACCTTCATCAGGCGCCACTAGTCATGCTGTGGCTCCTGCTGGGCGGCCTGGTTCTCTTTCTGCTGCTCGGCGGGTTGCGTGCGTTCGAGCGAGCATCGGTCACGTCCGTGAAGGGGTTGTTCGCCTGGATTGCCGCGCTTGGCGGTCTTAGTTTGGCGCTGCTGCTGATCCTCACGGGAAGAGGCGGCATCGCGCTGGGCGCACTGACCCTGTTCGGCCCGCTGATCTATCAAAAGTGGCAGGCCGCCCGAGGCCGGCGTGTGGGCGGAGGTTCACGACGCCGCGCCAGCAGCCAAATGACCCGTCAGGAAGCCTATGAGGTGCTGGGTCTGCATCCAGGCGCCTCGGAGGCCGAGATCCGAGAGGCGCATCGCCGCCTGATGCGTGGCGCCCACCCCGATGCCGGCGGATCGGATTGGCTGGCCGTCAGAATCAATCAGGCTCGCGACATTCTGCTTGGGTAATGCCAACACGACGTCGTATCTAGACCTCGCTGCTTCGTGTTGTTTCTCGCGCCCGTCTGCGTCGTTTTTCATACTCGGCCATATTTCCGCCCACCGCGCGTGATGCCTACGAGCAATTTCAAATCGGAGTCGATGCGTGATCAAGAAACTGCGCAAAGCCGTTCTTCCTGTCGCCGGCCTGGGGACGCGCTTCCTGCCCGCCACCAAGGCGATCGCCAAGGAGATGCTGCCCATTGTCGATAAGCCGCTTATCCAATACGCCGTAGAGGAGGCGCGCGCCGCCGGCATCGAGCAGTTCTGCCTGGTCACCGGCCGCGGGAAGACCGCGCTGGTGGAGCATTTCGATATCGCTTACGAACTGGAAGTCACGCTTCGGGAGCGAAACAAGACCGAAGCGCTCGCTTCACTGAAGGACTCCCAATGCGAGCCGGGGTCTATCACCACGGTGCGTCAGCAGGTGCCGTTGGGGCTTGGCCACGCTGTCTGGTGCGCGCGCGCATTCGTCGGCGACGATCCGTTCGCGGTTCTGCTGCCGGACGATCTTGTGCTGTCCGACAAGCCATGCCTGCAGCAACTCGCCGAGGCATATTACCAAACCGGCGGCAACATCGTCGGGGTCACCGAAGTGCCGCGCGATCAGACCAATCGTTACGGTATCCTGAAGGTAGGCAAGGATGACGGGCGCCTCGTCGAGGTGACCGGTCTGGTCGAAAAACCAGCCCCAAAGGACGCGCCCTCCAATCTGTCGATCATCGGCCGCTACATCTTGATGCCGGAAGTCATCAAATACCTGGCGCTAATGGAGCGCGGCGCTGGGAACGAGGTCCAGCTCACGGACGGCATGGCTCGATTGATCGGCGAGCAGCCCTTCCACGGCCTGCGCTACGAAGGGCGTCGTTTCGATTGCGGAGACAAGATAGGGTTCCTGGAGGCGCAGATTGCGTTCGCGCTCAAACGGCCCGATCTCGCCGACGCCGTCAGGGCCTTCCTGAAGAATTACGTCTGAGTTAGGGTGGGACATGTCGTTCTCCCATCACTTTGATCCGACGGTCCTGCGCGAATATGATATCCGCGGCATAGTTGGACGCACCCTGCATTCGGCTGACGCCTTCGCGATCGGGCGGGTGTTCGGCTCGATCGTCGCGAGGAACGGCGGCCAGCGGGTCGCGGTCGGTTATGACGGCCGGCTGACCAGCCCGGAGCTTGAGCAGGCGCTGGTCGATGGGCTGCGGGCAAGCGGCATGGAGGCGCTGCGGATCGGCCGTGGCCCGACGCCGATGCTGTATTATACCGCGACCACCCGGGAGACGGATGGCGCGGTAATGGTCACCGGGTCGCACAATCCGCCTGACTACAACGGCTTCAAGATGATGCTGGGCCGCAAGCCGTTCTTCGGACAGCAGATCCTGCAAATCGGCACGCTGGCCGAGGCCGGGGATGTCGTCCCGGAAGCCGCCGGCAGCGAGCAGAAGATCGACATCGCAGACGACTACATCGCTCGGTTGCTGGCTGACTGGGACGGCGGCGATCGTATGCTGAAAGTGATCTGGGATAACGGCAATGGCGCCGCTGGGGATGTGCTGCAGAAGTTGGTCGCGTCGCTACCGGGGGAGCACGTCGTGCTGAACGGCCCTATCGACGGGCGTTTTCCGGCGCACCACCCCGACCCGACGGTGCCGGCGAATTTGGCTGAGCTGATCGCCGCGGTACGTAAGCAAAAGGCCGATATCGGGATTGCGTTCGACGGCGACGCGGATCGGGTCGGGCTGGTTGACGATACGGGCGAAATCCTGTTTGGCGACCAGATTATGGTGGTGCTGGCGCGTGACGTGCTGAAGACGCACCCCGGCGCCACCATCATTGCCGATGTAAAGGCCAGCCAGGTGTTGTTCGATGAGATCGGCAAGGCTGGCGGAACGCCGCTGATGTGGAAGACGGGCCACTCGCTGATCAAGTCTAAGATGGCCGAGACCGGCAGTCCGCTCGCCGGCGAAATGTCCGGCCATATCTTCTTCGCCGACCGTTGGTACGGCTTCGACGATGCTCTGTATGCCGCCGTTCGTATTTTGGGCATCGTCGCCCGAATGGACGGCAAGCTGTCGGCGGTGCGGGGGGCCTTGCCGCACGTGATCAACACGCCGGAGGTGCGCTTCGACTGCGACGACCGCCGCAAGTTCGCGGTTATCGAGGAAGTTGCCGGTCGCTTGCAGTCCGAGGGTGCGAACGTATCCGCGACAGATGGCGTGCGGGTGCAGACCGCGGACGGCTGGTGGCTGCTGCGCGCGTCCAACACTCAGGCTGTGTTGGTTGCCCGGTGCGAGGCGACCACGGCGGCGGGTCTTGAGCGGCTGAAAGCGGCACTGGTGAAGCAGCTTGGCGCTTCGGGCCTGGCGGAGCCAGATTTTTCGGGAAGCCATTCCGGGCATTAGACCCAAAGCCCGTAAATGCCGAAATGTGATATCCGCGTGTCGGGCCAAGCGCCCCAAGGCGATTTGCTTCATTGTTGTTGATGAACTCAAGCGCGGCACCACCGGCAAGATTCAACGGCACGAGTTGGAGAAGTAGCTCAATCATGGCGAGCAATAGTTCGAACCCGTTTACGCGAGGGTCATGCGGACGGTAAGCGAGCAGCACAGGTCGAGCGCGCCGCTCGCTTCGGAAAATGACGTTGGCTGGGCACAGTTCACGCCTCTCGCGCTCGAGCAGCCCGCGCAAACCCAAGAAAGTGTTGGTCTATGACAGTTCGCGAATTGCCGGTCAGCCGCTTCGATCAAGTCGGAAAGCTCAACGCCTGCATTTTCGACGTTGACGGCGTTCTGCTCGCATCGCCGCATGAGCGTGCGTGGCGCGAAGCATTGCAGGGGTTCGCCGATCCCGATCAATTCACGACGGCGATGTATCAGGCCCATGTTGCCGGCAAGCCGAGGTTCGACGGTGCGCGCGCGGCGCTTGTCGCGCTAGGTGTCCCGGACGCCCAGCGGCAGGCAGCGACTTACGCGGAGCGTAAGCAGAAACGGCTAGAGGAGTTGATCGAGGAAGGCAGCGTCGAGGCCTTCCCGGACGCACTCCGCTTCGTTCAGGCGGTAGCGGAATTGGGTTTGCCGATGGCTGTCGCTTCGTCTTCTAAAAACGCCAACGGAATGATGCGGTTGATCCGACTTGCCACCGGCCTGAGCCTACTCGACGTCTTCGGCGCCAATGTCTGCGGCCGTGACCTGCCGCACGGCAAACCCGACCCGGCGATCTTTCTCCTGGCCGCCGAAGAGTTGCATGCCGATCCCCTGCACTGCTTCGTTGCCGAAGACGCGCCAGTCGGCATCGAAGCTGCCCGGGCGGGAAACATGACCGGACTCGGTGTTGCTCGACACGACGATGCGGCGCTCCTTGTGGCGGCGGGGGCAAATCTCGTGGTAACCAGCCTGGATGAAGTCGCGGTCGACGCCTTGGCTGACGGGCGGCTGGGCCGGCGGTCACCGTAAGCGGACCAGGAAATGGAAGACATACTCTCACCGACGATGAACCCTTGCCGCGGATGGCTACGAACCGCTTCCCGAAGTAAGTGTCGAAGGGCGCTTCCGCATCGATAATGGTTTTCTCGGCGTAAAGGGTGCGCGTCCGATCTGCTCACGGAAGCCTAAGCGCATGGCCAGAACGGAGCTCGTGCGGAGAGCCGCCAACGAAAAGAATCATCGGCTCCCCGGCTTCCAAATCCGCATCGAACAGGCTGTCGTCCCGGTCAATCCGGACCTTAAGTTGGCGGCCGCGCCATTGCACGCGAAATCCGAGACTACGCCAGCCGACCGGAAGATGCGGATCGAACGCCAGAGTGCCGCCATGCAGTGAGAGTCCGGCGAAACCGAACATCGCCACCTGCCAGAGCCCGCCGAGGGCCGCAACGTGAACCCCGCCGGCGCTGACTGCGCCGACGTCCTCCAGGTCGATCGCCGCCGTTGTCTGAAAATAGCGAAACGCCATCTCCGTATCGCCCAGCCGGGCGGCAACCAGCGCATGCATAGCCCGGCTCAGTGTACTGCCGTGGCCGCACATCGGCTCATAATGCCGAAAATTCAGTTCCGTCGTCCGCTGATCGAAGTCCCCCGGAAGCAGCGCCAGAAGCGCCACGACATCGGCCTGCTTGACGACCTGGGCGCGTTGCGTCCGATCCCTCCCGAACACCACGTCCAGCGGGACGTCACGCTCGGCATAGGGCGCGAGGTCGATCGCTTCCAGGTCGTGGAATCCGGCGAACTGCTCGAACAGTCCGGTCTTCGTGTCGAACCCGGTCGCCAGTGTATCCGCGGCTACCCTCCACTCGGCGAGCTCCGCGTCGTCCAACGCCAGTTGACCGCCAAGATCCGCCCAGCGCTCCGGCCACCGTTGGCGCAGCAACGACGCCACATCAAGGCCGCGGCGGAGGTTCCAGCGGGCCATGCCGTTGGTGAAGGCGTTGTCATCGACCGTCTCGTGGTACTCGTCCGGACCGATGACGCCGCGGATATGGCACCGACCATCCGCTTCGGGCCTCGCCCTGCTGGCCCAGAATCGAGCGGTCTCCAGAATGATCTCGGCACCGGCGTCGAGTAGGAAACCGTCGTCCCCCGTGGCCTGCCAATACTGCCAGACTGCGTAGGCCACGTCGGCGCTGATATGCTGCTCCTGCGTCCCGCAAAGCACCTCAATCATTTTGCCGTCAGACCCATACACCCACTGCGGAGTGGCCTCGTCGCCCGTCCCAGCGGATTCCCATGCATACAGCGCGCCGCGCCAGCCCAACCTTGCCGCCTTGGCGCGGGCGCCACCTAGCGTGCGATGGCGGTACATGAGCAGCGCCCGGGCGGCCTCGGGCCAGGTCAGGATGTAAAAGGGCAGCAGATAGATCTCGGTATCCCAGAACACGTGCCCAAGATAGGATTCGCCGGTCAGCGCCCGGGCGCCGATCGATACCCGCTCGTCCATCGGGTTCGCGGCACTGTTCAGGTGATAGGTCGCGAACCGCAGCGCCTGCTGGGCCATCGCGTCTCCCCCGACCTCGATGTCGCTGCAGTGCCAGCGCTCCGTCCAGGCGGCTTGGTGAGCGTCAAGCACACTGCTCCAGCCGATCCGTCGTGCCTGCTCGAGCGCCTCCCGGACGGCACGGCCGGGATCTCTGTGGCCGACCTCGCTGTCATCGCCCCGCGCTACGGCAACGAGCCGATCGAAGCTGACCACCTGACCGGGGACGGATTGCCAGCGCCAGCACCACCTGAGGTTGCCGATCTCGATTGGTGGAAGGATCTTGCCGTCGATCTGCAATGTGGTGGCGCCTGCCATCGCGAGGCTCTTGCCCGACAGCTCGGTTCGCCAGACGCCGAGATCCTGCTCCAGTTTCACTGGGTCGAGCCCGAAGCCTGCCGCCTCGAACGACGCCTCGAGCCTGACATCAACCTGTCCATGATCGACGTCAATCTGGATGAGCTGCAGTCCGATCGCGCGCTCGGACTGCGAGACGAGGCGAAGCTCCCGCACCCGCACAACCACGCCTGCCGTGGTCTGATGGTGCCACTCGACAATCAGCAGCCCGCGGCGCATGTCGAGCGATCGCTGATGCGACAGCATGGTGCCCGAGCGCAGCAGCAGCGGCGTGTCGTCCAACAAAAGGCGGGCCCGGAGCCAGTCAGCCGCAGGCACCAGGGCGGGCACCGCGGGCTCAGCGTTCGGTGTGTCGAACAGCCCGGCGACATAGGTGCTGGGCCAGGACGCCCAATTGAACATGTTCAGCCAGGAGACCCACGAGGGACCCCGGCTCAAAGCCCGTGCGCCCCGCACGCCAAGAAAGCCGTTGCCGATCGCGAAGCGCGACTCGATGCCGTTCTCAAGCCTGATGTCGAAGCCCTGATCGCTCAGGACCCAGGCCGGATCGGACGTCGGATTCAGCGCATGCTGCATGTCCACACCCTTGTATGCCCCGTGTGGTCTGGGCCTGCATCTCAGAGGAAGCAGAGTGTGGCAGGCAAGCTAGCTTGTCCAGCACCCACAAAAGCCTTCGGCCCCCACTTTCGGCTTTACCTGGGTCGAGTGACAACGAAGACCGCGTCAGACCTGCGTGCCGAAAAGTGCTCCGATTCCGGCGGTAACCGCCATGGCCAGCGCGCCCCAGAAAGTCACACGAATCGTGGCGGTTAGCATTCTGGCGCCACCCGTTTTTGCACCGGCCGCACCCAGAATTGCCAAAAAGAGCAGCGATGCGATCGAAACCGCCCAGACCACGAATGCCTCCGGCGCCATCAGCGCCATAACAAGCGGAAGGGCCGCGCCCACCGAAAAAGCGGCAGCCGATGCCAGAGCCGCCTGGACAGGCCGGGCGGCGGTGCTCGGGGAAATCCCAAGTTCGTCGCGGGCATGGGCACCGAGGGCATCGTGTGCCATCAATTGTCCTGCCACCTGCAACGAAAGCGCTTTATCCAGCCCGCGCTTCACATAGATTCCCGCCAGTTCTCTCACCTCGCCCGCGCGATCATCGCTCAATTCACGCCGCTCGCGTGCAAGGTCCGCCCGCTCTGAATCGGATTGCGAACTGACCGAAACATACTCGCCCGCGGCCATCGACATCGCACCGGCCACGAGCCCCGCCATCCCGGCGATCAGGATGTTGTGGTGCGTGCCGTGCGCGGTCGCAACGCCAATGATCAGGCTGGCGGTCGAGAGCAAGCCGTCATTGGCGCCAAGGACTGCCGCTCTCAGCCAACCAAGACGATCGACCACATGGTGTTCCCGGTGCCGTCGAGGACTAAACCGTGCGCTTCGAGCCAAGAGCCGCCCTCCCCTCGCGGTCCTGCACCGCGAAATCTGCCTCTGACAGGGTGCTTGTGGCCGCCGCCAACATTTTATTCCTATTCGGCATCGTCGTCTCGGGCGGCATTGAAATCGCTGCATGATCCCGATGCGGGTCTTAGCCTCCAACAGTACTCCCGTCGGCCCTGACAACAGTTTCCGCGCGAATGTGAGTCATGGATGGCTCATAAACGCAAGAGGTAATGGCCTCATCCAACCAAGGTGACTGAGACCCTGTCACGCCTTGCACGCCAGATGCGGTCTTTTTGGCAACCAGGTCGCGCGCGTCCCTCGCAGTGGGCGCACAGGCCCAGACGGTTTCATTTTCGGTCGAATTTGACCAGGATGGATGCTCTGGATCGACGGGATCCAGGCGATAGATGTTCATTGGCTTGCTCCATCGGATAATTCGATCAGCTTATCTCGGCCCGTTGCCCTCGTTCGCTCAGTCGCATCAGTCCGCCGCCTCCAGGAATGCAGCACAGACCCCGGGCTGCCCGGCGGCGCGCCCCTCGGTTGTAGGCAATGACCGGCGCACCGCAAGCCACGGCCTCGCCGAATACCCGCTGGCCAACCCGATGCCCGCGGGACGATCTCTCGGTAAATGGTCCATCGCCGAGCCTTGGCAGCACAGCCCGATCGAGCAGTGCCGGCTATTCAATTTGCTATTGACGATCCTGTGGCGGTATGATCAGAGATTACCTACCGCCGCAGGAAACACGTGTAACTCGATAGTTTCCGACCCTGTCATGATTGGACAGCAGGCGCATATCCCCCAATTCCCAGAAAAGTGCTCGTACATGATAGTCCGCGAATTGCCCGGCCCTCGGGCCGATCAAGCCGGGATCGAGGCTGCCCGCGCGGGCAACATGACAGGACTCGGCGTCGCCCGATATAACGATGCAGCCTCGCTGGAGGCAGCAGGAGCAAATCCCGTTGTGACAAATCTGGATGAAGTCGCCGTCGATGAACTGGCTGAGGGACGGCTGTGCCGGCGGTTGACATGAACGGACCAGGGACGATGGACGACATACTGGGGCCAACCGCCGATCCCTCTTGGGTCCTCGGGGTGGACGGCTACGATCCGCTTCGCGAACGCAGCATTGAGTCACGCTTCGCAAACAGCAACGGTTTCCTGGGCGTGCGGGCCGGGCGATCGGCGACCGCGGGGGCGCGTTGGGTCGTTCCCGCGCGAACCCATGTGGCCGGGCTGTTCGACACCTCCGACCACACCCCCGAGAGGCTTGTTCCCGCCGCGGACTGGCAGCGGATCCGCATCTTGCTGCCTGCCGGACCCCTGGTCCACCACCCCGCTGAGGTGTTGTCGCATCGCATGACACTCGACATGAAGCGAGGCGCCTTGCTTACCGACTGGCACCATGTGAGGTCACCCGACCTGAGCTTTCGCGTTCGCACCTTGCGCCTGGTGTCGCTGCACGATCGCGCGGTCGGGCTGCAACTGATCCAATTGGAGATCGAGCGCGGCGTGGTCGACGTCACGTTCCAAGCGCTGTTTGAAGGGGTAGAGCTCGGCCTCGCCTTGGAACAGATCGATCACGATCTCGGCCTGTGGCACACGTATCATTCGGGCAAAGCCCTGGCGATGGCGACCGCACCGTCGCTACAGATCAACGGCCACGATTTTGCGCCAACCGCGCTCGGCGACTTCGAATGGTTCTGGACCTGGAAATCACATCCTGGGCAGGTCGTCTGTTTCCAGCGCCTCGTCGCCATCGTGCGCAGCGACACCCAAAATCCGGGTCCCGGCCGCGAAGCCAGGGAAGAACTTGGCCGCTTGCAACAGATCGGATGGCGCGGCTTGGTCGCGGCGCACGAAGCCGCCTGGGCGGATCGCTGGCAGTGCAGCGACGTGAAGGTCGAAGGCGACACCAAGGCACAGCAGGCCTTGCGGTTCGCTCTCTACCACCTCATCAGCGCGGCCAACCCAGCCGATGAGCGCGTCTCGATCGGTGCCCGCGCACTGACCGGCGACGACTACCACGGACACGTCTTCTGGGACACCGAGATCTTTCTTCTGCCGTTCTATACTCTGACCTGGCCCGAAGCGGCCCGAACGTTGCTGATGTATCGCTTCCACACCCTTGGTGGTGCACGGGAAAAGGCCGCCCGAATGGGCTGGCGTGGCGCACTCTACGCCTGGGAATCCACCGATACGGGCGCGGAAATGACACCCGACCAGGTGGTCGGTCCGGACGGTTCGGTCATCGACGTTCTGTGCGGAAAACAGGAGCAGCACATCAGCGCGGACATTGCGTACGCGGTCTGGCAATACTGGCAGGCAACCGGGGATGACGGCTTCCTGCTCGATGCCGGCGCCGAGATCCTGCTCGAAACCGGCCGGTTCTGGTCCAGCCGCGCGCAATTGGAGGCGGATGGTTACCATCATATCCGCGGGGTCATCGGACCGGACGAATATCACGAGCATATCGACGATAACGCATACACAAACGTCATGGCACGCTGGAATATCCGGCGTGCGCTGGACGTGGCGGCATTGCTGCGCGAGCGTTGGCCCGCACGTTGGGACACTCTCTCGAAGAGCCTCCACCTGGAGGCGAATGAACTGAAACAGTGGCTGACCGTCGCGGAAACGATGGCGACCGGGCTTGATCCGAAAACGGGCCTCTTCGAGCAGTTCTCAGGCTATTTTGCCCTCGAAGACATCGATCTGGCAGACTACGCAGGCCGCACCGTACCTATAGACGTTGTGCTTGGGCGAGAGCGGACGCAGGCATCCCAGGTCCTCAAACAGTCCGATGTCGTGGCACTGCTGGCACTGCTCCCCGAAGAGTTCGCACCCGGAACAGAGGCGAAAAACTTCCGTTACTACGAGCCTCGCTGCGGCCACGGCAGTTCGTTGAGCCCCGCCATGCATGGGCTCGTTGCCGCCCGGCTGGGCGATACCGAAATGGCACTGCGCTTCTTTCAGCAGACCGCCGAGATCGATCTGGGCGATACCCATCTGGGGAGCGGCGGCGGTGTCCACATAGCGGCGCAGGGCGGGATCTGGATGCTGGCGGTGTTTGGCTTTGCGGGGTTGTCATTGCGCGACGACGGCATCGCGATAGACCCAAATCTGCCGACGGCTTGGGACAGTCTGGCGTTTGGTGTTCAGTGGCGCCAGCGCAGTGATCAAAATCAGAATAGACCGGCAGATGGTCGAAGCGACGCTTGAAACAGGCGAGCCACTGGTCGTGGTTGTCCGTGGCAAGGCACACGAGGTCCGTCCTGGCGACACACTGCGGGTCTCAAGCGCCGGCTAATCAGGCGGACAGCCGGTTCAGCGTCGTAGGATTGTCGCCCCGGCATATCGGGCGGCGTCGCCGAGTTGCTCCTCGATCCGAATAAGCTGGTTGTATTTCGCGTTGCGGTCGCTGCGCGCCAGGCTGCCGGTCTTGATCTGGCCGCAGTTCGTGGCGACCGCGAGGTCGGCGATCGTAGAGTCCTCGGTTTCTCCCGAACGGTGGCTCATGACGGCTCGCCAGCCGGCGCGATGAGCGATTTCGACCGTCTCCAGCGTTTCCGACAGCGTGCCGATCTGGTTGACTTTGACCAGAATGGCGTTGGCGGAACCTTCCCTGATGCCGCGGCGCAGGCGTTCCGGGTTAGTTACGAAAAGATCGTCGCCGACGATCTGGATCTTCTTGCCCAGCGTCTCCGTGAGATGCTTCCAGGTTTCCCAGTCGTCCTCGGCGCAGCCATCCTCGATCGAGACGATCGGATAGCGGCTGACCAGTTCGGCGTAGTAGCGAACGATGCCTTCGCCATCCAGCACCTTGCCCTCGCCTTCCAGGTGATACTTGCCGTCCCTGAAGAACTCGCTGGAGGCTGGATCCAGGGCGAAGGTAATGTCCTCGCCGATCCGGTAGCCGGCCTTCTCGACCGCTTTGGAAATGAAACCCAAGGCTTCATCGGCGGATTTCAGATTGGGAGCGAAACCGCCCTCATCGCCGACGTTGGTGTTGTAGCCGGCATCGTGCAGGCCCTTCTTCAGCGCCTGCAGCACCTCAGAGCCCATCCGCACGGCGTCCGCCACCGTCGGGGCGGAGATCGGCTGGATCATGAATTCCTGGATGTCGATCGGATTGTCGGCATGCTTGCCGCCGTTGACGATGTTCATCATCGGCACCGGCAGGGTGCGGGCATAGACGCCACCGACATAGCGATACAACGGCTGGCCCTGATCGGACGCGGCGGCCTTGGCCGTGGCCAGCGAGACCCCGAGGATGGCGTTGGCGCCAAGCCGAGCCTTGTTGGGGGTGCCGTCGAGATCGATCATGATATTGTCGATGACAACCTGCTCGGTTGCCTCGATGCCGCTGACGGCTTCGAGAATTTCTCCCTCCACGTTGGCGACCGCCGTAAGCACGCCTTTGCCGCCGAAGCGGGATTTGTCGCCGTCGCGCAGTTCGACAGCCTCGTGCGCGCCGGTGGACGCACCGGAGGGCACCGCGACGCGGCCCATGGCACCGGACTCGAGGATGACATCCACTTCGATGGTTGGAGTTCCGCGGCTGTCGAGGATTTCACGGGCGGTGATGTCGGCGATAGCGGCCATTTTTCGCGTCTCCGATCGCGTTCGAGTGGGCGCTGCCTATCACCTTGGAACGGATGTTGAAAGCCCGGTCCGTGTTGGATTTGCTGAGGGGATCGTTCCCGTGTGCCAGACGCGGCCCCACCAGCCGGCTTGAGGATCGTGCCCGAGCGTGCGGTAATCCCGATGGCGATAAGCAAAACGGGGAGGCACCGATGAGCGTAACGCAAACCAAAACCCAGTTCGGGCGGATTTTTCCGCCGAGGGATGGCTGGCTGGCAAAGGCGCCGCCTGAGCCGATCATCGATCCCGCGCTGCCGATCATCGATACCCATCACCATTTCTGGCACCGCACGGGCGGTTCGCACGGCGAGTCCTGGGAGGTGCCTGCGTTCCGCTACCTGCTCGACGAATACCTCGCCGACTGTGCGACCGGCCACAACATCGTGGGCAGCGTGTTCTTGCAGTGCCACTCGATGTATCGCGCCGGCGGCCCGGTGCCCATGCGTCCGGTTGGGGAGACGGAATTTGTTGCCGGGATTGCCGCTATGAGCGACAGCGGCGGCTACGGCAAGACGAAGGTTGCCGCGGGGATTGTTGGTTACGCCGATCTGACCGCCGGCGACTGGGTGGCGCCGGTGCTGGAGGCGCATATCCGCGCGGGCGGCGGCCGGTTTCGTGGCGTACGCCACTCGGCCGGGTATGACGCCGATCCGGTGATCGGGAACAGTGCGCCGGGCATAGAGCCGGGGCTTTACCTGCGGCCGGATTTTCGGGCGGGGATGGCACGTTTATCGGCGCTTGGCCTGTCGCTGGATGCGTGGGCCTTCCATCCGCAGTTGCCGGACATCGTCGATCTGGCGCAGGCTTTTCCGGGGAGCGATATCGTTGTCGGACATTGTGGTGGGCCGCTGGGATATGGGCGGTATGCCGGCAAGCAGGACGAGGTATTCGCTGATTGGAAACGTTCGGTGACCGAACTGGCTCGATGCCCGAACGTGACGATGAAGCTGGGCGGGATGATGATGCGCTTGGCGGCTATTGATTATATGGGGCTCGACACGCCGCCGTCGTCGGAACAACTCGCGGCCCATTGGCGGCCTTATGTGGAGACCTGCATCGAATTGTTTGGCTCTGGCCGTTGCATCGCCGAGAGCAATTTCCCGGTTGAAAAAATGGGCATCGGCTTCGCGGCACTGTTCAACGCGCTAAAGCGCCTGACCGCCACATGCTCTGCTGACGAGAAGGCGGCGATATTCGCTGGGACGGCGCGGCTGGTGTATCGCCTGGATTGCTGAGGGGCACAGCGGAAAAGCAAGGGCCCGACGAGGAATTCCACCAAGAGGTGGATGTAACTGGATCATGCACCCTGCTTGGCCAGCCGGTCGAAGGCGGCTAGGCGCGTGATCAGTGCCTCCATCTGGTCCAAGGGGATCATGTTGGGGCCGTCGCTCGGGGCCCGGTCGGGATCTTCGTGGGTCTCGATGAAAACCGCAGCGACCCCGACGGCGAGCGCGGCGCGCGCAAGCACGGGCGCGAACTCTCGTTGACCGCCGGACGACGTCCCCTGCCCGCCTGGCTGCTGCACCGAGTGGGTCGCATCGAACACCACTGGGTAACCGGTGCGGGCCATGATCGGCAGGCTGCGCATGTCGCTGACCAAGGTGTTGTAACCGAAGCTGGCGCCGCGCTCGCATAGCAGGATGTTGTGGTTACCAGTGGCGGCTATTTTGGCCGCGACGTTGACCATGTCCCAGGGGGCCAGGAACTGGCCCTTCTTGACGTTGATTGCCCGGCCGGTTTCTCCAGCTGCCACCAGCAGGTCTGTCTGGCGGCACAGGAAAGCCGGGATTTGCAAAACGTCCACCGCCTGCGCCGCCACCACGCAATGATCTGGCGCATGGACATCGGTCAGCACCGGTAGTCCGGTTGCCTCGCGGACATCGTTGAGGATTGTCAGACCCGCCTCCATGCCGATCCCGCGGGCGGCTGAGGCGCTGGTCCTGTTCGCCTTGTCGTAGCTGGACTTGTAGATGACCGGCACGCCAGTGCGTATGGATATCTCGCGCAGAGCATGGGCGACCTCCAGCGCGTGGAGTTCGAGACTCGATCTGACAAGGTCCGGCGATAAGGACGATCGGCCGGGCGTTGCCGATCTCGATTTCACCGACCCGTACAATGCGCGCTACTTCGCAGTCCATGAGGGGCAAAGGTCCTTCCGCATTCTAGCACCCTTTTCTCGGGCCATTCAGGGGCAGTCAAGTACTCGCGAATGTGCCATGGCATGAGACAAACCCAACCGGGATCGCAGCGAAATGGGCCACACCGAATCGGTGCACAGATATCACACCGGTGGTTTTTTCTTTAACGCATCAACACCAAGATTCCGAATTTAGGCTTTTTATCCCATTTTTAGAGTCTGTGAGAGGCCAGATATAACGAAAAGCTAGCATACATACAAATTTTAGCCCCTCGAGAGCGGCTCCCGATTGCAACCCGCCTCCTCGCACCGGCTTATCAACCAGTTATTGGTGGAGACGGATTCGATGCGGACATTTGGAACGGGAACGAAGGCATGGCTCTTGAGCTCCGCGCTCCTGTTCAGTTGTCCAGCCATCGTCGTCAGCGCACAGGCCGCTGAGTCCGGCCACTCCGGCGAAGATGCATTAAAGCCGACCGCCTCCTATCGTCCGCACGCGATCAGCTCCCGCATTTCATTTGACAACAAGGTTTCCCCCAGCGTGGTACTGGGCGCGACGCGGTCCTATGTTTCCTGCGTTCCCTATGCGCGACAGGTTTCCGGAATCAAGGTCGCCGGTAATGCATGGCAATGGTGGAACAATTCCGCGGGTCTCTACGCGCGGGGCGACCAGCCCGAAATCGGCAGTGTGCTCAATTTCCGGTCAAATGGCCGGATGCGTCTCGGTCATGTTGCTGTCGTAAAGCGGGTGGTGAACCCCCGTGAGGTCATCGTCGATCATGCAAACTGGCCAAGTGGCGGCAGCCCTGGCCGAATCTCGCGAAATGTGGCGGTGGTGGATGTCTCCGAGGCCAATAACTGGTCGGCAGTAAGGGTTGAACTTGGCCGCGACAGCACGTTCGGATCCATCTATCCGACGTACGGCTTCATTTATAATCGGCCCGATACCGGGGCTATGATCGCAAATTCCGCACCCCCGGCACCACAGCCGGCGATCAATCCGGTGCCGTCTGATCTGCGGCCAGCAGCGGAGCGTCCGTGGCGGACGGTGGAAGAAGTAGCCGAGTCTCCGGCGAACCAGCGGAGTCGGATCGACCTGAGCCGAACCCCCGCGACGGTTCTGAGTACGAAATGATCCCTGCCTTACAGAGGCACCGCGGCAGCTTAACCTTTACCGAGATATGCGCCGGCTGCCCGGGTTAATCGTCGCGCTGGTTTGCGGTGAATCTCAGGCCTTGGCCAGCGGACAGGCATTGTCGGACAACGGACGAAACGCCTCGTCTGCCGGCGTGGTGCCGATGAGCTTGTACAGGTCCCATTCGTGTCTGCTTTCCGAAGGCTGCTTGACCTCGAACAGGTATGCGGGATGGATTTTGCGACCGTCCTCACGGATTTTGCCGGGCCCAAAACAGTCGTCGTCGGTGGGGATCGCCTTCATGCGCGCAACGGTCGCGGCACCGTCGGCCTTGGCTTGGGCGGCGCCCATATCCTTGACCGTCTTAAGGTAGTGTAGGGTGCAGGAGTAATCGCCGGCCTGCGCCATATTGGGCCATAAGGTCACCTTCGACTGGATGCGATTCTGAAACGCGCGGGTCCGATGGTTGTAATCCCAGTAATAGGTTTCCGACAGACGAGTGCCGGCGGCCAGTTCGATCCCGATGGAGTGCATGTCAGTGGTGTAGGCGACCATGGCCGCCAGCTTCATCGTCTGCGTCAGGCCGAATTCGTGCGCCTGTTTGATGATGTTGATCAGGTCGGCGCCGGCACCGCAGATACCGAGGATTTTCGCGCCGGATGCTTGCGCCCTAACCAAAAACGCCGAAAAATCCGTAGTTTCCGGGAACGGATAGACCTGGGATCCGAAGACCTTGCCGCCAGCGGCCTCCACAAATCGGGTGGTGTCGCGCTGCGTCGCTTCGCCAAAGGCATAGTTGGGCGTGATGAAGTACCAGGTGTCGCCGCCAGCTTTCACCATGGCACCTCCGGTGGATTTTGCTTCCATGTAGGTGTCGAATACCCAATGCATCGAATTCGGCGTGCAGGCCTTGCCGGTGACATCGGATGAAGCCGTGCTACAGGCGATCATGATCTTGTTCTTCGCTTTGACGATCGAGGCCAGCGCCAAAGCGCAGGAGGTCGCGGCGACGTCTACAATGATGTCCACGCCGCGCTGGTCGAACCACTCCCGGGCCAGGGAGACGGCGACGTCCGGCTTGTTCTGGTGGTCGGCGGACAATAGTTCGACGTCGAAATCGCCGGCGGCGAACTCGTGGACCGCCTGTTGGGCGCAGATGACCCCGGTCGGGCCGGTCACGTCGCGATACGGACCGGACTGGTCGTTCATGACCCCTATCTTGATGACCGGTCTAGTCTGGGCGCGGGTGCGGTGGATCGGGGAGAAGACGCTGGCGGCGCCGGCCGCGAGCATAGTGCGTCGTTGGATCGTCATTTTGTCAGCCTCCCGATACGCCACACGCTAAGCGAAACGGCGGGGACGCGCGAGAGGCTTGTCTAGCTGTGTGGGATATGCGTTTCAGCGGGCATGATTGATCCAGTTCACGTGATAGGCGCGACCGGCCGGTCCGGGCTGGCGCTGTGCCGCAGCTTGCTCGCCGATGGCGTTCCGGTGGTGCCGATTGTGCGGAACCCGCAGAAGTGGGGGGCGGCCAGGCTGCCCGGCGCATTGCGGCAGGCAGACCTGCGTGACCGCGAAGCCTTGCGAAACGCGCTGGCCGATGCAACGCGGGTGGTTTGCTGTACCCATGCGCGACATACTTCAGCGATCCTCGCCGCTGCGCCCGATGTGGCGGTATTGGTACTGCTGGGGAGCACGCGCAAATTCACCCGCTGGCCGGATGCCCACGGCAATGGCGTGCTGGCCGGCGAGGCCGCCCTGCTGGGCTCCGGTCGATCTGGGGTCATGCTGCACCCGACGATGATCTACGGTGCGCAGGGCGAGGAAAACGTGCAGCGCCTGGCCAGGCTGCTGCGGCGCCTGCCGGTGATGCCTCTGCCAGGCGGCGGCCGCTTCCTCGTGCAGCCGATCCATCAGTCCGATGTGACGCGATGCATCCGCTCAGCCCTGGCGCGCCGCTGGGATGGACCGGCCAGCCTGGTGATCGCGGGACCGGAGCCGGTTCGATACACGGATTTCGTGCGCGCGGTGGCGGCGGCGGCAGGACTTCGGAAGCCGCTCATTCTACCTTTCCCCGCGGCGCCGCTGATCCTCGCGGCTCGTCTGACCCGGCGCGTCACAGCACTGCCACCAGTGCAACCCGAGGAAATCCGGCGCCTTGTGGAGGACAAGGCGTTCGACATCGGCCCGATGCGGGCGGCGCTCGCTGTCGATCCGATACCACTAGCAAAAGGGCTTGCGCTTACCTTCGCGTCGCACCAGGAATAGATGCGACCTCTGGATCTCGATATGCCCGTCATCAACAGCATCGCCGCACTGCATCGCGAAATGACCGCCTGGCGGCGGGATCTGCACGCCCATCCTGAACTGTCGATGCAGGAGGCTCGGACCTCGGGCGTAGTGCGTGCGAAACTCGAGGAATTCGGTGTCGATGAGATCATCACCGGGATGGCGACACATGGCCTCGTCGGTGTAATCCGAGCGGGATCGTCGGAGAGGGCGATCGGCCTGCGGGCGGACATGGACGCGCTGCCGATCCATGAGGAGACCGGTCTGGCGCATGCGAGCCAAAACCCTGGCGTGATGCATGCCTGCGGACATGATGGCCATACGGCGATGCTGCTTGGGGCGGCGAAGTACCTCTCGGAGACGCGCAACTTCGACGGCACGGTGTATCTGATTTTCCAGCCGGCGGAGGAATTCGAGGGCGGCGCCAAAATGATGGTGAAGGACGGTCTGTTCGATCGCTGCCCGATGGACAAGGTGTTTGGGCTGCACAACTGGCCGGAGGCGAAAGCCGGCACGTTCCTGTGGCGGGTCGGCCCGGTGATGGCGGCGGTAGGCTTCTTCGACATCGTTGTAACCGGTCTCGGCAGCCACGGGGCATCGCCGCATCAGGGCATCGATCCTATCGTTGTATCGGCACACATCATCGGCGCGCTGCAGACGATCGTTTCTAGATCGATTGAACCGATCGAAGGCGGCGTGGTTTCGATTGGCAGCATCTCGGGTGGCGACGCGTACAATATCCTGCCGGAGCGAGTGGTGATGAAGGGCACGGCACGGTGGTATCGGCCCGAGGTTGGGGACCAGATCGAGACCGGGATGCTGCGACTGGTGAAGGGCATCGCGGAGAGTTTCGGGGCTTCGGCGGAGGTTCGGTTTTTCCGTCATGCGCCTGCGACGGTCAACGACGCCGAGGCGACGGCGCTGGCGATGGACGCAGCAAAATATGTCGCAGGAACCGACGCGGTAAGGGAGATGCGGGCGCCCACGATGGGGGGCGAGGATTTCGCTTACATGCTGAAGGCCAAGCAGGGCGCTTACCTGATGCTCGGCGGTGCTCGCGGGACGGACGATCCGCTGCTGCATCATCCGAGGTATGACTTCAACGATGAAATTCTGCCGGTGGGGGCGTCGTGGTGGGCGACGCTGGTGGAGCAGCAGTTGGCGAAGTCTGAGTAGGCGTGGGCCTAAACGTAAAATTATGCTAAACTTCGCCCGTCGGCATGTCCATTCGCGTAGGATCGTCCTCCTCTCTCCCATGCAGCAGTAGAGCCACCAATCCAGTCCAGCCGGTTTGATGCGAGGCACCGAGCCCCTGGCCGGTGTCACCGTGGAAGAATTCGTAGAACAGTACGTTGTCGCGGAAATGCGGATCGTCCTGCTGCATAGTCGACGCGCCGAACGCCGGCCGCCTACCATCCGGCCCCCGCAGGAACAGTCGGGTCAGACGCGCCGCCAGTTCGTCGGCGATCTCGCGCAGGCTCAAGGTCACGCCTGAGCCGGTTGGATACTCTACCTGAAAATCATCGCCATAGTAACGATGGAAACCATATAAGGCCTCGACGAGCATGAAATTGACCGGCATCCACACCGGCCCACGCCAATTCGAATTACCGCCATAAGCTCGGCTGTTACTATCGCCCGGCACATACCCGATGCTGAAATGCTGGCCGTCCAGATCGAGTTCGAACGGGTGATCAAGATGCACGCGCGACACGCTTCGTACGCCATACGGCGACAGAAACGCCGTTTCGTCCAGCATCCGCCGCAACAGCGCCTTCATCCGGCTGCCACGCAGCAACGACAGAAGACGCCGCGCCCCCTGCCCTTCCACATCCCAATGTGAAACCAGCGCCGCGAGATCTGGCCGATGGGTCAGCACCCATTGCAACCGCTCGGCGAATTCTGGACACCGCGCGACCGTTTCGGGTTCGAGCACCTCCACCGCAAACAACGGAAACAATCCAACAAGTGAAAACAGGCGTAATGGAATCGCCGAGCCATCCGGGCGCTGCAGGACGTTGTGGTAGAACTTGTCAGCATCGTCCCACAACCCGCGCCGCCCGTTCTGACGCGTCATCGCCTCGGCGATCGCCAGAAAATGCTCGAAGAACTTCGTCGCGGTTGCCTCATAGACGTGATTGCGCGTGGCAAGCTCCAGGGAGATGCGCATCATGTTGAGAGCGTACATCGCCATCCAGGATGTGCCGTCCGACTGGTCAATTCGGCCCGCTACAGGAAGCTTCTGGCTGCGGTCGAACACGCCGATATTGTCGAGCCCAAGGAAGCCGCCCTGAAAGACGTTGCGTCCCTCTACATCCTGGCGGTTCACCCAGCCGGTGAAATTCATCATCAGCTTGTGGAAGACACGCTCCAGGAATTCGAAGTCCGGCGAACCACGCAACCCCGCATCCATTCGGAACACGCGCCATGCGGCCCAGGCGTGCACCGGCGGATTAACGTCACCAAACGCCCATTCGTAAGCGGGCAACGACCCGTTCGGGTGCATGAACCATTCGTGGGTCAGCAACAACAGTTGCTGTTTGGCGAACTCGGGGTCGATCAGCGCAAAGGTGACTGCCTGAAACGCCAGGTCCCAGGATGCATACCAGGGATATTCCCAGGTGTCCGGCATCGAAATGATATCGCGATTATTGAGATGCTGCCAGTCGCCGTTCCGGATCGCTTCTCGTTCCGGGGGCGGCGCTGGTTGCAGCGGATCACCCATCAGCCAGCGGCGCACATCGTAACGATAGAATTGCTTTGACCATAGCATGCCTGCCAGCGCCTGACGCTGCACCAGTCGAGCATCGGGATCGGTTATATTGCTTTGCAGGGCCGCGTAGAAGGCGTCGGCTTCGGCCACACGAGCCGCAAACAGCTCATCATGATCAGCGAACGGATCTCGCCGTCACAGCTGCTGGATACCAGCGCAGGCGCATAACATGCCGTTCGCCTGCCGCTAGCCTCAGCACCGTGTGGGCGGCACATTTCGTGCCCTGCTGGTGTCCGATGGCGTTGGTCTGACCATTCACGAGGTAGTCGTTGATGCCGTCCTTGAAGGGACCGGCGGCATCGTCGCCGTAAAGATATTTCGTATTGGTTTCATTACGGCAGAACAGCCAGTTCGCGCTGCTGTCGATGTCCAGCCGCCGCTCCGGCATACGATTGTGCCACGCGGCCACGCCGCCGTCGGCCAGGCTCAGCTTGGGTTCAGGGATGCCCGGTCGCCAATCCCAGGTGTTGCGCGCCCAAAGCTGTGGCAGCACGTGCAGATTCGCCGCCTCCGGACCACGGTTGTCGATCGTGATTCGGATCAGGATGTCGTCCGGCGTCGCCTTGGCGTATTCGACCGTCACGTCGAAATAGCGGCCTTCGTCGAAAATTCCGGTATCGAGCAATTCATATTCGGGCTTATCGAGACCTGCCGCCGCATTTGTCGCGATCAAATCGGCATATGGAAATGCCGCCTGCGGGTATTTGTACAGCATCCGCATGTACGAATGGGTCGGAGTGCCGTCCAAAAAGTAATAAAGTTCCTTGACGTCCTCGCCATGATTGCCTTGCGCGTTGGTCAGGCCGAACATCCGCTCCTTCAGGAAGGGATCGTGCCCGTTCCATAACGCCACGGACAGGCACCAGCGCAGGCGATCATCGGTGAATCCGGCTATACCATCCTCGCCCCAGCGGTAGGCACGGCTGCGGGCGTGATCGAACGGAAAATAGGTCCAAGCGTCGCCGTTCGCGGAATAATCCTCTCGCACCGTGCCCCATTCGCGTTCGGCCAGGTATGGTCCCCATTGCAGCCACGTATCGCGATCCGCGAGGCGTTTGCCCTCGATGGTTTCCAGCAGATGATTCGCCATGTCGCACCATACCTGACAACGATGGGCGCTTGAAACCGGGGTAATCTAGGTCGTCGTTCCACGTCTTCGCTCGAACCCCATGGGCTGTAGCAAATTCGTCGTTGTGTTTGAACACGACTCGGCCGGATGGCCTATGCAAGCTCGATTCAGGACGGCAGGGAGAGACAGACGCATGAACCGGTTCCTAGCCATGGCCGCGGTGGCAACGACGGTAGTGGCAATGGCACTTCCGCAAACCGCGTGCTCGCCAACCAGCACGCAGAGCGAGCAGCAAAGCCTGGTCGATCGGGCCACGCTGACGGTGCAGGATATGATGACCCAGAACGTCTCGCAGGACCCGAAAAGTCTGCTG
This sequence comes from uncultured Alphaproteobacteria bacterium, assembly GCA_963778125.1. Lineage (GTDB taxonomy): Bacteria > Pseudomonadota > Alphaproteobacteria > Acetobacterales > Acetobacteraceae > Rhodopila. Next base: position 9,182 of record CAVZTH010000031.1, on the reverse strand, counting down.
CGCAGAGCCAAGGCGGTCATGGTCTGCCCACGGATTTTCAAGGCTGGCTTCTTTTTTGGCGGCGAGGGTGGAAACTGCGTCCTGCTGGCTCGCGCCGGTAACGGAACCTGGTCGTATCCCGCGTTCTACAATATCGGCAGTGGCAGCTTCGGCTTTCAATTCGGCATCGAGGACAACCAGCTTCTTATGCTGATCATGACCGAGAAGGGGCTGAACGCGGTGCTCGATAGCCAAATCAAGCTGGGCGCGAATGCCGGGGTCGCAATCGCGACAATCGGCGCGGGTATACAGGGCTCGACGACGACCGCGGTTGGGGCCGATATCGTCGCGTTCGCAGCCTCTCGCGGCCTATTTGGCGGTGTCGCGTTGGAGGGCAGCCTGATGTCCTCCGATTCCCACGCAAACCAATCCTATTACGGGCAGCCCCTCGCCACTCGGCAACTGGTGATGCAAATGCAAGGCAGCAACCCGGGCGCCGATCCGATGCGGGACCTGCTCACCCGGTACGGCTCTTCTAACGCTCCACCCCCAATGCCGCCGCCGCCGCCGCCGGGACAGCAGCGGGGTTACGCGCCTGCGTATCCGCAATATCAGCCACAGGGCGCCTCGCCGACTGCACCACCGCCTTCGGACGGTTACGTGGTGCCCCCGCCGAACGGGCACGGTCCGGTCCAGGAACAAAGCCTTCCGCCACCCCCGAGGTAGGTCGTCCGGTCTACGTCTTAAGCCAGACTTCGCTGCTAAAGTGAGGTGGCGATGTGCCTGTCGTCTGGAGGGACGTGGACGGGCAGTTGAGCATCATTCGATCATCGCGCGCGGAATCCACCCCTGATCAACTGCGAACTGAGCTACCCTTAGCGCGATTCCGTCCGCCAGTTTGCTGGCCTCTGCCGTGTCGGTCGACCGGTGCGTTTCCGCGCCGGCGTGCGTGGCGCCGGTGAGGACCGCAGACCGGCCAACACTTTGAGCCGCCGCGCCAGCACCCAGCGTTTCCGCCGCTCCCGGCAAATGGCCGCTGTCAGCCTGCCCCTCGAACGACATCATGAAAAGTGGTGGCGCGCCGCGGTTCGTTGCGTAGTAGATCTGCGTGTCGGCACTAACGCTGCTTTTTCCTGCCCCCAGCCCGATCAATACCCGCCGCGTGCGGTTGCCCTGGTTGATGCCGACAATCTGCCCCTGCACCAGCATCGTACGGTCGCCCAAGTCGCCGCCGGTCGGCAGTTCAGCCGGCAAGCCGTATTTTTGCAGCCGTTCGACGATTCCATCAGCCAAGGCGGCCTGTGTGTCCTGTGCCGCCTTCAACTCCAGTGTGCCGAGTGGCTGGTCCTCAGAGACTCTCATCAATCGCGCACCGACGCCTTGATCGAGTTTCACCTCATCGGGCGCGATCGAATAATACGATACAACAATGTGATTGGGTCGTGGCACGGGCGGCCCAAAATAGGATTGCGACGTCTGCACGTGTGCCTGCGAACAGGCCCCAAGCATCACGGCGACGGACAATGATTGCAGCAAACTCGCCACGTGCACCCCATCCTCTCTCTCTTATGATGTTCAGGCGGTATTGTTCAGCGAGACGCCCGAGCCTCGGCCAAAGCACTGCTGCAGGACGGAGACAGCCGGGATTGGTTCGCGGCGAGACAGGCAAGGCCACGACCGCCGCCGAGCGGCACACCCTGGCAGTAGGCGTGGAAGTCGGCACCACAGGATCGGCGCATCAAGGCTGCCTGTTGCCGCGGCGACATCGCTGGCGGCACCCCGGCCGGCGGTGCCTGCGAGGCAGCGGCGGGTGAATGCCCTGATTCGCCACCCGAAGCCGCGGTCACCGCGGTTTGACAGGCCGGCGACAAGTCAGACAGATGTTGCTGCAGGCACTGTAGGGAAGCACGGCCGCCCGCTGGCACACTGGAGCAATTGGCCTGATAGTCGGAGCGGCAGGATTGCTTGATGGCGCTGGCCTGCGCCTGGCTCGGCTGCTGCGCAAGTGCAGGGGTGCCGAAATTTGACAGCAAAAGGCCGACCAGCATCGTCCTTACCTGAAACGAACTCACTCGCACCATGTTTGCGTCCCTCTTCTGCTGGCGCTAACGCCTGAAGCGCTCACCGCCGCCGAACCGACCGGCACCACCCTGACCGAAACCGCCGAACCGCTGAGATCCGGCCGAACGCGCCTGCCGATCCTGTTCCAGTTGATGGTAGGACGAACTGTCCATAGCTTGGCGGGACGAACGCTGTGTCTGGTTGGACGCGCTCGACTGGCCGCGATTTTGATTTGCCTGGGCAGTATTGGTGGTCTGCTGCCGTTGCGTCGACGAACTCGGAGGATTGACCGGCTGCCAGCCGCCGTTGCTCCACTGCGACCAGCCACTGGATGAATGTTGATAGGCGTTGCCGTCGTGGCCGGCATAGACGTCGCCGTTCTGGGTTCTCACCGCACCGCCGCTGTTGCCGTTGACACCGCGATAGCCCGCACCCTGCGCCCCGGTCGAGGATTGGAAGGCACCCGCCGATCCTCGGGCATTGCTGCCGCTGGCTGTGTTGACGGTCTGGTTGGGGCCGGAGAATGTGCTGGAGCCCCAGCGCGAATAAGGGTTTGCGTTCTGGCTGGTCGAGCCGCTCACGCCGGTGCGCGGGTTGTAGTAGCTGGCATTGGCCGACCCGTAGCCGTTCTGCCATGACGCACTGCCGTGAGCATAGCCGCCGGTGCTCGGATTGTACGCGGAAAAGCCGGCTACGCCGCCATTAGGACCATAAATCGCTCCGCCCTGTGCCCAAGCGCCGGTGTAGGGGCTGTAGGCGGCGCCACCTCTAGCGACTCCGCCGTAGGGGCCATACACGACGCCGCCGTGTGCCCAGGCACCGGTGTACGGGTTGTAGGCGACGTTGCCGGCATACGAGTAAGGATAGGGATAATAGACTGGCACGGGGCCGGGGATCACCACCGGCGGATAATAGTAGCCGGTGCCATAAACAACGACGCCGGCGGTGACGAAGGCCATAGTGTAACCCGCCGTATAGCCATACGTGACGGTTGTCGGGGTCGCGGTATACACTTTGACATAGGTGACGTTATACATCGGGCTACTTGGCGGGATCGTGTAGATCACCGCGGGCACGCTCTCGGCCAACACCCAGGGACCGTTCGGGGACGGCCCGACGAACCAGGCGCCATGGTAGCAGACGTAGTACTTGCCGGAGGTCTCGATCACCTGGAACGAGGTATTCACCGTGTACTTCATCGGGGTGCCGGGGATCGGCTTGAACTGCGGTGAACCGGCGTAAACCACCGTCAGTTTCGCCGCGTCCTTCTTCAACGTCGCCTGGCGCGGCACCTGCGCCTGCAACGTGGCAAGCTGAGCCTGGCTGGTCCCGGGCACCGATGCCAGCACCTTCGCCTGCGGATCCTCCGGCGGGATCAAGGCAAAATCAGGCGGCAGGTCATCGGTGGCAAAGCTCCATGGTCCGTTCAGGTCATGCGCGGCGAACCAGCGGCCGGAGAGCAGCAGGAAGAAGCGGCTGCTCGCGGGCTGGAAAAACAGCGCGTTGATGCTGTTCTTTACTGATTGTAGACTGGTCCCTGAGACCGGAGCGAACTGTGGCGGCCCATTGGTAACGATGATTTCCGCCGGCTTGGTGCTGACGAACACCACGGGAACCACCGCCGGCTTGGCCCGTGACGGCGGAATCGCATTGCGGACAGCGGTGAAATCCGCATTCGCCGGGATCGCCGAGAATGCCGGCGGCAGGACGTAGATGGGCTGGTACGGCCCGGTATAGGCGCTTGCCCTCATCCAGAGTCCGTTATTGAGAAGATACCAATCGTTCCCGTCGGTAAACACGTTCCAGTTGGTGTTGACCGCGTGTGACAGGCCGGTCTGACCCAGCGGCACAGTTACCGGCTCGCCATCGAAGACGACCAGCGACGCCGGCTTGTCGCTGTAGAAGATGACCGGCGGATCGTTGTTGAACGAAGCGTTCTCCGGATGGGACGTCTGCTTTAGGCTAAGCAACACGGAATTCAGTGCAACCGGGCTGGGATGGATGTTCGGCAGCGCATCTTTGATCTTCTCTTCAAGAGCGGCCGCCTGCTCGGTATCAAGGGCTGGGAAATGTGAGGCCAGAAGCTTTGGATCAGACAGCAGTACGTCGTTGGTGGCGGCGTCGGTCTGGGTGGCAAACGAGATCTCAGTTGTACCCAGGATCGGGGTCTTCACACCCGGCTTGCTGATGGCAATAGCTTCCCGCGTCGTCAGCGTCTGATGGTTGGACCATTCGATTGCCTGCGGTTGATAAACTACCACGCTTGAACCGTTGACGGTCAGCGTGTGCGGCCACGCTGGCTCCGTTGCGGGTTCCGGAACCACTGCCGGTGGCGCTGCGAGGGAGGCCGTAATCCATAAAGTAAGCAGACCGCCAACATACACAACAAGCGCGCTGAGCGCCGGTCTGCGCCTCATGATGTCCCCCTAATGCGCGCGCCTGTCGGCACACCACTGTGCGTGGTATTAAGCCTTCAGATGGGTAAACAGGCAAGCTGACCAACTCCTCCCCGACAGCTCCTCGACGGCAAGCACATGGTCGCCGCATCTGCCGACGGGACCGCACGAGCTGCGCGACGACACTCCAGCAGGGCGAACCTGACCGACGCCGTCTATCAAACCGTGTAGGTGCCGGTCGTGTCCGGCCACATCTGCACCGGCGGGCCCATGACAACGAGGGCACCGAGATCAAGATTGACCGTCTTGCCAAGGCCGAAGAATTGGTTCTGCGTTCCCGTGGCGCCGGAGGAGACCTGTGAATAGAAGCGCCAGCCGGCCGCCGAGACGCCGAAGAACGCGCCGGACAGCGCGGCGGCGTTTCCGTCGACATTGATCGTCGTGACCTGCGCGTGCTTCTGCGTCGGTTTGGCCATAGCCCCGATGCCAGCGAGATTGTTAGTGGCGGCGGCCGTGAAGTCGGCCTCCTGCGTCGCCTTGGTGATGCGGGTGGCATTGCCGGGGCTGGCGGCACGGTAGCCGGCGAGCCGGCCGGTGATCGCCAGGCGCGCTGCCGCCGCACCAGATGTATCGAACACGTTTCGCGCGTTGGAGTGGATCACTTTCAAATTGCCGCCGACGTCGTCCTGGACCTGCACGCCGCAGCCGGAAAGATTGCTGGTGAAAAAATAGTCGGCGTTGCCGTCGACTACGATCTCGACGTCGGCGCCGGGATAATACGGCAGCAGATAGCAGGACCGCCGGCCCGTGGCGGCCGTGGTGTAGAAATTGACCGAAGCGGCATTAGGGAAGGCGGCGATTGTCCCGATATCGAAATACATAACCGTGGTGGGAAACGTGCGCAGCAAGCCGGCTCCGGTGGCGACGCGAAAGCTGAGATCGTTGATGATCAGCGGCCGTTTGGTCGCGTACAGGACTGGATCGTCGTGAAACTTCGATGTCTGGCTCATCGCATCCCCCGGTGCAGTCGCGTTGAAAGTAACTGACGACAGGTTTCGCGAAATTGTCTAGGGGGATAGCGCAACGTTGTTGGCTTGGACTTATCGCTCGTCCGGAAAAGGATTTAAGATCGCCCGTTAGCCAAATCCGCGGAAAGCTGTCGGCCGAGTAGTTTTAAGGTTTGAAACCTCCGCAGCATCTGCCTCGCTAGCAAAATCGACTGGCCGCCTGTAGGTTCCGCCGCCATGGAGCCGTTCTGGAAACGAAATCGTTGGAAGCGATGACCCGCGAGGAGTGGGAGTCGCTATGCGACGGATGCGGCCGCTGCTGCCTGCACAAGTTACGGCACGAGGAAACGAACGAACTGTCGTTCACCAATGTCGCGTGCCGGCTGCTGAACCTGGACACGTGCCGATGCGGCGATTATGCCCACCGGCAGCGCCGCGTGCCGGACTGCGTCAGCCTGACGCCCGCTTCGCTTCAAGAGATCGACTGGCTGCCCCCCTCATGTGCCTATCGGCGGCTGCGCGACGGCAAGGACCTGGCGTGGTGGCACCCGTTGGTATCCGGCGACCCCGACACAGTGCATCAGGCGGGTGTGTCCGTTCGCGGCCGGGTCATCAGTGAGCGGCGCGCCGGGGCGCTGGAAGATCATGTGAAGGACTGGCCGGGAAAGCCGCCCCGGGTCAGGCGCCCGAGCAGTGAAAAAGCGATGAAGGAGACTGCGTGATGTTGAAGGACGCTCTGTACGGCGGGATTAATGCCGCGGTCTAACCGCGATGAACGCCGACCTCTCGATCGACCTCGACCGCATGGCAGGGCATTGTCGCTGGCTCCTGGCCAACGGCTGCAACGGTCTGGCCGTGCTGGGGACGACGGGCGAGGCCAACAGCCTGGGCATCAGAGAGCGGGTCTCGGTGCTGGAAGGGTTGGTCGCACGCGGCATTCCGGCGGCGGAAATGCTTCCGGGTACCGGCACGACGGCAATCACCGATACCGTCTGCTGACGCGCAACGCGCAGGAATTGGGGTGCCGCGGAGCCCTGCTGCTGCCGCCGTTCTACTACAAGAACCCGTCCGACGACGGGCTGCTGGCCTACTTCAACGAGGTGATCCAGCGTGTGGCCGGCGATATCAAAATATATCTGTACAATTTCCCGCAGCAATCGGCGATCCCGTTCTCGGTGGAATTCATCGGCCGTCTGTTGCGGGAAATCCGCACAAGGTGAAGGGGATCAAGGACAGCAGCGGCAATTTCGAGAACAGCCTGTCCTATGTCGAGGCCTTCGCCCGCGACGGGTTCGAGGTCTACGCTGGGGACGATTTGCTGCTCAAGCCGCTGCTGGAGAAAGGCAGCGCCGGCAGCATTACCGCGGCCTCGAACGTGAATTGCGCACTAGGGGCGGAGGTCTATGCAAACTGGAACAATGCCGCGGGCGCGGCGGCGCAAGAGGTCCTGTCGGCCACGCGCAAGGCGGTGATCTCCGTGCCGCTGATTCCGGCCTTGAAATCGTTGGTGGCCCGCAATACCGGCGATCCAAGCTGGCTGAATATCCGTCCGCCGCACCTGAAACTGACTGCCGCGCAGCAATCCGCGCTGTTCACCGCGTTCGACGCCAGCGGAATCAGGTTGACCAAAGCGGCCTAGAATTCGGGGGCTCCCGGTCACTCTGGAAGGGGGCGCCGCGGATCATCATGGTCCGCCCCAAACAGGCCGCTTGTTTGTTTTCGGGTCGCCTACATCTACACATTAACGACTGAAGACGACCAGGAACACGCTCAATGGACCATATCATCGGCCAGGCACCGCCTGCCGCCACCAACGCTGTCTCCGCCGCCGACATGATCGTCAACGGCGACCAGAAGACCTTCATGCAGGATGTCATCGAGGCGTCGAGAAAGATCCCTGTCCTGGTGGATTTCTGGGCCACATGGTGCGGCCCGTGCAAACAGCTCACGCCGACGCTGGAGAAAGTCACCAGAGCCGCAGGCGGCCGGGTCAAACTGGTGAAGATCGACATCGACGCCAATCAGCCGTTGGTTCGCCAACTTGCCCAGCTTGGCCTGCCGATGCAGTCCGTACCGACCGTCGCCGCCTTCTGGCAGGGGCAGATCGCCGACATCTTCCAAGGCGCCCAGCCGGAATCCGAAGTCAAACGCTTCGTCGAGGCGTTGCTGAAAGCCACCGGTGGACAGATGCCGGCGGCCGATCTGCTCGCCGAAGCCAGCGCCGCGATGGAGCAAGGCGACTTCCAGCAGGCCGGCGAACTGTTCAGCGCCTTGCTCGGTGAGGAACCCGATAACGGTGATGCCTGGGGCGGGCTGATCCGTGCCCTGATGGCGATGGGTCAGGAAGAAGCCGCTGAAGAAGCGCTGGGCCAGGTTCCGGAAAAGGTGAGGGAACACGCCGAAGTCGCTGGTGCCCGCAGTGCTCTTGCGCTGGCCAGGGAAGGTCGCGCGGCCAAGGATCAGCTGCAGTCGCTGCAGGCCCGACTGGCGGCGGATCCGGCCGACCACCAGGCCCGGTACGACCTTGCCACCGCACTGAATGCGATGAACGAGCGCGAGCAGGCGGCGGAAGCCTTGCTCGAAATCATCCGCCGCGCGCGCACCTGGAACGAGGAGGCTGCTCGGCTGCAATTATTGAAATTCTTTGAAGCCTGGGGCTTCGATGATCCCGCGACCAGTCTGCCCGCCGCCGGCTCTCTGCGTTGCTGTTCAGCTGAATGGCGGCATTTCACCCCCGCCTGGAAGACTTCCCGCCGAATTCGCGGTGTTCCCGCTGACCGGAGCGCTTCTGCTGCCGCGTGGAAAACTGCCGTTGAATATCTTTGAATCCCGCTATGTCGCGATGGTTATGGATTCGCTGGCCGCCGGGCGGATGTTCGGCATGATCCAGCCTGATCCGCAGGCGCCGGCCATAGGCGCCGGTGAGCGGGCTTTATCGCGTCGGCTGCCTGGGCCGGCTATCGTCCTTCAGCGAGACCGATGACGGACGCCTGCTCATCACCCTCACCGGGCTGATCCGCTTCACTGTCCGCGCCGAATTTGGTGGGCGCCGCGGCTACCGGCTCGTGCGGGGTGACTTCAGTCGCTACTTAGAGGATTTGACTCTGGATCGGCCACCGGCCGACATCGAGCGGGAGGCAATATTGTCGGCCTTGCGGGCCTATTTTACCCGCCGTAGTGTGGACGCCAACTGGGAGGCCATCCGCGGCTTGTCGGACGATGGCCTGGTCATCACCCTCGCCATGGCATGCCCGTTTGAGGCGGTGGAAAAACAGGCTCTGCTGGAAGCGCCGACTGATGCCGACCGGGCGGCTACGCTACTGGCGCTGTTGCAAATGGGCGCGGTCAGCGCCGATTCGCCGCCGGGTCGTTCGGTCAGTTAGGATCACGAATGTCAGACCCCGCTTCTCCCCCTCCTGTCGAACCGGCGGTCGATCCTCGGTTGTTGGAGGTTCTGGTTTGCCCGTTGACCAAAGCGCCGCTGGAGTACGATCGGGCCGCCGGGGAACTGATCAGCCGTAAGGCAGGGCTGGCGTATCCGATCCGCGATGGGATCCCGATCATGCTTCCCGAAGAAGCCCGGAAGCTAGAGTAACAATGGCGGCGGCTCCGACGGAGATCAGGCTGGACCGCGCAACGCGCGTGCTCCATGTCTCGTTTGACGATGGAACCGAGTACCCCTGCCTGCGGAGTATCTACGCGTGGAAAGTCCGAGCGCTGAGGTCCAGGGGCACAATCC
>CAVZTH010000030.1:0-49618 GCA_963778125.1 uncultured Alphaproteobacteria bacterium | reverse complement strand
CGACACCGCAGAACGCGAACTTACCGGCGTATGCGGCGGTGTCCTTGCCAGCGCAGCTTTCGGAGTTCCAGACGCGGGAGCCAAACCCGTCGGCCAATGCTCTCTACACTCTATCGGTCGGGGCGAATGACATCGACACCATCCTCGCCACAACGCTGACCGCGCAACAGCAGACCACTGACATAAACGCCGCCGTCGCCAACGAGATGGCCTTCGTGAACCATCTTGTCGGTGACGGCGCGAAGAACCTGCTGGTGCTGGACGTGCCTGATCTCGGAAAAATACCAGAGATTACCCAGGGGCTGGACAACGGCAGCAACACCCCGTCGGCGGGATACGATGCCCTGGCTTCCCAGCTTGCCAATGAATACAATACGGCGCTCAACAGTCAGCTTGCTGCCATCACCGGTGCTAACGTGCACGTGGTGGACACGTATACGTTGCTGGACGATGCGATCGCGGATCCGGCGGCCTATGGGCTGACCAACGTCACAACTCCGGTTTGGGATGGCAATTTCACTAGCGCCAGCAGCGGCACGCTCGCGGCGACCAGCACCTCCCAACAGGACCAATATTTGTTCTGGGACACCTATCACCCGACCGAGACCGGCCATCAGGCAATCGCAGCGTCAGCCGAGACGGGCCTAAGCGGCACGTTTCCCCTCATCGTCGGGGATACGACGACGGGCCAGACGAGCACGCCATCAGGACAACCCTACACCGGACCGGTCAGCGGTCTCCAAGAGCAATATGTCAATCTCACGAGCGATAGCCTGAACATCGCCGCCACCACGCCCAACTGGTTTATCGCCAGCGGCAGCGGCAAAGATGCGATCGCGGTCGAGCAGCGGCAACAACGTGCTGGACGGCGGTACTGGCTCAAACTTCCTGACTGGGGGCAGCGGTGATGACACCTTCTTCGCGGATGACCGCTCACTCGCGTCCGTCATTTGGGACACGGTCAATAATTTCCACGCCGGCGACGCAGCAACGATCTGGGGCGTCACGCCAAGTGATTTTGGTCTATCGTGGGTAAATGGACAGGGCGCGACCGGCTATACTGGTCTTACGCTACACGTAACAGCCGCTGGCGTGCCAACCGCGTCGCTGACATTGGCTGGCCTCACTTCCGCTGACCTGACCAATGGCACGTTATCTGTGTCCTACGGCACCACAGCGGCGACCAGTGGTGCGCCTGGCAGCACTTACATGTATATTCACAACAATGGCTGACGCTGGAGACCGTCAGATGCGGGGGCGTCCTCATCCATAGCCTCAAAGCGCGCCGGCAGTGTAAGCGCGCAAACATACACTAGCGGCAGATCCCTCTCGCAATGGGCGTCGAATCAGCCTATCAAGCGCCCAATGAGCGCGCGCCGGACGCCGGTCTCGGCCGACCACGACGCGAACAACGGATTGAGCACGATTTGAGCGACACACCTGACCACCCTGTGGACCCGACCGGCCCATATGGGGACATGCAACCGGTAAATTTAGAACAGGAGATGCGCCGCTCCTACCTCGATTACGCGATGAGCGTGATCGTGTCGCGCGCGTTGCCGGACGCCCGCGACGGGCTGAAGCCGGTGCATCGACGCATCCTGTATGGCATGCATGAGGCCGGCTACACGCCGGACAAGGCCTATCGCAAGTCGGCCCGCGTGGTCGGCGACGTCATGGGTAAATATCACCCGCATGGCGACGCCTCGATCTACGATGCCATGGTGCGGATGGCGCAAAGCTTCTCCATGCGGCTGCCGCTGATCGATGGGCAGGGCAATTTCGGGTCGGTCGACGGCGATAACCCGGCGGCGATGCGCTATACCGAGGTCCGGCTGGCCAAGGCCGCGGCGCTGCTGCTGGAAGACATCGACAAGGACACCGTCAACTTCCAGCCGAACTACGACGAGTCGGAGAAAGAGCCGCTCGTCCTGCCGGCGAAATTCCCCAACCTGCTGATCAACGGCGCCAACGGCATCGCCGTCGGCATGGCGACGAACATCCCGCCGCACAATCCGGGCGAGATCATCGACGCCACGCTGGCACTGATCGCTGAGCCGGATATTTCCCTTGATGACCTGATGAAGATCGTCCCTGGGCCGGATTTCCCGACCGGCGGCATCATCATCGGCCGCTCCGGCATCCGCCAGGCGTTCGAGACCGGGCGCGAAAGCATCACCATCCGGGCGAAGACCGAGTTCGAGGAAATCCGCAAGGACCGCCACGGCGATCGTCGTGACGGAAATCCCGTATCAGGTGAACAAGAAGACCCTGATCGAGAAGATCGCCGAACTGGTCCGCGGCAAGGTCATCGAGGGCATCGGCGAGATGCGCGACGAGAGCGACCGCTCCGGCATGCGCATCGTCATGGAACTGAAGCGCGACGCCACGCCCGAGGTGGTGCTGAACCAATTGTTCCGGTTCACCCAGTTGCAGACATCGTTCGGCATCAACGTGCTGGCGCTGGACGACGGGCAGCCGAAGCAGATGGGCCTGCGCGAGGCCCTGATGTGCTTCATCCGGTTCCGCGAGGAGGTGATCCTCCGCCGGTCCCGGTTCGAACTTGGGAAGGCGCGCGACCGGGCGCATAACCTGGTCGGGCTGGCCATCGCGGTCGCCAATATCGACGAGGTGATCCGGCTGATCCGCGCCAGCCCCGATGCCGCGGCGGCTCGCGTGGCGCTGATGGGCCGTGACTGGCCGGCCGAGGATATCGGCGCGCTGCTGGCGCTGATCGACGAACCGGGCAACGTCATCGCCCGGACGGCACGGTGCGGCTGACCGAGGAGCAGGCGCGCGGCATCCTGGAACTGCGGTTGCAGCGGCTGACCGGGCTGGAGCGCGAGAAGATCCAGGCCGAGATGACCGAGGTCGCCGGCAAAATCCGAGAATTGCTGGAGATCCTGGACTCGCGCATCCGCCGCATGGAGGTGATGACCGAGGAACTGACGGAGGCGCGCAAGGAAGTCGCCTCGCCGCGGATGACCGAGATCGCCGACGCGCTGGCGGATCAGGACGACGAAAGCCTGATCGAGCCGGGCCAGATGGTGGTCACCATCACCCGCGACGGCTTCATCAAGCGCACCACGCTGGAGACGTTCCGAGCGCAGAATCGGGGCGGGCGAGGGCGCAGTCGGCGCTGGGATGCGCGGCGACGACATCGTGACCCGCAGCTTCAACGGGCATACCCACCAGTGGGTGCTGTTCTTCTCGTCCGGCGGCAAGGCGTTCCGGGTGAAGGTCTGGAAGCTGCCGGAAGCCGGCCCGACCGCGAAGGGCCGCGCCCTGGTAAATCTGCTGCCGGAACTGGGCGGGGACACGATCACCACGGTGCTGCCTCTGCCGCAGGATGAAACGCTGTGGGAAAGCCTGCACCTGGTGTTCGCCACCGCGTCGGGCAACGTGCGGCGCAACCGGCTATCGGATTTCAAGAATGTCCGCGCCGCTGGCCTGATCGCGATGAAGCTGGATGAGGGCGACCACCTGATCGGTGTCGCCACCTGCCGCGAAGGCGACGACGTGCTGCTGGCGACCCGCAAGGGCCGCTGCATCCGCTTCCAGTTGTCGGACGAGCAGGTGCGGGTTTTCGCCGGGCGTGACAGCTCCGGCGTGCGCGGCATCAAGTTGCTGAACGGCGACGAGGTCATCAGTCTGTCGGTGTTGCGCCATGTTCAGGCCTCGCCGGAAGAGCGGATCGCCTATCTCAGGCAGGCGAACGCCAAGCGGCGTGGCAATGGCAATGGCGATGCGGAAGCCGAGGCTCCGGCTGAGCCGGATGGCGAAGACTACGTCCCCGAGGTGACCCTGTCGCCTGAACGCTTCGCCGAGATGGAAGCCACCGAGGAGATGCTGCTGACAGTGACCGATATGGGCTTCGGCAAGCGGACCTCGGCTTATGAGTATCGCGTCACGGGACGCGGCGGCCAGGGTATCGGCAACATCACTCTGGCTCCCCGCAACGGCAAAACCGTGGTGGCGACGTTCCCGGTGCGGCAGGGCGACGACATCATGATGGTCACCGATGCCGGACGCTTGATTCGCGTCCCGGTCGATCAGGTGCGAACGACCGGGCGGCAGGCGATGGGGGTGACCCTGTTCCGCGTGGACAAGGGTGAGCACGTGACCAGCGTGTTTACCGTGCTGGAAGACGAAGCCGAAGAAAACGGCGGCCCGGAAGCGGGCGCCCCGGAAGGCCCGGCCGATCCCGGCGGCGCAAGCGACGGGTCGCCGGACAACGAGACGCCCTCGCCCGAGGAAGGAAACGATGGCTGACAAGGCTGCGGCGTAAGGCTGCCCATAATCCACGGCGGATCGGGCTTTATCCGGGGACGTTCGATCCCGTCACCAATGGGCATCTCGACGTGATCGCCCGCGCCGCTCGGCTGCTCGACAAGCTGGTGGTCGGGGTCGCGATCAACACCGGCAAAGGCCCGCTGTTCACCCTTGACGAGCGGGTCGAACTGGTGCGGGCGGAAATTGCCACCATCGCCACGCGCAACGGCATGGTTATTGAGGTGGTCCCGTTCGACACCCTGCTGATCGATTTTGCCCGCAAGCTCGGGGCCTCGATGGTCGTGCGGGGGCTGCGCGCGGTGTCGGATTTCGACAACGAATTCCAGATGGCGGGAATGAACTACCGCATGGCCCCGGACATCGAGACAGTGTTCCTGATGGCCAGCGAGACGCACCAGTTCATCGCATCCCGTCTCGTCAAGGAAGTCGCCATGCTGGGCGGCGATATCACTTCGTTCGTACCGCCACTCACCCTGGAACGCGTGATGAAGCGCGTCCGGGGCTGAACCGCCGGACGCTATTCCCTTTTTCTGTATTAAGGAGGGCGCTTATGCATCGCCGTACGCTTATCGCATCCACCGCCGCACTGGCCGTCGCCGCGCCGGCGTTGGCCGCTGGAAAACGATCCGGAGAACACGATCTATCTGGACCTGAAGCAGGGCCGGGTGGTGATCCGGCTGCTGCCGGAGGTCGCGCCGAAGACGGTCGCGCAGATTAAGACGCTGGCCCGTCAGGGGTTTTATGATGGCACGCCGTTCCATCGCGTCATCGAAGGCTTCATGGCGCAAGGCGGAGATCCGACCGGCACCGGAGGCGGCGGCAGCAAGCTGCCGAACCTGCCGCTGGAAGCTAGCCAGCGCCATTTTGTTCGCGGCGTTTGCGGGATGGCCCGAGCCTCTGATCCGGACAGCGGCAACAGCCAGTTTTTCATCATGTTTGCACCGGCACCGGCGCTGGATGGAAAATACACCATCTGGGGGCAGGTCGTGAGCGGCATGGAGTATGTGGACGCGATCAAGCGCGGCGGCGGGTCCAACGGGATCGTCTCGGGCGACCCGGATCGCATCGTGCATATGCGCGTGGCCGCGGACGTGAAGTCGGGGTAATGCTCCGTTGGCCAACTATCGAGGTTACCGCTAACGAAGGAGACAATCGACATGAGTGACGCGAAGCCGGCTCTTGATCCCGAGAACACACTATATCTGGACCTGAAACAGGGTCGTGTGGTGATCCAGCTTCTGCCGGATCTCGCGCCGATGCATGTGCAGCAGATCAAGACCCTGGTACGGCGGGGGTTCTACGACGGCACGGTGTTCCACCGCGTCATCGAGGGCTTCATGGCGCAGGGCGGTGATCCGACCGGCACCGGCACCGGAGGCAGCGATCTCGATAACATTCGCGCTGAATTCTCCGACAAGGCGAAGTTTGTGCGCGGGGCGTGCGGCATGGCTCGGTCGCAGAGCCCGAACAGCGCGAACAGCCAATTCTTCATCATGTTCGAGCCGGCCTCTCACCTGAATGGCCAGTACACGATCTGGGGCCAGGTCGTGGAAGGAATGGAGTTGGTCGATCGGATCAAGCGGGGCAATGGCGGCGGCGGGACCGTGTCGAACCCGGACAAGATCGAAAAGATGTCTGTGGCGGCCGACGCGGCGTAGCATCGCAGAGAGCGGAACGCATAGCCCTTCGGGTAGCTGAGAGTTCCGTGCGGCCTGCTTGGCCGCGGCATACCTTGACGCCATCCGGCACCTGGGTTAAGCGAGATGTAACCTGCGGGTGTTAAAAAATACCGGTTGGTATCCCAACATCTTGATACCGGTGATTAGTACGGGGGGGCGAACGAGGAAGCGAGACGCCGTCCAAGAATGCCCGCGGCCGCCCGAGCGTGATCGCTTCCAGTGTTGCAGACCGGCCTTCGATCAGACTGGATTTGGGAGAGAAGCGAATGGCGGAACACACGTTGCGCGGCAAAGTAGCCGTGATCGGCATCGGCGAGACGACCTACTACAAGCACAGCCAGTCGCCCGACCCGGAATTTGTTCTCGCGCTGAAGGCGATTCTCACCGCTTGCGAGGATGCCGGGATCAACCCGCGCGGACATCGACAGCTTCGCCTCTTATGCGAACGATCGTAACGATCCGTCGCGGCTGTCCGCCGCGCTCGGCTGCAAGGAACTGCGTCTTTCCAACATGCAGTGGGGCGGCGGCGGCGGCGGCGGTGCGGCAGCAATCGGCAACGCCGCGGCTGCGATCATTACCGGTCAGGCCGAAATCGCAGTGGTTTACCGAGCCCTCGCGCAGGGGCAATTCCAGCGCTATGGGCAGGCGCAGGCCGGGGGCACCGTCTCGGGCGACAACGCGCTGATCAATCCGTACGGCATTTTCGTTCCGGCGCAACGCTTCGCGCTGAAGATCATGCGCTACATGCATGAACATGGGATCAAGCAGGAGGCATTGCGGGCTCTGGCGCTGGCCTCCTACCACCATGCTCAAGTCGAACCCGCGTGCGGTCATGTATGGCCGGCCGCTGACCGAGGAAGCCTATGACGCCTCGCGTTGGATCAGTGAGCCTTACCACCTGTTCGACTGCTGTCAGGAAAATGATGGCGCCGCGGCGGTGGTGCTTGTCTCGGCCGAACGGGCGAAGGACTTCAAGAACAAGCCGGCTTATGTTCTTGCGGTCGCCCAAGGTTCGGATCACCGCAACGCCGCCCGCGCGTTCAACGCACCGGATTTCCACTCCGCGAGTTTCGGCCCGGTGGCACCGCATTTGTGGGAGATGGCGAAACTCGGCCCCAAGGACGTCGACGTGCTGCAAAGCTACGAGAACTTCACCGGCGGCGTGTTGATGAGCCTGACCGAACATGGCTTCGTCCATCCGGAGGAATGCAACGAATTCCTCAAGCTCGAAAATCTGCTGGCTCCATCGGGTAAGTTGCCGCTCAACACCAGCGGCGGGAACCTCGCCGAATGCTATATGCATGGGCTTGAGCTGCAGATCGAGGCGGTGCGGCAACTGCGCGGCACATCGACGTCGCAAGTGCCGAACGCCAAGGTGGCGGGGGTGATCGCCGGCCCGATGGTGACACCTGTATCTACGATGGTTTTCGGTTCCGAGGAGACCCTCTGATGTCGTATCTGCCGAAGGGGCTGCCGGAGCCCGTTACTGAAACTGATAAGCTGGATCAGCCATATTGGCAGGGCACCCGAGCCGGGAAGCTGATGGTGCAGCGTTGCGGCGCGTGTCAGACTTGGCAGTGGGGACCGGAATGGATCTGCCACGAATGCCGTTCCTGGGACATGAAATGGGTCGAGGTTGAGGGAAAAGCCAAGATCTGGACCTGGACCCGCTGCTGGCACCCAGTGCATCCGGCGCTAAAGGGCGCGGGACCCTATATCGCGGTACTGGTGGATTTGCCGCATGCTGGCAACATCCGCATGTTGGGGAATCTGTTGGGCGATCCGCAGCAGACAGTAACGATTGGCGCGCCGGTAACGGCGGTTTTCGAGCCTCATGACGATGCGAAAACGCCGTACACGCTGGTGCAGTGGAAGCCGGCGTAGGCGAACGAACAGGGTGGTTAGCGGCGACGCACCTGGGGACTGAACCGGGCGCAGCCGCACGTCGAACGGGAAGCACGGTTGCGGACGACGGAGGGCGGTGATGTACATTGCCGATCATGCCCAGGCGAGGCCTGGACACCCGGCCCTGATCGATGGTGGGACCGGCGAGGTCCTGACCTATCGCGAACTCGACGAACGGTCCAATCGGCTCGCCAATCTGCTCTGCGCGCACGGGTTGCGGCGCGGCGACCACATCGCGTTGTTCCTTGAGAATAACATCCGCTTCATGGAGGTTTGCTGGGCAGCGCTGCGGTCGGGCCTGTACTACACCACTATCAATCGCTACCTCACTGCGGGGGAAACCGCGTACATCGTCAACGATTGTGGGGCTCAGGCGCTGGTGACCTCCCTCGCCCGAGGCGAAGTGGCGGCCGCACTTCCGCCGCTTATCCCCAAGTGTCGCTTGAGGCTGATGGTCGACGGAGAGGTCGAGGGGTGGGCGTCCTATGAAGCGGCGGTGGCAATGCAGCCGAAAAACCCGCTGTATGAGGACTGGCTCGGCGAAGCGATGCTATACAGTTCAGGCACCACCGGCCGGCCCAAGGGGATCGAACGCAAATTGCAAAATCTGAGGGCCGGCGACGAGCCGGTGGTTGTCCAGACAGTGCTGGATTATGGCTTCAACCGCGACACCGTCTATCTCTCGCCGGCGCCAATGTATCATTCCGCACCTCTCCTCTTCTCGTTGTGGGTGCAGCGTTTAGGCGGAACGGTGGTGATGATGGCACACTTTGATGCGCTGGAGGCGTTGCGACTGATCGAACGTTACCGCGTGACCCACAGCCAATGGGTGCCAACGATGTTCGTGAGGATGCTCAAACTGCCGCATGCCGAGCGAACTCAGTTTGACCTTTCGAGTCATCGCGTTGCGATCCATGCTGCGGCACCCTGCCCAGTGGATGTCAAGCGCCAGATGATCGAGTGGTGGGGTCCGATCATCCACGAGTATTATGGGGCTACCGAGCTCATTGGCCTAACGGAGGTAGACAGTACCGAATGGTTGATACGTCCGGGTTCGGTCGGCAAAGCGACACTCGGCGTCCTGCATATTTGTGACGAAGCCGGCAACGAGTTGCCGGCCGGCGGGATCGGCATGATCTACTTCGAACTGCCCGCGATGCCGTTCGAATATCATAATGATGATGAAAAGACCAGGTCGGCGCAGCACCCGGTGCATCTCAACTGGTCGACGACGGGCGACGTCGGCTACGTCGACGGGGACGGCTATCTGTTCTTGACGGATCGCAAGGCGTTCATGATCATTTCGGGCGGCGTCAACATCTATCCGCGTGAGATCGAGGACGCCTTCGTGATGCATCCGAAGGTGCGCGATGTCGCTGTGTTCGGCGTGCCAAACGAAGAGATGGGCGAAGATGTCAAGGCGGTCGTTGAGCCGACCGGTGATGTCGAGCCGTCACCCGCGCTCGCCGTCGAGCTTCTGGACTTCGTCAGAGGCAAGGTTGCCCGATACATGGTGCCCAAGTCGGTCGACTTCGTCGATGAACTGCCGCGGTTGCCGACCGGCAAGCTGTACAAGAAGGCGTTGCGCGACCGATACCTGAACGATATGAAGCGGAGTGGTCGATAAGGCCGAGACCATCGACCAGGTCCCAGCAGACGAGGCTTGACCATGTTTCCGGCCTGACTTGCGTCGTCAGTCTATCTCGTGACCGAAATCAATTTTTGCCGCGGCTCCGACCGACAGATAGGGGATTTTGTGCGCACGTTTGCCGTATGCGACGAAGCCAGTCGGATGTGGCATAATCGCGTCCCCAAACCGGGAGGCATGCCATGTCCACTTCCGCCGACAAACAAGACAACACGGACCAGATCGCGTATTGGAACGACAGAGCGGCGGTGACGTGGACGACGTTCCAGGAACGTCTCGACGCGTTGTTTGAACCGCTTACCGCTCTCGCGTTGGACGCCGCGGCCCCGAAATCGGGCGAACGCGTGATCGACATCGGCTGCGGTTGCGGCGCCACGGTGCTGGCGTTGGCGCAACGCCTAGGCCCCACCGGCGAGATTTTGGGCTTGGACGTCTCTGAACCCATGGCGGCCCGAGCGCGGGAGCGGATCGCCGGGGCGTGTCTGACGAACGCCAAGGTGGCCGTTTCCGACGCCGCCACTCATGACTTCCAGGACGCGCGCGCCGATCTGCTGTTCTCCCGCTTCGGGGTCATGTTCTTCGCGGATCCGGTCGCCGCGTTTACCAACCTGCGCGGGGCAGTGCGACAAGGCGGACGCCTGCTGTGCGCCGCTTGGCGCCCACTGGCTGACAATCCCTGGTTCGCGGTGCCCCTGGAGGCTGCCCGCCCGTTGCTGCCGCCGCAACCGCCCGCCGACCCGGACGCCCCTGGCCCGTTCGCCTTCGCCAACCATGACCGCACGCGCGAGATCTTCGCCAAAGCGGGCTGGAGCGACGTGGCGCTGACACGGCATGACGTGCCGATGCGCATCGCAGCGGCGGGCCAACTCGAACAAGCCGTCGAGTTCGCCACCCGTGTCGGGGTCCTCGCGCGCATGCTGGCCGAAGCGGACCCCAACTCGCATGCGCGCGTCCGGCTGGCCCTCGCGGAGGCCCTCAAACCGTACGACGGACCGGCCGGCATCAACCTATCCGGTTCGATCTGGTTGATATCGGCACGCGCCTGAGGTTCATCAGGTACTCGGTAGCCCCAACACCATCTGGGCTACGGCGATCATGCACTGGTATAGAAAGGCCGTAGGATGAGCATACTCGCCAAATGGGGTCTGATGAGCCAGGCCGAACGCGACGCCGCCTACAATAATTCTGCCCATGTGGCCGACAGTGCGGTCCTGAATGCAGCGCGAGAGGTCGCATCGTCGGCATTCCGGGTCACAAATTCGCTCCACCTCGACCTGCGCTACGGCAAGAGGGAGCGCAACACCTGGGACCTGTTCCCACAATCTGACCCAGACGCCCCCTGCATCGTTTTCATCCATGGGGGCTATTGGCAGCGTAACGCGAAGGAACAATTCGCCAATCTGATAGCCGGGCCGCACGCCCGCGGCTGGTCGGCCGCCTTGCCGGGCTACACGCTCGCGCCCGACGCCTCACTGACCGAGATCGTCGCCGAGATCAACGCCGCCCTGGACTGGTTCGGCGCGCACGGTCCGGCCCACGGGATCAACGGCCCGATCGTGCTATCCGGCTGGTCGGCGGGCGGGCATCTGACGGCGATGTGCTTGGGCCATCCCCTGGTGAAGGCCGGCCTCGCGATCTCCGGAATCTTCGAGCTAGGGCCGGTGCGCGACACCTATCTGAATGAGAAACTGCGGCTCACGGAGGAGGAAGTCGTTACGCTGTCACCGATGCGTCTGCCGCCGGTCAATAAGCCGCTCGCCTTTGCTTTTGGGACCGCTGAACTCCCGCCGCTGGTGTCGGACAGCCAGGAACTGCACGCGATGCGCTCGGCCGAGCATATGCCGGGGGCGCTGATCCCGGTGCCACGCGCCAACCATTTTACTATAGTGCACGAACTGCGCGATGCGAACGGAGTGTTGACGCGGCATCTGCCGCTTCTGCTTCCGGAGCGTTAAACATTCTGGCCCTAGGCTCAGGACCCATTAACGACTTGACGCGGCTCGACAGTCCATGATTCTGGGATTGGCGGAGGTATCCGCCATGAGCAAATTGTTCCTGCTGAGCGAGCGACAGATGGTTCGGATCAGCCCGCATTTCCCCCGCTCTCACGGCAAACCGCGGGTCGACGACCGGCGGGTGATAAGCGGAATCATTTACGTGATCCGCAACGGATTGCAGTGGAAGGATGCGCCCAAAGAGTATGGCTCACACAAGACCCTGTATAATCGCTTCGTCCGCTGGAGCCGCAACGGCGTGTTCGAACGGATCTTTGCTGGATTGGCCGGTGAAGGCCCCAGGCCCGAGCGGATCATGATCAACTCGACGTATCTCAAAGCGCATCGGACGGCCGCCAGCCTACGGAAAAAGGGGGCCCTTCGCGCTGCATTGGGCGCACCAAGGGCGGGTTGAATTCCAAGCTCCACGCCGTGTGCGACGGGCAGGGCAGGCCGCTTACTCTGCTGCTGACCGAGGGCCAGATGAGCGACCATACCGGTGCTCAGCTGCTGCTTGAGACGCTGCCTGCGGGCAGCACTTTGATCGGCGACCGTGGCTACGACAGCGATCATTTCCGCGCCGCCTTGAACAAGCGGGGGATAAAAGTGTGTATTCCACCGACCAAGAACCGCAAACAGCCGCTCGGCTACGACAAGGCGCTCTACAAATGGCGCCATAAGATCGAGAACATGTTCGCCAAACTGAAAGACTGGCGGCGGATTGCGATGCGCTATGACCGCTGTGCCCACACGTTCTTTTCAGCGATTTGTCTTGCCGCCACCGTCCTATTTTATCTGTAGTGAATGAGTCCTGACCCTAGGCCTCTGTGATCAGATCTCTGACCTGATGAGCAAGGGAAGGTGCGTATAAGTCGCCGACATTTCCCTGTAACAGGATTTGTGTAAGTTTGAAACGTCGCGCCATGGCGGCGAGAAATGATTTCGGGGAGTCACAGACTGCGATGCCGAGCGCCCAGCTTTCCCGACGAAATCAGATAGTGTAACGGTCGGTGATGACTTCAGTCTCAGCCAGTCGTCGCCGGAAGACCTTTTTGGTCTGGCGCTGGGCCTTAGCCCACTGCGAATTGCGCAGGCCCGCATTCGGATACCTTGGCATTCGGTGTTCTCGCCTGTTGCTTCTGCTGGTCGCTGCGTGCCAGACGGGCGAGATCAAACCGGACTTAAGCGCTCTCGAGGCGACCGTGAAGCAGGCTCAGGAATGCCACGATGTGGCGGCCCGTAAGCCAGAATTTCAGGTGCTGCAAGCGCATATGCCGCTGGCCGGCATAGACCAGGCAGACCTGAGGCAAATGGCCGACGAAAGATTGATCTCATCGTCCGAAATCGTGGCGCTGACTGATTGGTCCAACGACATGCAGCAATGCAGGAATGAGATTGTAGCTGCGGGAGCAGCATGATAGTCTTTCCGGATACGTTCCGATCGTCCTGGCAGAATGGGATCGACAGGACCAGGTCGTGGTGCAACTTATTCAGCGAAAGATCTCGTGGGGCGAAGCCGTTCTGCGATTGAGGGAAAGCAGGACGACCCTCCTGACCGGTATCAACGAGGAAAGCCAGCGCCGAGGTGCTGCTCTGACCCGATCGGCGGAAGCTCAGCGCGCCAATCGTGCCGCGCTGCTCAACGCCTTCACCCGGCTAGTGCCTTGACCGATCGTTTGGCATGTTGCACATGAACTCAACTTTGCGCGGCAGAGTTACCCCAAGCGACCACCCGCAAGCTCCAACGCGGGGGCTGCAGCGGCCCGATTAGTCCCGCCAATACCAGGGGTTTCCATACCTTCGGGAAAATCTCGCAAAGCAAGTTTGCAGCCTGTCCCTGCCCACAGGCAATCGCCACAAAAATGGCCTCGGTTTTGTTGCCGAGGCCATTTTTGTCCGGCGCCTTGGGCCGGTGACAAAGGCCTATCTCTCCCTCGCTCCCATCACGTGCCCGCGGCGGGAACTAGGTATTTTTAACCGTTGGACCAGTCTTGCTGGACGGTTGCGGGACCGGTGGTCTGGGGAGCGGCATTCGCCACCGGGGTGATTGTCGCGAGGCTTAGGATCACAAGCGTTGCGCGGATTAGGTAGGTCATTGGAATTCTTCATCTCTAGCCGGGCGGTGTGTCCGACGTTGACGGCGATATGGGCCCACCAATCGACTTAGATAATCCGGATTTTTTGGATTGGATTTATGCGCTGAACGCGGAGACGAGATAAGTTGTGAGGTGGCCTGGCCAAGCGCCAGCTATGGCTCAACAGGGTGCCCGTAACCCGGCTTTCATGCTAGTGGACACGCCCGGGCCACCTGTCCCGCCAAGGTGGGGACAGATAGCCCGAGAGTGGTGCCGACTGTGGGGTCCCAGGCCGCGGGAGCTCTAAAGTTTCGCTTCGGCGTATTCGTAGTTGGCGAGATTATCCAGCCAGTTTTGCAGGTAATCCGGGCGGCGGTTGCGGAAGTCCAGGTAGTAGCTGTGCTCCCACACGTCGCAGCCCAGCAGCACCTTGCCCTCGCCGGTCGCGAGCGGATTGGAGCCGTTCGGGGTCTTGGTCACCTTCAGCTTGCCGTCGCTGCCCAGCACCAGCCACGCCCAGCCGGAGCCGAACTGGCTGACGCCGGCGGCCTTGAACTCGTCCTTGAACTGCCGACACGCCGCCGAGGTCGGACGTGATCTTGGCTTCCAGCTTGGACGGGATCTTGCCGCCGTTCGGGCTCATGCATTCCCAGAACATGATATGGTTCCAATGCTGGCCGGCATTGTTGAACACCGGGTCCGCCGGCGCCGGCGGTCGACTTGACGATTTCGTCCAGCGACTTGCCCTGCAGCGCGGGGTCCTTCTCGACGAAGCCGTTCAGCGCGGTGACATAGGCCTGGTGGTGCTTGCCGTGGTGCAGGTCGAGCGTTTCCTCGCACATGCCCTTCGCTGCCAGGGCGGTCTTGGAATAGGGCAGGGTCGGCAGTTCGAAAGCCATCGTATGTCTCCCACATGCGTTAAGGTGGAACGGCGCGGATGCGGCCGGGAACGCGCTGTTAGCTATGGCCAGCCCGGCGGGGCGTCAACCCATCGGGCCGGCCGTCCGGCGTCAAGCTCAGAGATCAGTCTTGCATCGTCCGGTGCAGCCGCGCCACCACCTGGATATGAACGACTGCGATCGCCGCTCTGGTTCGCCGCCATGACCCCGACCGGTTCCTGACCGCGCTGTTTGCACCGCCCGACCGGCGGGACGCGCTGCTGACGCTGTATGCGTTCAACCACGAACTGGCCCGCGCGCGGGAAGTCGCGAGCGAGCCGCCGCTGGCGCTGATCCGCCTGCAATGGTGGCGGGAGGTGGTGGAGGGCGACCCCAAGCGGCACGAGGTGGCGACCCCGTTGTCCGGGCGATCGCTGACGGGACGCTGAACCCCGCCGAGTTGCTGCCGGTCATCGAGGCGCGCGAGATCGAAGTGTATGGCGACTTCGAGACCCTGTCCGACTGGCGGGCGTGGCTGCTGGCCGGGGCAGGGGGCCTGGCGGTTGCCGCCGCCGCAGGCTTGGGCGCACCGGAGCCGGAGGCGGCTCGTCCGTTCGGGGCCGCCTACGGGGTCGCCGGGCTGATGCGCGCGACCGGCGTGCTGGCCGCGCAGGGAACCTGCCTGCTGCCGCGCGATCTGTTGGCGCGGCATGGCCTGTCGGCCGAGGCCTTCATCGATCAGCCGGACTCCGAAGCGGCCCGAGCCGCGCTGATGGACATCGCACGGGAGGGACAGGCGCTGCTTGCCGAGGCGCGGCGTGGCGCGATCCCTCGGGCAGCCGTCGCTGCGGTCCTGCCGGCGGTGCTGGCGCGGCGGGATCTGGCGCGCTGGCCGTCGGTGGTGGTGCCGCGGGGCTTTGGGGACCGGCTGGCGGTTGTCGTCGCCGGGATGACCGGACGGATCTGAGTCCTCACCACGACGTGAGGCCCAGTCTATCCGGGCGAAGGATGGATATCGACCATCAGTTCATTTCCCAACAGTTCCAACCCCCCCCGCACGGCATCCATCGCGGCCATTTCCGGAGCCCGTAGAAGCGCCGTCACGCGGAACAGCGTTTCGCCACTGAAAGATCCGCTGACCACGCCGGTCGTCAGTTCCTCGATATTCACCCCGCTCGCCGCCAGGACTTGCGAGATATCGCGAACAATTCCGGGCCGGTCGTTGCCGACGACCTCCAGCGCAAATCGGGGGTTGCCTGCGGCGACCGCCGGGCCGGATGTGGCGGTTTGAACGGTAACCCGGAGGCCCTGGCTCTCCAGCGCGCGCAAGTCGTCAAGCAAGGAGTCCGGCGCCTCCACCAGCACGATACCGGCGAACTGGCCAGCCAGACGCGCCATCCGGCTCTCCAGCCAACTCCCGCTTCGGGCTGCCACGGCTTCGGCGAGTGCACGGACCAAGCCTGGCCGATCCGGCCCAACGACTGTGAGAATGAGAGAGGCCATCCCGCTTCGTCCTCATTAGTTCGACAGCGACGCACATACCGGCTCT
Organism: uncultured Alphaproteobacteria bacterium; assembly: GCA_963778125.1. Lineage (GTDB taxonomy): Bacteria > Pseudomonadota > Alphaproteobacteria > Acetobacterales > Acetobacteraceae > Rhodopila. Next base: position 33,597 of record CAVZTH010000030.1, on the reverse strand, counting down.
CACGTCTGCTGCCCACTCGTCACCCGGGCTACAGCGTCGCCAGAATTTTGGAAACCTCGTCGTAGTCGGTGGCGAGGAACTGCGTGCCAGCTTCACGCAATTTCTCTCTGTGGTCATGCCGCAGGTGAGTAGCAGCCAACAACCCAATGACACGCATGCCAGCGGCTAGAGCTGCTTGGACGCCACCCGGGCTGTCTTCGATGACCACGGCTGTGGTCCTGTCGGCATTCATCCTGTCGGCCGCAAGCAGGAAGATGTCAGGATACGGCTTGCCACGGGCCACTTGATCCGCGCTGAAAATATTGGCGCCAAAGTAAGAGCCGAGTTTAAGCAAGGACAAGCAGAACTTAATCCGTTTGGGCGCGCTCGACGATGCTATGCATCGAGGAAGATCCTGGTGTTCGTGGAGGAATGCCCGAACGCCGCGGACTTCGCGAAGGCTGGTTTCGAACGCCTTCAGTGTGCGCCGCTGCAACTCATCGGCAAACTCCGGAAGTGGCCGGCCAACGAGTTGCTCTAAGCTCGATGTGACATCAGTAATACGCTTTCCGGCGAATTGGTCCAGAGCATTCTGTTGCGACATGGGGGTGCCTAGTTCCGTCGCATAGCGGGCGAGCACGTCGTTCGCGAGGCCCTCGCTGTCTGCTACCACCCCGTCGAAATCGAAAATCAACAGTCCAACAGTCATTTACTTTAGTCTCTCTTTAAGATCTGCTTGACGCCAACTCCCCTCAATGCAGTCACGACCGCTCGAGAGCGTTAGCAGCAGCATGCCACGGACCAGGAAGACGATCGAGGCGCTGCCGGGGGAGGGTTGAAATAGGCCTCCAGCGTGATTCCGCCAAATCTGCATAGCCATTGCACGAGGTTCGGGACAACAACCGCTGCCGTTGTCACCCGCTTGGCTTACCAGTGGCTCAGATTGTTCTCCCGCGATAGCCGCCAACCCGGCAATAGTTTGCCAAGCTGACTGAAACCGCCATGGAGGGAAGTCACGATGAGACAGGTCCGCTGTATCGCACTGGCCTTCAGCTTGTTGTGCCTAGGACAAGGCGCCGTGCATGCTCAACAATACCCAATGCTGGACAAGCTCGCGCAGCACGTCATCGAAAAATATCAGAACTCGTCGTGCCAGCAACTGGCTGCCGAACGTGGGCAGCGGCCCACCGGCCGGAAGGCGGCAGCGGAGCAACGGGTCCTCGAGATGCTGCACAGCGATCCAAATATGCGTAATGAATTCCTTGGCCGTGTCGCTGCCCCCATCGCCAATAAGCTATTTGAGTGCGGCATGATCCCGTAACAGGAAATGCGCCGCCATCCGCCCTGAGCTGCCCGCCAAGCACCTGTGGCGCCGGGCGTCTCGGGGCGGTCAGCCGGCCTGCGCGACCGGCAGACGTGGCCGGTCCTGCATCATTTCCAGCCGACCCTCGGCTTCTTGCGGCAGCTTCGCGATCGCAACGTCAGTATACGCGTTGTTCGCATGCTCGCGCAGAACGCGGCGTCGGATCTGGTTCACCTGCCAAACCAGTGCGACGAATCGCCCGAATTTCGCCAGCGTGCCCATCCAATACCTGGGGTAAAACAGCAGCGCCTGGTCGGGCGGCGATCCAGGGCGACGCGTGCGCCGCACCTTCCGGCGTAGATATCCACCTTGCAGCGGATGCACGTGCTCGATCAGCGGCATGCCGCGGAATACCACCAGGCTGAGCATGAGCCGCTTCGCCGCGATACCGTCCGCCACCGCGCGCCGCAGCAGCGTTTCGATGTGCGCCATGTCATAGTATTGCATCCACGCGCGTTGATAGACGCCCTGCCACTCGTCGAACGTCATTTGCCCGTGCGCGGTGCAGACATGCTCGAGATCGTACTTGTTCATGTCGCGCTCCATGGCGACACCCGATCGGGCCAACTTTTGGTGGTCCTCCGACCCCGGCAACGGCGTCAGCACGAAAAACTCCAGGCAATCGACCGGCAACTCACGCTTGAGGATCTCGATGTCGTGTTCGATCGAGGCAGCCGTGTCCTCGGGAAAGCCGAGAATATAGCCGCAGAAGGTGATGATACCGGCGGCTCGCCAGGCCTGCAGCATCTGGCGGTATTCGCCGATCTTGTTCTGGCGCTTCTTGGCGTGCAGCAGATTGCCGGGATTGATCGTCTCCAGCCCGATGAAGACCCGCAGGCATCCTGCGCGACGACATTTCTCGATGAAGTTCGGAAGGCGATAGGCGAGCGCGTCAACCTGGATCAGGAAGGTGAACGGTATATTCAATCGCTCGCGCAGGGCGATGATGCGATCGAGAATTTCCTCCCAGTGACAATTCCGCGCGAAGTCATCGTCCGTTATGAAAAATCGGATCACGCCTTTTTCGAGATGCGCGAGCAACAGCCGCTCGACGTCGGCAGCGGTCCGGTAGCGCGACTTGCGCCCTTGCACGTTGATGATCGTGCAGAAGCTGCACTGGAACGGACAGCCGCGTCCGGCGTCGAAGGACCCGATCGGCGGCGAGTAGCGCTGCAGCCGCTCCGGCGGCAGGTAGGGCACGGCCGCGCCTTGCAGCCCTGGCAGATCGGCGAGGAAATTGTAGATCGGGCGCAGCCGCTTTGCGAACGCGTCTTGCAACAGTGCGTCGATACGGCCCTCGGCCTCGCCGGCGAAGAGCGTGATGCCCAGATCGACCGCTCCCTGCAGGTCCCAGGGCAGTTCGTCAAGCATCGAAAGGCATCCGCTGACATGGAAGCCGCCGATGACGACATCGACGCCGCGGGCGCGGAATGCCCGGGCCATGTCCACCGCGCGCGGGAACTGATTGCTTTGGACGCCAATCAGAAGAACGATCCCGGCCCCGGCGTCCGCAATCTTCCGGGCAACCCTGTCCTCCGAGATGATCGTGTTGCACTCGTCCCAAGCGTCAAGCGTAAGCGCAACCGCATCGCCGAGCACGCGGCGCTCGGCCGCGTCTTGCACGATCGCATAAAGGCTGGCGAGCGAGTTGGAGGGGATCGACGCCTTCCACCACTGGATGACGTAGCCTTCGTCATCATAGTGCGAGGGCTTGATCATCTCGACATGGAAAACCTGGGGCACGGAACGTCTCCTGCACGAAACTCAGTTGATCGTCAGCGTTGATGCACGCCCGAGGTCCGATTCCCGGCGGTTCCGGCAAGCTAACGGATTACCTTCTGGCTGGCACTAGGCAAACGAGCGCTCCGGCCAGCCCAGCCTCGCTTATCGATGTGGATGGCTCCCCTTTCACCTCCTGAACCGATACCGCGCGCGTCGCGCCGGCTTGCGGCGGTGTCCAGCAAAGCCGGCCGACCCGGAACTATTAAGTTTTCGTGCACGCTGCCCGGTCGGGGGACGCGATCTGTGGCCTTTACAGCAAAGCCATTGCAATCCACCGCGCGGCGTGGTTGTTAGCCGCCCCTTGGAGGGACGTTCCTAATGTCGAACTTCGTTTCCGGTCGTCATTTTTTGCAGACGCCCGGGCCGACTAATCTGCCCGATCGCGTGCTGAGCGCCATGCATCGCAACGCTATCAACCACCGAGGTCCGGAATTCGGCGCGCTCGGTCGCGACGTCGTCGCCAAACTGCGGGCTGTGTTCCAAACCGGTGCCGCCACGATCGGGATTTTCCCGGCTTCTGGCACCGGCGCCTGGGAATCTGCATTGACCAACACCCTGGTCCCCGGCGACCGCGTCCTGATCAGCCGCGCCGGCCAGTTCTCCCATTTGTGGGAGAAAATGGCGCTGTGCCTCGGTCTGGACGTGATGACGCTGGAGACCGATTGGCGCCGGGGCGCCGACCCGGACGCCATCGCCCAGGAGCTGGGGCTCGACCGCGAGCACAAGATCAAGGCGGTCTTCGCGGTGCACAGCGAGACCTCCACCAGTTGCATGACCGATATCGCCGCGGTGCGCCGGGCGATGAACCGGGCGTCTCACCCTGCGCTGCTGATGGTGGATGCGATCTCCTCGCTGGGATGCGCCGATTACCGGCACGACGAATGGGAGGTCGATGTCACGATCGCCGGCTCGCAGAAGGGATTGATGGTGCCGCCGGGCCTGGCCTTTACCGCGATCAGCGCCAAGGCGTTGGCCGCCTCGCGCGCCGGCGGGTCCCGTCGCAGCTACTGGGACTGGGCGCCGCTGGTGGTGTCGAACAAGACCGGCTTCTTCCCCTATACGCCCGCCCTCAACCTGTTGTTTGCCTTGAATGAGGCGCTGGATATGCTGGCCGAGGAAGGCCTTCCGGCCGTGTTCGCCCGTCACAGTCGTTACGCCGAGGCGACCCGTCTGGCGGTTGCCGCTTGGGGACTGGAACTGCAATGCGCGGATCCGGCCGCTTACGCCCCCGGGGTGACTGCGATCCGCATCCCGGAGGGCCACAGCGCCGACAATTTGCGTGCCGTCATACTGGAGAAGTTCAACATGAGCCTCGGCAATGGCCTTGGCCGCATTGAGGATCGGGTGTTCCGCATCGGCCATATGGGCGACCTCGGCGTGCTGTCGTTTACCGGCGCGCTGACCGGCGTGGAGATGGGGCTGCGAGCGGCTGGCATACCGCACAGGGAAGGCGGCGTGCAGGCGGCGATGCACTACCTGGCCGCGACGAACGCGTAGATTTGCCAGTGTGTGTCAAGAGCCAGCGTCCTGCCGTCCCCGGCCAGCCTCGGCAACGATAAGGCGGCGGCCTTGAGGCGGCCCGGGAATGGACCGCCAGGGCAACCCTGATGAAGGGCGCCCTCGAGGTCTTCCTGGTATTCCTCCGCCTCGGCTGCACCAGCTTCGGGGGTCCCGTCGCGCACCTCGGTTACTATCGAGCGGACCTTGTTGCCAAACGCCAGTGGCTAACCGAGGCGACGTTCGCCGACCTCGTCGCACTGTGCCAGTTCATGCCGGGGCCGGCCTCCTCGCAAACCGGCATGGCGATCGGTTTGTTGCGAGCCGGCCCGCTGGGCATGCTGGCGGCCTGGGTCGGCTTCACCTTGCCGTCGACTCTGACAATGACGTTGTTCGGATATGGGATCGGCGCGATCGGCGACGTGGCTCACGCCGGCTGGCTACGCGGGCTGAAGCTTGTGGCGGTCGCGGTGGTCGCGCAAGCGGTCTGGGGCATGGCGCGCTCCCTGGCGCCGGACCGGCCGCGGGCCACGGTCGCGGTCGCGGCCTGTCTGGTGGCGCTGGCAATGCCGTCGTCCCTCGGACAAGTCGCCGCCATCCTTATGGGCGGGCTAGCCGGTGTTGCGGTGCTGCCCCGGCAGGCGGCAGCAGCCGAACCGCCGGCGGCGCTCGGCGTGCGGGTGCCTCGTCCGGTTGCCGCCGGGCTGCTGGTGCTCTTTGCAATGCTGCTGCTGGGTTTGCCCTGGCTGACGAAGGCGAGCGGGAACCACACGGTCGCCCTGGTCAACGCGTTCTACCAGGCGGGATCGTTGGTGTTCGGCGGCGGCCACGTGGTGCTGCCGCTGCTGCAGGCCTCTGTGGTGCCGCCCGGCTGGGTAGGGCCGGACGCGTTTCTGGCCGGATATGGCGCCACACAGGCGATGCCGGGACCGATCTTCACCTTCGCGGCGTTCCTGGGCACGGTCGAGCGTCCTGCGCCCAACGGTTGGATCGGCGCCGCGGTGGCAACGGTGTCGATTTTCGCCTCATCCTTCCTGCTGGTGGGCGGCCTGCTCCCGTTCTGGGACACGCTGCGGCATCGCGACGGCGTGCGGGCGGCCCTGCGTGGGGTTAACGCCGCGGTGGTGGGCGTGTTGCTCGCGGCGCTGTTCACGCCCATCTGGACTGGAGCAGTGCATACCGGCTCGGATTTTGGGCTGGCGCTTGTCGCGTTCCTGCTGCTGACGCTGTGGTCAGCGCCTCCGTGGTTGGTGGTGATCCTGGGCGCCCTTGCCGGGTGGGGATGGGATTTGTCGCATACCCGTTAACTACGCAGCTTTAATTGATCCTTATCGGGGCAACGAGAGCCATTTTTAAGGCGCGATCGATTTTCCGGCCGTGAGAGGACAAATCGCCAGCGGATTGCAGACACAAATCTTAAGATTAAAAGGAAAAGTCGGTTGTTGTTAACTATTCAGTAATACATTTATGCCATAACCTGTCGCCGGTGCAAAATATTGGTGCGACGGCAAAACATCTTGCATGAGACTGTGTTCCTTCATCCGGCTACAGGTGCCTGGATCGCCGGGGCCACGAGTCTCCAATATTTTGCACACCGTAGGCATGCGTACGGAAAACGACGAAATCAGCTTATCTCGCAAGCGGCAGCGAGATCGAGCCGCGAACTCCATCCATACGCGGTCGGTCCTCGTAACACGCCAACCGAGCCGGCGCCGATGGATGACCCAGTCCCATCGAAGTCGTGTTAGGTGGTTGTCATTGCGAGCAGGCAAAACTCTTGCTCGAGTGCTCGTTGCGCCTGGTCTGGTTCAGCTAACCCGGCATCGACCCGTCCATTGCGCCATCCGTGCCAAAAGGCGCGGGACCGATCAGAGCCGGGCTCCGGGCTGCCGTGAAAACCGTCAAAGTATCCTTCAAGTGTATCACCATCATCCAGTTGTCTAAAGTCCGCTATGGTTTCCACAGGAGCAAATTCAGCCATAAAACACCTATGTATTCTTCCCAGTAAGGTAGTCTCGCGATGAACGCCTTTACCACAAGCAATTTGTCTGATACAGACCGTTATAGTCTCCTTGTTGCAATTAAATTAGGGGACTACCATGATACTCTCTCCGTTACCTCATTCCGGCCACGAATCCCCGCAGCTTCGTGCGGTTGCTTCACCAAGGCAAACTCAGTACCTCGCACGCCTAGCACTCGACCGCCAGACCAAGGAGGACGCCTATCGAATCCGCTACGATAGCTACCTGGCATCAGGCTTTATTGAGCCAAACGAGACCCGACTATTCCAGGATCTGTACGATGATCTGCCTAACTGCCAAACCATCGTTCTCTATGATGAGGGCGTGCCGCTGGCGTCCGTGCGCACCTGCGCTCTCGCGTTCGGATCGGGACAGCGGTCCCCCGCTATGGACGTTTATCCCAAGGAGGTCAGCGCGTTGCTCGGTCAGAAACCCACGAGCGGGGTCGGCGGCCGGGGGATCGAGACGACCCGTTTGGTCAGGAGTCCAGCCGCAGAAAATAATCAGGGCCTTGTTTTCCTCCTTTATCGATTGGCAGGATACATAGGGATGATGGCGCATACCCAAGTCCTATTGGCGTGTGTACGCCAGAACCATGTGCCATTTTACCGGCGACTTGGGTATAATTCAATCACATCGCCGGGGCCCTACCCCGGCCTGAACTGCCCCATGCAACTCATGTCCTGCACCCGTCAACGCTATGACGAAATTCGAAGTGCATTTCCGTTGATAGACCCTTATGCGGGGGGCGCGATCCAAACGCTTGACGGGTTCCTGTCCGGCGCAACCGTTCCTCTTTCCCTCGTGCGACCTTGACAATGAACGTCGGGGTCGCCGGCAGCGGTCTGTTGCTGCCAATATCTTTGTCCCTTGTCGCCATTTGCTCGTTTGGCTGGGCGCTTCGTGGACATTTCGTGACGGCCGGGCGCATTCCAACAGGAATGCGCCTCCTGTCGATCGCCAACCTTTCGTCGTATATAATGTATGTCGGCCTGCTGTCCTGGCGAGGCTGCGAAGCGGCGGTGTGGACAGCTTTGGGTTTGGTTGGATTTTCGTTCTCGATGATCCTCTTCTGGTGGGCCGTGGCGAAGACTAGGTCGCATCGGCTCCAGCTAGCCTATACAGACGCCGACCCTGACACGGTCAATACACAAGGTCCTTACGGATATGTTCGGCATCCGTTTTATCTGTCCTATATCAGCTTCTGGATCAGCACAGGCCTGATCGCCGGAATGTGGCAATGGCCGGCCGCCCTCGCCCTCGTCCTCTGGTACGTTGGTATCGCCCGTGCCGAGGAGCGCCGATTTCGATCATCAGCTCTTTCGCTCAGCTACGACATTTACAGACGACGGACCGGCATGCTGCTCCCCCGTGTTCCGCTCCGGATCAAGCCCCCGCTCGCCGCGCAGGAGCCGGTATCGAAGTCAAAATCGTCGGGCTTGGCCGCGATTTCACAACGCTGGCGGGCACTGCGCGAGATCTTTCTGTCGTACCATGGTACGGAAAATGAAGGTCCTATTCAGCAGGAGCAGGCGACACTACTCCTCGGCGTCACGCTGCTGTTCGCGCTTCTTGGAATAGGTAGCTGCACGCTCTTCACTTTTGCCTTCGAACAACATCTAAACCGCAGCATCATCCTGACCGACTGCGTCATCATCTTGCTCTATGTTGGTCTGGTCGCCGGTGGGCTACGCTGGAAGCAACGCCGCGATGATGCAGCTTTCATCGGACGCTCGGTGAAGTTCTTGACAGGATTGGGGCTGGCTTGGGGGGTTCTCGTCAACCTGTTTGCCGCGAACGCCAACCCTGAACAGCAGGGCATACTTGTCGGGCTCATCATGGCGCTCGTCTCAACGCCGATGCTTGCTGTTCCACTTTCCGCCGCACTGGCGTTTTACTTTCCAGTTTCGATCCTTTGTTCGATCGCTATTCTTTTGCAGCCAATTCAGGTCGCGGCTATCTACTCTTTCTTCGGTTTTCTCGGATTTGCCCTGACGGGTCTGCTTTACATGAACAAAGCCATCCTTGAACGTTCTATTGGACGCTTAAATTTGCGAAAGGAACATAGGACAGTAAGTCTTTTTTTGCGGGAATTTCAGGAGGAGTCGTCCGACTGGCTATGGGAAACTAATAGAGATGGGGTGCTTTGCAACGTCAGCGATCGGATGGCGGCGGTGCTCGAGGTAGACAAAGCGCAACTTCAAAACCTTTCCGTGTTTGATATCCCAAGTCGGCGCGCTAACGAGGAGGACGATTTTTGCAACGTGGTCTTGTTCATGAACGAACGGACCGCCTTCAAGGATGCGAATCTTTCAGTTTTTATTGGTGGAACTGTTCGGTGGCTAAGCCTGACGGGCCATCCTGTTTATGATGATACCGGAGGTTTTCTTGGATACCGCGGAATCGGATCTGATGTTACGGAAGCTAGGACGGGGAGACAAAGGATCGAGTTCCTTGCGAGCCACGACGGTCTGACCGGTCTTCTGAATCGCAAAGCCTTTGTTGACGAAGTCGACGCGGCCTGCGGCGGGCTGGCCAGCGACCATTTCGCGTTGCTTCTCATCGATCTCGACAACTTTAAGGGAATCAACGACGACCTGGGGCACCTGGCAGGCGATGATGTGCTGAGGTCAGTAGCGGACCGAATTTGTGCCTCCATCCGGCCAAGAGACACCGGCGGCCGGATCGGAGGAGACGAGTTCGCTGTTCTGCTGAATGGCGTCGAGGAGGTGGATGCGCTGGAGATTGCCGGGCGGATAACAAAAGCGCTTTCCGCGCCCCTATCGATCGATACCCTTGCCATCACGCCTTCGGGAAGCGTCGGGGTTTCCTTATATCCGGTCCACGGCACGGATACGGAAGCCTTGATTCGACGTGCCGACCTAGCTCTATATCGAGCCAAGGAACGTGGGAAAAAGGTCGCCTGTCTGTTCGAGCCGGAGTTCGAGCATGAGCACTTAGGGCGGATGCGCCTTCAGGCAGAACTATTGTCCGCCCTTGATGAGGAGCAGCTTTTTCTTCACTACCAGCCGATCATCGACGTTCGATCGGGAGACATTGTTTCGGTTGAAGCGCTTGTCCGATGGCGCCATCCGACCCGCGGCGTGTTGACGGCGGGGGCATTTATCGCGGGTGCCGAGACGAGCGAGCTGATGGAGCGGTTAGGAGAATATGTCCTGAGATTGGCGTGTGACGCGGCAGCCGGATGGCGAAATCCTCTCCCGGTTGCCGTGAACCTCTCGCCCAGGCAACTTCGTAGCGGAAAATTTGTTGGCGTTCTGAAGGCCTGCCTGACGAAGAGCGGTCTCCCCCCGGGCCGCCTCTCGCTTGAGGTGACCGAGACCGTCTTCCTGGTATCGACCGAAAGGACCGTAAGCCAACTCGACGCTATCCGTAATCTTGGGGTCCGGATCGTTTTGGATGACTTTGGGACTGGTTATTCTTCGCTGACCTATCTGCGTGGCTTTGACGTAGATGGAATTAAGATCGACGCAAGCTTCACGCGCGATCTTCCGGGCTCCCAGAAGGTTGCGGCAATCGTCCGCACCATCGGAAGACTGGCGTCCGATATGAACATTTATGTCGTCGCCGAAGGTGTCGAGACGACCGAGCAGCTCAACTGGTTGCGGGGGAATGGCATTGCCTTCGCACAGGGATATTTGCTTGGAAGGCCCGGCGAAAGCGCCGTATTCTCTGGTCTGGACAAATCCCGGCTCGATAGTACAGTTGAGGTCTATTCGGCGGTGTCGACCTGACCGGCACCGCTTAACACCGATCACTCGTTTCGGATGACCGGTCGCTCAACAAACTCCCGCGGCGGCGGCAATTCGGCAAATCCCGTAGCGGTTTCGTCGGGCAAAGCCCCCGCATCCGCGGGTGTCGCTCCGAGCACCCCCACACCCGCGCGTGAACGCGACATCTTCCGCCACAGGGCGTGCAGGAAGCCCCCCGCACCCGCCGGCATCAGGAACATCACCGCGATCAGGATCACGCCGTACACCGCGCCCGGCGCCGCCTTCGATACCTTGTCGGCGAGGTTCGGCACGAACTCGATGAACGCCGCGCCCAGCAGCGTGCCGCCGATCGAGGAAACGCCGCCGACGATCAGGCCAACGAACAGGAAGATCGAGACGAACACGCCGAAACTGTCCGGCGCCACGAACTGCACCGCGATCGCGCCCAGCGAACCGGCCAGACCGGTGTACATCGCGCTCAGGGCAAAGGTGCTGGTCTTCACCATCGGCAGGTTGATGCCCATCGCCTCGGCGGCCATGGCGTGGTCGCGGATCGCCATCATCGCGCGCCCGACGCGCCCGCGGACGATGTTCCAGGCGATGATGTAAAGCACCACCGCGACCCCGAGCGTGAACAGATACAGCCACTGGTCCGGCGACAAGCTCAGGCCGAACGGCGCATCCGGCTTGTCGATCACCAGTCCCTGCACGCCGCCGGTCCAGTCCTCGAACGCCTTGTATTTCAGGATCTGCGGGATCGCGACCGCCAGGGCGAATGTGGTCAGCGCCAGATACAGCCCGCCCAGCCGCAGGGCCGGCAGTCCGACCAGGAACCCGACGCAGGCGCAGACGATCGCCGAGACCGGCAGCGTCAGCCAATACGGCACGTTCCACGATCGTCATCAGGATCGCCGTGGTATAGGCGCCGATCGCATAGAACGCGCCGTGGCCCAGCGAGATCTGCCCGTTGAATCCGGTCAGCAGCGCCAGGCCCAGGATGGCGATGGCATAGACCACGACCATCGTGAGCTGGAACAGGTGATAATCGGTGAACAGGGCGACCGGGCACGATCGCCGCGAGCAGCACCAGAACCGCGATCAGCCAGGGTGTCCGCATGATCGTCATACCCGGCTATAGACTCTACGGCCCATCAGGCCGGTCGGCTTGATCGTCAGCACCGCCACGATGATGACCAGCGCCAGGGTCAGTTTCAACTCGGTGCCCACCAGGTAGGCGCCCCCGAGGTTCTCGATCACGCCGACCGCGAAGCCGCCGAGCACGGCGCCCAGCGGACTGTCGATGCCGCCCAGCAGCGCGCCGGCGAAGGCATACAGCAGGATGCCGGACATCATGTTCGGGTCGAGGAACACGATCGGCGCCACCATGCAGCCGGCGACGGCGCCGATCGCCGCCGCGAGGCCCCAGCCCAGCGCCAGCATCCAGCCGACGCGCACGCCGACCAGGCGGGACGAGGTGGCGTTGAACGCCGCGCCGCGCATCGCCAGCCCGAGCCGGGTATGGCGGAAGAACAGATAGACGCAGATCAGCACGATCAGCGTGACCGCGGTGGAGCCGAGTTCGTGGCCGGACAGATAGCCGCCCAGCATCGGGTGATCCGGAAACGGCGTGGGAAACTGCTTGATCGTGTAGTCGAAGAACCAGCCGCTCAGGCTGTTGATGACCAGCAGCAGGCCGACGAACACGCCGACCGAGGCCAGGATGGGCGCATTCGCCAGCGGCCGCATCAGAATCCGCTCGATCGCCACGCCGATGCCGAAGGAAATCACCACCGCGACGACAAGCGCCACCCAGTAGGGGAAGCCGGCGTTGATGAAGGTCAGCGCGATGTAGGTGGAGAAGGTCGCCATCTCCCCCTGCGCGAAATTCACGTGATGGGTCGCCTGGTAGATCATCACCAGGGCCAGCGCCACCGAGGCGTAGATGCCGCCCGTCGCGATGCCCGACATGATCTGATGAAGAACGCCCGTGAACATCGTATCCTCCTCAGATCGTCGGCTGGCTGATGGTGCAGCCCTCGAACGATCCAACCACTAGCCCTTGATTTTGTGGGCCGATTCACCCGACCGCATGAGATGCTTCTGTCGGGATCGGACCACTAGTTCAAGCTGCTGTGACAGCTTGCTGGCACATTCATTCCTAATATCCGAGATACGAGCGGCGGATGCCCTCGTCCTTGCTGATTTCCGCCGACGAACCGGCCATGACGATGCGGCCGGTTTCCAGCACATAGGCATCCTCGGCGAACTCCAGTGCGATGGCGGCATTTTGCTCGACCAGCAGGATGCTGACGCCGGCGTCCTGCTTGATGCGCGCCAGGATGCGGAAAATCTCCTGCACGATCAGCGGGGCGAGGCCGAATGACGGCTCGTCCAGCAGCAGCAGCCGGGGGCGCAGCAGCAAGGCGCGCACGATGGCGAGCATCTGCTGCTCGCCGCCGGACAGCGTGCCGGCCTGCTGCTTGTAGCGCTCCTTCAGGCGGGGGAAATAGTCGAACATGTGCTCGAAATCGGCGGTCGCCTCACGCGCCGGGCGGGTGTAGGCGCCGAGGCGCATGTTCTCCTCGACGGTGAGTTCCATGAAGGTGCCGCGGCCTTCGGGCACATGGGCGACGCCGAGGCGGACGATATCCTCGGTCGCCATGCCGTCGATGCGCTTGCCGCCGAGGGTGATCTGCCCCTGCGTGCGGACCAGGCCGCAGATAGCGCGCAAGGTGGTGGTCTTGCCGGCACCGTTGGCGCCCAGAAGAGCGGTCACGCCGCCCTGGCGGACCGCGAAATCGATACCGTGGAGGACTTTGGTTTCGCCATACGCGGCGTGGAGGCCTTTGGCCTCGAGCAAATTGGTCACAACCGTGTCCCGTACGTCGTGCCTATGCGGCCGCAGCCTCCCATGCGCCCCCGTTCCCTTCATTATTATATTTGCCGCCAGTCGCCGGGGAAGCTGACGAAGCGGACCGGCCGAAGTCAACGGGGCGTGACGCGGAGTGCTGGAACCCTGCGCCGATGAGGCGTTGGCCCTGTGAAGTTATGGCCGAACGGGTCCGGTGGAACTTGAACCCAAGGTAGCGAAGGCGTGACCACATCACGGGTAGCGAAGCGGCCCGCGATGTCAAATAGTTGCGCCGCGACGACGTGAGGACGATTTCGATGCACGCCAAACCAGGCGGACTGCCGGAAAGTCGAGCATTTTCGTGGCGCCTGCCATCAGCGGTCGCCGCCGCCCGCCGCACAGTCATCGCGGCGCCGATCGTGCTGACCGCTTGTCAGCCGGCCGTCCTCGACCCGCAAGGCGTCGTCGGGATCGCCGAGAAGACGATCCTGATCGACTCGCTTGCGATCATGCTGGCCATCGTCATCCCGACGATCGCCGCGACCTTTGCCTTCGCCTGGTGGTTTCGAGCCTCCAACACCAAGGCCAAGCTACCTGCCGGATTTCGCCTATTCCGGCCGGCTCGAACTCATCGTCTGGGCCATTCCCGTCCTTGTGATCATGCTGCTGGGTGGCGTGGTCTGGATCGGATCGCATGACCTCGATCCCGCGAAGCCGCTGGCATCGAAAACGCCGCCGCTCGAGGTCCAGGTCGTCTCGCTGGATTGGAAGTGGCTCTTCATCTACCCGAACCAGCGTGTCGCGAGCGTGAACCAGCTTGTGCTTCCCGCCGGGGTGCCCATTCACTTCTCACCTGACCTCGGCGAGCGTGATGAACGCCTTCTTCATCCCGCAGCTCGGCAGCATGATCTACACGATGAACGGCATGACGACGCAGTTGAACCTGCAGGCGGACGCGCCGGGCACGTTCCACGGCCTTTCGAGCCACTTCAGCGGCGATGGTTTCCCCGACATGCATTTCGACGTGCACGCGGTGCCGGCGGAGCAGTTCGCCGCCTGGATCGAGACGACGCGCAACACCGGCCCGACGCTCGATGCCGCGAGCTACGCTACGCTCTGGCCAAGCAGAGCATGGACGTCGCTGCCGTTCACCTACCGTGCGACCGCTCCCGAGCTGTTCCAGCAGATCGTCACACAGAAGCTGCCGCCGGGACCCGGGCCGCAGGCCGGCCGGCCGAATCCGAACGTATCCCCGCGGACGGAGCCATAACATGTTGGGCAAACTGACCTGGGACGCCATTCCGTTCGACCAGCCGATCCCGCTGTTCGCAGGGGCCGTGGTCGGCGTGGTGATCTTCGGCGTCCTCGTCTGGATCACGCTGAAGGGCTGGCTCCCCTATCTTTGGAAGGAGTGGATCACCAGCGTCGACCACAAGCGGATCGGGATCATGTACACCCTTCTGGCGATGGTGATGCTGCTGCGCGGCTTCTCCGACGCGATCATGATGCGATCGCAACAGGCGCTGGCGTTCCGGTCCGAGGGCTACCTGCCGCCCGAACATTACGACCAGATCTTCTCGGCGCACGGCACGCTGATGATCTTCTTCGTCGCGATGCCGTTCGTGATCGGGCTGATGAACTTCGTCGTGCCGCTGCAGCTTGGCGTTCGCGACGTGGCGTTTCCGACGCTGAACTCGGTCAGCTTCTGGCTCACCGCCACCGGTGCGCTGCTGGTCAACATTTCGCTGGTCGTGGGCGAGTTCGCGCGCACCGGCTGGCTGCCGTTTCCCCCGCTGTCCGAGATCACCTACTCGCCCGGCGTCGGCGTCGACTATTATCTTTGGTCGCTGCAGATCTCCGGTGTCGGGACACTGCTGACCGGCGTCAACTTCGTCACCACGGTGCTGAAGATTCATGCGCCCGGCATGACCTACATGCGCATGCCGATCTTCTGCTGGACGACGCTCGCCGCCAACCTGATGATCGTCGCCGCCTTCCCGATCCTGACCGCGACGCTGGCGATGCTGCTGCTGGACCGCTACCTCGGCTTTCATTTCTTCACCAACGAATCCGGCGGAAACGTGATGATGTTCATGAACCTGATCTGGGCATGGGGACATCCCGAGGTCTACATCCTGATCCTGCCCGCCTTCGGGATCTTTTCCGAGGTGATCTCGACCTTCTCCGGCAAGCCGCTGTTCGGCTACCGGTCGATGGTCATGGCGACGATGGCGATCTGCGTCCTGTCCTTCACGGTGTGGCTGCACCACTTCTTCACCATGGGTAGCGGAGCCGACGTCAACGCGATCTTCGGCATCACCTCGTCGATCATCGCGGTGCCCACCGGCGTAAAGATCTTTAACTGGCTGTTCACGATGTTTGGCGGCCGGATCGTCTATTCCACGCCGATGCTGTGGTCGGTCGGCTTCATGGTCACGTTCGTGATCGGCGGCGTAACCGGCGTTCTGCTGGCCGTGCCGCCGGCGGACTTCGTGGTTGCACGAGAGCCTCTTCCAAGTAGCCCACTTCCACAACGTCATCATCGGCGGGGTGCTGTTCGGCGCGTTCGCCGGCTACTCTTATTGGTTTCCGAAAGCGTTTGGCTTCCGGCTGCACGAGGGGCTTGGCAAAGCGGCGTTCTGGTGCTGGCTCATTGGCTTCTACCTCGCCTTCATGCCGCTCTACGTCCTGGGCCTGATGGGTATGACCCGTCGCATGCAGCACTACGATGTAACCAACTGGCGTCCCTGGCTGCTGGTCGCGGCGGCCGGCGCGGCAGTCATCCTGGCCGGGATCATCCTGCAGATCGCGCAGCTCGCGGTCAGCATTCGCCGGCGGGAGGAGCTTCGCGACGTGACCGGCGATCCGTGGAATGGGCGCTCGCTGGAATGGGCGACCCCCTCTCCGCCGCCCGCCTTCAACTTCGCCGTGCTCCCGCGTATCGAAAGCGAGGATGCTTACTGGAGCATGAAGCAGCGCGCGATCCAGCGAGCGGCGTTGAGCGATGAGCCCACCTACACGGACATTGAGATGCCCAGGAACAGCCCGACCGGTTTCATCTGCGCCTTCTTCGCAACCTTCACTGGATTTCGCGCTGATCTGGCACATCTGGTGGCTCGCGGGATTGGGCGTTGTGGGCGCGTACGTGACCTTCGTGATCTTCGCCTGGCGGGATCAGGACGAATACGTCATTCCCGCCGATGAGGTCGCCAAGATAGATCGGGCCAACCGGAGCGCCCGCAGTGAGGCATTGGCGCGCCTGCAGGCCGCGCAATGAGTGCCGCCTCGCAGGCGGTCGCGGGCCACGGCGATCCGAATCGGCTCGAACGCGAGGGCGCGATCCGGCATGTTCGGCCGGTGACGAAGCGGATCATCGTCGGCTACGGCTTTTGGATCTTCCTGCTCAGCGACATCATCATGTTCTCGGCATTCTTCGCGACGTACGCGGTGCTTGTCGACTCGACCGCGGGCGGACCGAGCGGGCGAGATTTGTTTCATCTTGGCAGCGTAGGACTTGAGACGGCGTGCCTTCTGCTTTCCAGCTTCACCTGCGGGCTCGCGAGCGTCGGCGCACAGCAGCATAAAGGATCCTTGTTCTTTGGGGCGATGGCGGTCACCTTCGTTTTGGGGGCGGCATTTATTTTTCTCGAGGCGCGGGAGTTCGCGGGTATGGTCGCGAATGGCGACGGCCCGACGCGCAGCGCGTTTCTGTCAGCGTTTTTTACTCTGGTCGGGTGCCACGGGCTGCATGTGACCGCTGGGCTGTTGTGGCTGTTGACAATGATGGCGCAAGTGTTCGCCAAGGGATACCGGGCGGACATTTTGCGACGGGTCCTCTGTTTCAGTCTGTTCTGGCACGCGCTGGACATCATCTGGGTCGCTTTGTTCACTGTGGTTTATCTGATGGGGGGCGCGCAATGAGCCACGCCGAGCAAAATGAGGACACCGCTCCTGGGGACGAGCACCTTGGTGGTGACGAGGCGACGGAGGGGGTTGGCGCCTATGTGGTCGGACTGGGCCTAGCGGTGCTGCTGACTGCGGTGTCGTTCTTTGTCTCGGGCACGACTTGGGTTTGGGGTCCAAGCATTCCGGTCGCGCTGGTGGTGCTTGCGATCGCGCAGATGGGGGTGCACCTGGTCTTTTTCCTGCACATCACGACCGGCCCTGATAACGTCAACAACGTCATGGCGCTTGCCTTCGGCGTGCTGATCGTCTTGCTGCTGCTGGCCGGTTCGCTGTGGATCCTGGGGAACATGAATCACAACATGATGCCAATGGACCAGATGATGCAGAGTCAGCGGTGAGGTCCTGGAAGAAACGGTAGGTTCAGCCTGACTGTGGCCTGAACTCGCCGTATCGCGTCAAACGCCATGCCCTTGCGTGCAGCCGACGTCAAGCATGTCGCGCACCGGCATCCGCGCGGGCTACCCGCGGCTCAAAAGCGTTGGCTGGCAGCAAACCATGCATGCATCGCGGTCAATTGCATCCAGTTTGGGCGGGACCGAACCAGCTGACCTGGCTGGATGCCTGTCGTCCCTGGCCCGGAAAGTGCTCTCCCTGGCGCCGGGCCGTCAATCACACAGGAGGGGACCATGAGCGACTTCGACGTATTTGAAGCCACCGGCTTTGCCCTGCAGAAGGGCGGCGCGCTGCCGATGGCACGATTGGCCTACAAAACGCTGGGCAACCTCACGGCCGCCGGCGACAACGTCGTGCTGATCCCGTCGTGGTATTCCGGAACCCATCGGGAGGCCGAGTTCTGCATGGTCGGGCCGGATCGCGCCATCACCCCTGACAAGCACTTCATCGTTTTCGTCAATCTGCTGTCGGGCGGGGTGTCTTCGTCCCCAAGCAACACGCCCGCACCGTTCGAGGCCACGCGCTTCCCGCGCGTGACGCTGCACGACAACGTCCGCCTGCAGCACATGCTGCTGACCGAGCGCCTGGGCATAGAGCGCATCAAGCTCGTCGCAGGCTGGTCGATGGGCGGATGCCAGGCATTCCAATGGGGCGCCCAGTATCCCGACATGATGGAGGCAATCGCACCGCTCTGCAGCTCTGCGCGCACGGCGCACTTTAACAAGGTGTTCCTGCTGTCGCTCAGCCGAGCTTTGACGCTCGATCCGGCCTTTGCCGAGGGTTTCTACACGCGCCCTCCGCTGGCCGGACTGAAGGCATTCGCGGCCATCTACGCCGGTTGGGGCTTCTCCGAACCGTTCTATCGCACCGAAGGTTTCCGCCAATTCGGCGTGACGAGCTGCGAGGAATTTGTGGCCAGTTTCTGGGAGGGCGCTTTCATCCATCACGATGCCAACGATCTGTTGACCCTGCTGCGGACCTGGTACGACGGAAATATTGCTGACGGCACCGCTTACGGGGGTGATTTCGATGCGGCATTGCGGGCGATCGAGGCGCGCGCCGTCATCATGCCCGGCCAGTACGACAGTTACTTCCCGCCGGTCGACAGCGAACATGAGGCCAGCAAGATCCCCAACGCGGTATGCCGCACAATCCCGTCGATTTGGGGGCACATGACATTGTGGAACCCCGACGACAGAGCGTTCATCGACGCCGGTCTGCGACTCGCCCTGGGCGAATGATGGGAGGGTGGGCGATGAGCCTCTGGCTGCCGGGCCCGTCATTTGTCAGGGTAGCGGCACTCAGAGGAGATTGCGCATGATACAGGACCAGGACCCGCCCATCCCGGATATCGTCGCTGCTGCCATGCGGCTGGCGCCCGACGTACGCGCTGCCCGCGACGAGGCGGAACAGATGCGCCAGACCCCGCCTGCGCTCGCGGCCGAGATCACCAAGGCGGGGATCTACCAGATGTATCTCCCGCGCTCGATGGGTGGCCCCGAGACGCCCCCTCTGACGGCGTTCCGCGTCGTCGAGGAACTGTCGAAAGCCGACGGATCGGTGGGCTGGTGCGCCATGATCGCCACGGCTCTTTCCCAAAGCGTGGGCCGCCTGCCGGTCGAGGTCGGCCGAGAACTCGCCGGCACCCCGGCCGATTACCGCGCCGCCGGGTCGGCTCGCACAGGCGGCGGCGCGTGGGAGGTCCCGGGCGGTTACCGTGTCAAGGGACGCTGGAATTTCGCCAGCGGCATCCAGAACGCACGCTGGTTGTACTGCACGTGTATCATGATGGATGGCGATACGCCGCGCCGAACCGCGGCCGGCGCCGGTGCTGCGTGCCCTTTGGGTGCCGAGGGAGTCCGTGACCATCCTGGACACCTGGTCGGTGATGGGCATGCGCGGCACCGGCAGTCAGGACTTCACCGTGGACGATGTCTTTGTGCCGGCGGCGCGGAGTTGCCTGTCGGACGCGCCTCCGAGCGAGACCGGCGCTTTGTATGACCAGCGAGCCTGGTATGTGCATCCTGTGGACCCCCTCGGCGGGGAATGGCCCTCGGCATCGCGCGCGGGGCGATCGACAGCCTGGCCAAGATCGCCGCCACCGAAGCGTCCACCATGTCGGCCAATTTGCTGCGGGACAGGCCGATGGTGCAGGCCCGCATCGGCGAGGCCGAGGCTATCGTCAACGCCGCCCGAGCCTATGTTTTCGACGCCGTCGGTCGGGTCTGGAGCACATTGTGCGCCGGCAGGACCCCATCGGATCAGGAGATCGCACAAGGCCGTCTGGCGCTGGTGCATGCGATGCATGAGTCCGTCCGCGCGGTTGACAAAGTGTTCCATGCCGCAGGCACCAACGCGATCTACACCCGCCTGCCGCTGGAACGAGCGTTCCGCGATGTTCACGTCGCGGTGCAACATGCATCGGGGTTGCCGGGTTATTTCGAATCCGCGGGGAAGGTGCTTCTTGGACTGCGGCCGAGCGATCCTGGTTGGTAGTTACGCGATAGCGTGACCGTTGGTCGACTCACGCGGCCATTTTGACCAGAGTCTCGATCGCCGCCATGCGAGCGTCCACCTGCTCTGGCCGCTGGCTGCCGAGGTTCACCACAAGGCGTTGCACGCCCAGATCTGAGTATTCCCGCATCGCATCGACTTGCATCGACAGAGGCGGCGTGATGACGATCTCGAAGTCGTTGCCGCGCTTGCGTCCGGCTTTCGCGAACGCCGCATCGAGGCGAGTGAGCATCTCCCTCGTACCGGCGATGTCACGATTGAAACCGTACCATCCTGCACCAAATCGCACCGCACGGCGGAGCGCCGCGTCTGCGTAGCCCCCTACGATAATCGGCACATGCGGCTTCTGGATCGGCTTGGGGTCCAGGCGCATCGTTTCGAACTTAAGCCATTTGCCCGAAAAATCCACCACCGGCTCGGTCCACAGCCGCCGCATGACCTCCAGGAACTCGTCGCAGCGCGCGCCACGATCTTCCCAGCGATAGCCGCAGGCCTCAACTTCCTCTTTGTTCCAGCCGACACCGATGCCGAAATCGATGCGCCCATCCGTCAGCCAGTCGAGCGTGCACATCTCCTTGGCCGTGTAGATCGGGTTGCGCTGCGGCACCAGGGCAACGCCGGTGCCAAAGCGCAGCCTCGTCGTAACGGCCGCCAAGAATCGGAAGGTCGCGGTCACATCAAGCATCCCGCCACCCTCCGGCACCGGAAGCCGTCCGTCCTTGGAACCGGGATAGCCAAACGTGTTCTTGTCGAACAGCGCGACATGCTCGCCCATCCAGATAGAGTTGAGGCCCATATCCTCGGCGCGCCTACCGAAATCGCGGATCATCTTGGGCGTCGCCAGGGGCGACATGAACGTGGAGAAAACGCCGATCTTCATGTTGGCACTCCTGTTTGAGCGGGCGGTTGAATAGTGGTTAGACCGCTCGAACCTCGTGATCAACATGCCGGCCTACTGTGCGGGCTTTTCGTTCCGGTCAAGTATCCTGACTGCGACAATGCCGGCGCAGGTGCGGACCACCGAAGCCCGCGCGGCTTGCGCCGGGCGCCGGACCGTGAAAGCATTTCCCGCAACGGAAAACGTGGACGAGAAAGGGATAGCCTCCATGGATGTCGGCATGATGATGGTCTTCGCCAGCTACGGCTGGGAGAATTGCTCCGACAGCCGGGTGTGGGACGAGGAGATCCGGCTGGCCCGCACTGCCGCCGATCTGGGCTTCGACTGCCTTTGGTCGGCCGAACACCACTTCAATGACTACTCGTTCATACCGGACAACATCCAACTCATGACTTACATGTCGGCCGTCTGTCCGAATATCGATGTTGGCACGGCCGCCGTGATCCTGCCCTGGCACGATCCGCTCAGGGTCGCCGAACAGGCTGCTGTGCTGGACAATCTCTCCAAGGGCCGGTTCCGATTCGGCATGGGCCGCGGCCTCGCCCGCCGCGAATTCGCCGCCTTCCGTCTCAGCATGGATGAATTGCGCGGTCGCTTCGATGAGGCGGCGCCGATGATCATCAACGCCCTGAAGACCGGCTTCATCGAGGGGCACGGGCCTTACTACAACCAGCCGCGGATCGAGATACGTCCTCGCCCGCAGCACTCCTTCGACGGGCGCATCTACGCGGTTGCCTCCAGCGAGGATTTTGTCCTGTCCGCCGCCAAACTCGGCGCCCACATGGTGATGTTCGCCGACCGCCCGTGGGAGATGCGGCTGCCGGTGATCGAGAACGGGCGGAAGCTGCACCGCGAATTTCACGGCACCGACCAGCCGCACATCATGTTGACGGAGTTTTGCGTCTGCGGCACCAACCTGGCGGAGACCGAACAGGAAGCCCGCAAATACCAAGGCAAGTTCGTCGAAAGCAATTTCTATCACTACGAGTTTCTTGGGCGAGCACTTCAAGACGGTGAAAGGTTACGACGCCTATCAGCAAAAGGCCGAGATCGCCCGCAAGGGCGGCATCGAAGGCGCGGTGAACGGGTTCATGCAGGCGGCAAGCTGGGGCACCCCCGACAAGATCCTGCGCGGACTCGAAGCGCGGCGCGCGCTGCTCGGGCATTACGAGCTCAACGTCGCCTTTCGCTTCGGCGGCACACCCCTTGAGGTCTCTGAACGGGGACTCAGGCTGTTCGCCAAGGAGGTCCTGCCGGTGCTGAAGACGTGGCAGCCGGTCGAGGCCGGAAAAGTGGCCGCCTGAGCAGCGATAGGTCCTGAATGCGATGACAGCCGAACGAGGAATGGGGCCTGTTCGGAAGGTGGCGATCGTCACCGGGGCAGGGGCGGTCGGCGACGGCATCGGCAATGGCCGAGCGGCGGCGATCCTGCTGGCCCGCGCCGGTGCCAAGGTGCTGGTAGTCGACCGGGATCTGTCGCTCGCCGAACGCACGGTAGCGATGATCGCGGACGAAGGCGGCAATCGCGGCCGCGGTCTCTTACGACGTCACTCGAGTCCGAACAATGCGCCGCCATGGTGGAAGACGCTGTCTCCCGCTGGGGCCGTCTCGACTGCCTCGACAACAATGTGGGCATCGGCAGCAAGGCCAGTGTCGTCGAGGAAACCGAGGAAAACTGGGCGCGCGTGATGCACGTCAACGTGGACACGATGTTCCTCGCCTGCAAGCACGCTATCCCGCAATGATCCGCACCGCTGGCGGCGGATCGATTGTCAATATTTCCTCCATCTCAGCGCTGCGCCCGCGCGGCCTCACGGCCTATAGCGTTTCGAAAGGTGCGGTCATCGCTCTGACAAAAGCGATGGCGGTCGACCACGGGCCACAGGGCATCCGCGTCAATTGTGTTTCCCCCGGACCGGTCTATACGCCAATGGTCTATGCCCGGGGCATGACCGATCAGGCCCGCGACACACGACGCCAAGCCTCGGTGCTGGGTCGCGAGGGCACCGGCTGGGACATTGGTGGCGCTGTGCGTTTTCTGCTGTCCGAACAGGCTCGATACATCACTGGGCAGACCCTGGGCGTGGACGGCGGCGCGACCCTCGTTGGCCCCAGCCGGGCATCATAAGGACCGGGGCCACATCATCGGGCGCACGCAAGCAGCGGCCGGATCTGCGGGACGCGCTGTTCGATAACCGACGCTCGGTGGCGCACGTGAATGGAGGGCGAGGCGGCCGACCACTCAAGAGGCAGCGGCAGAACGCTGGCAAGCAGCGCCGCCTCCCGAGGCGACAGTTGCGCGGCCGGCTTGCCGAAGAACGACCGCGCCGCCGCCTCGGCGCCATAGATCCCAGGCCCGAATTCCACGATGTTGAGATACATCTCAAGGACCCGGTGCTTCGGCCATAGCAGTGCGAATTGCGGTGTGAGCCACGCTTCGACAAGCTTCCGAACCGGATCTCGACCCGGCCACAGCAGCAGATTTTTCGCGGTCTGCGTGGTGATGGTGCTGGCGCCACGCGGTCGTTCGCCATCCGACCACGCCTCAAACTGACCGCGCAATGCCTTGAAGTCAAAACCCGATGTCTCTTCGCAGAAAAAGTTGTCCTCCGAAGCGATGACCGCGTCCATCAGCGCGGGCGAGATCCTCTCGTACGAAACCCATTGCTGGTGCCGCGCGTGGCCCTCGGCAAGGCGGATCAACATCAACGGCGTGACCGGGGGCGCCAGGAACCGGAAGGCCAGGATGAGGACCAGAGGGCCTGCAAGAAAAACCAGCACCGCGAGTCCGACCAATGCCCGAAAGCGGCCGGATCGGGGTCGTCGCGACGTCACATCGGTCGCAGATCGTTTGCTGCCACCCGTGCGGCCGCGACCGGAAAACCGCATCAGTCGATCCATTTCCTACGGCCGCCGATCAAATTGAAAGCGGCCAAAACGATCCAATTCCTCTTCGACCCGCGCCTTGTGCGACTGAGCTGAACCGTGTCCGACCCAGGTCCACTGTTGGACCAGGAGCTTTTGCTGCACGCGATCCGCCTTTAGATCGATGGCGGCGACGATCTCGTCGCCAACCAGCACGGGCAGCGCGAAATAGCCGTACAGCCGCTTCTCCTTCGGAACGTAGGCCTCGAAGCGATGTTCATAGTCAAAGAACAGTTGCAGCCGTTTTCGCTGGATGATCAGCGGGTCGAACGGCGACAGCAGATGCACCATTTCTGGTCGGACGGCGATGCCGCTTCCAGCGTCTCCGGTTCGGACCCAGTGCTCCGAGTTTGACCGCGCCCTGCTATCGCCACCGGCAACAGCTCCTTGCGTCTGCACCCTCGCTTCAATCAGGCGCCGGATATCCGGGCTTTCCGACCAGCGTCAAGGTGACAGACCGAATCGAGACTGATTACCCCTTGCGATCGCAAGGCCCGATCAAGCAGATAGACCAGAATCTGCTGTTCAGACGCTGGACTTGTGGCCGCTTGTCCCAGCCGAAATGGCGGTCCATGAGCTCATAGGTCTTGACCATGCCGACACGCGCGCTGACGGTTAGGCTCCGGTGTAGAATGCCAGTTGCAGCGCCCGCTTCGATGGCTTCCGGCTGGCCCAGGGATGCTCCTTTTCGACCAGCACCTCGTCGTCGATGTCACGGATGGAAAGCGCGCCGTCATTGCGGATGAGCGCGATGACCCTTCGCAACTCTTCCTTCTTCACCGAGCTGAACCAGCTCGTTGGCGATCGATCGTGCCGCTTCATGGCCGGAGAAATAGAACCGGATGTCCTTGGTCGGAACATAGGACAGCGCGTGCGTCCAGTACTCGAAGACCGTCTTGTCGACCGTCAGCGCCTGGTGCAGATGCTCGCGGCCGATACTGCCGGAATGCGCGTCCAGAGGATGTGGTGGTGGCAGCGCTCTATGACGTTGATCGTATCGATCTGCACATAGCCGAGGTGCTCCACTGCCCTGGACACCGCCTCGGGTCCATCCCCGAACGGCGTCGGCTCATCCAGCCGCTGGGCCCGGAGCCAGATACGCCTGGCGTCGGCCTTCGTGAGAGTAAGGCGGGGTGGGCTGCCTGAGGACATCGTTTGAGGATAGCCGCTCGGGCGCTGTCCGAGCATAGCCAATTTGAGCGGCGTGAGTTGTTAACTGCTCAACCCGGCCCGGTCGAGCAGTTACCGGCCCATTATCGCGGCGATCGAGTCACTCCCAGGCTGCTACCTCGGCGGCGCGTCCTGGATCGTGTCGAGAACGATCTTCCAGCCGCCCTCCTCGCGCACCACTGCGCCACTATAATGGCCGCTCAACCGGATCGGTCCCTTATCGTCGTGCCAGACTCCTGACCAGGCGCCAGTGTAGATGGGTTTCGCCGCTGAGGGGGAGTTGGCCCCGTCGCGAGACAGAAGCAGGACCGCGCGAAGGCGACCCCGCCGCGATGGCTACTCCAAGAAATCAGCAGGGTCTTCTGATCCCTTAGGCAGTCGGTTACTGACAGTTGCCGCCCCAATTACCCACCGAGACCGTGCCGTCCGAGAATGGTGGGGCAAACCAGCCGGAGTTGTTTTTGCCTGCGAATGCCCCCGTTCCTGCCACTATTTTCCAGGTGCCGCGTTTATCGCCCGAAGCTATAGACCATACGTCGCTTTCACTGTCGCCAGTGCTGGTTTTTCGTGTGCTAATGCCGCTCGTCATAGTCTTACCGTCGGGCATGGCGAGCGTGTAGCCGCTGCTCACTCCCACCGCATTGAAGGGCGAATTGTCACCGTTCACGCCTGTCGAGCTCGTGCGACTTGTGAAGAACGTTACGGAGTGCCCTTTTGCGACTTCGTGTGTCTCGGATGACACCGTCACGCTAGTCACCGAACCCGAGCAGTTATCGGCGAATGCTACGTTAGCAGCGACCAGAAACGCGGCCGCCGATCCGAAGAAATAAACGGACGATTGCATTGAACTTTCCTCCTCGTGATCATTGTTTATCTTTGCAGAGCAGCAGCTGTTCCTATGTTCACTCGGCCAAGTAGGGCGCCCCGTCCTTATGGGTATAATGCCATCTGCCAGTAATGTCAGATGACCAGGGGTCGCGTCGACTACTGAGTGGGCTTCGTTGGGCTTTCAACCACGTTGTAGTCCCATGCGCCGTCCACCGAAATAAAATAGAGCGCGTCCGTATCCGGTTTGGTCCAAGCTTCATGAATCATTTTGGCTGGCATGTAAGCAAAGCCGCCGGTGTTTAGCGCTACCGGATCACCACCATCATCATGTTTCATAACGAAGGTGCCGCTGATGACAGAGATTTTTTCGTTGGCCGAATGCCAATGCCTCGGCACGTGAGTGTTCGGCGGGTTCCAGATCAGAAGCTCTGTCGTCTGAGTTGTTGGATCAATGTGCACGATCGACGCCTTGGTCCCTCCTGGATACACCCGCCAATTTAGGTCTTGAAAGTGCGTGAACACTGGATTGGCAGCGTCGGGGGCGGGGGCGGGGGGTTTCTGCGCCACGGCCATCGGGCAAACGAGAGTGGCGATCACCATCGCACCAATCAATCTGTTCATGGATCATACCCTCCGTTTTGGTCGTTTCGGATGAACTTGATCAGCGTTGTGTGCTGCGCCGGCCGCTGTTTGCGGCGGCAAGCATGAGGCATAAAGCCGCGAGGAAATTCTTTAGAGGCTGACCCGGAATGAGTGCGGAATAGTCCTCCGATCAACGCCTTGGACAACAGGCTCTCGCTGGCCAAAAAATGTTGCGTGATTCCAGCGGCTTCGATTCTCTCGTGTGTGCGAAGACAGCGAGGAATCACCTATGGCCTGGACTGAAATCACGCGCCCCAAGTATCAGCGCGATGGGTTGCGCTATGCAAGCGATACCAACGATGAAGAGTGGGCATTGATCGAGCCGCACCTCCCGCCGCCGCCTTCCTGCGGGCGAATGCGCAAGACCAGCATGCGAGAGGTGGTCAATGCCGTTTTCTACATCGCCCAGACCGGCTGCCAGTGGCGCCTGCTGCCGAAGGATTTCCCGCCCTACACAACGGTGCAGCGGTATTTCTATGCTTGGCGTGACAGCGGCGTTTGGCAGACCATCAATCATGTGCTGCTTATGGAAGTGCGGGAAGCCGCCGGCCGCAAAGCAAGTCCGACCGCCGGGGTGATCGACAGCCAGTCGGTCAAAACCACCGAATCTGGTGGCCCGCGGGGTTATGCGGCCGAGAAGATGATCAAGGGCCGCAAGCGGCATATCCTGACAGACACCATCGGTCTGCCGGTTGGCATGATTGTCCATCCTGCGGATGTGCAGGATCGAGACGGCGCGCCTTGGCTGCTGGAGAGTGTGAGCAGCCTCTATCCCTGGCTGCGATATGTCTTCGCCGACGGAGGCTATGCCGGCGACAAGCTGAAAGGTGCCCTCGAAGGCCTCGGCACCTGGACCGTCGAGATCGTCAAACGGTCCGACGCAGCCAAGGGCTTCGTTCTGCTGCCTCGTCGTTGGGTGGTCGAGCGCACCTTTGCCTGGCTCAACCGCAATCGCCGACTGGCAAAGGATGTCGAAGCCACCGTCGAGAGCTCGGTTACTTGGCTCTACATCGCCAGCGTCAAGCTGATGTCGCGGCGTCTGGCAGCCGCTTGAAGGACCTGAAATGGCATTTTCCAATGGCTATAATGACATGGTGTTGCAACAGCGATTTGAGTCAAACTCTTAGGCTTCAACAAGGCGTCGGGCTGCGATGATCGGGCAGATAAAGCGGCCCACAGCTTGACTATTTAGCGGCGGACGCCGACGTCAACTGATAATCGAACTGCTGTGTGCAACTATTGAGTTCGTGCGCTGGGTCGATGGGCGGCCCGCAATGATACGCTATTTTACCCTGGATACCAGCATACTTACCCATCCCACCAATGATGGTGCCAGTACCTTGGTCTACGTTTTCGATAGTCGTCCCCGACCATACGGTAAAGATTTTGTCTGCGCCGCCTGCGTCGCCGAATGCGCAAGCGCCGCCAATCTGCTGCGGGTTACTCACGTTCTGGAAAGCGTACGTGCAAAACCAGGCGCCCGCATGGAGTGGCCCGCTTCCGGCGTCGTTATAAGTCACACCCCATAGATTGCCGGAGCCCATCACGTGCTTTTCACCCACGTCAACGGCCTCGCTGTTGGCCTTTAAGGTGCTGTGAACCTTGATGGTCCCCGACGGCGGCAAATCAGCCGACTTCGCCGGGGTCCCAAAAGCGAGGGGGGCAGCTATCGCCAAAGCTGTCACTGTCAGCTTGTGTGCGTACATCGATTTTCTTCCTTCTGATGGTCGGTGATTGTCTCACAGCAACCGGCGTTTTTGATTTTCGCCGGTCATACACGACTCACGGCCGCCAGGAGAATCCGGTGCGGCCAGACAGGCTCGACACGCATTTACTATGCTATATCTGTATCCCTGCTGCTGTCAAGGGACAAAGATTGAGGTACGCTTTGCTATTTATGCACCTCCTTCTGTTACGATTGGTAGTTAATGTCTCCGCTCGAGACGTTAATCGCGATCCGGAAAGCGGCCGACTATTCCTGTGTAAGTCGCGGCAGCAGTCTCGCGCCTTTAATGGTAAGCTTTCGCGATCATCATCTCTAGTGTTGGTTTAGCGCCTCGCCCGCCTATCAATCCGACCGATACTGGTGAAGCCAGCCAGCAGAAAACCGATGCTCGGCGAAAGAGTGCGAGCTCCCACGGACTTGAGCTTTATTGGAAAGATTTGCCGGACGTGGTCAAGGTTGATAAACTCAATCAACATGAGAAAGCGGCGCCCGCCGACTTCGAATAAACTACTTACCGCCCAAGCGGCCGCGGCCGCCTTGGGGGTTTCCCGCCGTACGCTCTATTCTTATGTAAGTCGCGGCTTGATAGGAGTGAGCAAAAAGAGCCTCGTATGGCGGGGCAGCCTGTATGACGCGGTCGATGTCGAGGTGTTGCGGGATCGGAAAAGGCGGGGGCGGAGTCACGCGGCTATAGCGGCATCAACCATACAATTTGGTGAACCCGTCTTGGAAACCGGTCTCACAAGAATACAGAATAGCCATCTCAGCTATTGCGGTCGCGACGCAGTCGCGTTGTCCGAGGACGGCACACTGGAGGACGTGGCCGGGCTGCTCTGGTTGATGCCGCCCCCGCTCGGGGCCGAGGCAGCCGGCCTCCTGGCACCTGTGGCCGCGTCTGGGTTTATTGATCGTTGCGTCAGAGCAATTGCTGGCGCGGTTCACCTGGGAAAAATCGACGCGAGCTCTCAGGTGCTACAGCAGGACGCGGCACGCCTTTTATACATTCTCGCGGGGGCAGCCTGCGGACGCGCCGGATGTTGGCCACCAGGTAGACAGGTGCACGAGGGGTTTGCCGAGCATTGGAAGGTGGATGCGGCGGGAATGGACGTATTGCGGAGATGCCTTGTCCTGATAGCCGATCACGAGTTACCCGCTTCTACCTATTCGGCGCGCGTGGCGGCGTCGACAGGCGCGTCCCTGGGTGCATGTATCCTTGCGGCGCTTTGCACGTTCTCTGGCCGCATGCATGGAGGTGCTATCGACTATGCAAGGGCACTTCTTTCTGATCGAGAAGTTCTGCGAGATCCAGGACGGTGGGCCGTCCGGTGGAGGGATAGCGGACAGAAGCCTCTGATGGTACCCGGCTTCCCCGGCTTTGGGCACCGGCTATACCCGGATGGCGACCCGAGGGCCGAGGCCATTTTGCGTTTCCTTAACCTCGATTCCGAGTTTGAGAGATGTTGCTGCCGCAATGCAGGCCGCGGCCGGTCTTCCACCCAGTATCGACTTTGCCCTTCTTGCCGTGGAGCGACACCTCCGGCTTCCAACCTTCGCCGCCAACGCTTTGTTCGTAACCGGACGGACGGTGGGCTGGATTGCGCACGCGCTGGAGCACAGGCGCGAGGGAAGCCTGATCCGTGGAGAGTTTCGGACGCCGCTTGGCGTACGAAAGTCCCCGAGGAAGGAACCCGCGGTGTGCGGCTCGAGGCTTATGGGGATTTTAGGAGTTGGCTGTGCCGGGGGTGCCGGGTTCCGCGTTCACCGTGGTCTTCGGGATCGCCATTCCAGAGGTCTTTCCGAGCGATCGGGGCACTGATCCGAGGCCACCGGCAGGCAAAGTCGCTGATAGCGTCTGGGGTCTGAGTGCATAACGGTACGGGAGTGTCGATGGGTACACAGTGTATCCATCGCCGTACCGAAGAGGCAATGACATAGCGTGGGCGTGAGCCATGCCGGGTCACGGCGTCACCGTCCCGGTTGGTGCGGGACAAACTGGCGGCGCGCGCGGCTGCGCCCAGCGTTGGAAGGTTTCGATGATGATCATGCGTCCGCCGCAGCACGGACAAGGCGGCCCCGGCTCCGTTGGTTCAACCGGTTCAGCCGGCTCAACGACCTGCGGCACCGCGAGCAGCGCACGGGCGCGTGCGACATTGGCCTTGCGGCCGGCGCTCGCGAGCAGGCCATAGTGCCGAATGCGGTGAAAACCCTTCGGCAGCACGTGCAGCATGAAGCGCCGGATGAATTCGTTCGTGGCCAGCGTCATCGTGCGATAGCGCTCGGCGCCGTCACGTCGATAATCCTTGTAGCGGAAGGTGACGCCGCGTTCGTCGAGCGAGAGTAGCCGGCGGTTGGAGATGGCGACGCGGTGTGTGTAGCGCGACAGATAGGCGAGCACCGCCTCTGGCCCGCCAAAGGGTGGCTTTGCGTAGACCACCCAGTTCTTCTTCCGCAGCCGTGCGATGAGGTGCGTGAAGGCGCGTTGCTCGCGCAACCCGGCCTGGTCACCGAAGAAGGCGAGCCGGCCGGCGGTATGAAGTTCAAGCAGCCGCGTCAGGAACAGGCGGCGGAACAGTTTGGAGAGGACACGGACCGGCAGCAGAAAGGCCGGCCGGGATGACACCCAGCGCTCTCCATCGAGCGAGATACCGCCACCGGGCACGATCATGTGGATGTGCGGATGGTGACACCCACGTCCACAATACCCTGAGCCCGGACAATACGGATGTTCAGGTCTTCTACCCCTTTCACCCTCTTCATGGGGCTACCTTGCAGATCCTTCGCAAACCGAAGCGGGGAGATGGGGCAGTCTGCGTCATGGACCCCGGCGGGCGGCGACTAAAAATTCCAGTCTGGATGCTTCTGCGGGAATACGCCGAGATCATGATTTCCGGACGACCGCATCTGGGTAAGGAAGCGCTCCTATCTCTTGCTTCGTTGATTGCATCACAACCCGACTCCAAAGGCCGTGTTCACGATGACCTTCTGCAAACGCCCGTTAGCGGATGCGAGGGAGGTCATCGTGGTACAACTTCAACTTCTGGACCTGATGATTCGAAAGGGAAGCGGTGCGGTGTCGATGGACGCGGCGACACGCGCCGATCTCATCAATCTCATGGCCCGCGTTGTGGTGGCGGTCTTTCACGAGGAGGGGGGAAGCAATGACAGAAGTCGTATACAGTCCCAAGATCAAACCGGAGCACTTGGCTCGCAAGGCGATTGTGTACCTTCGGCAGTCCAGCGACAAACAAGTACGACAGAATAAGGAAAGTCAACTCCTCCAGTACGCGGTGGCCGAACGGGTGCGCGCTCTGGGCTGGGCGCAGGTCGAGGTCATCAATAGTGACCTCGGATCGAGCGCGGGTATTGCCGCCGCCCAGCGGGAAGGCTTCGAGCGTGTCCTCAGCCTGGTAGCACTGGGAGAGGTCGGCATCGTCGGCAGCCGGGAGGTATCGCGGCTATCCCGGACGGACAAAGACTGGTGTCGGCTGCTGGAGGTGTGTCAGATCTTTGGAACGCTAATCGCTGACGAGCAGCAGGTATACGACTTGAATTATCTCGACGATCAATTGGTGCTGGGCATCAAAGGCACCCTCAGCGTCGTCGAGCTCAAGGTCATACGCCAGCGATTGCTAGCGGGGCAGGAGTCCAAAGCCCGCCGGGGCGAACTGTTCAAAAGGCTCGCAATTGGGTATGCCCGCGACGCTGTCGGTAAGGTTGTGTTTCACCCCGATCGCCGGGTCAGCGAAGCGATCCAACTGGTGTTCACCAAGTTTCGAGAACTGTGGAGCGTGCGTCAGACATTCCAATGGTTCCGTGACCACGACATGGAGCTACCGGCCAACCCGATCCAGGGAACCGGGCTGGTCTGGAAGATTCCCTCGCAGAGCCTGATCCGCGACATCTTGTGCAACCCCTTCTATGCCGGCGCCTATGTTTGGGCACGGCGTCCGGTAACGACCTTGCTGGTCGACGGCCGGTTGGAGAAACGTCAGGGCGCGATGCGCCCCGCCGAAGAATGCCGCGTATTCATCCGCGATCATCACGTAGGTTATATTGACTGGGCCACATACGAAGAGAATCGGCGAATGGTGCGGCGCAATTCGGTGAGCCGGGAGGGGGACGAATTGATGGCGGCGATACGCGCCGGCCAGGGTCTTCTGGTAGGACTCCTCCGCTGCGGACACTGTGGACGCAAGCTGCATGTAAGGTATTGGGGTGGCCGCGGTACCAATGCACGCTATCTTTGCAAAGGCGACTTTGATGATGGCGGGCAGTATTGCATCGGGTTTGGAGGCAGCTCGGTAGACCGCCGGGTAGGACAAGAAGTACTAAAGGTGATCGCGCCTTTGGGGGTGGAAGCCAGTCTACGAGCGCTCGAAGAACTGAGCGCCGACGGCTCCGCTCAACGTGTCGCCCTGTCGCGCAAGCTGGAGCAACTGGTGTATGAGGCAAAAAAGGCCTTCGAACAGTACGACGCGGTAGATGCTCGCAATCGGCTTGCGGCGAGTGAGTTGGAGCGGCGATGGAACGAGAAGCTGGAGGAAATCGAGGCAGTCAAGCAACGGCTTTCCAGTCTGGATGCACAGCGTTATTCGGTATCAATCGAAGAAGAAATCAGAATACGCTCGATGGGTGATCGCTTTTCCGAAGTATGGCAGAGTAATCACTGTCCTCCGACATTCAAGAAGATGATCTTCCGCACAGCCATCGAAGAGATCATCGTGCACACCGACCTGGATAGAAAGTCCCTTGAGTTGATAATTCACTGGAAGGGAGGTGTGCATACGCAACTTGCGATGGAGCGGCCACGCTCCGCAACGGAAACCGGCACGCCTGTGGAGGCGCTGGATATCATCCGTAGTATGGCTGTTCGCCACGGCGACGACCAGATTGCCTCGGTATTGAACCGACGCGGCTATTCAACGGGCAAAGGGAAGCGATGGAATCAGGCTCGCGTGGCGACAGCCAGGCGCAACCATTCCATTGTCGGTCAAAAGCGAGCCCAGCCTGATCCGGAGAGAGTTAGTTTGAGCCAAGCGGCGCGAATATGCGGCGTCAGTCATCGCACGATCGAACGGCTGGTGGAGGCTGACCTGTTAAAGCGTGAACAAGTGACACCCCGTGCACCCTGGGAAATTCGCCGCAGCGATTTGGACGCCGAACCCATTCGCAGGATTATCGATTGCCTCCACCGCACCAGCAAACTGATTTTGCAAGGGGGCCGCACGGAGGACCAGCTTGCCTTGTTCACTGAAAATACTGGAAATGATAATGCCGGGTATCATGTCTGAGGGTTCTGCGTCATCGC
>CAVZTH010000029.1:0-14909 GCA_963778125.1 uncultured Alphaproteobacteria bacterium | reverse complement strand
CTCGATCACCTGATCGAGCTGCGCCGGCGGCTGATCTGGTCGGCCGGCACCTTCCTGATCTGCTTCTTCATCGCTTACTACTTCTCTGGATCGATATACTATTTTCTTGCCAGACCGCTGGCTGACGTGCTGCGCCAGCAGGGCAATCCTGACCCCCATCTCATCTATACGCAGCTCTACGAAGCCTTCTTCACCAAGATCAAGGTAGCTTTCTTCGGCGGTGCTTTCGTCGCTTTTCCAATGATCGCGATACAGATCTGGCTGTTCGTGGCGCCAGGCCTTTACCGGAGCGAAAAGCAGGCCCTGCTGCCGTTCCTGGCCGCCACGCCGGTCCTTTTCGTGCTTGGCGCCGCGCTGGCGTATTACTTCGTCTTTCCCTTCGCCTGGAAGTTCTTCGCCAGCTTCCAGGATCCGGTCGGCGGCGGCGGCGTGCCGATCGAGCTGTTGCCGCGGGTCAGTGAATATCTCGACCTCGTTATGAAACTGATCTTCGCGTTCGGCATCACGTTCCAGCTTCCGGTGGCGCTGACATTGCTGGCAAAGGTTGGGATCACCAGTTCGGCGCAATTGAGAAAGTTTCGCCGCTACGCCTACGTGGGCATGTTCGTCATCGCCGCGATCCTGGCGCCGCCGGATGTCATCACCCAGACCGGTCTGGCTGTGCCGCTGATCGCACTTTACGAAATCTCCATTCAGTGTGCCCGTTGGGTCGAACCGAAGCCAGTCGAGGTCTGAATCCTATGCACGACATCCGTGCCATCCGAGCCGATCCCGCGGCGTTCGATGTCGCCATGGCGCGCCGGGGGCTGGCGCCGGTCTCCGCCGAGTTGATGGCTTTGGACGTCGACCGGCGGGCGGCCCAGACCGCACTGCAGGACAAACAGGCGCGCCGGAACTCGCTGGCGAGGGAGATCGGTCAGGGCAGGCGTGCCGGTGCCGATACCGCTGCGCTGGAAACCGAGGCGACGGCGTTGCGTGACGATATGGACAGCCTGGAAAAGCGCGTGCCGGCTTTGGACGCTTCTATCCGGCGCATCCTGGAAAGCCTGCCGAACATCCTGGATGCCTCGGTTCCTGACGGCCCCGACGAAACCGCCAACATCGTCCTGAAGCTGGCCGGCCAGCCGCGCGCCTTCAATTTCGAACCAAAACAGCATTTCGATCTCGGCGAAGTCCTGGGGATGATGGATTTTGCCACGGCGTCGAAATTGGCCGGTGCCCGGTTTACCGTCCTGCGCGGCCCCCTCGCCCGCATGGAGCGCGCGCTCGGGCAGTTCATGCTCGACCAGCACACGCTGGAACGCGGCTATCAGGAGACCATCGTGCCGTCTCTGGTCAACGCCGCCACCGCCTACGGAACTGGAAATCTGCCGAAATTCGAGGAAGACCTCTTCAAGACCACCGACGGCCGCTATCTGATCCCGACCGCCGAGGTGCCGCTGACCAACACCGTCGCCGGCGAGATCGTCGCGGAGAAAGCGCTGCCGATCCGCCTGACAGCGTTGACCGACTGTTTCCGCAGCGAGGCCGGCTCCGCCGGTCGCGACACGCGCGGGATGCTACGCCAGCATCAGTTTCGGAAAGTCGAAATGGTCTGTATCGCGCACCCCGACAAAAGCCCCGAAGAGCACGAGTGGATGACGCGCTCGGGCGAGATGATCCTGGAACAGCTTGGGCTACCCTATCGCCGGGTGCTGCTTTGCAGCGGCGATACCGGGTTCGCATCAACCCGCACGCATGATCTGGAGGTCTGGCTGCCGGGGCAGGGCACCTATCGCGAGATATCTTCCTGCTCCAATTGCGGGGATTTCCAAGCGCGGCGGATGAATGCACGCTTCCGTGGCGGCGCGGATGGCAAGACCGTCGGCTATGTTCACACCTTGAACGGGTCGGGGGTCGCGGTCGGCCGCGCGCTGATCGCGGTCATGGAGAACTACCAGCAGCGAGACGGGTCCATCCTCGTGCCCGAGGTGTTGCGGACGTACATGGGCGGGATGGAGCGCATCACCCCGCCATAACGTGCGCTGGTCGCGTTGGCTGTCTTAAGGCTCCGACAGGAAGCCTCAGCACCTGCCTTGCCAAATGGAACCAACCAGAATAGGAAAAATAACACCGGTCAGTCTATTGGCCGGACAACCGGCAAATAAAAGCGATGCTCGCATACATCCGGTTCATTGGTTGGGGTTCGCCGATCGGGCATTGCGCCGAATGGCGCAGGACACCTCCTCTGCCGCCGCCAATGACAACGAGCGATCCATTGCACGGCCCGGCGACCTGCGCGTTGTTGGTGCTTGAAGCCGACTCGCCGGTGCCCTGGGGCTGATCCCAGAGCCATGGACCCATTCCATACAACGGCAGCCATCGGCAGCGGCGTGATCGTCGGCTTCACGCTCGGCCTCGTCGGCGGCGGCGGTTCAATTCTAGCGGTGCCGTTGCTGCTGTATGTTGTCGGCATGCCGGATCCGCACCAAGCCATCGGCACCAGCGCGCTCGCCGTAGCGGTGAATGCTTTCGCCAATCTCATACCGCATGCGCGGGCGCGACATGTCCGCTGGCAGCCTGCGCTGATCTTCGCCGCCTGCGGACTGGTTGGCGCATTCGGCGGTTCATCGATCGGCAAGGTGGTGAACGGGCAACGGCTTCTCATCCTGTTCGCTCTGCTGATGCTGGTCATCGCGGTCATGATGCTGCGCGGACGCAAGGCCACCGGTGACGGGTCTGTCGTCGAGCGCCGCCTGAATCCGTGGCGGCTTGGGGTCATCGGACTTGCCACCGGCACGCTGTCCGGGTTCTACGGGATTGGTGGCGGGTTTCTGGTGGTGCCCGGCCTGATCCTCGCGACCGGCATGCCGACGATTGCTGCGATCGGGTCTTCGCTTGTCGCGGTCGGAGCCTTCGGGATGACGACGGCGTTGAACTATGCCCTCTCCGGGATGGTACAATGGTCGACCGCACTGCTGTTCATAGCCGGGGGCATCGGTGGCGGATGGGCTGGCGCGCGTCTGGCGAAACGCCTTTCGGCCCAGCGACAGACGTTGACACGTCTGCTGGGGTGCATGCTGGTCGTAGTGGCCGTCTACATGTTATATCGTAGCTGGACGTGAGATTGAGAACGCGACGGCCCAGCCCTCGTCGTCTCCGGTTTGGCTACGAACCGATTTCCCCAAATCGAGTCGAGTGACTGCGAAGAAAATCGATTTTTGTTCAAGACCGCGTTGCTGGAAACCACTAAAGCCTTACACCACGCCTCGACTATCCGGCTCCCGCCACTGCGTGCCGACTCGGAAGGCAAATAAACACACTGGAACACAATGCCATCGCAGGGAAACAACAGCAAAAACTCAACGGAGGCAAAAATGAACGAATTTGCTCAAAATACAACCTTCTCAGCCCCGCGCCGGAGCTTGTTCGGCCGCCTGGCCGGTACCGTGGCGATCGGTCTTGCAGGTCTGACGTCTACCGCGGCACGCGCCGCAACCGACGCTGCGGGCTCGGACGGCCCGGACTGGCCAGGCAAGCTAAAAACGCGCCACCGCCAGGTCGTCGACGGCTATGACGCCAACTCCGGTCTCCCACTTGCTTTCGCGTACACCTTCCTGCTGACAAATCCGCCAGAATCGGCGACAGCGGTCGTCGTACTCCGGCATACCGCGTTTCCGATCGCTCTCAAAGCCCGATGTGGGAAAAATACAAGATTGGTGCGGCATTCAAGATCATCGATCCGGAGACCAAGGCGCCGGCTGTGAAAAATCCCTTCCTCCAGCCTAAACCCGGGGTTCTGCCAATCGACGACATAGCTGTCGACCGTCTGCTGGCAAAAGGCACAGTCTTCGGCGGTTGCAACGTCGCGCTGGTTTTCCTGAGCAAAATGCTTTCGGGCAACGCCGGTGTCAGCGCGGATGAGGCGGCAAAGGAATGGGCCGCGAACGTGATTCCCGGTATCACGATTATTCCGTCCGGAACCTGGGGTGTGAACCGCGCCCAGGAAGGCGGCTGCACCTACTGCGCTGGCGGTGGATAAGCCCCCGCCAGGCCCAGTCCGATAGCGGTTCCAACCAAAGAACAGGGTTCGGCGTCTAAACGGCATCGCACCTGAACGCCGGGGCAATCCAGCCCCGGCACCGCGATCCCATGGGTGCATCCACATTGCCTTCCGTATAGGCTTCGTGCTGGTAAGCAAGTTCCGGCACGCGCGGTTCGGCCCGCGACCGAGTGGTGGGGTGGCGATCGGCAATGGACGACTCAACGCAAGTGCGACGGGCCTGGCGCGTCGGGGTGCTGTTCTCGGAAACCGGCGTCACCGCCGCGGTCGAGCGCACCCAGTTGCAGGCAACGCTGCTGGCGATCGATGAGATCAATGCCGTGGGCGGCGTCCTCGATCTGCCGCTGGAGCCGGTGCGCTACGACCCAGAATCAAACCCCAAGCGATTTCGCGCCTTGGCCGAACAGTTGCTCGGCGTCGACCGGGTGCGGTTGGTCTTCGGCTGCTACATGTCCAGCAGTCGCAAGGCTGTACTGCCGGTAATCGAAGCCCACCGAGCCCTGCTGTTCTACCCGACGCTGTATGAAGGGTTCGAATATTCGCGGCACTGCATCTATACCGGAGCGGCGCCGAACCAAAACTCCCTGCAGCTCGCGCGCTTCTTGTTCGAGCACTACGGCAACCGCTTTCTCCTGGTCGGCTCGAACTACGTCTATCCATACGAGTCCAACCGGGTCATGACCGATCTGGTGCGGCAGAACCGCGGCAAAATCGTCAACGAAATCTACGTGCCG
This sequence comes from uncultured Alphaproteobacteria bacterium, assembly GCA_963778125.1. Lineage (GTDB taxonomy): Bacteria > Pseudomonadota > Alphaproteobacteria > Acetobacterales > Acetobacteraceae > Rhodopila. Next base: position 10,133 of record CAVZTH010000029.1, on the reverse strand, counting down.
CTGAATGCGCGCGAGGCCGACTTCGGCCGGACGATCCAGGAGATCAAGAAGACTTCGCCGGACGTGATCTTCTCGACCGTGGTTGGGACAGGCACCGCCTCGTTCTACCAGGCTTATCGCGCCGCTGGCTTCGATCCGGCCCGCCAGCCGATCGCCAGCCTGACGACCAGCGAGGCCGAAGTGGCCGAGATGGCGGCCGAAACGGCGGAAGGTCACATCACCGCCGCGCCGTTCTTCGAAACGCTCGGCACGCCAGCCGCGCGCCGCTTCGTAACCGCCTACAAACAGCGATACGGGGCGGACGCACCAATACCCGCGGCAGCCGAGGCCGCCTACTTCCAGGTGCATCTCGCCGCCGCGGCGATCGCGCGCGCCGGCAGTGCCGACCCCGAACGCGTGCTGCCGGAGCTTTGCGAGATCGAGTTCGCGGCGCCGCAGGGACGCGTGCGGATCGACCGCGAGAACAACCACACCTATCTCTGGCCTCGGGTCGCGCGCCTCGACGCCCGGCGCAATTTCCAGATCGTCTGGGACCCCGGCGTGTCGGTGCGTCCCGACCCCTATTGCGTGGTGCAGAGCCTCTACGACTGGTCGTCCGACGGAACCGCCGGTGCGGCCGCTTCCCGCACCGACGCGGTTTAGAGCGTGATCGCCTGAGGCTGATCCAGTTGGAAGGCGTGAATCACGCAATCAAACAAAGGCTTAGACCATGATCGAACGCCGAAATGTAGATCAACCTCAACCGATCATGGTTTAAGGCGTGCCGATCCAGATCCTTCGCGACCTGCGTGGCCTGCGGGTCCTGGTGATCCACCAGCCGGATCCGGAAGGCGTTGAACTGGTCGACCATCTCCGGCGCATTGGCTGTCAGGTGGAGGCGTCCTGGCCGATCCCCGACGCCGCCGACAGCGCCGATGTGATCGTGCTGGCGATCGACCACGAGAGCCGTGCGCCGATCCAGCGGCTCTGCCGCAGCTTCAACGGAACTCTCCCCACGATGATCGCCGTCGTCGGCTATGAGGATCCTTCCATCCTGCAGATCGTCCTTGATGCCGGCGTGCATGCGGTGATCGAGCGCCCGGTGCGCCCGTTCGGACTGCTCACCCAACTCACCGTGGCCCGCAGTCTCTGGCTCGAGCGCCAGCAAGCCGCCCGGCAACTCCAGAAGGTCGAGCGCAAGCTCGCGGGGTGGCAAAATATCCAACGCGCCAAGTCTATACTCATGAGCGCACAGGGCCTGACCGAGGAGGAAGCGCACCAGACCATCCGCCGCAAGGCGATGTCCAAGCGTGTGCCGATCGAGGAGATGGCCGTGGCGATCATCAACGCAAATGAGCTCTTGAACTCAGCGCCGAAAGTCCCCTAACGTCCGCGCAATGCGCGACGCGGCGCACCATCCGCATATCGGGGCATCAATGCTGCTGCCCCGGAATGGCATAGAAGCCAGGTAGGCCCGCAAGGGTTGCCCTGGCTTTTTTCGTTTGGCTTCGGGCTCTATGCTATCGCTGCCGCCCGGCGCATGATGACATTCCGACGCATGGCGCTGTCAGCCGATGCGCGGTGGCCAACAGGAGAGGGACACAATGAGTTTGGATCGCCGTTCATTGCTGCAGGCTGGCGCGTTTGGCGCGGCCACGCTCGCGACACCGTATTTCTTTCATCGCAGCGCAGCAGCGGCGGACGCGTTGCGTGTCGGCGTGCTGTTCTCGCTGACCGGCGGTTTGTCGATCATCGAGAAGTCGCTATCCGACGCGACGATGATGGCGATCACCGAGATCAACGCCTCAGGCGGCGTCATGGGCCGCCAGGTCGAGCCCGTGCTGGAGGACGGCGCGTCGGATCCGAAGACCTACAACGAGAAAGCCTCGAAGCTCGTTATCGGCGACAAGATGGCCACCGTGTTCGGCTCCTACACGTCGGCCAGTCGCAAGGCCGTGCTGCCGGTGTTCGAAAAGCACGACGCCATGTACTTCTACCCGACCTACTATGAGGGCTTCGAGTGTTCGCGCAACGTCGTCTATACTGGCGCTGTCCCGAACCAGCAGCTTTCCAACTTCATCCCATGGATCGTCAAGACCCTCGGCAAGAAGAAGTTCTTCATCGTCGGATCGAACTACATCTATCCGCGTGAAATGGCCAAGGTCTGCAAAATCCTGATGAAGCAGAACGGCGCCGAATATGTCGCCGACGAGTATCTGGAACTCGGCCATTCCGAGTGGGGCTCGATGGTCAACAAGATCAAGAACTCCGGCTGCGACGCGGTCCTGTCCAACGTGGTCGGCGATTCCGTCGTGGCATTCTACCGTGAGTTCAAGAACCAGGGCCTGACCCACGACAAACTGCCGATTTGCGCCACTGTGACCTCGGAGATCGAGATCGCCGCGATGGGCCCCGAATACGCCACCGGAAGCTACACCTCATTTCCGTACTTCATGGCCATCGACACCGAACGCAACAAGGCGTTCGTCGAGCGCTACCGCAAGTTCGTCAAGGACCCGAAAGCGGTGACGCACCATGCTTTGGAGTCGTCCTACTTCCAGGTGTTCTTGTGGAAACAAGCCGTCGAGAAGGCCGGCAACGCAACCGCCGATGGCATTCGCGAAGGCGTACGCGGCCAGGAGTTCGATGCACCGAACGGCCATGTGACGATCGATCCCAACAACCTGCACACCTACCTGACGCCGCGCATCGCGCAATGGCAGTCCGACGGCCAGGGCAAGATCGTCGACGCCTACCCGCATCCGATCGAACCACTGCCCTACGTCGCCTACGGCGAAACGGACACCAACCTGTTCTGCACACCAAAAGGCCTGGACACCTCAAAGCTGAAGAAGAGCTGACGGTCGTGCCCGCTCGTCATGGTGGGCGTAGGATGCACGCCTTGCCTGATCGTCATGGTGGGCGCAGGCCCACCATCCACGCCTTGCCGGATCGCCACAGTGGGCGCCGGTCCACCATCCGCGCGCTGACGTGCCGATCTCCGCGAAATCTCTCATAGGTCAACCGCTTCACCCCCACCGCCTTCGGCCATAGCGACGGGATCAGTACCGTGCTGGACGTCATCTTCATCGGACTGAGCCTGGGTTCCATCCTGCTGCTGGTGGCGCTCGGTCTTGCCATCACCTACGGCGCGATGGGCGTGATCAACATGGCGCACGGCGAGATGGTCATGCTCGGCGCCTACACGACGGTGATGTCCGCGATCTGGCTGAATCTCGGCTTTCTGGCCTCGCTACCGCTGGCGTTCATCGTGACCGCCCTGCTCGGCTGGGTGATCGAGCGCGTAGTGGTACGGCGGTTGTATGGACGGCTGCTGGACACGCTGTTGGCGACCTGGGGCGTGGCGATCCTGATCCAGCAGGCAGTGCGGCTCGAGCTCGGCCTGTCGTTCCTGGGCATCCATATCCGAGGGCTCGGCCCGGGTCTGCAGAACGTGACGGTGCCCGAGTGGATGACCGGCGTGATCAGCGTCGCCGGCGACCAGATCAACATCTACCGGCTGTTCATCATCGTGGTAACGGCCGCGCTCACCGGCGTGACGTGGTGGCTGATGTACCGCACCGACATCGGCATCCAGGTCCGCGCCATCATGCGCAATCCGCGCATGGCCGCGGCCTGCGGCATCGATGTGCAGCGGATCAACGCCCTGACATTCGCCTACGGCTCCGGACTCGCCGGGGTCGCCGGCGTGATGATGTCGGGCTTCAAGACCGTGTTTCCCGACATGGGAACATCGATGGTTGTCGATGGCTTCATGGTCGTTGTCGTCGGCGGCGTCGGCAGCCTGATCGGCTCGATCCTGTCCGCCGGCCTGCTGGGCCAGGTCGACGGCGGCGTGGCCTCGGTGACCAACGACATCCTGGCACGTGCCGTGGTGTTCGGGCTGGTCATCCTGATCATCATCGTAAAGCCGACCGGCCTGTTCTCGTTCAAGGGCCGCTGAGCACCATGACCCATCCCGATCACACCTCGCCCCTAAGAGCCTGCTGCGACATAACTGAATCGTTGCCGAGGACGCATCCGCTACGCGGCGTCATGGTCGGCGCAGGCCGACCATCCATGGTTTGCGGTCCTGAACTTGCGAAATCCGTAGATGTTAGGTCTTCGTCTATCATGACGGCATGGGGCGACGGCGCCTCGACTGCAGCGGTTCTTTTGCGGCAGGTCCTAAAAGCCGACAGGAGACGCATCGCGCACAGCCAATTTTCTTGTTGGGGACGCGCAAACGTGGCCCAATTCCCAGGCCTGCCGATCAGCCAAATCGCCGCGTCCGTCTGTCTCCATGCCACACACTGAGAACCGCTGAAGCATGACCATCCAACGCGCGCTGGACCGTGCCGCCTACATCGCGTTCATCGCCCTGATCCTGCTGGCGCCGTTGGTGCTGCAGGAGTTCTGGCTGAACCGGATCGCCAAGTTCCTGGTGTACGGCATCCTCGGCGTCGCGGTGTCGCTCTGCTGGGGCTACGGCGGCATCCTCAACCTTGGCCAGGGGCTGTTCTTTGGCGCCGGCGCCTACATGCTCGCGATGTCGCTGAAACTTTCCAGCGCCACCAGCCTGCAGCAAGGGTCGGACCAGCCGGTGCCTGATTTCATGCTGTGGAACGCCGAGCCGGGCTCGCCCACCGAGTTGTGCTGCATCAACAAGGGCTCGTTCCTGTGGCTGCCGTTTCAGTGGCAATGGTTCGGCGTGGCGATGGGTATCCTGGTACCGGTGGTTCTCGCCGCCGTGCTTGGCTTCATCGTGTTCCGCAAGCGCATCGCGGGCGTATTCGTGTCCGTCATCACCCTCGCCCTCGTCCTGCTCGTGCGGCTGGTGATCATCGACGCCCAGCCCGTAACCAACGGGTTCAACGGCCTGACCGATCTCGGCACGTTCCAGGTCGCCGGCTTAGAGTTCGATCCCTACTCGCGGGCAACGTACTACCTGGTCGCCTTCACCCTGATCCTGGCCCTGGTCGGGGCACGTCTGCTGGTGGAAACCCGCGCCGGACTGATCCTCCAGGCGATCCGCGACGACCAGAACCGCGCGCGCTATCTCGGCTTCGACGTGCCGGTCTATCAGGTGTTCTTCTTCACCGTTTCGGCGGCAATCTCCGGCATCGCCGGCATGCTTTACGTCATCGTCGCCGAGTTTGCCTCCCCCACGTTTATGGACCTGAGCTTCTCCATCACCATGGTCGTCTGGGCCGCCCTCGGCGGCCGGAGCTCATTGCTGGGCGCATGTATCGGCGCCATCCTCATCAACATCATCGCGGCAAGCGTCAGCGAGACCGAGATGTTCGTCGAAGCCTGGAAGGCGATCATCGGCCTCGTCTTCGTGCTGGTCGTGCTTTACTTGCCGCGCGGCCTGGCCGGCTTCGGTCAGGATATCGCCGATGCGCTGGCAAATCGCTTCGCGCGCCGCCAAAAACCTGCCGCCACAGTCGCGTTGCGCCAGGCTGGGGGCGGCACGCCATGACCGTCGCCCTCACCGTTGACGGGATCGGCGTATCGTTCGCCGGCGTCAAAGCCGTCGACGGCGTCTCGCTGCTCATCGAGGAAGGCGAACTGCGCGTCCTACTGGGTGCCAACGGCGCCGGCAAGACAACGCTGATGGACCTGATTTCCGGCAAGACACCCAGCACCGAAGGCAAGGTGTTCCTGTTCGACACCGAGATCACCAACTGGAGCCCGCACCGCATCGCCCGCGCCGGCCTCGGCCGCAAATTCCAAATTCCCAGCATCTTCCGCGACTTCACCGTCAGGCGTAACCTCGACGTGGCCAGTTGCTCCGATCCGCGGGTGCGCGCCAACCTGGGCATCGGCATCCCCCGTGCCCGCCGCCGCCGCATCAATGAGGTACTTGAACTGACCGGCCTCGCCGATGCCGCTGAAACGCCCGCCGCCAACCTGAGCCATGGTCAGACCCAGTGGCTGGAACTCGGCATGCTGATCGTGCAGGACCCAAAGCTGTTGCTGCTGGACGAACCGACCGCCGGCATGACCCAGGCCGAGACCCACAAGACGGCCGAGATCATCAAAGGCTTGCGCGGCCAGCACACCATCCTCGTGGTCGAGCACGACATGGCGTTCGTGCGCGAAATCGCCGAGCAAATCACCGTCATGCATCTCGGCAGCGTGCTCGCCGAGGGCGATATCGCCGCGATCGAAAGCAATGAGGCCGTGCGCCGCGCCTATCTCGGTTCCCACGGCATCAGCGTGAAGGCAGCCTGAATGCTGATGCTGCGTGAGGTCGACAGTTTCTACGGCCGCAGCCACGCATTGCACGGCGTCTCGATGGACGTTGCCGATGGCGGCATCACCGCCGTGCTCGGCCGCAACGGTGTTGGCAAGACCACGCTGCTGAAAACCATCATCGGCCTGATCGACCGCATGGCCGGCCGCATCGAGTTCCAAGGAACCGACATTGCCCCGAAACCGGCGTTCCGTCGCGCCCGCCTCGGCATCGCCTACGTTCCGCAGGGGCGCGAGATCATCCCCGACTTCTCCATTCGCGAGAACATTCTGATGGGCGCATTCGCCCGCCACGACGGCAATCGAGCCGTCCCGGATATCGTGGCGCGTCTGTTCCCATACCTGGCGCAAAACCTGGACCGCCCCGGCGGACTGCTCTCGGGCGGTCAGCAACAGCAACTCGCCATCGCGCGCGCCCTCGCCGCCGATCCGAAGTTGCTGCTGCTCGACGAACCAACAGAAGGCATCCAACCCAGCATCGTGGAGGAGATCGAGGCGCTGATCCTGCGCCTCAACAAGGAAATCGGCATCACGGTCATCCTCGTCGAGCAGAACGTGGCGTTTGCGCGCCGCGCCGCGGATGCGTTCGTGATGATGGAGAAGGGGCGCGTCGTCGTCTCGGACGCAATTGCCGGGCTGACCGACGACGTCGTGCACCGGCACATGGCTGTCTAGAGCATGATCACGCTTAGCGGAACGTTCAAAGCGTGTGAAATCATGCGATCAAACAAGAGGATAGAGCATTTACTGCCTGCACGGTCAGGCTGAAAATGCTCTAGCATCACGTCACGACAGCGAATCACTAGAAACAGGAGGCTAAAATGTTACACGGCGACATCAGCAGCAGTAACGACACCGTCGGCGTAGCGGTGGTGAACTACAAGATGCCGCGGATGCACACGCGGGCCGAAGTCCTGGCGAATGCTCGCAAGATCGGCGACATGCTGATCGGCATGAAACAGGGCCTGCCGGGCATGGATCTGGTGATCTTCCCCGAATACTCGACCCACGGGATCATGTACGACAGCGCCGAGATGTACGCCACCGCATCGATGGTGCCGGGTGAGGAAACCGAAATCTTCGCCGAGGCCTGCCGCAAGGCGAAGGTTTGGGGCGTGTTCTCGCTGACCGGCGAACAGCACGAGGAACATCCGAAGAAGGCGCCCTACAACACGCTGATCCTGATGAACGACAAAGGCGACATCGTTCAGAAATACCGGAAGATCATGCCGTGGGTGCCGATCGAGGGCTGGTATCCCGGCAACTGCACCTACGTGTCCGATGGTCCGAAGGGCCTCAAGGTCAGCCTGATCATCTGCGACGACGGCAACTACCCGGAGATCTGGCGCGATTGTGCGATGCGCGGCGCGGAGCTGATCGTGCGCTGCCAGGGCTACATGTATCCGGCCAAGGAACAGCAGATCCTCATGGCAAAGGCGATGGCGTGGGCGAACAACACCTATGTCGCGGTCGCCAACGCATCCGGTTTCGATGGGGTGTATTCATACTTCGGCCACTCCGCGATTATCGGCTTCGACGGCCGCACGCTCGGCGAGTGCGGCGAGGAGGACATGCGGCATCCAGTACGCGGCACTATCAAAATCGTTGATCCGCGACTTCCGGCGCACCGGCCAGTCGGAAAACCATTTGTTCAAGCTGCTGCACCGCGGCTACACCGGCAAGATCAACTCCGGCGAGGGCGACAGCGGGGTCGCGGCGTGCCCCTATGACTTCTACTCGAAGTGGATCGCCGATCCGGAGGCGACGCGTGAGATGGTGGAAGCGATCACCCGCCCGACGGTCGGCACCGAGGAATGCCCGATGGACGGCATCCCGAACGAGACCGCCGCCCACCGGTAGCCTCTCCCGCGCCCGGTCACCGATCGGGGCCGGGCGCAAAGGGGGCGCAAACGGGGTGCAACATGGGGAAGCGCCATGCAGCACATCGAACGCGTTCTCGGCAGTCGCGCCGAGGCGCACTTTGCGGAGGCGCTGCACGCCCTTGAGCACAAGGGCGCGGTCGATGTCCTGGCACTCGCGCCGGGTGACGTCAGCCGCCGCCGGATGCGTGTGCGGACGCAGAGCGGGCGAGGACCTCGCCATCGCCCTGCCGCGCGACCAGACGCTGTTCGATGGCGCGGTGCTGCTGCTGGAAGCCGGCCGCGCCATCGTCGTGCGCGTCAACACCGAGCGCTGGCTGCGGCTGTCCCCGCGCTCGATCGCGGACGCGGTGGAACTCGGCTACCACGCCGGCAACCTGCATTGGCGCGTGCGCTTCGCCGGCGAAACATTGCTGGTCGCGCTTGAGGCGCCGGTGGACGACTATCTCGCCCGGCTTGGCACCATGGTGACCGAGCGGCGTGTCGCAACCGCGATCATTGCCGAGGGCGACGTCCCATGATCGAGCTGCTGCACGCCATCTGGCAGGCGGACAGTGGATTTCCGAGCGGCTCGTTCGCTTTCTCGGGCGGCCTCGAGGCGTTCTACGCCTTGCCAGAAGCGGACGGGGCGGCGCTGCCGGCCTTGCTGCACGACATGCTGGCGCTGCGCTGGGCCAGCAGCGATCGCGTGGCGCTGCCGGGCGCGCATCGCGCCGCGGCGTGTTCGGCACCAATCGCGCCAACCACGTCAGCACGGCTATCGGCGGGCTGGCCGCGATCGCGGCGGCCGATGCCGCGCTGGAGGCCGCGATGCTGGTGCAGCCCCTGCGCGAAGGCTCGCGCCGTAACGGCATGGCGTTGCTGGCCGCGCACGAACGGCTTGGCACGGCCGGGGCCGGGCGCTGCGTGCGGCCTGCCGCGACGGTCTGTGCCTCGGGCATCTGGCGGTCATGCAGGGCGCGCTGTTCCGCGCCATCGGCATGGATCTGCCGGCCGCCATCGCTGCCGCCGGCTATGGCGCCGCGGCGGCGCTGGTCACCGCGGCGGTGCGGCTCGGCCGCGTCGGCGCCATCGAGGGTCAGCGCGCCTTGTCCGGCGTATTGCCGCTGCTGGCCGATCTTGCATCCGCACCCGCCGCCGCCCGACGCCGTGCCCGAGGCGTTTCTCCCACTGCTCGACATCGCCGCCGCCCGCCACGCCCGCGCCGGAATGCGGCTGTTCGCGACCTGAGACGAGGCAATCATGCTGTTGACGCCCACGGAAATGGAGCGGCTGGTGATCTACACGGCAGCCGAACTGGCCCGCCGCCGCCGGGCAAAGGGGCTGAAGCTCAACCATCCGGAAGCGGTCGCGCTGATCTCCGACGAAATTCTCGAGGGCGCGCGCGAAGGCCGCTCGGTCGCCGATCTGATGGGTTACGGTTCGACCATCCTCACCACCGACGACGTGCTGCCCGGCGTCGCCGCGATGCTCCCGATCCTGCAGGTCGAAGGCATGTTCGACGACGGCACCAAGCTGGTCACGGTGCACGAACCGATCCGCCCGCCCGAAGGCGCGCCCGCCGATGCGCTGGAGCCCGGTGCGATCACCGCCTTGCCTGGCGATATCGAACTGAACGCGGCCGCCCGACCGCGCGGGTGCGCGTCGTCAACACCGGGGACCGGCCGATCCAGGTCGGCTCGCACTACCATTTCTTCGAAGTCAATCGCGCGCTGGACTTCGATCGCGCGGCCGCCTACGGGCTTCGTCTCGACATTCCTGCCGGCACCGCGGTGCGGTTCGAACCGGGGCAACTTCGAGAAGTATCCCTTGTCGGCTTCGGCGGACGACAGGAACTCACGGGTCTGAACGATCTGACCCAGGGCGGCAGCCTCGATGACGCCGGGCGCGCGGCGGCCCTCGCCCGCGCCCGCGCCGCCGGCTTCCGCGGCGCCTAGCACAGCATTTCCGGAAACCGAACTTGTTGGCGCTGCCAGAGAGGAACTCTAGGGAGTGGGTTAATGGCTGGATTTGGCC
>CAVZTH010000028.1:0-13523 GCA_963778125.1 uncultured Alphaproteobacteria bacterium | reverse complement strand
TGCCAAGGCTGTCGACGGACCTACTATTGGGGCAAAGCAGAGGAAAACGGCCCCATGATCACCAAATTCGACAGCCTGTTCGCGGGTCATACCGACGTCGAAAATATCGGCTACGGCGGCACGCCGATCAACGAACGGCGCTACGACAACGCCCACCTGTCCACCGCCCTGTCGAAAGCCCAAGCCATCGCGCAAACGATGGACGGCCTTGGCTACTCGACGTTCTGGATGGCGGAGCACCACTTCCAGCGGGAGGGCACCGAGTGCATTCCCAATGTGCTCATGATGGCCTTGCACCTGACCCACCTTACAAAGAACATCGCCATCGGCTGCGGCTTCAATATCACCCCGATGTGGCACCCGCTGCGCCTCGCCGAGGACTACGCGATGGCGGACATCCTCTCGAACGGGCGTGTCGTGTTCGGCGTCGGACGCGGCTATCACACTCGCGAGGTCGAAACGTTCGGGTCCCCGTTGATCGATCAGGAGGCAAACCGGGAACTATTCGAAGAACAGGTGGATATCATCTTCAAGGCGTTCAATAACGAGTCCTTCTGCCACAAGGGCAAGCACTACACCTTGCCACCAGAAGTTCCCTATCGCGGCTATACGCTCAAGGACCTAACTTTGGTGCCCCGCCCCGCCCGCCTGCCGGTCGAATGCTGGCAGCCAATCCAGGGTGGCTCCGAGCGCGCCCTGGCCTTCATGGCGAAGCACGACATCCAGGGCATGGTCGGCGGTGGTTCGGCCGAGGGCGGCGCGATGCATAACGTGGTGCTGAAATGGCAGGCCGAACACGCCAGACTGGGCAAGCACATCGACCTCGGCGAGCGGCTGTGCTTCGGCTTCCACTTCTATATCGGCGAAAGCAAAGAGCAATGCATCCGTGATGCCGCGAACTACTACGAAGAGAATATGAAGATGTTCGGCGAATTGCGGCTGAACCGTGCGATGACCGACGAGCAGATCGAGATCATGCGCGATCCGCTGCGCGCGCCGACGGCCAAGCTGCCGCGGATCGAGGACGCGGTGGAATCCGGCGGTTTCCTGACCGGTTCCGCAGGCGAGATCATCGAGCACCTGAAAAAGCTGGAACAAGCCTATCCAGGCCTGGACCGGGTCTCCATCAGCCCGTCGCTGGGCGTGCCGAAGTCGGTGATCCTCGAACAGCTTGAACGGTTCGCCAAGGAGGTGATGCCGGCGTTCAAAAGCCAGAAAGTGAAGCAGCCAGTGCTGGCCAATTAACCGCAACCACGGTTGGGGGCAAGGCCGGGCAGAGCCTCGCAAGCCGGCGATGCCAGACGCAACGCGACGCTATAGAGGAAACTTCGCCTCCATCACTTCGGGATCGTTAGCCATCCGATGCACGCTGAACCCCAGGTGCCGGATAAATGCCAGCATCGGCTGATTATCCGCGAGGACCTGCCCCTCGATCTCTCGTAGTCCTCGGGTCCGCGCCCACTCGATCAGCCGGTGCATCAAATGCGACGCCAAACCTCGTCCTTTCACGTCCTCCTGGACGATCACAGCGAACTCCCCAGCCCTTTCGTCGAAATCGCAGGCCAGCCGAGCAACGCCTACCGTCTCCTCGGTCGAGTCTCGTACCGCGATGAATGCCATTTCGCGGTCGTAATCGACCTGCGTCAGCCGCACCGTCTGCTCGGGCGACAACTCCCGCATCGAGCTAAAGAAGCGAAAGCGGATATCCTGCGGCGACAGACGCGAGAAAAACGCTTTGTGAGCCTGCGCATCTTCCGGCCGGATCGGGCGGATCGTAATTGCTTCCTCGCCGACAAACCGGTGTTCCGTCAGTTCCGCCGGATATGGAGCGATCGCCAACCGCGAGACCGGCTCCCGCGGTCCGCGTAACCGCAGCCAGGCATCGGCTGCCGCCACGCCGCAGGCGTCCACGAACACCGAAGGCACATCCAATACCGCGATCTCGGGAAAATCGACGATTAGCTGGCTGATGCGTACTAACAATTGCGCCACCGCCTCGGTATCGGCAGCCGGCTGGTCGCGCAGCGGTCTGTTCAGCATCGCGCCGGTGCGGCTTCTCCGGATCAGGCCATTCGCCAGCACCAGGTTCAACGGCGGCAAATCGACTGCCAGATCGGTCGGATCGGACCGCGTTCCACCGCCTCCGAACGCGATCATCGGGCCAAACGTGGCGTCATCCGCGACCCGAACCGCGACCTCACGGCCTCGTCCGGCATGGCGCTGCACCAGCAGTTCCCCCGTCCCGCCGTGCCGCAGTGCTCGGGCTGAAAGCAACTCCGCCGCGGCGACGATATGCGATGCGTCGTGCAGGTCGAACAACAAGCTGTTGGGCAACCGATCAATTGGCGCCGCGGTATCGCGCAACTTGACGACCGCCGGATAGCCCAGCAGGTCCGCGGCAGTGCCCGCATCTAGTGGACTGGCTGCAAATCGAGTGGGAACGGTCGGAATACCGTAGGCGCCGAGGATCGCCAGCGATTCATCCTGCGCGAAGCACAATCGGCCCCTGGCACGAGCATCGGCAAACCGGCGCCGCACCCAATCGCGTTCGGGTTCGAAGCTCAAGACCGTGCTTGCGGGCAGTTCGCGCGCCGCCTCGCGGTTGCGACGGTCTCTGACCAGGTCCCGAAAGCCTTTCGCCGCCTGGTCCGGGGTGGCAAAAACCGGTACTCCGGCACGCCCTAGAAGGCTCCTGTGCACCGCTCCGGTGGTCTCGCCCATCGCGCAAACCAGCACCGGCGCGCGCAGATCCTTGGGCGGTCGACACAAACTCTCAATCGTATCTTCATCCTCGCGCCCAAACGGAGCGTGGACGACCATGACGCCGCCGATATTTGGCTGGGCGGCGAGGCCGAACGCGGTCGCCGCCAGTTCGGCGGAAGGGACGTGCAGGATCCCATGCTCCGGTCCGTCCGTCGGAATCAGGCACAGGCCCTCTCGCAGCACGCTGTCACCGGCGAGGCGGCTGGGACCGCTTGCATTGCTGACGATCGCCAAGGTGTTGCCGCGGGCCGGCTTGGCGCGCGACAGGGTTTCCGCCGCGGCCAGCAAATCCTCTAGCCGCTTGACGGTCAGGACGCCGGCGCGCCGCAATGCCGCCTCGAACGACAAATCCGCCGCGCCGTCGCCATCCAGCAGCCGCAGGCCAGGGCGAATCGCCACCACGGGGCGCAGTGTGGCGGCAGCGCGCGCGGCGGAAAGGAACAAACGGTGATTCTTAATCCGGCGGATGTCCAGCAGGATCGCGCCGGTGTTCGCGTCACGAGACAGCCAATCCAGCGTCAGCGCAAAACCAATATCCACATTCGTGCCGAGCCCGACCACATGGCTGAATCCCACGCCGTTGGGGCCTGCCCAGTCGATCACCGCTCGGCTCAAGGCCGCGGATTGGGAAATCAACGCCAGCCGGCCCGGCGGTGGCGGGATATGCGATCGCGTGGCGTTCAGGTTCAGTCCTGGAATTGCGATGCCGAATGAATCTTCGCCAAGCACCCGAACGCCAGTGCGAGCGACATGCGCGCCGAGATCGTCGGCGGGGCCAGGGACAATGGCGGCAAAGCAGTCCCGTTGCGCCAACAGCGTCATGGAGGGCCCAACCTGGTCCCGCGCCACCGCCAGGATGGCGAGCTGCGGTTTCCCCGCCAATCGCGAGGCGTCGGTGATCGCCTGCACCTCTCCCTCGTAGCGGGAGAGTGCCAGGTTCGCGGCGATCTGCCCTCCCGCTTCAGTATCCGCGCCAATCACCGCGATCGAGGCGGGGCGGAACAGGTTGACCGGATCGAACCGGCCGGAGGTGTTAAACCGATGGACTGTCATGGTGCACCGCAGCATAAGGGAACCGAGGGGGGCAGGTGCAAGTTGCAAATTAGCATCATGTGCCCTTGCATAGTGGCCAATGCATAGTGGCCAAACGTTAATGGAAAGCAAAATAGATGCGTGATTGGTTGCGCTGGGACCCGGAAATGGCCGCCTTCACGGTGGAACAGGAGAAAGCGGCGGCGGCCTACCCGCCGGTCAGGACAGAGCTGCCGCTGGGGCCTCACCGCCGGGTTAACGACCTGCTAGGCATGCGTATGGCGGGCGGCGGCCCGGAGATGGCGGAAACGACCGATCGGTGGGTCGACGGGACAGGTCGGCGGATATTTTGCAGGGTTTATCGTCCGATTATCGGACGAGTTCTTCCGACCCTGATATATTTCCACGGCGGCGGTTGGGTCTGGGCGAATGTGGATACTCACGACCGTATGACCCGCGAATACGCTGCCGCGGGCCAGGTGGCGGTGGTCAGCGTAGACTACGCCCTGTCGCCGGAGGCAAAATTTCCTCAGGCCTTGCTGGAATGTGCCGCGGTGGTGCGGTTCGTCGCGGAGCGCGCCACGGAGTGGGGTTTGGATCCGGCGCGCATCCTGCTTGGAGGAGACTCGGCGGGCGGCAACCTGGCGCTGGCGACCGCCCTCCTGCTGCGTGATACCGGCGGGCCGCCGCTGAAGGGCGTCCTGGCGAACTATCCGATCTGCGACTCCCGCTTCGATACTCCGAGCTATCGGGAGTTCGGCAATGCGGGCTACGGGCTGAGCACCGAGCGAATGGCGTTCTATTGGAGCGTCTATGTGCCGCACGAGATCGACCGGTTGCACCCGCTGGCGGCGCCGCTCCGGGCTGACCTGGCCGGTTTACCGCCGGTGATGGTCCTGCTGGCGGAGTTGGACGTCCTGCGCTCGGAAGGCGAGGCATTGGTGGCGAACTTGCGCGCCGCTGGTGTCGCGGCCGAGACCGAGATCTTCCCCGGGACGGTGCATGGCTTCCTACGCGCGACGGGCTCGGTGCAGAAAGCGCGGGATGCGGTAGCGGTGGCCGGAGCCTGGATGCGGCGGATAGGTGGATGAAATGGTCAGCCACCTCCCGGAATGTCCTTGCGCGGGCGTGCGCGACCGGCGCTGCAGCTTGTTTGCCTAGGTCTCTGCGTCTGATCGTTCAGCGGATCAGCCCCCTCGCGCCGCCTCCCCCAGCTTGTGCGCTGTAAGATTGTGCGCTGATCGGGCATCAGCATCCGCGCAACCAGACGTTCAAGCCACGCTGGACTGAGGCCGTCTATCTACATGGATTCAAGCGGCCTTCTTCTTAACCGCTTTTTTGCCGCCACCCGAAGCCCCGGTCATGATGGACCGCAGAGCGCGTAGGAACGAGGAGCCTTTCGGCGTACGCTGTACCAGCACGCTGCGCCGATCCAGCGGATCGACTTTTCGGCGCGCCAGGTCCAGCTCACTCAGGCGATCGAGGGCTCTGGTTATCGCCGGCTTCGATACGTTGAGGCTAGCGGCCAGGCCACGAACCGTATGGGGACCATTGTTCAAATAGCAGGTCAGGAAGACCCCGAGCTGACGCGCGGAGAGATCGATCCCGTCCCGACGAACCAGCGCCACGACAGTATCGCGGAGGAGGCCCACCTGAGCGTCCGAAACCGGGTTGGGAGGATCTGCCACGTCAATTATCCTTTCTTTAGGGCACGGGTTTGCCGAACGTAAATCCCCCTCCTTCGAAACTAACCGAACTTCGGTTTCGTGTCAATTATATTTCGAATAACAAATGGTTTATTGATCATACCGATGCATGACGTTAGGCAGCTCCACTCTCATTTCGATATCATTTCTTTACCGACCAGCGCAAAAAGCGCGCGCATCGCCATTGCCTCGCCGCCTTCCGGCCGGCCAGGTCGAGTTTGATCGTTCCAAGCGTAGAGGTCGAGGTGCATCCAAGGGGTGCCGGCTCTAACAAAACGTTGTAAATATAATCCAGCAACAATCGCGCCTGCGAGCGGCTTTGACGCAACGTTATTCAGGTCCGCAACCGGACTTTTTAACCAGTCATCGTAACCCGGCCATAACGGCAATCGCCAAAGCGGGTCATGAACCGTATTTCCCAGCCGCAACAGCGCCTCGGTCAGTCCATCATCATTACTGAACAGTGCAGGAAGGTCGGGACCAAGAGCGACGCGTGCCGCGCCGGTCAGGGTTGCGCAATCGACAAGTAAAGAGGGATTTTCGCCCGACGCTTCATCAAGCAGATCACACAGTACGAGTCGTCCCTCAGCGTCGGTATTGCCGATCTCCACCGTCAATCCAGCGCGCGTGGTAATCACGTCGGAAGGACGCATAGCGGTTCCGGACACGGAGTTTTCTACGCAGCCGATCCGCACCGCCAGCCGGATCGGCAGATCCGACTCCATGATGATGCGAGCGAGCCCGAGCACGGTGGCTGCCCCACCCATGTCTTTTTTCATGCGCAGCATGCCGGCCGACGGCTTCAGGTCGTATCCGCCTGTGTCGAAACAAACGCCCTTGCCGCACAGCGACAGCAGCGGCGAGGCCTCGGTGGCGGAACGTCCGCGCCAACGAAATGTCACCACCCGTGGCGGGCGCACTGAACCGCGGCCCACAGCCGCGATTGCCGGATAGGCTTCCTCCAGCGCGACGTCGGCGGAGACAACGGAAACAGCACCATAGCGATCAGCCAGCGATACCGCAAAATCCGCCAGTTCGACCGGGCCGAGGATGTTCGCCGGTGTGTTGATCAAATCGCGCACCATCCACGTCGCAGCCGCCTGCGATAGGCTCGTTTCGTGCCCGTCGGGAACAAACAGGGAGGCCGCTTTGCGCCCCGCGCTGTGAAAGCTGTCGTAACGATACGCACCCAGACAATAGCCCAGGATCGCGGCCTGCGGGTCATAGTCGCCGGGCAGCAGGCGCCACGAGCAAATGTCCGGCAGTTGCAGAGGAAGGCTGCCGAACACGAAAGGCGACGCATCGGCGCCGATCCCTAGAACCGCGCCGTCAACACCATCCGCGCCAGGCAGGCAACGAAGTTCCCCGGATTTTCCGCAAAAGCCTGTATCACGCAGGAATGCGGCCTGACTGGCCGGCAGCGTGTCGAGGAACGCCGCCAGACCGTCGGGCCGGACGACATGGATCGGGCGCGTTCCATCGGGAGAAGCAACGATGCAATGAATGGTCTGGTCCAACATAGGGGGGGGTCCTGTAATAGTGTCCCAGTCTCGGCTGGCGTGATACCCGCTGACATTTGGAAGGGCACTACATAAGGAACCGGCCAGATTTGTCACCCGGCCCGCCCTGCCATGCTGGACAGATCTAGCCCTGCGGTGGCGAAAGCGATACGCGCCCGGCTTGCGGTTTCGACCCTTGCGGCATCCGCGGCCATTCTGCCGTCATCAGATGACCGCTTTGAGTTGCAACACAATTGCGCCAGTAGTGGCGGGGGCCACAGCAAACCTGAACCGTCTGGTATAATCCGGAACAATGTCAGGCATTGCTACCACCCCGGTCGAGCGCGTCAGTTTCTTCGACGAACAGGTCCGCCGTCGGCGCGGCGCGCGACGGCTCGCTTTGGTTTGCCTGTCGTTGGCCGGTGGGGTCGGGGCGGTGCTGAGCACCATCCTCGGGCCGCTACTGCTGCTGCTTGTAGCTGGATCGCTGCGATTGCTGGCGAATGCTGGCCTCGCGCCTGCTGGCACGTTCCTGCGGGGGATCGAGGCCTGGGTCCGGAGCGGAATCACTGCCGGTAAGCACGCGATGGACCTGATCGGCGCCGTGGCAGGCGTCGCGGATGCACTGGCAGTGGTGCCCGTCATCGGCCAGGCCGCACAGCTGTTGCTACCAGGTATGCTCGCCGCCATGCTGGTTTGGGCGGCGCTGGCCCGCTTCCATCGTCGGCACGCAGCGGAAGCCGCCTGCGCAGCGCTCGGCGCGCGGAGCCCGCAGCGCGACGATTTCGAGGAACGGCAGATTGGAAACATCGTCGCCGAGATGGCACTGGCTGCTGGACTGCCAACGCCGCGCCTGTTGCTGATTGACACGGACGAGGCCTACGCGGCTGCCTTCGGCGCGTCCCATCTCGACGCGACGCTGGTGGTCACACGCGGTCTACTCAATCGGCTCGACCGGCATGAGACGCTGGGCGTGGCGGCGCATCTGGTGGCGTCGGCGGGCAATGGCGACCTGGGCCTCGCTGCCTCTATTTTGGCGGTGTTCCAGGCGCTGGGCACCTTCCTGACGCTGTTCGACCTGCCCTTCCGCCGCAGTGCCTGGATCGCGCTCGGCCGCCTCGCCGGCGCCAGCGTCCGGCGGGTTCCGGGCGCCGAGGCGGCGGCGATCGGCGAGAGCCTCACCGCCAGCCTAACCCCCGAGGCCTCTGGCGCCATGCTGAAAGCGATGAGCCTCGCGGAGCGCTGGCCTCCGCTGGGCGCCCTGCTTGTTGCACCATTGGTGCCCTGGATGCTGCTTACGCTTCTGCAAAAATTTATCGTCCAGATGTGGATGCTGTTCCTGTTCGGCTGGCCGCTGGCGTGGCTGTGGCGAACCCGGCGGTTCCTGGCGGATTCCGTCGCGGTGCAACTAACGCGTGATCCGGATGCGTTGGCCGGCGCGCTGCGGGGGATCGATGCCCAGCCTGCGCTGCCACCCGCCGCGTCGGCGCTGGAGCTTGGTTTCTTTCACGTGTCAAACCGCCGTCAGACTGGGCTGCGCGAGCGCCTGATGGTGGTGACGCCATTCACCCCTGCCCTCGACGCCCGGCTCGGCCGGCTGGTGGCGCAGGGGGCAAGCGGGGCGGGTGGACTGGGGTTTCTGCAGAAGCTTGCAGGGCTACGCAAGCTACCGCCGCTCCTCCTCGCCGTGGTCACCGTTCTAATGGCGATCCTCCTGGCGCTGATTGCAACGCTGATTGTGCTGGTCGGCCTCATGCTGGTGGGCGCTACCGCAATGTCGGCGGTCGGCGGTCTCGCGCTCGCGTCGCTCATTCTTCATTTTTGAAAAGGGGATCGCTGCATGATCTGGATTGTGCTTGGGATCGTCGTTGCCATCCTACTATTCGCCATCTCGGTTTATAATGGCCTGGTGCGAAGGCGGAACCGGGTGCGCAACGCTTGGGCGCAAATCGACGTCCAACTGCTGCGACGCTCCGACCTGATCCCCGACCTCGTCGAGAGCGTGCGCGGCTACATGCGGCACGAGGCGGCGATCTTCGAGAACATCAGCGCGGCACGGCGGGTGGCCACGGCCGCTGGTGCCGATGTGGCCGCCCGAACTGCCGCCGAGGCCGCACTGTCGACGCAGATGCGTGGCCTGCTAGCGCTGGCGGAAGCCGTTCCGGAACTGCGGGCCAGCGACAACATGAAAAGCTTGCAGGAGGAGTTGGCGACAACGGAAAATCGCGTCGCCTACGCCCGGCAATTCTTCAATGATGCTGTTCTGGACTACAATACCCGCCTGGAAACGGCGCCGAGCAATCTCATTGCCGCCCCCTGCGGCTTTCACCCGGAAGCGTTCTTCGAGGCTCCAGCCGAGGCGCGGCAAAAAGTGCCGGTGACGTTCTGATATCGGGAGCAGAAAAACCCGATCCGGTGGAACGAGTTCTTCACGGAAACAGCGGGTCGAGCCCACGCTGCCCCTGTGAGTGGCCTGCTCCATCAAAGAACCAAAGGCTTCCCCGGTCAAACGAAGAAACGACCTAGCTAGCTCATACTGCCCGCCAAAAGTGTGGTGACCCTCCGAGCGAAGGCCGCGGCGTCCGTGGGCAGATCGCCCTCCTGCACCTGCGCCAAATCCAGCAGCGTCTGCGCGGCCTCGGCGATCAGCGTGGTATCCTCCAGCTTCGCCGATAGGGTCTCGATCAGCCTGTGCCGCGGATTGACCTCCAGCACCGGTTTCGCCGGCATCATCGCCCTTCCGGCGCGCCGTAGCAGCCGCTGCATCGCGAGGTCCGGCCCGCTGCCGTCGGAGGCCAGGACCACCGCGCTGTCGGTCAGCCGAGCGGTGGAGCGGACGTCGGCCACGCGGTCCCCGAGCGCGGTCTTCATCGCAGCCAGCAGGTTGGAGATATCCGGCTGGTCTTCGCCTTTGCCCAGATCCCCGGCTGCCTGGGTAACACTGCGCAGCTTCTTCCCCTCAAACGTGTCCAGCCGTTCCGGCCAGAACGCGTCGATCGGATCGGACATCAGCAGCACTTCCCAGCCCTTCGCCCGGAAGCCTTCCAACTGGGGCGACGTCTTCAGTGCCTCGGCCTTGTCGCCGGAAAGATAGTAGATCGTGTCCTGACCTTCCGGCATCCGCGACACGTAGTCAGGCAGTGAGGTCAAACCCTCCTGCGTGGAGGACGCAAAACGCAGCAGCGGCGCGATCTCGGCGCGATATTCGGCGTCCTCCCAGACGCCCTCTTTCAGGATCGGACCAAAATTTTCGAAGAACTTATTGTAGTCTTCGGCTTCTTTCGCGCGCGTCTTCAATTCCGACATCACCCGGCCGATCAGCGCCTTGCGGATACGAGCGAGCACCGGGGTCGTCTGCAGCATCTCACGCGAGACGTTCAGCGGCAGATCCTCGGTATCGACTACGCCGCTGACGAAGCGCAGCCAGTGCGGTAGTAGTTCTGCCTTGTCGGTAATGAACATGCGTCGGACGTGCAGCCGGATGTGGGCGTCCCGGTCCCCTTCGACCGGGTCGAAGGCTTCATCCCCGGGATGAACAGGAGGCAGAAATACTCGAGGGTTCCTTCGGCCCGCCAGTGCAGTGTCGCCCAGGGATCATCGAAGAAGTGCCCGAGGTGCCGGTAGAACTCCTTGTACGACTGTTCGGTGGTCTCGGACTTCGCCTTGCGCCACAGCGCGGTGCCTTCGTTGGCGGGTTGGTCCTTGCCGTCCCGAGCAACGGTGATCGGCAGGGTGATGTGGTCTGCCCATTTGCGGATGACTGTCTCAAGCCGCACCGGCTCCAGGTACTCCGATGCATCCGACTTGATATGCAGCACGACATCCGTGCCGGCCTGCTCACGCGTTGCCGGGCCCAGCGTGAACTCCCCGGCCCCCTCAGAGGCCCAGGTGAATGCCTCCTCGCTGCCGGCTTTGCGCGACGTGACTTCGACCCGATCGGCTACCATAAAGGCCGAATAGAACCCGACCCCGAACTGCCCGATCAGGCTGGGCCGATCTTCCGGCTTCGCGCTGGCGAGGTTCTGCGCAAAGGCGCGGGTGCCAGAGCGGGCGATGGTGCCCAGGTTGTCGATCATTTCCTGCCGGGTCATGCCGATGCCATCGTCGGAGATCAGCAGGGTGCTGGCTTGCTTGTCCGGAATGATGCGGATCTTGGCATCGGCGGGGGGCGCCAAATTGGCGTCGGTCAGCGACTCGAACCGGCGGCGGTCGACCGCATCCGCGGCGTTCGCCACCAGTTCCCGTAAAAATATCTCCCGCTCGGAATAAAGCGAGTGCACCACCAGATCGAGCAGCCGCCCGACCTCGGCGCCAAATGCATGTTGTTCCAATACAGTGTCGTTCATGCGCAACCTCCTTGCGGCGCGCATATGCGATCGCATGCCGCCAATTTCAATGCATGGGCGCATCTTTGGCGTCCGCAGCACAAGGCAGCCATTTGATGTTTATCGCAAATCCGATTTCACCGGGCAGCGGTCCGATTACGGCGACCAAACCAATTGCAGGCCTGTGACCCGCGCCAAGGCTCTGGCGACGGCGACTGAGTGACTGATCTGGGCGGACTCGTTCAGGTGGTCCGCCGTGTCGAAGAATGCGCTGCGGGGGTAACGCCCGCCCTCGGGTGTTTCCAAGAACTCGGCGCCTTGGTCGCGGAACACCGCTTGAATCGCTATCAGTTCGTCGTTGCTCAAAGGCGAGTTGATGAAGCCGGTGGGCAAGCCGCCGATCACCCGCACGCCATGCGCCTCGGCCCAGCGAAGGAACGCGACGACCAGACGCGAACCGTACCCGGAACTGATCTGCGCGCCGCTGGGATGATATGGCATCGTAGCTGCCAGCGTGGACGCATTGAGCGCGGCCAGGGCTGCGGTGTGGCCGACATGGTCACCCCATTCATTGTATCCGCCCGTGGCGGCAACGCGAGGATCATCGAAATCGTCGTCCACCAGCGCGGTTTCGATCAGGCTCATGACCGCGGCCCGCAGGTCGCCGGCGAACAGCGCGGCGATTTGCCGGTGTAGCGGCAAAGTCTGCAGCGTGGCGCGGTCGTGGCGCAGCATGATCGCGGCATCGGGACCCAGGTCGCTGGCGGCGCGTGGACGCAGATACTGGGCTTCCTCCATCGGCAGGTAGACGATGTCGCCAGGCTGCAGCCGTGGCTTCCAGCGGGCGAACAAGTAATCGAGGCCGACGCCGACCGCGACGCCGGCATTGACGCAAGGCCAGCCGATGATGCGCGAGATCGTCTCGCAACGGTGCGAATAGGGGCCGTTGGATCCGGCCAGGATCACCAGCTTCGGACGGTGGATGGTTTGCCCCAGCGCGAGGGTCGCCTCAATCCGTGCGCTCAGCGCACCTAGCGTCAGTGGACGGTCCAGCAGGCAGCCGAACGCGAAACCATACAGCAGGAGCGACCCGAAGCAGGAGATCAGGATCCGGCGCATCAGAACTGAAAATACAGGAACGGGGCCACGTGCGGCGCGAAGAACAGCGCCTGCACGGCAAGTGCGAAGCTGGCGGTCAGGCTCCATTGGCGGCCTCGCTCCGTCATGCGGTGGACATTTGGCAGGGTCAGCACGATCAGCCAGCCCAGCAGCAGGCAGGCGGAGATTTCCGGGAAGCTCAGGGTGCGGGCATCTCCGAGGAATGGCAGGACCGAGACGGGATCGGCCACTGCCGCGAGCGGCGGCAGTGCGGAGACGATCATCCGCGGCAGCACGATGCCATTGCATCCGGCCATGCCTTTGAGAATGGCCCATTTTTCGGTCATCGACCCGGCACGAAAGGGCACCCAGGCGATGATGACGGCGGCCAATGTCAGCGGCCGGGCGACCAGGGCCGGCAGAGGACCGAACAAGCGGCGATATTGCTTGTGGATGACCAGGTAGAGCCCGTGCAGCCCACCCCAGAAGACAAAACTCCACCCCGCTCCGTGCCACAATCCGGCGAGCAGCATCGTCGCCATCAGGTTTCCGGTCTGACGCAGCGGACCGCATCGATTGCCGCCCAACGGAATATAGAGATAATCGCGCAGGAATCCGCCGAGGGTGATGTGCCACCGCCGCCAGAATTCGGCGATGTTAGTGGCTTGGTAGGGGCTATCGAAGTTTAGCGGGAAACGGATGTTGAGCATCCGGGCGAGGCCGATGGCCATGTCGGAGTAGCCCGGAGAAGTCGAAGTAGATCTGCAGGGCGTAGGCGAGGGTGGCGTACCAGGCCTCGAAGAACGTCAGGCTGGCGCCGTGGGCGGCGGCGTTGAAACCGATATCGGCGAAACCGCCGAACATGTCGGCCAGCACGAGTTTCTTGCCGAGACCGAGGAGGAAGATCAGCATGCCGTCGGCGAGGTTTCGATGCGGGGGCGGACGGGTTCGGCGAGCTCGGGACGATTTCCGCCGGCCGGACGATGGGGCCGGCGATGAGGTGGGGGAAGAAGGTGACGAAGGTGGCGTAGGTGAGAAGGGGGCAATCCTCAACCAGATCCTGCGCGCGCCGGTGCCGACCAGGAACATGATTTGCTGAA